>JBJOPS010000029.1:0-49482 GCA_046050465.1 Pseudomonadota bacterium | reverse complement strand
CAAGCGCATCCGCAGCATGCAATTGCCCAAGAAGATGTACTGATACCCGTACACCGCTTCAACAAGCAACCAAAAAAGCTCGCCTGGGGACGCTCCGGCGGGCTTTTTTACTTTTTAGCCTGATCAGTTGGCGACAGCGCTACAGGTCTGTCCCGCAAGCATATTTACTTAGGAATACCGCAATGTCACTCAAAGACCAGATCACCGAAGACATGAAAACCGCCATGCGCGCCAAGGACAGCGAGCGCCTGGGCACCATCCGGCTGCTGCTGGCTGCCTGCAAGCAAAAAGAGGTGGATGAACGCGTGGTGCTGGATGACGTAGCCGTGATCGCCATCGTTGACAAACTCATCAAGCAGCGCAAAGACTCCGTAGCCGCCTACGTGCAGGCCCAGCGGCAGGATCTGGCCGACAAGGAGTCTGCCGAGATCACCGTGCTGCAGGCTTATCTGCCGCAGCGGCTGTCTGCGGACGAGGTGACTGCGCAGGTGAAAGCCATCGTGGCCGAACTTGGCGTTGAACTGGGCCGCGTTGCAGGCCCCGGCGACATGGGCAAGGTGATGGGCGCCGTGAAGGCCAAACTGGCGGGCAAGGCCGATATGGGGCAGGTGTCTGCGGCGGTCAAGGCCGCGCTGGCCGGGTAGAAAAACCTAGGAACCCGCCACCTTCATCCGGTTCACCAGGATGGACCCCACCGTCTTGGCACCATAGTTGTAGGTGTCAGCGCCCACTGCCGTGATGCCCTTGAGCATGTCTTTCATGTTCCCGGCGATGGTAATTTCCTCCACCGGAAACGCGATGCGGCCCTTTTCCACCCAGAAGCCGCTGGCACCGCGTGAGTAGTCGCCGGTCACGTAGTTCACGCCGCTGCCCATCAGTTCGGTGACAAACAGGCCGGTGCCGAGCTTTTGCAGCATGGCGTCCAGGTTGTCACCGGCTTTGGTCAGGCGTGAGCTGAGCGTCAGGTTGTGTGATCCGCCCGCGTTACCTGTTGTCTTCATGCCCAGCTTGCGGGCCGAGTAGCTGCTCAGAAAGTAACCCTGAACACGCCCGGCTTCCACTACCTGGCGGGCCTGGACTTTCACGCCTTCCTCGTCAAACGGCGAGCTGCCCTTGCCGCGTTTGATGAACGGGTCTTCCGCGATGTCAATGTGTTTGGGCAGCACCTGTTTGCCCAGTGAGTCCATCAAAAAAGAACTCTTGCGATACAGCGCACCACCACTGATGGCCTGCACAAAACTGCCCAGCAAACCGGCGGCCAGCGGTGACTCAAACAGCACTGCGCACTCAGTCGTCGCAATCTTGCGGGATTTCAGGCGGCTCAGCGCCCGCTCGGCGGCGTAGCGGCCAATGGCTTGGGGCGAAGCCAGTTCTTCGGCGTTGCGCATGGAGCTATACCATGCATCACGCTGCATGTCCTGGCCCTTGCCGGGGCTGGACGCGATGGGCGACACCGACATGGAGTGCCGCGAGCTGGCGTAGCCACCCCGAAAGCCCGAGGTGTGCGCGCTGAAAAAATGCGACTGCTGTGCCGACACACCGGCGCCTTCGCTGTTGGTGATGCGTTTGCTGGTTTGCAGCGCCGCCGCCTCGCAGGCCATGGCCAGCTCAGCCGCCTGCTCGCTGGTAATCGCCCAGGGGTAGAACAAATCCAGATCGGTGCGCTGCTGCGCGGGCATGGCGATATCTGCCGCATCCGGCAACGCGGCAAACGGGTCTTCGGCCGTAAAACGCGCGATGTCGTAGGCGGCCTGCACGGTTTGCTCGATGGCGGCTCTGGAAAAATCCGACGTGCTGGCGTTGCCGCGGCGTTTGCCCAGATAAACCGTCACGCCCAGCGACTTGTCGCGGTTGCGCTCCACGTTTTCCAGCTCGCCCTTGCGCACAGAAACGCTCATGCCGTAACCTTCCGAAGCCTCGGCTGCGGCATCGGTAGCACCCAGCTTTTTGGCATGTTTCAGCGCGGTATCCACCAGATCTTCAAAAAACGGGCGGCTGTAGCTGAAGCCGCTGTCGGCACGTGAAACTGCTTTCACGGTGGCTGCAGGGATGGCTTGGGGAGAGGTGTTGGGTTTCTTCATACGGACGGCTATGATACTTGGCTGTTCCCACCCGCCTCACCTGCCCCCTGTAATGACCCGAAAACTCAAAAAAGGCTACTTCGTGCGCGGACAGTTTGTTGCCGAAGGCAGCGAGCTTGATCTGGAGCTCAAACGCGAGCTCAAAGGCACCGACGAGCAAAGCCGCACCGACCTGAAAAAGGAAAGCGACGAGCTGCAAAAACTCGGCGTCGCCCTGCTGG
Source organism: Pseudomonadota bacterium (assembly GCA_046050465.1). GTDB lineage: Bacteria > Pseudomonadota > Gammaproteobacteria > Burkholderiales > Burkholderiaceae_C > Egaibacter. The sequence goes on along the minus strand of JBJOPS010000029.1, from coordinate 47,180 downwards.
ACCTGCGTGCAGACCTGCTGACCCGCGCCGCCCTGCCCGACAAACTGGCCGAGGCGATTGCCGAGGCCAGGCGCATCACCAATTTTGAGGGCAAGCGCCGCCAGATGCAGTTCATCGGCAAGCTGATGCGTCAATTGGAGCCCGAACAGCTGGACAACGTGCGCAACGCACTGAGCGAGCAGCAAAACGGCTCGGCCAGCGACAAACTCGCCCTGCACCTGAGTGAAACCTGGCGCGACCGGCTGATTGCCGAAGAAGACGCGTTTGGCGAGTGGATCATCAAATGCCCGCGCACCGATTCGCAGCAACTGCGTGCGCTGATTCGCCAGGCCCGCAAGGACGCCAAGCCCGAGAAACCCGGCGCAGCCCCGCGCCATGGCCGGGCGTACCGGGAAATTTTCCAGATTGTCCGTGAGCAGTTGTCGCCCGAGAACGTGGCAACGGACGACCCCGCCGACGACATGCCTTACCGGCCATGACACAAGCCATGACCACAAACTCCGCAGCTTCCACCAGTTTTGACACCGTGCGCATCGGCATCGTGTCCATCAGCGACCGCGCCTCCAGCGGCGTGTACGAAGACAAGGGCCTGCCCGCCCTGAAAGACTGGCTCACCCAAGCGCTGAAGAACCCCATCACGTTCGAGGCGCGCCTGATCCCCGACGAGCAGGCCGGCATCAGCGCCGCGCTGATCGAGCTGGTGGACGTTGCGGGCTGCTCACTGGTGCTCACCACCGGCGGCACCGGCCCCGCCCTGCGCGACGTGACGCCCGAAGCCACGCTTGCCGTGGCGCACAAGGAAATGCCCGGCTTTGGCGAGCAGATGCGCCAGATCAGCCTGAAATTCGTGCCCACCGCCATCCTGTCGCGCCAGTGCGCGGTAATTCGTGGCAACAGCCTCATCATCAACCTGCCCGGCCAGCCCAAATCGATTCAGGAAACGCTGGAAGGCCTGCGCGGGGGCAACGGCGAATCGGTGATGGCTGGCATTTTCGCTGCCGTGCCGTATTGCATCGACCTGATCGGCGGGCCGTATCTGGAAACGGTGGACGAGGTCTGCAAGGCGTTTCGGCCCAAGAGTGCCATTCGAGCGTCGAAAACGGCCACTTAAAGGCCAAATAGAGCCATTGCCCTTGTGGAATATGAATATATTGCTACTTAAATGATAGCGTCACCCGATGGACTGATGGCGACCCGATTACGCCCCTCCTGCTTGGCCCGATACAACGCGGCATCGGCCCGAGTCAACAAGGTTGCCGCCGACTCATCGGCTTTGCACTCGGCAAGACCAACCGAAACCGTTACGGTTTGTGATGGATCGGGCAACATTACCAAGCCGGTAACCTTTTGCAGCAAGCGCTCGGCACACTTGGCAGCATCCTTCAATGACACACCGGGCAAAATAATCAGAAACTCCTCTCCTCCAAAACGCCCCAGTTGATCAATCGAGCGCAACTCAGACTGCATCGCATCCTTTACTTTGATCAACGTGCTATCACCCACGGGATGCCCAAACCGGTCGTTGATCGATTTGAAAAAATCCAGATCCACCATGCAAACACACAAATTTCCACCAATCCGGGTTTTGCGATCCAGCTCGGCGGCCAGCAAAGCATCCATATGGCGGCGGTTCCATGCGTTGGTCAAGGCGTCCCGGGTTGCCAGTTGCTCCAGCGATTGCACAGAGGCACGCAGCCGGGCACGCAGGGAACTGATATAGCTGGCCGCCAAGGTATACCAAGCTGAACTCAGCACCACAATAGCTGCATAAATGAGCTCGATCCGCAAGTCAGGCGGCATTGCAAATGTTCGCTGGCGAATGGTCAGTGCCAGTCCATACGTCAGCAGCACGAATACTTCGAGTTTGACCATCTCCACGGGTTTTAACTGGAGCATCGCAAAGACAAACAACGCACTGTAGAAGGGAATTGCAAGAAAATGGATGTGCTGGCCCAGGCTCAGCATGACCGCCACCATCAGCGCGCCAATGCTGACCTGCAATTGGGTCAATGACGGATCTTTGAAACGTAAATTGAGGCCATTGAGGAAAACGGCATACAGACTCAGGTTGATGACCAAAAAGGCCAGCCCAACGGCAAGCAGGTCGTTGGAAGCAAAAAGCCCCACCTGGTGAAACAACGCGAGAAAAACCCACCCGAACGCATAAGTCGAGGACGCAACCAGAAATCGCTTCAAACGGATCGCCTGTTGACCTGCCTGGATCATTTGAGATTCGGTCATGGTGCTATTTGACCACTAGAACGCCTACTTTCCCACTAGTTGATTCAACTTTTCGGCCTGAAATATTTCATTGCGGGCTGCATCGCCCGGAACGCAATCGATTGCGCCACGATTTGCAGACAGCTTCTCAATCCCCTGCCACAGTAGCGCAATCTGGTGCTCCTGGCTGGCGGCCGAGTCGATCAGCGTGCGCAAGGCCTGGCTAACGGGGTCGTCTTCCTGGGTGATGCCGTAGGCGGTGAATGCAGGCTGGGCCGTGGTGACGTCGGCGCTCTCCCCGGTTTGGGACGGGATGATGCGCGCCGGTATGCCCACTGCCGTGGCGCCTGCGGGCACGGGCTTGATGACCACGGCGTTGGAGCCGATCTTGGCGCCGTCGCCCACCACAAAGCCACCCAGCACCTTGGCCCCGGCGCTGACCACCACGTTTTTGCCCAGCGTTGGGTGCCGCTTGGTACCCTTGTACAGCGAGGTGCCCCCCAGCGTAACACCCTGGTAAATGGTGCAGCCGTCCCCAATTTCGGCGGTTTCGCCCACCACCACACCCATGGCATGGTCGAAAAACACGTTTTCACCGATTTTGGCGCCCGGGTGAATTTCAATGCCCGTGAACCAGCGCGCCATCTGCGACAGAAATCGCCCCAGCCACTTGAAGCCGTGGCTCCAGAACCAGTGCGCCGGGCGGTGCAACATCACCGCGTGCAGGCCCGGATAACAGGTCAGCACTTCCCACACACTGCGTGCGGCAGGGTCACGGACAAGGATGCACTGGATGTCGGAGCGCAGGCGGGAAAACATGGCTGTAGTCTAGCCTTTTGGGGATTCATCCATTGTGGCGACGCGGTTTTGGCTTTTGCAGCCCGAGCGGGCAACCTGTGCCATGGCTTTGGCGATACCACGCAGAATGTGTATTTCTTCGGGCGTAACGGCCGCGCGGTTGAACAGCTGGTTCAGGCGCGGCATCAGTTTTTTGGGTGCTGCGGGGTCGAGAAACCCGATAGCCACCAGCGACTCCTGCAGGTGCGCCAGCATGCCGGCCACCTGCGCAGCGTCAGCCAAACCAGACTGCGTTCGCCCTTGGACGGGGCCTGTCGTGAGCCCGTCCAAGGGCTCAGGGCGAACGCAATGCGCAAAACCACCCAGCGCCAGACGCCATTCGTATGCGATCACCTGCAGCGCCGCGCCCAGATTCAACGAGCCGAATGCCGGGTTGCTGGGAATGCTCAGACACGCATGGCAGCGGTACACGTCATCATTGCTCATGCCAAAGCGCTCCGAGCCAAACAGGAAGGCAACGCCCTGTTGCGAGTCCTGCCTTGTGCCTGGCTGCGTGCCTTCATTTGAAGAAATGCTGCTTTTAACAAGGTTTTCAGCCTCCAGCCCTTGTTGAATATGCGTGAACAGCTCTTTTTTTGATAGCAATTCGAAATGCTCGCGCGGTGCAACGGTAGGGGGGCCAAAGTCGCGCGGGGTCATTGCCGTGGCGCACAGGTGCGTCATGCCCTCCAGAGCTTCGTCCAGCGTATCCACAATGCGGCATTTCTCCAGCACATCCAGCGCACCGCTGGCCCGCTGAATGGTTTCCTCCCGGCGCAGCACATTGGCCCAGCGTGGCGCCACCAGCACCAGATCGTCAAAACCCATGGTTTTCATGGCGCGCGCGGCGGCACCCACGTTGCCGGCGTGGCTGGTGTTGATCAGGATAAAGCGGGTGAGCATTTGAGGGAAAGCCTTGTGCCGGTTAAAATTGCCATATTGTCGCCGTCAGCATCGCCTGGCAAACCGTGCGGCGTTCTTCACTCAACAATCCATGTCACCAAATTTGCACCCCATGATCAACGTGGCCATCAAGGCCGCCCGGGCCGCTGGCAGCATCATCAACCGCGCAGCGCTGGACGTGGAATCGGTCCGTATCTCGCAAAAGCAGGTCAACGACTTTGTCACCGAGGTCGATCACGCTGCAGAGAATGCAATTATTGAGACCCTGCTCGGCGCGTACCCTGGTCACGGCATCCACGCCGAAGAGTCCGGCAAGGAGCACGGTGCCAAAGACTCGGAATTCGTCTGGATCATCGATCCGCTGGACGGCACCACCAACTTCATTCATGGCCTGCCGGTTTACTGCGTCAGCATTGCACTGGCCGTCAAGGGCAAAATTGAGCAAGCCGTCGTCTACGACCCGTCACGCAACGACCTCTTCACCGCAACCAAAGGTCGTGGTGCCTATATGAATGCCCGACGCTTGCGCGTGTCCAAACGTACTCACCTGAAAGACTGCCTGATCTCCACCGGTTTTCCATTCCGCCCGGGCGACAACTTCCAGAATTATCTGAAGATGATGAGCGATGTCATGCAGCGCACCGCCGGCCTGCGCCGCCCCGGCTCTGCTGCGCTGGACCTGGCCTACGTAGCCGCCGGCTTCACCGATGGCTTTTTCGAAACCGGGCTGCAACCCTGGGATGTGGCAGCTGGCTCGCTGCTGATCACTGAAGCTGGTGGCCTGGTAGGAAACCTCACCGGCGATGCCGACTTTTTGGAGCAAAAAGAGTGCCTGGCCGGCAACCCCAGGATTTACGGGCAGCTGGTGTCTATTTTGGGTAAATACAGCAAATTTGCAACGGCTGGTGAAAAGGCATCACTGCGTCAGACTGATGCAGCAATAACTCAGACTGATGCAGCAATAACACCCGCCATACCGCCATCGGGTGTGGCTTAAGCGTGTTGGTGCATGCGCGGCACATGGGCGCGATCACTTGCAGTTGTTGTGCAGCTTCCACTTCTCTTCATGTCCAATCGCTTTGGCAAAGTCGGGAATCTTGCAACGCTCAACCTCCGCGGGATCGACTGGAGCAGCGGACTTGGTGGCGATAGGCACTTCAAACTCGGCAGCCCGCTTGGGAGCCGTGCTGTAAACCCACTGCGCGATGGCGCCGACCGCCACAGCAAACGCGATGACGATGGCCATCTGAGCAAGAGAGGTGGACGAAACCTGTTCGGCGGGCATCTCGCACACGCCACCGGGACAGAGCTGCGCCTTTTCCTTGTTGAAGAAGTTGTAAATCTTGCAGCCAATGCAAATGCCAAATGCCGTCTCAAAAAAGAGCAGGATCAAGCATAGCGAGCACACGATCAAGTTGATCGGCCCGATGACATTGTTGAGAACCACCAGGTAAAGCATGGCAGCGGCCAGCACAAATCCGATGGCCCATGCGAATCGCTTTTGCGGAGCACCGCTCCATTGCGGCTGTTGCTTGCGCACCATCAACTGCCCCAAAATCATGATCGGCGCAAAGCGTGGATTCACAAAGATGCGGATGGTGAACTCAATCAAGAAGCTGGCCACAAACACCCTAGTGGGCTGAAAGTTGCCGGTGAGCCATGCGTTCATGAAGGAGACCAACGCGAGAAAAAACAATATTCCCGCAGCAGCGCGAACGGCACGCTCGTTAAGGACCGGAATTTGGTATTCGGGACGCATTTCACCGAATTGAAGAATGGCATTGGACATAGGAATCTCACATAAATTGCTGAGTAGCAGTATTGCGTGATTATGATAAATATCATATGATTAAAATCATACAAGAAGATTTTTATCCATGTTTACCGATGCCCTTGAGGAACTTCACGAACTTCTGCCGAAGAGCCTGATTACCTCCTGCGAAGAGGTTCAGTTACCCAAGGCAACTTGTCTTTTCAAGGCGGGCGACAAGCCCGAGCGCATGTTTTTTGTGGTCAGCGGCGAAGTGATCCTGGAGCGTCCCGGCCTGCAAGGCTCTCCCGTCATCTTGCAGCGCACGCGCAAGGGTTTCGTCAGCGAAGCCAGCCTCAAGTCCGCGAAATACCACTGCCGCGGCCAGGTGGTAGCCAACGCCAAAATTATCCAAATTCCAATTCGCCTGGTCCGTGACGCGATGGACAGCGACCCTGCCTTTGCGGGACGCTGGATTGGCATGCTCAACAAAGAGGTCAAGCGCTTGCGTCTCCAATGCGAGCGGCTCTCTCTCCCCAAAGTTCAAGATCGTTTCGTCCATCTGTTGGAGACTGAGGGCGACAAGGGATGTTTCCCCATAGGCGCGGGAATCAAGTCATTGGCAGCAGAACTTGGCGTGACCCATGAGGCACTTTATCGCTGCATTTACGCCATGGAGAAGCTTGGGACACTGCTGCGCACTGCGACCCATTTGTGCCTGGTAAAACCTGCGGACCAGACTGCGCCATGAATCAGCAGAAAATCCCCAAGAGGACCAACTTCACGGTTCAGCTGAAAAACACCGTAACAGTCCCCTTTTGGCACCCTTTCTCGGGTCTTAAATCGCATCAATAAATGCATGAAGGTTTGATTCAGGAAAATGGAAATGAACATAACATCATGTTTTTAAACGATTTTTTTTGCATTCCACTTTTTCCGTTTCAGAATTTTCGGTAGAACTCATGTGTCAACACTATTTTTTGCAATAAGTCACACCGTAAGTCCCCCTCTGCTCCCCCTCTGCCATGGGGGTAAATGACGACGCTTGACAGCAGGTTTGGCTCGGTTTCAGGGTGCCAAAGCCACCCAATTCGCGCCCCAAAAACAGCTGCTTTTCGCCTCAAAAATGGACCTGAAAATGGACCAAAACGGGACTAAAAATGGGGCCAAAAACACACCTCAACGTGCACACCAATAACACCTATTCAAGAGTGTGTCGGCACTCGCGGCGATTGCGGATCATTTGATCTTTTTAGATGAGACGCTTTCGGGTTGCCCATGCGTCCTCAGGGGCCAAGACACTTGCGTCTAGAGAAGCTTCTTTCAATTGCCCCTAGAATCGTTTCATGTTGTTCCGCCTGTTCGCCTTTGTTCTTTTGGCTGTATTGTTTTTGCAGTCGGCAGTGGCGTTTGGCCCGGCAACGGCCGCGCAGCGAGCGGGTGACATCGAACACTTGATCGTGCATTGCCAAGATGCCAACCACCACCATCATTCAGATAGCAGCTTGCACATGGACGATGATGGCTCCGCGCCGCACTCGCACCCAGATTACGGCAGCAGCTCAGCCGCGCTCGTGAATGCACACAATCCTGCGCCCATGGATCGCGGCGCATCCCTTTTAGGCGAGTCCCTGACCACCTTGTGGATTTCCGCCACAGTTGACGGGCTTCTGCGTCCGCCCACGCTGCGCGCATAGCCGAGACACGGCCCCGTCCTGCGGGCCGTTCCCTCGGGCAATCCAAACCACCTTCGACGCCTTCGGACTTTTTTGTCCAAGGTTTCCCTGCGCGTGCGCAGTCGACTTCAATTCATTGATCAATGAAAAAACTCTTTTCAGGCCGACTCATGGCCCTCCTGCTAATGGCCGTGCCATTTATGGCATTCGCCCACGGCATTTCCGAAGCGGACAAGCAAAGCATGCTCGATGGTGGCTATGTCCGATACATAGGACTAGGTGCCAGTCACATGCTTACCGGCTACGACCATCTGCTGTTCCTGTTTGGCGTGGTGTTTTTCCTGACCAGCTTTAAGGACGTGGCGAAATTCGTCACCGTTTTTACGATTGGGCACTGCATCACGCTGATCTTTGCGACCTACTACAAGATCACCTGGAACTACTACCTGGTGGACGCCATCATCGCGATCAGCGTCATTTACAAGGGCTTCGACAACAACGGAGGGTTCCAGCGTGTCTTTGACATGAAGTCGCCCAACCTGTTGGCTGCGGTCTTTGGTTTTGGCTTGCTCCACGGTTTTGGCCTGTCAACACGCCTACAACAGTTGCCGCTGGGTGACGACAGCACCTCCATGTTGTTGCGCATCCTGAGCTTCAATGTGGGCGTGGAGATTGGCCAGATTGTGGCATTGACTGTGATGGTGGGCTTGCTGGCGTTCTGGCGGCACAGGCCGTCATTCAAGCGATTCAGCTTTGCGGCCAACCTGGGCTTGATCTATGCAGGTGTGTATTTGTTGTTCACGCAACTTCATGGCTTCCAGCATGACGATCACCCAGACAGCTTCCGCTTCCCCGTGCAAGAGCACAATCACATCCACGAAGACATGGATATTGACCGGACGCTAGACCCCAGCCGCAACAAGCTTTGAAACTATCCCCTCTCTTTTACTTTCAAACACTAGGAAATCATCATGAAAAAAATCATCTCTATCGCTACCCTCGTCACTACCATGGCCTTTGCCCCTGCGGCTCTTGCAGGCGGCGGCGGTAGCTGCCACTTCCACGGCAATGCGCCTGCCAAGGAGGCGGTCGTTGTTGGTTGCGCGAAGGACCAAATCAGTGATCTGGTCGCCAAAGCCAAAATCGAAATGTCTTGGAAGTCCGCGACTTTGGACAAAGCGGAAACAGTCGAAGGCAAGAACATGAAAGAATGGAAGTTGACTTTCAAGAACCCCGCCGCTTTAGAAGCAAACAAGAAGACGCTATACATGTTCTTCACATTGACAGGCAACTTCATTGGTGCCAATTTCGAAGGAAAGTAATAATTTGATGAACCGAATGTCTGCACCGGCCCTGCGTGGCGGTTTACTTGCACTCTTGGCAGCGGCGCTGTTTGGCCTGAGCACGCCGTTGGTGCAGCATTTCGGGCAAGGCCTGGGCGCGTTCACGACCGCAGCACTGCTGTATGCAGGCGCGGCTGTGATTGCCCTCATGATGCGCCACCCACCTGAACGAGAAGCAGCCCTGAGGGGATCAGATTTTGCGCGCATCGCCGCAATGGCGGCGTTCGGCGCTGTCATCGGACCCGTAGCGCTGGCCTGGGGATTGCAGCGCACCAGTGGATCAAGCGCTTCCCTCATGCTGACCTTGGAAGCTCTTTTTACAGCCGTGTTGGCGTGGCGACTCTATGGGGAAACCATGGACAAGCGGGTTGGGACTGCCATGCTTTTTCTGCTAGCGGGTGGTATCGCGTTGGTTTTGGAGCAGGGGTTGGCTGGAGATGCCCAACTGCTGGGGCTACTGGCCGTTTTGATGGCCACCGCCGCATGGGGCGTGGACAACACGCTATCCCGTGGCGTCGCGGACCGCGATCCGGGTCAGGTAGTTCTTGCCAAATCCTGCTTGGGTGTCGTGGCGACCGTCCTCCTTGCGCTGCTATTCAGCGAACCTCTACCAGCTTTGGCAGCCGCCGGAGCCTTGCTCGCAATTGGAGCCACGGGCTACGGCCTCAGCCTTAGGCTGTATTTGTTGGCACAACGAGCGTTCGGTGCAGGACGCACAGGGTCAGTTTTTGCGTTTGCACCGTTCATTGGGGCTTTGGGCGCGTTTGTATTGGGCAATCGCTCGGGCACTTGGATATTGGTGGTAGGTGGTTTGCTGATGCTGAGTGGCGTGGTGCTGCATCTATTTGAGTCGCACGGCCATGAACATGACCACGAAGCGCTGGAACATGAGCATGCCCATTCGCATGACGATGGGCATCACTTGCATACCCATGAGCGCATGCCATCGCAGCCGCACAGCCACCCGCATAGGCACGAACCGGTGCGCCATGCACATCCCCATGTGCCTGACGCACATCACTTGCATTCACATTGAGCCGCATCCTGCTGGTTGTCTCGTCAAATTTGATATGCGGCCCCGATGAATCATTTCGCCGCCATCTCGTGGCAAAGCCCACTCGCACATTGAAGCAAGGCATCCATGCGAGCCTCGAACAGCAGGGGGACCCGTTTCAGCCCCAAGTTTGACCCGAGCCATTTGATCCCCCTTTGGTCCCCTTTTTTCTTCTAGACAAGGCACAACTCGCCCAACTCATGTCTATGCCAGACAATAGATGACTTGACCAACATGTTGTTTTTAATAGGGTTTTCCGAATGGAAGCAATTTTTGTCGTTCATGACGTGGGTATAACGCCTCTTAGTGAAATACCGGCTGTATGACTTCTTTCGTGGTAGCTAACTCTTTGATTTCAAAAGACAAATCCCAATCACCCATGGAAAGCGCTGCAGCGGCTGGCCACACCCCCATGATGCAGCAGTATCTTGGCATCAAGGCCGAATTCCCTGACACCCTGGTCTTCTACCGTATGGGAGATTTCTACGAGCTGTTTTTTGCCGACGCAGAAAAAGCCGCCCCGTTGCTGGACATCACCCTCACTCGGCGCGGCCAATCCGGGGGGCAGCCGATCCCGATGGCGGGTGTGCCGTTTCATTCCGTCGAAGGGTATCTGGCCAAACTCATCAAGCTGGGTGAGTCGGTGGCCATCTGTGAGCAGGTGGGCGAGGTCACGGGCAAGGGGCCGGTGGAGCGCAAGGTGGTGCGCGTGGTCACCCCCGGCACGCTGACCGATACCGAGCTGCTGAGCGACAAGTCCGAATCGATGCTGCTGGCCATTCACCAGGGTCCTCGCCACACCTGCGGGCTGGCGTGGCTGAGCGTCACGCAGGGCGAAGTGCATCTGGCCGAATGCAGCCCCGACGACGTGCCGGAATGGGTGGCACGTATTGGCCCCAGCGAGCTGCTGTTCAGCGCCGGTGTAACCACCAGCTTTGAGGCGCGTATCAAAGGCCTGCCCAATTTCGGAGTATCCAAGGCTCCCCTCACCGCACGGCCCGAGTGGCAGTTTGACCCGGCCCTGGGCCAGCGCCGCCTGCTGGATTTGCTCAAGGTCGCCAGCCTGGCCACCTGGCAGGCCCAGGACTTGCCCCAGGCCCACGCCGCCGCCGCCGCGCTGGTGGGTTATGCAGAGCACACGCAGGGCCGCCCCCTCACCCACCTGCACAGCATTCGCGTGCAGCGCCAGGACGACCTGATTGACCTGCCCCAAACCACACGACGCAACCTGGAGCTGATACAAACCCTGCGCGGTGAAGATTCGCCTACGCTGTTTTCGCTGCTGGACACCTGCATGACCAGCATGGGCAGCCGCCTGCTGAAAGGCTGGCTGCTGGAGCCCCGGCGTGACCGCAGCGAAGCCCAACACCGGCTGGACGCGATCACCGCGCTGCGCCCCAACGTGTGGCAAACGCTGCGCGCCGAGCTGAAAGGCAGCTCGGACGTGGAGCGCATCACCGCACGCATTGCGCTGCGCCAAGTGCGCCCGCGTGAACTGGTGGCATTGCATTACACGCTACAAAAAACAGAGCTACTCACGCATAGCGGACGAGGGCTAACGGTCTATTTGGCATCTATTTTTGATGATTTACAGCCGCCACCGGGTTGCAGCGACCTGCTGAAGAGCGCCGTGATGGAAGAGCCCGCCGTGCTGATTCGTGATGGCGGCGTGATCGCCACGGGTTTTGATGCCGAGCTGGACGAGCTGCGCGCCATCCAGACCAATTGCGACGACTTTCTGCTGGACCTGGAGGTACGCGAGAAAGCCCGCACCGGCATTGCCAATTTGCGTGTGCAGTTCAACAAGGTGCATGGCTTTTACATCGAAGTGACGCAGGGACAGATCGACAAGGTGCCGGATGACTACCGGCGCCGCCAGACGCTGAAAAACGCCGAACGCTTCATCACCCCCGAGCTGAAAGCTTTTGAAGACAAGGCCCTGAGCGCGCAGGAACGCGCCCTGAGCCGTGAAAAATGGCTGTACGAGCAGTTGCTGGACCAACTGCAGGCCTTCGTGCCGATGCTGACGCAAACCGCCCGGGCACTGGCCACGCTGGATGCGCTGTGCGCGCTGTCCGAGCGTTCACTCACGCTGAACTGGTGCGCGCCGCAGTTTGTCAAGGAGCCGTGCATCGATATTGATCAGGGTCGCCACCCGGTGGTGCAGGCGCGGCTGGCCGAAATCAGCGGACGCACAGGCCCCTCCGGTAGCGGCGCCTTCATCGCCAACGACACGCGGCTGGGCACCAAACACCGCATGCAGATCATCACCGGCCCCAACATGGGTGGCAAATCCACCTACATGCGGCAGATCGCCGTCATCGTGCTGCTGGCCAGCATGGGCAGCTATGTGCCCGCCAGCGCGTGCCGACTGGGGCCGATTGACGCCATCCACACCCGTATTGGCGCGGCAGATGACCTGGCCAACGCGCAGTCCACCTTCATGCTGGAAATGCTGGAAGGCGCGCAGATTCTTCACGCCGCCACACCCAATTCGCTGGTGCTGATGGACGAGATTGGCCGCGGCACCTCCACGTTTGACGGCCTGGCGCTCGCCTCGGCCATCGCCACGCAACTGCACGACAAAACGCAGGCGTTCACGCTGTTTGCCACGCATTATTTCGAGCTGACCGAGTTCCCGGCCAAACACCACAGCGCGGTGAACGTGCACGTGAGCGCCGTCGAGTCGGGTGCCGACATCGTGTTTCTGCATGAAATTCAGGCTGGCCCCGCCAGCAAGAGCTACGGTATTCAGGTGGCCAAACTGGCCGGCATGCCCGCTGCGGTGGTGAACCACGCACGACAAGCTCTGGGTGCGCTGGAGGCTCGCGCCGGTGAAGCCAAGGTGCAGGTGGATCTGTTTGCACCGCCGCCTGCTACACAAAGCGTGGCGCCCAGCGCAGTAGAGGCGGCGATTGCAGCCCTGAACCCCGATGCACTGAGCCCCCGTGAGGCGTTGGATGCGCTGTATCAATTGAAGAAGATTCACGATGCAAGCATCTGAACACCCGATTGAACCTACTGTTCGTGCCGAAATTGAGACGCAAATTGGCAATATTGAGTCCGAATACAACGTTCGCGTACTTTATGCCTGCGAATCCGGCAGTCGTGGCTGGGGGTTTGCATCGCCAGACAGTGACTATGACGTGCGCTTCATTTACGTTCACCCACTGCCCTGGTATTTGCAGGTCACCCCTCAACGTGATGTGATTGAGTTGCCGATTTCCAATCTGCTGGATATCAACGGCTGGGAGCTGCGCAAAGCGCTAGGTTTGTTGAAAAAAGGCAACGCCACACTCATTGAGTGGCTAGACTCACCCGTGGTGTACCGCGCAGATGGCCCATTTCTGCAGGCTATGCGTTCCGCCGCAGACCACACTCATCAGGCCGAACGCTCGTTTCACCACTATGTTCACATGGCGCGCAACAACTACCGTGAATACCTGCGAGGTGAAACAGTTCGTCTTAAAAAATACCTTTATGTGTTGCGCCCCTTGCTTGCCACGTTATGGATTGAGCAGGGACGTGGTATTGCCCCTATGCGTTTCAAAACGCTGGTAGATGGCCTCATCACGGATACGGCGGTACGCGGCGCCATTGACCATTTACTGGCTGTCAAGCGCGCCTCACCGGAATCAGAATACGGGCAACCATTGCCTATCCTCAATGCTTTCATCGATACGGAGTTGACCCGTCTGGAAACGGTATTGCCGCCCGTACCCAATGACACTGACTTCACAGTGCTGGACCAGCTGTTGCTGAATACGGTAACTGGACGCCAAATAATTCGTGCGGCATGATTGGATGAAATATCAATGAGAGATTCCATGCACAAGGGAGTTGGTACCAGCGGCCCAAAATCGCTAAAAGTAGAAAGTGATGCAAAGCGGGCGCTCAAGGCGATACAGGCCAATGCGGTCTCAACGCGCGAATGGGCCGAGGCCAGCATCACCAATATTCAGCAGTACAACGCCTGGACATTGCAGCGCGAACCCTACTCACAGCGTGTAAGGCGCTGGCGCACAGAGGGTGTTTGATCAAATGACTCCCCAGCAATTCATCGCCAAGTGGGGCCCCGGCGGCCCGGCCTTTGACCTGAACGAACGTCAGGGCGCACAGCCACACTTCATCGACCTGTGCCAGTTGCTGGGCGTGCCCACTCCGGGCAGTGCGGGTGACTACATCTTTGAGCAGGACACGCTGGTGCTGGGCGAGGCACGGGGTTATGCCGATGTCTTCAAGCGCGATTACTTTGCCTGGGAAAACAAGGCCCCCGGCAAAAATCTGGACACCGCGCTCAAGCAGTTGCTCACATACAGCCTGGCCCTCTCCAACCCGCCCCTGCTGGTGGTGTGTGACCGCCTCACCATCCGCATCCACACGCAGTTCAACGGCCACCCGTCAGAAACGCACACCGTTTTGCTGCAGGAGCTGGACCAGCCTGAAAAGCTCGCCCTGTTGCGCCGCGTCTGGCTGAACCCCGGTAGCTTTCGCCCCAAAAAGACCAGCCGCGACATCACCGAGGCCGCTGCCAAAAGCTTTGCCCTGCTTGCCGAGGGTTTGCGCAAGCGCGGCGCGGGTACACCAGAGCACGCGGATGAAGTCGCCCACTTCCTCACGCAATGCCTGTTCTGCTTTTTCGCCGAAGACGTGGGCTTGCTGCCCGGCCGCATGTTTGAAGGGCTGGTGAACAACAAGGCCCTCACCAGCGACAAGCTGGCCACCGGCCTGAACAACCTGTTCACGGTGATGCGCGATGGTGGCCTGTACGGCAATGACGACATTCCGTGGTTCAACGGAGGGCTGTTCAAAAAGATCAAGGTGCCCGCGCTCACCATCATGGACATGGCCGAGCTGCGCAACGCCGCGGCGCTGAACTGGTCCGCCATTGATGTGTCCATCTTTGGCACGTTGTTTGAGCGGGGGCTTGACCCCAGCAAACGCAGCCAGCTCGGTGCCCACTACACCGACCCCGCCACCATCATGCGGATTGTGGAACCCGTCTTGAGCCGGCCTTTGCTACAAAAATGGGAGCTGGTCACGCAGGAAATACGGGGGCTGGTGGCCAAAAGTACCCGTAAAAACGACAAACATTACAACGCAGCCAAAGCCCGCTTCGTGTTGTGGCTGGAAGACCTCAAAGCCTACCGCGTGCTGGACCCGGCCTGTGGCAGCGGCAACTTTTTGTTCCTCGGGTTGAAGGCGCTGAAAGACATTGAACACCGCAGCCACCTGGACGCCGCCGCCCTGGGGCTGGACCGCGAGGCCGATCTGGTCACCGGGCCGCACAACGTGCTGGGCATCGAGCTGAACGAATACGCGGCCGAGCTGGCGCGGGTGACGGTGTGGATTGGCGAGCTGCAGTGGCGCATGGCCCACGGCTACGACTTCAAGACCAACCCGGTGCTGGAACCGCTGGACCATATTGAGTGCCGGGATGCACTGCTGTGCTGGACAGCTACCCCAGCCGTTCGCCCTGAGCTTGTCGAAGGGATTGGCGCGGACTACGGGGTGCGGGCGGGGCAGACGCCCCCAACATCTGCCCCGCCCACACCCCTGCGCGACCTGAGCGGCGCTGAGGAAAGACACGCCACGGAGGCCACGTGGCCTAAAGCCAGCGTGGTGATTGGGAATCCGCCGTTTTTGGGTGACAAGAAGATGCGTTCCGAATTGGGCGACGACTACACACAAACGCTGCGCAAAACCTATGAAGGACGCGTGCCCGGCGGTGCGGACCTGGTTTGTTACTGGTTCGAGAAAGCCCGCAAGGCCATAGAGACCAACGGACTCGGCGCGGCGGGGCTGGTTTCCACCAACTCCATTCGCGGCGGTAAAAACCGCGCGGTACTCGACGCGATTGCGAAAACCACCCGAATTTACGAGGCCTGGAGCGACGAAAGCTGGGTGAATGAAGGTGCGGCTGTACGTGTGTCACTCATTGCGTTTGGGCATGCTACACAGGAGGCGTTGTTAGACGGCCATACAGTGGGTGGTGTTCACGCTGATCTGACAGCGGGACAAGGCTCCAACAACTTGCTGGACGTGACTTCTGCCCAGCCGCTGCCCGCCAACAGAGCCGCCTGCTTTATTGGCGGAATGAAAAAAGGGCCGTTCGACGTAAGTGGAGAAACCGCCCGCGACTGGCTAAGACGACCGAACCCTAATGGCAAGAGCAACGCCAACGTAGTGCGCCCATGGTTGAATGGTCTGGATGTCACCCGCCGTCCACTCGACCAATGGATCGTGGACTTTGGTCTGGACAGGCCTGAAGCGGAAGCTGCACTATACGAAGCTCCCTTCGCTCATGTTGTACGGGCAGTGCGTCCGAAGCGCGAAGCGGTCCGGAATGAGTTGGAGAAAAGCCGCTGGTGGCTTCATGCACGCCCAGCTCCAGACCTCCGACATGCGGTCGCATCCCTGGGACGTTCCATCGCCACGGCACGTGTAGCCAAATACAGGCTGTTCGTCTGGCTTCAACCCGGCGTCGTTGTAGATGGTCAGTTGGTCGTCACCGCCCGCGCCGACGACACCACCTTCGGCATCCTGCACAGCCGCTTCCACGAACTCTGGTCGCTGCGCATGGGCACGTCACTGGAAGATCGACCACGCTACACCCCCACCACCTGCTTCGAAACCTTCCCCTTCCCCGCAGGGCTGACACCTGCCGACACCGCCCACCAGCGCACCGAGACGCTGGAAGGCGGCACCGTCATTCCTGCCGATATTTCGGAACAAAATAGGCCTCCAGACCCCGTCAACAGTGCGCGAGCAGCTATTGAAACAGTAGCAAATGCCGCGTCCAGCGCCAGCCACCTGCAGGCGGGGGCGGGGCGGAGGACGGGGGCGATTTCAAAAAGCGCAGCGTATGAGCCCCCGGCGTCCGCCGCGCTCCCGCCGGGCCAACGCCACACACGTGACGAGCAGACAGGGGCTTCGACAGGCTCAGCCCGAACGGGAGAAATGTCGTTGCGAACGGCTGCCATCGCCATCGCGCAAGCCGCCAAACAGCTCAACGAAGCAAGGGAAAACTGGCTCAACCCCAAAGAGTGGACGCACAAAGTCAAAGAAATCACCCCGCTGGGCATGGATCACAGCCCCTACCCCGACCGCATCGAGCCCAAACCGGGGTTGAGCGAAGAAGACCTCAAGACCCTGCAAAAACGCACGCTCACCAGCCTGTACAACCTGCGCCCCTCATGGCTGGTCATGGCGCACAACCAGCTCGACCAGGCCGTAGCCACCGCCTACGGCTGGACCGACTACACCGCCGACATGCCGGACGAGGAAATTTTGAAACGGCTGCTGGCGCTGAACTTGCAACGTTCGGCTAGCGCAGCGTCATGATGCATGAGCAGGTAACGTTGCAAGCATTCAACTTTTTATTAGCATTTAGCTAAATTATGCTAACCTTCACCGTGTAAGTACATCCACAATCCACAAATGACTGGAATCCAATTTATTGAGCGCAACGGTCGGCGCGAATACGCGGTGGTGCCCATGCCGCTGTTTACACGCATGGCGGCGCTGCTGGAAGAGCTTGACGACGAAGCGCTTTACGACAAAGCCAAGACTGCTGATGATGGTTTTCACGTGCCAGGAGAAGTCGTCAGCGCCATTCTGAATGGCTCGCACCCCGTTAAAGCGTGGCGTGAGCATGGTGATTTGACACAAGACGCGCTGGCGGCAAAAGCTGGAATCAGCACGGCCTATTTGTGCCAAATTGAAACCGGCAAGCGGCAGGGTGCCGTTAAAACGCTCAAAGTTCTGGCCAAGGCCCTGGGCGTTTCGCTGGATGACTTGCAAGGTTGACTGACGCGTCAGCCCACCATTTTTACCTTTCCTTTATTTCCACTATTCCAACAACATGACCTACTGCGTCGCCATCAAACTCAACGCCGGCCTCGTCTTGCTCTCCGACTCGCGTAAGGCTGCCAAATGCGCCCTGGTGTCGATGGACTCCACGCTCAAATCCAACCTGTCTGTCGGCCTGCCGCTGGACATGGTGGTGTGCATCGATCAGGAAAACCCCTGCTTCCAGATGATGCACAGCAACTGGGGCAAGAAGCTGCGCGAGGTGTTTGGCAACATAATTGGTACCCGGCAAGAAAAACTGATCTGATGTCGCTGATCATTTTTTCGCACGCCAACAGTTTTGGAGCCAGCACCTACAGCGTGCTGTTCAAACACCTGCGCAGTCGGGGTTTCAAGGTTCGGGCGGTAGACAAATTTGGGCATCACCCCGACTACCCCGTTTCCAACAACTGGCCGCACCTGGTGCAGCAGCTCGCAGACTTTGCAGCAACAGAAATCCGCAAAGCTGGTGAACCTGCGTTTCTGGCGGGCCACTCACTGGGCGGCTTCCTGAGCGTAATGGCTGCGGCGCGTCACCCCGAGCTGGGTGGCCATGGCGTAAAAGGTGTGCTGCTTATCGACTCCCCCATTCTGGGTGGCTGGCGTGCCACTGCACTGGGCGTGGCCAAGAGCACGCAGATGGTGAGCTCGGTATCGCCCGGCGCGGTGAGCCGCAGGCGGCGCACGCATTGGGCCAGCACGGCAGAGGCGCTTGAATTTTTCCGCCACAAAAAGGCCTTTGCACGCTGGGACCCGCAGGTGCTGCAAGACTACATCGACCACGGCACCCACGAGCAGGACGGCCAGCGCGTGCTGAGCTTTGACCGCGATGTGGAAACCGCCATCTACAACACCCTGCCCGACAACCTGGACCGGCTGATACGCCGCCACCCGCTCAAGTGCCCGGTTGCTTTTCTGGGCGGCCTGCACTCGGCAGAAATGAAGCAGGTGGGCATGGTGATGACGGAGCAAATCACCCAAGGGCGGATCAGCATGGTGGACGGGAGCCACCTGTTTCCCATGGAAAAACCGCTGGCAACGGCCGCGGCCATTGAGGCTTGCCTGCTCAACCTGCAGAGCATCGGGTAGTTTCTCCGTCAGCAAAAGCTCAGGAAGCTACCCATTTCACCGCACCACTCCAGGCCGTGGCCAGCACCACCAGCCCAAATGCTATGCGGTACCACGCAAACCCCACGAAGCTGTGGGTGGCAATGAATTTCAGCAGCCAGCGAATGCACAGCCAGGCGCTGATGAACGAGAACAGCAACCCCACACCAAACAGCGGCATGTCAGCCATCGACAGCAGTGCGCGCTCCTTGTAGAGGCTGTAAACACCGGCCCCGACCAGGGTAGGAATGGCCAGATAAAAAGAAAAGTCCGTCGCAGCCTTGCGTGACAGGCCGAGCAGCATGCCGCCGATGATGGTGGCACCGCTGCGGCTGGTGCCAGGAATCATGGCCAGGCACTGCACCACGCCCACCTTGACGGCATCCATGAATGTCATGTCGTCAGCGTCCAGAACACGCGGGGCACTGGCCACGCCGGATTGGCGTTTTTCAGCCCACAGAATGACGAGTCCGCCAATGATGAAGGTGGTCGCCACCACCACGGGTGTGAACAGATGCGCCTTGATGGCCTTGCCAAACAGCAGGCCCATCACCACCGCCGGGAGAAAAGCGATCAGCACATTGAGCGCCAGGCGCTGCGCCTGCTTTTGTGTGGGCAGCGCCAGCACGGTGTCACGGATTTTTTGCCAGTACACGATGATCACCGCCAGAATGGCGCCGGTCTGGATGGCAATGTCGAACACCTTGGCCTTGTCATCGTCAAAGCCCAGCAGAGCCCCGGCCAGAATCAGGTGCCCCGTGCTGGAGATGGGCAAAAATTCCGTCAGCCCCTCGACCACGCCCATGATGGCGGCTTTGATCAGCAATGCAATATCCACTGGTGCTCCTTGAAAGACCGTGGATTATCGCCGCTCACATTAGCGGTGACGGGGTCGGCTGCAGCATCGGGCCGGGGCAAGCCCGCCGGCCCGGCAGATCGATGGCTGGGCCTAAAATCGGCCCATGAGTTCATCCACCAAAGCCGTGGCCGGCAGCCCCAAAGTCCCTGCAGTGGCCACTGAAACCGCCTCCATCCCCGTTAAGCCGAGCAACTTCCTGCGCCAGATCATCGAATCCGACCTGGAAAAAGGCACTTACGCAGCCCGTAAGTGGGCTGGCAGCCCCGGTGATGCCGCCCACCACGCGGCCGGCCAGAGCGACCCCGCCAAAATCCGCACCCGCTTCCCGCCCGAGCCCAATGGCTACCTGCACATCGGCCACGCCAAGAGCATCTGCATCAACTTTGGCCTGGCGCGCGACTACGGCGGCGTGTGCCACCTGCGTTTTGACGACACCAACCCCGAGAAGGAAGACACCGAATACGTCAACTCCATCATCGACGCAGTGAAGTGGCTGGGCTTTGACTGGAACGGATCGGCCGACGCCGCGCCCTACCAGGCCAGCGACTATTTCGGCTTCATGTACCGCGCAGCCGAATATTTGATCGAAGCCGGTTATGCGTATGTAGACGAGCAGACACCTGAGCAAATGCGCGTGAACCGCGGCGACTTCAGCAAGCCCGGTGTGGACAGCCCTTTTCGCGCCCGCACGCCTGAAGAAAACCTGCGCATCTTCCGCGAGATGCAGGGCGGCAAGCATGAAGACGGCTCCATGGTGCTTCGCGCCAAGATCGACATGGCCAGCCCCAACATCAATATGCGCGACCCAGCCATCTACCGCATACGCCGGGCCACGCACCACAACACGCTTGATGCCTGGTGCATCTACCCGATGTACACCTACGCGCACCCCATTGAGGATGCGCTGGAGCAAATCACCCACAGCCTGTGCACACTGGAGTTTGAAGACCAGCGCCCGTTTTACGACTGGCTGCTGGAGCGCCTTTCTGAGGGCGGCCTGCTGGCCGCGCCCGCACCGCGCCAGTATGAATTTGCGCGGCTGAACCTCACCTACGTGATCACCAGCAAACGCAAGCTGGCGCAACTGGTGTACGACCACAAGGTGAGCGGCTGGGACGACCCGCGCATGCCCACAATAGTCGGCCTGCGCCGCCGAGGCTACACGCCGGAGAGCCTGCAACTGTTTGCCGAACGCATTGGCGTGACCAAGAGCGATAGCTGGATTGACTACTCCACACTGGAAGGCTGCCTGCGCGAAACGCTGGACGTGAGCGCGCCGCGCGCCATGGCCGTGCTCGACCCCATCAAACTGGTGCTGACCAATTGGGACGCCGAAATGGAAAACAGCGGTCAAGCCGCTGTGGATGGGCGCTACCTGGACGACTGCAGCGCCCCCGTGCACCCCCACCACCCCGAGCTGGGCAAGCGCAGCTTCAAAATCGGCAAGGAAGTGTGGATTGAGCGCACCGACTTTGAAGAAACCCCACCCAAAGGCTTCTTCCGTTTGTTCCCCCCAAGCATTGATGCGAGCGGCAATGCGGTCGCTGGAAGCAAAGTGCGTCTGAAATACGGCCACGTGATCGAATGCACTGGCGCTATCAAAGATGAAGCAGGAAACGTAACAGGTGTGAGGGCTAACCTCATACCCGGCACCAAAAGCGGCACACCGGGCAGCGACACCGTCAAGGTGAAAGGCGTTATCACCTGGGTGGCGGTGGCCGATGGCCTGCCCGCCGAAGTGCGCCTGTACGACCGCCTGTTCACCGATGCCCAGCCCGACGCGGGCGGCAAAGACTTCATCGAGGGCCTGAACCCCAACAGCCTGAAAGTCATTCAGGCCGTGGTGGAGCCGTCACTGGCCGTTGCCAAAGCCGACGACAAGTTTCAGTTTGAGCGGCATGGGTACTTTGTGGCGGATCGGGTGGATCACGCGGCGGGGAAGCCGGTGTTTAATTTGGCGGTGGGGTTGAAGGATGGTTGGGGAAAATGATGCAAAGCGAACGCTTTGGCTTACCCGTCGTGCTGACAGAGCATGCACGCCTGCGCATGACCGAGCGCACATCGATGCAGCTTTGGTGCTGGAGCTCATTGATACCGGCACCCTGAAAGACGCTGGAAGTTCGCACTACTGGCTGTGCAAACACCTGCCGGACCGGACAGACAACTTGCTTTGTGTGGCCGCTGTGATTGAAAATGCGGTAGTGGTCAAAACCATCATGCACCACTGGGAGCCTGCGCCATGAAAAGCATTTACTTCGAAAACGACGACATCCTGCAAATCCGAGTATCGGATAAGCCCATCGTGCGCGAAGTGTCGCAAGACTGGCATACCAACATTAGCTATGCAGAAGACGGCACGATAGTGGAGATCGTGTTGCTTGATGCGAAGAAGGAAGGCCTGCTGCCGCTTGAATTTCGCAAGGTAGCATAAGCGTTCATGGTATCCATTCGCCCCCAAACCATCCAGATTTTCCTCCCCGCTGGTGACCCCGCGCGGCACGCGCGTGGCCGAGATCACAACGCGCATCGTTCGCGTGATAGAAGTGCCACGCAGTCAATTAGGTGAGTTCATCAAGACGCCCGAGGCGCAACAGGTGGACGCGCTGCGGCACATGGGCTATCGCTCTTCCAACCGCTACATCGTGTTCGAGGTGTTGCCGCACACCCTGGGCCTGGGCCCCGAGGCCTGGCGTGTGCTGGACAAATGCCACAACACGCGCAATCTGGGCGAATACGAAGGCATGCTCGATGTGGATGCGCGCCTGGTCGAAGACCTTGTCAGCGCTACAACAGCGGTGGCCAAAGCAATCCAAAAGTAAACCGCATGAGCAAAGCCAACAACAAACCCTTCGTGATCGGTGTCGCAGGCGGTAGTGGCAGCGGCAAATCGACGGTCACGCGCGAGGTGCTGGCGTCCATTGGGCCGGAGATGGTCACGGTGGTGATTCAGGACGACTACTACTGCGATCAAACCCCCATGTCGCCCGAAGACCGGCGCAAAACCAACTACGACCACCCCGATGCCTTCGACTGGTCGCTGATGGTGCAGCATGTGCAGGCGCTGTGCCGCGGCGAGGTGGTCGAGATGCCGACCTACGATTTCACGCAGGACAATCGCTCCAGCAAGACCATCACCGTGCAGCCGGCGCCGGTGATCGTGATTGAAGGGCTGTTTGCGCTGTTTGACGCGGACCTGCGCAAGATGATGTCGCTCAAAGTCTTTGTAGACACCGCAGCGGACGTGCGCTTTATCCGCCGCCTGCAGCGCGATATGGCCGAGCGCGGGCGCAGCGCCGAAAGCGTGATCAACCAGTACCTGGAAACGGTGCGTCCCATGCACAAGCAGTTCATCGATCCCACCAGGCGATACGCCGATGTGATCCTGCCGCACGGCGCCAACGGGCCGGCGGTGGACATCATCACGACCAAGGTGAAAACTTTGGCCCGTGAGGCACCCATGTTTCACGGCAATTTCTCCGGGCGCCTAGAATCCCAATAGCTTTTCGTGCGGGTCTGCCGCGTAAACCCTTAAATTACACATACCATGTCCCAACTCAAACTCTCTTATTTCGATTTTCACGGTGGCCGCGCCGAACCGATACGTCTGGCTCTAGCCATTGGCAGCATTGCTTTTGAAGACAACCGGTTTACCTTTGCCGAATTTGCCGAGGTGCGCAAGACTGCGCCCTTTGGTCAGGTGCCCATGTTGTATGTGGACGGTGTTCAGGTAACGCAGAGCGACGCCATGCTGCGCTATGCGGGCAAACTGGCTGGTCTGTACCCCTCTGACCCGTGGCAGGCGTTGCTGTGCGACGAGGTAGCCTATGTGGTGGAAGAAGCCGGGGTCAAGCTTGGCCCTACTTTTCGGATGACGGGTGACGAGCAAAAAGCAGCACGCCTGGCATTGGTGGACGGATCGATGCCTATCTATCTGGGCTGGCTGCAGAGCCAGTTGTTGGCCCATGGCGGTCAGTACTTTGCCGACAACCGCCTCACCGTGGCTGACCTGAAAGTGTTTGTGGACGTGCGCGCCCTTAACTCAGGTCGCCTGGATCACGTACCTGTCAATCTGGTAGAGAGGGTGGCACCGGCACTTAATGCGCACATGCAGCGCGTTGCCCAGACACCAGCCGTGGTGGCGTATTACGCCAAGTTTGCTGGCAAGTAAATTCATTCACATGAAGTACCGTTGTCTGGTTTTACCTCTGTTGAGTGTGTTGGCTGTGTGTCTGTCGGCGTGCTCGCCGGAAGTAGCGCCGTCTGCGCCGTCTGCATCTTCTACGGCCGGTGTCCCGTCATTGCAGCCTTACGAGGCTCTGGCCACCCAGGGCAAGGGCTTTACCGTGGGCGCACTGATGAGTGTCAACACGGTATACGTTATGTTTGACCCTCAGTGTCCCCATTGTGGTCATTTATGGGAAGCATCCATACCGTTGCACAAGCGCGTTAAATTTGTATGGGTGCCGGTGTCTTTTATCAATGCAAAAAGCACATCTCAGGGCGCAGCGTTGATGTCAGCAACCAATCCGGTGGAGGTAATGACGGCGCATGAGCTGTCTATATTGGCCGGAACGGGCGGCATTGCTGCATCTGCTGACATGGCACCAGAGATTGAAGCGGCCATCAAGACCAACACCAGACTGCTCAACAGTCTTGGCGTGGAGTCGGTGCCCTACACCGTGGCCAGGAATGCACGCACTGGTCAGGTGGTGAGTCACACTGGTGCACTTACCACCACTGCTCTGGCTGATTTTCTGGGTCTTTAAAACTCGACCGATGGCCTCATGGCCGATTGTTTGACGAATCGCCAACGCCCGACGTACGATGCCATCAGGGCGGCAGCCAGACCGACAAGGGCAACCAGTTGCAGCGGTTGCTGCCAGGCACCGTCAAAAGCGCCAAACATGCTTGCCTTGATGGCTCGTACCACCCAGGTCAACGGTAACCAGGGGCTGATGTCCGCAAACAATCCTCCACTAAGCTCAACGGGCAAAATGCCGCCTGATGACGAGAGTTGAATCGCCAGAAAAATCATGGCCAGGGCCTTGCCGGCATCACCAAAAGCACGTGTCAGGGCAAACACAATAAACAGGAAGGACAGTGAAGTGACACCTATGGTCAAGGCAAATGCTGGTGGGTTGGTCACTTGAATCTTCAAGACCATTGTTGTCAATATCAATAACAATACTGCCTGGAGCATCACAACTGCGGCTGGCACGGCAATTTTGCCCAGCATCTGGGCCGGCTGGGGGAAAAAAAGCGCCTGGCGCGGCAATACACGTACGTGAATCAAAAATGCAGCAATGCCAGCTCCCAGCCACAAGGCCGCCGGAATAATGTTCGGAGCAAAGCCGGCGCCGTTGTTTTGAACGACATCTTCGACTTCCATCACCGGTCGTACAGAATTGGCCAGTCCCTCGGCACTACCGTCCATTCCGGATGAAGGAGCTGGCAAGGTGCCCGCCAGCAATTCCATGCCAGAGGTCAGATGCCTGGCTCCGGCATTGACTTTTTTTGTGCTGATTGACAACGCTACCGATGCAGCAGCCATTCTTGCCGCGCCTGCATTCATTTCATCCAGCAAGGCATCATCGGGAAGCTGGGTCACGGTCCTGCGAATACCGCCGTTTAAACCCTGCACCCCATTGAGCAGCAGGCCCATGCCGGCACTGAGTTGATCGGTGCCGTCTGTCAACTTTTTATGGGCTCCAGTGGCAGCCTGTAGCCCAGAATCAATTTGCGTCAGGCCATCTGCCAGTTGGTCCATGACTTCAGTCACCCGGGTGCTGACAAACAGGCTGGATTTCATCTCGGTTCGTGCTTGGGTCAGACCGTTGGTCAGGTCCTGGGTACCAACCTTCAAGGCATTCAGGCCCAGACCTACCTCACCCTGGCCGGTGGATAGCGCCTCCACCCCTGATTTGAGGCGATTCAATTCCGAATTGCGTGGGCGCCCTGCATCCATGACGCGAAGTCCTGCGCCAAGCTCTCTGGTGCCTGCAGTGAGTTGAACTACGCCTTGGTTGAGTCGGCGCGCACCGTTTGCAAGTGACTCAGCACCTGCAGCGGCCTGGGCCGATCCGGCGGCGAGCTCTTTCACACCGGCATGCAACTGGTTCACTCCATGGCGCAAGCGATCCATGCTGAGTTGTGAGCCCAAGGCACTGGATAGAACCAACGCCCAGCGCCGCTCATTCAGACTTTCATTGACTTCGTGACCCAGATCTTCAGCGAAGCGGCGTGCCAGGCCGGCACTTTGATAGCTGTTGCCCTCCGATGTGTAGATCACCAACTTGCCGCCACCTGCTTCTGCACCGGGAACGGCATTGGAACTGAAGTCACTCGGGATAACCAGGGCAAAGGCCAGGTTGCCTTGACGCACCTGTTCACGTGCTTCTTGTTCACTGGTGAAATCCTGGTAACCAAACATTCGCCTGGCCTTGAGTTTTGCCACCACTTCCTGACCGACACTGAATGTGTGCCCACGGTATTCCATGCCAAGGTCCAGGTTGACCAATGCAACCGCCAGATTGCCCGTTTTTGCCGCAGGATCCCAGACACTGGAGAGATAGATGGCCGCGTACAGTGCTGGAATCAGTACAACAACGAAAGTGGCAACAAGCAGCTTGGGGTATCGCGCATAAAACCTCGCTTCGATTCGGGCAATCACAAAAATCTGTGCAAACAGTTTCATATCGATCATTCCCTATTCAGGTACACCACTGGCAAAGAAATTATCCATCCACGCCACGACCCTGTTCTTGCCATCACAAGCGCAAGGGCTCGTTGCTTTGGCGCATGACACTCAGGTAACGTCGGTTGGCCCCGGCGCGGGCTTTCGCCCATGCATCATGGATGCCACCAGGTTCTCGCGATGCCGCCAGGATGTGAAGATTGCTCCGCCGACGTGTAAAAGCAGCAGCGGCAGCA
Source organism: Pseudomonadota bacterium (assembly GCA_046050465.1). Lineage (GTDB taxonomy): Bacteria > Pseudomonadota > Gammaproteobacteria > Burkholderiales > Burkholderiaceae_C > Egaibacter. Next base: position 20,650 of record JBJOPS010000029.1, on the reverse strand, counting down.
GGGCATCGCCCAAGGCACCATGCAGGTCTTCGAGCCACTCAACTCCCCAGAACCGGTCGGTCGTGTACAGCCAGCCGGTCAACCCGGTAGCGATGGCATCCGTCAACAGGAACACGACCATCCAGCCACCCAGCGGGTTGTGGCCCAGGTAACGGGCCTCTGAATGCCGCCAGACTGCGCGGGCATAGGCAAGCGTGGCTGACGGCGTCTTGACGAATTGTGAGAACCGCCAGTAGCCACCCGCGACAAAACCCATCAACACCCGTACGCTGGCGGCTGCCAGCGCAACATACCCGGCCCATTCGTGCACACGGCCCACGTTTTCATGGGTGACAAAGCTGGTGATCATGGAGATGGCCAGCGTCCAGTGAAGTAGCCGTACGGCGGGATTCCATACCACCCGCATCGGGGCCTTGGCCGGCACATTGGAAGGCATCCGCATGGCACCTAGCGGGTTTTGGTCGGCACCGGCGCCAGTGTTACCGGATGAAAGTAAAACTCGCCACGTTCGCCCTTTTCGTCCAGGGCATACACCTCATAGCAGCCACCATCCTCCTTGATGCGGCGAACGGTGTAGCCCTTTGCCTTGAGTTGCTGCTCCAGCTTTTCAACCGGCTGCCAACCCGCTTTGGGGCCTGAATCGCAGGTTGCCAGACCGGTTGCCTGGGCAGAAAAACCAGCCAGAAACACGATACTGGCGGTCAAAAACAGATGGTATTTACGCATGGGAATATCTCCAGTTTGCGGACTAAACCCTGATTCTGCTGTGTCCATGTAAAGAAATCGTGAATGTAAGCGTGGCCGCTACGATAGCGGTCTGACACAATACATTGAAGTTCCCAAAGCACATAGCCCGATACCCTAGCCGGAGTAGCCCGCCGCATGGTCACCTCTGCTTCCATTGCCCAGACGACGTCCAGCCAGCCTTCGGCCAGCCTGATGGCCAACCTGCGCACCGAGTTGATGCGGTACACCCCGTTTGCGCAAATGGAATTAGCGCATGTGGATCGCTTTATTTCAGCCACTCAACAGGTCTACTACGCACCGGATGAAACCGTTTTGGCACCTGATGATGGCGTACCCAAACATCTGATTTATATCCGCCAGGGTCATATAACCGGACGGCGCGGCGGCGATGAAACAGTGGGGGGATTCGAGTATGACGCGGGTGACCTGTTTCCGGTAGGTGCGGTCATGGCGGCACGTGCAGTTACAGCGACCTACCGGGCGCACGAAGACGCATTTTGTCTGCTGCTTCCGGTAGATGAGGTCACGGCCCTGTCGGTCTTGAGCCCACCATTTGCTGATTTTCTGGGGCGCCGCATTCTCAAACATCTTGAGCTGTCCAGGCAGGCCATGCAGGCAACTTATGCCTCGCAGGCGCTGGCTGAGCAATCACTGGAAACGCCGCTTGGAGAGCTGGGACGAAAGACCCCGGTCGCGGTGCGGCCCTACACGCCACTGGGAGAGGCGCTGATGCTGATGCATGAGCGCCTGGTCGGCTCAGTGCTGGTCACCGACGAAGACGGTTCGGTCCAGGGCATTCTGACCCGGCACGATGTTTTGGGCCGGGTTACCTTGCCGCAAGTCCCGCTTGCAACGCCGATCTCACAGGTAATGACAGCACCCATCCGCACCCTGAGTGTTCTTGACACGGCGCAAGATGCGGCACTGCTGATGTCACGGCATCGCATTCGACATGTCCCGGTCACACAGGACGGCCGCGTGGTAGGTCTGGTGTCTGAACATGATCTGTTTGCAATGCAGCGCCTTTCGCTGAAACATGTGAGTGGCGCCATCCGCGCCGCGCAAAGTATTGAAGAGTTGGCACTGGCAGCCAAAGATATCCGGCGCTTTGCCCGCAACCTGATCGGACAAGGTGTGGCTGCGCGCCAGCTGACGCAGCTCATCAGTCACCTCAACGACGTGCTGACCGAACAGCTGGTCCAGTTGGTGGCCCGGCAGCAAGGTGTTGACCTGCAACAAGCCTGCTGGCTGGCCTTTGGCTCGGAAGGACGCTCAGAGCAAACCATCTCCACCGACCAGGACAATGGCCTCGTGTTTACGAGTGACGACCCTGAGCACGACCGTAAAAAATGGCTGAAGTTTGCGCAACTGGTCAACGTTGCCCTCGACCAGTGTGGTTATCCGCTGTGCAAAGGCAACGTGATGGCCAGCAACCCGCAATGCTGCCTGACCGTGCAGGAATGGCGCCAGCGTTTTGAAGACTGGATGGAACGAGGTGCGCCTGAAGACTTGCTCAAGGCCAGTATCTATTTCGATATGCGGCCACTGGTGGGGCAGGTAAATTTGACCCGGGAGCTGCGCTCACTGGTCACGGACAAGGCCGCTACGCTGCCCCGCTTCATCAAACAGATGGCTGACAATTCGCTGCGCCGCCGCGTACCGTTGAATTGGCTCGGCGCCATGGAAACACAAGATGTGGATGGGCGGGGAATGATTGACCTCAAACACAACGGGACTGCCATTTTTGTGGATATAGCACGGCTGTACGCACTGGCTCACGGTATTGCCCAAACCGGCACGCGGGAACGTTTTGAAGCGTTGGGGCCTTTGCTCAAAGCCCAGCCGCATGAAAGCCAGGCCTGGATAGCCAGCTTTGAATACCTGCAGATGTTGCGACTGCAGCTACAGATGTCCCAGGCAGGCACTGGCCTGAATCAGGCCAATTTGATTGAGCTAAAAACGCTCAACGACATTGATCGTCGCATCCTGAAAGAAAGCCTTCGGGTAGCACGGAGTCTTCAGCAAAAAATGGAACTTGACTACCAGCGATGAGCCTGTTGCAAACCCTGGCCCGCCGCCTGCGCCCCGCGCAGGACCTGGATGACAGACGCTGGGTCGTGCTGGATGTGGAGTCCAGCGGACTCAACGTCGCATCTGACCGGTTGCTGGCCATTGCCGCCATTGCCGTGCATTTTGAGGACAAAAACCTGCGTATTGCGTTGGGGGACAGCTTCGAAGTGGTGCTGCGTAACGACGTGCAGGTTGCAGACAAGAGCAACATCCTGTTGCACGGCATCGGTGTTGGTGCGCAGCGCCGGGGCGTAGAGCCTGCCAATGCACTGCTCGCCTTTGAACACTACATCGGCAAATCACCCCTGATCGCATTTCATGCCGCATTTGACCAGGCAATGATCTTGCGTGCCTTTGATAAAGCATGGGGGCGACGCCCAGCCAACCTGTGGCTGGACCTGGAGCCACTGGCCGCAGTGCTGCACCCCAAGGTCAAGGCACGTTCTCTGGACGAATGGATGGCGCAGATGAATATCAACTGCTCGGTGCGACATCAGGCAGCGGCCGATACGCTGGCCACGGCCGAGCTGCTGCTCAAACTCTGGCCTGCGGTGCTCAGTGGGTTACGCGGTGACGCCGGATTTGCTGCAATGAAACGACTCGCCAATCAGCGCAAATGGCTGGTCGCATAGCGGGGTCAGGTTGAACGCTTCTTCCTTTTGGCTTGCCGCTCGGCGTCCACCAGTTGCCCTGCTGCCAGCCACTGCCTGAATTCCTCGGGTGTTTCCAGCGTGATGCGGCCCAGAATGGTGGAACGGAAATCGTAAATCACGATCTCGGCAGCTTTCTGCAGGCTCACCCGGTTGCCGCCTTGGAGGGCACCGCGCTTGCGCCCAACTGCTGACAGCAGCGCTTCATCAGACAAGCTGGTCACCACCTCCAGCTTGTAACGCTCTTCCAGCTGGGGCGCGTAGTGCTGCTTCAGGTAATCCAGCAACTCAAGCGCAACCTCTTCTTCGTTGAACGCGTTGCGTCCAATGGCACCACTGGCGGCCAGGTTGTAGCCACTTTTGGCCACGATGATACGCGGCCACAGCACACCGGGGGTGTCGTACAAATAAAAGTCGCTGGTCAGCGTGATGCGCTGCTCCAGCTTGGTGATGCCGGCTTCGTCACCCGTTTTGGCGGCTTTCTTGCCGGTCAGCGTGTTGATGAGCGTCGATTTACCGACATTGGGAATACCGCAGATCAGCACCCGTATGGGCTTGGCCATGCCGCCGCGGTGAGGTGCGAGTTCGTGGCAGACTGCGATCAGGCGCTTGACCGGGGTAGTGTCCGATGCGTCCAGGCCGATGGCACGGGTGCCAGGCAGACTGTTGTAGTGTGCCAGCCAGCGCTCGGTGTGCGTGGGGTCGGCCAGATCCTGCTTGTTCAGCACCTTCAGTGCGGGCTTGTGAAGTGTCAGCTCTGCCAGCATGGGATTGGCACTGGAGCCAGGCAAACGCGCGTCCAGTAATTCGATCACAACGTCGATATCCTTTATCCGTTCTGTGATCGCTTTGCGGGTCAGGTGCATGTGACCGGGAAACCACTGAATAGCCATATGCAAAGGTCTTTTGACTATAAATGCGAATATTTTAAACTATCTTTTTTATAGCAAATAATGCATATTCTGTAAGGGACAGAGCCCAATTTCTCCATATTCCAATGTGAATTGAAAAGATGGCGTCAGGCAATTTCGTAGTTATTCAGCAACTGGGCATTCGGGCAATCGTCATGACGGTCGGCTCCAAATAGAATTCTTGTCTCATTTGCACGTCGTCAAACTTTCCACACATCAGGCGCCTCAGGCGCATCCCTCGTCCTCATGAACCAGCCCCTGTCCACCAACACCGCCTCGATCACCCGACTGGCATCATTGCAATCACTGAAACCATCCCCCCGCATGCCGGTGCTATTTTTGGGTCATGGCAGTCCGATGAATGCCATCGAGGACAACGACTACCGACGCAGTTGGCAGGCGATGGGCCAGGAATTTGGCATAAATTATCCGCAACCGCAGTTGATCCTGTGCATTTCTGCGCATTGGCTTACCCGTGGCTGGTGGCTAACCGGCATAGACAAGCCAAAAACGATTCATGATTTTGGAGGTTTTCCGAAGGCCCTGTTCGATCAGCAGTTTCCGGCACCAGGGGCCCCAGCAACAGCAGCGGAAATCAGTTCAGTGTTGCGGCAGCCTCCGGTCGGACTGGACATGACCGACTGGGGTTTTGATCACGGAACTTGGTCGGTACTCAAACCCATGTTTCCCAAAGCAAATATTCCGGTAATCCAGCTCAGCATGGACTACAGCCGTGCCCCCGCAGAGCATCTGGCGCTGGGGCAACAACTCAAGGGACTTCGGGAACGCGGGGTGTTAATTGTGGGCAGCGGCAACATTGTGCACAACCTGCATGCCATCAATATGTCAGCAACCCTGATGCATGCCTATGACTGGGCGCTGGAGTTTGACAAGATCACCGCCGATCTTTTACAGCATGGCAACCTGTCTGCCTTGGCTGAATTCCAGAAACTTGGTGCAATAGCCCAGCAAGCCCACCCCACCTACGATCACTATTTGCCGCTGCTTTATGCCGCAGGTGCGGCGCATGGCGGCGATGTGAACTTGAGGTTCTTCAACGTCAGCTTTCAGGCCGGATCCATCTCCATGCGCTCGGTGGTTTGGAACTAGGCCAAGATGTTGAAATATCTCGACTGGATGTGCGCCACACGTTGCACCGGAACATCAATGGCGGAGTTCACCCGACTCAGGTCAGCGCACGCTTGAGGCGAATTTCTTCGATGCGACCATCACTCAATGGCACTGTTTTTGCGCTGGACATTTCCCGCTTGAACCCGGCCAACTCGTGAAACCGCATAGCCCGATCGTTACCCAGTGGCACCCAGACTGTGACATGGGTGCACCCTTCTTCAATCAGGCCTTCTCGGGCCGCATCCCACAAAGCCAGCCCAACGCCTTTACTCCAGCAGGCCGGGGTAACACAAATGAACCATATTTCACCCATGGTGGGGGCCGTGCCTTTGTCCCGCGAACGATCAAAGCCAACGAAACCCACAACCCGACCATCTTCTGTTGCGACATGAACCTGGGGCTCCCCGTATTCAATGGCATCACGCCAGAAAGCCAAGTCGTAGTCTGCACAAAGAGACGCCAGAGCATCTGCAGAAACCAGATCCTTCAACACCACGGCACTGGCAACAGAATATATGTCCGCAATAATTTTGGCTTCGCGCAAAGTAGCCGTACGCACGGGGAAAACAGGGTTGTTTGACATGGGTGACACTAACTTCGAATACCAGCAGGAAATTAACAGCGTCCGATTGTCGCTGCAAAATGCCGGGACAAACTGGATGTGAGCCTGTTCCTGAGCCGCCCTGCCCCGGCGCACCATGACGGAACCCCAAACCGGCAGCCAGATTGCCAAGCTCAAATCCACTGCCGGCAAGACTGATTTGCTTCATCCACATCTCTCGGGGCTTGCTGGTTGGCTGGGTTTTGCATAGATTTCCTAGAATTTTCCCTCTAAAATGTTGCATTGCAACAAAAATTGCTTGCACATCTTCGGGATAACCCTATAATTCCACTCATGCTGCACTGCAACATGGATGAGCAGAAATCAAGTTACGGCGCAGATACTTTTAACCATCGATACTGGAGATTAATATGCTGACCGTCGAACAAGTTATGTCCTCACACAAAGCCAACATCGAAACCCTGTTGGGCCTGACCACCAAGGCTTTCGAAGGCGTAGAGAAAATCGTTGAACTCAACCTGACCGCGTCCAAAGCTGCTCTGACTGAGAGCGGCGAGACCGCCAAAGCCATGCTCAGCGTGAAAGACGCGCAAGAGTTGCTGGCTCTGCAGTCCGGTCTGTTCCAGCCTTTGGCTGAAAAGACCGCTGCTTACAGCCGTCACCTGTATGACATCGCCTCAGGCTCTACTGCCGAATTCGGCAAGGCTTTCGAAGGCCAGGCCGCTGATGCACAAAAGAAATTCATGGGTCTGGTAGACAACGCTGCCAAGAACGCACCAGCCGGTTCCGAGACCGCTGTTGCCGTGATGAAAAGCGCTGTGGCCGCTGCCAACAATGCGCTGGAATCCGTTCAAAAAGCTGTCAAGCAAGCCACTGATGTTGCTGAAGCCAATTTCAACGCTGTATCAGCCACCGCCGTCAACGCTTCGAAGCAAGCCGCCAAAAAACGTTAATCTCTTGATTTGAGGCATCATCCGGGTTCAACTTGCTGCTTAGTAGAGAAAAATCTCTACGCATCGAGGGAAAAACCCTGAGATACTAATGCCAAGCAGATTTCGAAAGTTAATCACTTTCACTGGTTGTCTCCTCGGGTCCTTTCGAAACCTTCAGGTTCAGGGATCCCTTAAGGGCTGGTCGCAAGATCAGCCCTTTTTTTATCCGAAACGAGAGACTTACGGAAGTCGATGAAAACCATTTCAGAGATTCAGAAACAAGCATTTGACTGACGTCATTTCCCCGCTCAATTGTCAACATGGGTGGACATCCGACCACGCGCCATTCCACGTTGCTTGGTCAAAGACGAGATTGACGCGGGCGAACAGGTCACCGGCCACCAGGGCGCTGGAGACGTGACTCCCCAGCGGGTACCTGAAAGCCAGCATCAAAACTAGCAGCGAGGCGGCCTACCGACCCGGGATGTCGATCACCTGGGATGTCCGGGCCATCGTGAACGAGTAGTCCGGTCTGGGTCGAGTCGCCAGCGTGAAGGCGGTTTTTGTGACGAACAAGCAGCCGGAAACCCGCGTCATTGCTGGCGAGGGTGCGGAGTCGTCCTTCGCAGAAACAGAGAATGGGCGGGTTCTGAGAACGGAAAACAGCCCGGAACCGGCGTATCCGGGGCAGCGGCGTCCGTCGCGGCGAGGCCCGAACCCGCGCCAGCACTGGGGGAGACGGGCAAAAAAACCCCAACCGAGAGTGGTTGGTTTTTTGAATAGTGGTGGAGCTGGCGGGATTTGAACCCGCGTCCGCAAGCCTTCTTCGAGCAGATCTACATGTTTAGCGGTCTGATTTGAGTCTCGCCACCTGTGTCGCACAGTCGCACGCTACACAGGACGCCAGCACCCTATTGTCTTGCCCCGGGTTAAGGTACCCAGCCCGAGGCCAGCCGATGAAATTATCTTTACAGCCGGGAGCATTTAACTTGCGCTAAACACCCCTTGCCCAGCCCATCGGCCTGCTGTTGTAAAGCTCACTGGCAATTAAGCAGCGAGTGCGAAACGTTCGTCGTTTGCAGTTAGTTTTTTGAATCTGATTAACGAGCGCATTCAGCTCGACATGCACCACACCGCGTCCGAACCCACGTCGAAACCAAGTGCAGCCCCAAACCACCATTCTAGGCTATTGGCGGCGCGTATGGCCCCACCAGCAGGGATAAAAGCTCTGATGCGGTGTGGATTTCCGCATGTGCACCCCACCGGGCGGTGGAAGTGCTCTGCCCCAGATAACCATAAGTAGCCACCACGGTGCCCATACCCGCGGCGAGACCAGCAAGGATGTCGCGCTCATCGTCACCGACATACAGACAGCGTGCCGAATCCAACTTTAAGCGGCGGGCGGCCTCAAGCAGAGGCTCGGGATGTGGCTTGGCGTAAGGCGTGGTGTCACCGCACACGACGGCACCAGCCGAAGAAAACAGCGCCATAGCCTTGGTAAGAGGCAGTGCAAAACGTGAAGCCTTGTTGGTTACCACCCCCCAGGGCAGATTTTGTGCGACCAGCGCATCAATCAGCTCTCGCACGCCATCGAATGCGAACGTTCGCTGAGTCATGCAGTTTTCGTAGTTCACAAAGAACTCTTCTTTCAGGACGGAAAACTCGGGGTGGTCGGGCGTCATGCCAAACGCTACGCTTAGCAGGCCACGGGCCCCGGCGCCTGCCATTGAGCGATAGTGCTCCAGCGGAATGGGAGACAGGCCGCGGTCGGTACGCAGCTTGTCGGCGGCGGCGGCGAGGTCAGGTGCGCTGTCGATCAGAGTGCCATCCAGGTCAAAAAGCACGGCCTGAACGTTGTGAAATCGATGAGGGGCCATCTTCACGCGGTCATGCCCACTGGCTTTTGCGTGGCAAACAAATAGTTCACCCTGGTATCACCACTCATCCAGTAGCGTTTGGTGATTGGGTTGTACTGCATACCCCGGGTATCGCGCAGATCAAGTCCCGCCGCCCGGCAGTGAGCTGCCAACTCACTGGGCTGAATCAGCTTGGCGTATTCATGAGTTCCTCTTGGCAAGAGGTTGAGTACATATTCGGCACCAACAATCGCAAACAAAAAAGACTTGAGATTGCGATTGATGGTTGAGAAAAACACCCACCCGCCTGGCTTGACCAGCGCGGCGCAGGCATGCACGATCGACGAGGGGTCCGGCACATGTTCCAGCATTTCCATGCAGGTCACTGCGTCAAAGCCTGATGGCCACTCCGAGGCGAGCGCTTCAGCGCTGATCTCACGGTACTGCACATTCGGTGTCTGGGCTTCCAGCGCATGTAGCTGTGCCACTTTCAGGGCTTTGGTGGCGAGGTCGATGCCCAGCACTTCAGCGCCCTTGCGTGCCATCGAGTCAGACAGAATACCGCCCCCGCAGCCTACGTCCAGCACACGCTTGCCCTGCACGGGACATAGACCATTTAGCCAGCCCAGACGCAGAGGGTTGATCTGGTGAAGCGGGCGAAATTCACTGTCTTTATCCCACCAGCGATGGGCCAGCTCTGAAAATTTGGCCAACTCGGCAGGGTCAGCATTTAATACAGTAGTCATGGCTGGATTATCAACCGAACACATTCCCACTCTTTACGCACGTCAGTTAACGTATTCGGACTAGGGCTATAAAGACAAAACCCCGCCAGAGCGGGGTTTTGTTGAGGCCGCTCTGGCGACCTGCTCGTCGGGGCAAGTAATAATTATTTGTTTGTACGGGTACCAACAACTTCAATCTCGACACGGCGGTTTTTCGCCTTGCCTTCTTTGGTCTTGTTGTCCGCAACTGGCTGCTTCTCGCCTTTGCCTTCGGTGTAAACACGGTTCTTCTCGATGCCCTTGGACACCAGATAAGCTTTCACAGCTTCAGAACGTGCAACCGACAGCTTCTGGTTGGATGTGTCGCTACCGTCGGAGTCGGTGTGACCTACAGCGATGATAACTTCCAGATTGATGCCCTTGACCTTGGTGGTCAGGTCATCGAGCTTGGCTTTGCCTTCTGGCTTCAGAACGGATTTGCCGGAATCAAAGAATGCATCAGCAGCGTAGGTAACCTTGGTGGCTGCGGGCGGCTGGGGAGCAGGCGTTGGTGCCGGAGCAGGTGCTGGTTTTGGAGCGGCAACAGGGGCCGGGGCAGGTGCTGGTGCAGCGACTGGTGCTGGAGCTGGGGCGGGGGCCGCAATAGCGCCATCACAACCCACGGCTGCCGTAGCCGGTGTCCAGCTGGCATCACGCCAGCACAACTCATTGCCGGCATTTTTCCAGACAAGCTCGCTACCAGCATTACGCCAGTTGTCAATGGTCTGGGCACCAGCAGTCATTGCAAGAGCGGCGGCAAACAGCGTAGCCACTTTATTCAAATTCTTCATAATTCTCCTCATGGGGGAAAAGACCGCAGCATCGCTGCGAACGGTTTGTGCGCCCCGGATGACCGCCACCCAGTGCATGTGTGGCATTGTGCCATACACAACAGGTTACACAAGCGCACGACACCTAATCTAACCCAGGGCAAAACTGTGAGCCTGTTTATGTTGCAGGTTAACGACATCGGCTTGCCCGTAAAATCGCACTTTTCCCGTCGCAAAGCCCCTTTTCATGACCCAGTTCGCCAAAGAAACCCTGCCCATCAGTCTTGAAGAGGAAATGCGCCGGAGCTATCTCGATTACGCCATGAGCGTTATTGTTGGCCGCGCCCTGCCCGACGCGCGGGACGGTTTGAAGCCGGTGCATCGTCGTGTGTTGTTCGCGATGCACGAGCTCAATAATGACTGGAACCGGGCTTACAAGAAATCCGCCCGTATCGTTGGCGACGTGATTGGTAAATACCACCCCCACGGCGACCAGTCGGTATATGACACCATCGTTCGCATGGCGCAGGATTTTTCCATGCGCCATATGCTGGTGGATGGCCAGGGCAATTTCGGCTCGGTCGATGGCGACAACGCCGCCGCCATGCGTTACACCGAAATTCGCCTTGCCAAGATCGCCCATGAGCTGCTGGCTGACCTGGACAAGGAAACGGTTGACTTTGGGCCCAACTACGACGGCTCCGAAAAAGAACCCCTGGTTTTGCCCACCCGCCTGCCCAACCTACTGGTCAACGGCTCGGGCGGCATTGCGGTCGGCATGGCTACCAACATCCCGCCGCACAACCTCAACGAAGTGGTGGATGCCTGCCTGCACCTGCTGCGCAACCCTGAGGCCTCCATCGACGAGCTAATGGAAATCGTGCCAGCGCCGGACTTCCCCACGGCCGGCATCATCTACGGCATCAATGGCGTCAAGGACGGTTACCGCACCGGACGCGGCAAGGTGGTGATGCGTGCCAAGTGCCACTTCGAAGACATCGACAAAGGCCAGCGCCAGGCCATCATTGTTGACGAGCTACCCTACCAGGTGAACAAAAAGACCTTGCAGGAGCGCATGGCCGAGTTGGTGCACGAGAAGAAGATTGAAGGCATCAGCCACATTCAGGATGAATCCGACAAATCAGGCATGCGCCTGGTGATTGAGTTGAAGCGCGGTGAAGTGCCCGAGGTGGTGCTGAACAACCTGTACAAGCAGACACAGTTGCAGGACACGTTCGGCATGAACATGGTGGCGCTGATCAACGGCCAGCCCAAGCTATGCAATCTGAAGGACCTGATCGAGGTGTTTCTGGAGCACCGCCGTGAAGTGGTCACGCGGCGCACCGTGTTCACGCTGCGCAAGGCCCGCGAACGAGGCCATGTGCTGGAAGGCCTGGCCGTGGCACTGGCCAACATTGATGAATTTATTGCCATCATCCGCAACGCGCCGACACCGCCCGTAGCAAAAGCCGAATTGATGACCCGTCCATGGGACAGCAAACTGGTGCGCGAGATGCTCACCCGCACCCGAAGCGACGGTGGTGTGATCAATGCCGACGACTACCGCCCTGACGGACTGGAAAAAGAATTCGGCATGGGCAATGACGGCCTGTACCGCCTGAGCGACACGCAAGCGCAGGAAATTCTGCAGATGCGCCTGCAGCGCCTGACCGGTCTGGAGCAGGACAAGATCGTTACCGAATACAAAGAGGTGATGGCTGAGATTGAAGACCTGCTCGACATTCTGGCCAAACCTGAACGTGTTTCCATCATCATTGGTGACGAGCTCAGCTCCATCAAACAGGAATTCGGCCAGACCAAGCTCGGCGCCCGCCGCAGTCTGGTGGAACACAGCTCATTCGATCTGAGCACGGAAGACCTGATCACCCCGACTGACATGGTCGTCACGCTTTCACACAGTGGCTACATCAAGAGCCAGCCCCTGAGTGAATACCGGGCGCAAAAACGCGGCGGTCGCGGCAAGCAGGCCACCGCGACCAAAGAAGACGACTGGGTGGACCAGCTCTTCATTGCCAATACACACGACTACATCCTGTGCTTCAGCAACCGGGGCCGCCTCTACTGGCTCAAGGTCTGGGAAGTGCCACAGGGTTCACGTGGCTCCCGCGGACGCCCCATCGTCAACATGTTCCCGCTGCAGGAAGGCGAAAAGGTCAACGTGGTGCTGCCACTCACCGGTGACAAGCGCAGCTTCCCGGCAGACCAGTATGTGTTCATGGGTACATCCATGGGCACGGTCAAGAAGACCGCGCTGGACGAATTCAACAACCCGCGCAAGGGTGGCATCATCGCTGTCAATCTGGACGAAGGTGATTTCCTGATTGGCGCGGCGTTGACAGATGGCCAACACGACGTGATGTTGTTCAGCGATGGCGGCAAAGCCGTGCGCTTTGACGAAAACGATGTTCGCCCACTGGGTCGCAATGCGCGCGGCGTGCGTGGCATGATGCTGGACGACGGCCAGAGCGTGATCGCCATGCTGGTGGCCGAGGACGAACAGCAGAGCGTGCTCACTGCCACCGAAAACGGTTACGGCAAACGCACCAGCATCACTGAATACACCCGCCATGGCCGTGGCACCAAGGGCATGATTGCCATCCAGCAGTCCGAACGCAACGGCAAGGTGGTCGCCGCCACGCTGGTTCATGCGGATGACGAAATCATGCTGATCACTGACAAGGGTGTTCTGGTGCGCACACGCGTCAGCGAAATCCGTGAACTCGGCCGTGCCACGCAGGGTGTGACGCTGATCGGCCTCGACGAAGGCTCCAAACTCAGCGGTTTGCAACGCATTGTGGAAAACGACGCCAACCCAACCGATGCAGATGCGACTGATGAAGGTGCTGACGACTCTGGCGAAGCTGGTGCCGTATAGTTGCCATTGATTGGATTGCTATTATTTTTATAGCTACTCACGCATATAAATAGAGGGCCGAGGCCCTATTTCACACAGAAAAAGCTTGATGCAACGCCCATTCAACTTCTCGGCCGGCCCGGCCACCATGCCTGCCGAGGTGCTGGCGCAGGCTGCCGCCGAGATGCTGGACTGGCCGGACGCGGCAGGTCAGCGCAGCGGCATGGGCGTGATGGAGATGAGCCATCGCGGCAAGGAATTCATTTCGATCTACGAGCGAGCCGAAGCCGATCTGCGTGAGCTGCTGGCCGTTCCCGCCCACTTCAAGATCCTGTTCATGCAGGGTGGCGGGCTGGCGGAAAACGCCATTGTGCCCATGAACCTCAGCGCGCTGCGAGCCTCTCAAGGGGCGGTTGGCACCATTGACTTCATCGTAACCGGTAGCTGGAGCGACAAGTCGCTCAAGGAAGCAGGCAAGTACGGTCTGGCCCATGTTGCAGCCAGTGGAGAGGCCGGCAAATTCACCAATATTCCGCCAACGTCCGGCTGGCAACTTCATGACAACGCCAGCTATGTGCATGTGTGCACCAACGAAACCATTCACGGTGTCGAGTTTCAAACGCTGCCCGATCTCAAGGCGCTGGGTTCGAGTGCGGCACTGGTCATAGATTTTTCATCTCACGTAGCATCGCGTCCGGTGGACTGGGGCCGCGTCGGACTGGCCTTTGGCGGCGCCCAGAAAAACCTGGGGCCGGCGGGCCTGACGCTGGTGGTGGTGCGTGAAGATCTGTTGGGTCACGCACTGGCCATTTGTCCCAGCGCCTTCAATTACAAGACCGTTGCAGACAATCAGTCGATGTACAACACGCCACCCACCTATGCCATCTACATGGCGGGCCTGGTTTTTCAGTGGCTCAAGCGTCAGGGGGGGGTCGCAGCCATGGAGCAGCGCAGCCTGGCCAAAGCCAACCTGCTTTATGAGGCCATTGACAAGTCAACGCTGTATGAAAACCGCGTGGATAAAGGCTGCCGTTCGCGCATGAATGTGCCTTTCTATCTGCGTGACGAATCCCGCAACGACGCATTTCTGGCTGGCGCCAAGGCACGCGGATTGCTGCAACTCAAGGGGCACAAATCCGTAGGTGGCATGCGGGCCAGCATCTATAACGCGATGCCGCTTGAAGGTGTGCAGGCGCTGGTGGCCTACATGCGCGATTTCGAGCAATCGCAAGCCTGAACAATTCAAACCTGAGCCATGACCAACCCCGCCACGCCCTTGCCTAATCTGGCTGATTTGCGCGTCAAAATCGATGCGATTGATCAGCAATTGCTCACGCTGCTGAACAGCCGCGCGCTGGTTGCCGAGCAGGTGGGCGAGGTCAAGAAACGCGAAGGAACTGCTTTTTTCCGCCCTGACCGTGTAGCGCAAGTCATCGACAAAATTCAGCAGGCTAACCCGGGGCCGCTGAAGAATCCGCACGTGGCCGCCATATGGCGCGAGATCATGTCCGCCTGCCTGGCACTGGAGGCGCCCCAGCGGGTGGCTGTGTTAGGGCCAGCCGGTACTTTTTGCGAGCAGGCGGCCATCGAGTTTTTCGGTGGTGCTGCTGACCTGACCTACTGCGCCAATTTCGATGAGGTCTTCCATGCCACGGCCGCTGGCAGTGCACAGTTTGGCGTCGTGGGCGTGGAGAACTCCACAGAGGGCGTGGTAACCCGTTCGCTGGACCTGTTCCTGCACTCACCCACCCATGTGATTGGTGAAATTACGCTGCTGGTCCGGCATAACCTGCTCCGGCTGGAAAATTCGATGGGAGGGATTGAAGTCGTACTGGCGCATCCCTTGGCGCTGGCCCAGTGTCAGGCCTGGCTGTCCAAACACCTGCCGCATGCCGAGCGCCGCCCGGTATCCAGCAATGCAGAAGGCGCCCGGCTGGCTACAACCAACCCCGCCTGGGCTGGCCTGGCCAGCGAGCGCGCAGCCACGCAGTTTGGTTTGCACATTGCGGCCCACGCCATCCAGGACGACGCTTATAACCGCACCCGCTTCGCCATCATTTGCCTGCCGCAAACGCTGGGCACGCCGCCGCCATCCAATAACGATTGCACCAGTCTCATTGTGTCGGTACCCAACGAACCCGGTGCTGTTCACGACCTGCTGGTGCCGCTCAAGACATACGGTGTGTCCATGACCCGGTTCGAGTCGCGGCCAGCGCGCACCGGACAATGGGAGTATTACTTCTACATTGACATTCAGGGACACCCCTCCCAGCCAAATGTAGCCAGCGCCCTGAAGGAATTGCAGGGTCTGTGTGCGTTCTATAAAGTACTGGGAACCTACCCAGTGGGCAACTAATGCAACTCGACAATACAAGGAAGCAGCATGTTTGAACAACTCGGGCTCATTGGTTGCGGGCTGATGGGCGGCTCATTTGCACTTGCACTCAAACGCGCAGGACTGGTAAAACGCATCGTTGGCTACAGCAAATCGCCGTCCACCACCGAACGGGCGCGTCAGATGGGCGTGATCGATGTGGAAGCTCCATCAGCCCTGCTGGCCGTATCCGGTGCCGATATTGTGCTGGTTGCCGTACCAGTAGCGGCAACGGAAGCCACGTTCAAAGCCATTCGCCATCTGGTGACACCCAAAATGTTAATCATGGATGTGGGGTCAACCAAACGTGATGTAATTGACGCTGGTCGACGCTCGTTGCGTGAGCATGTCGGTTCATTTGTGCCTGCTCACCCTATCGCTGGCCGCGAGGTATCGGGTGTCGAACATGCCGATGTGGATCTTTACCATGGCAAGCAAGTCATCCTCACGCCAATCGAGCGCACACAGCCTGCCCAGGTGCAGCAGGCCATTGACGTCTGGTCCGGGCTGGGCTGTCGTGTGGTCACCATGACGCCGGAAGCCCATGACGCTGCCTTTGCCGCAGTGAGTCATCTACCACACTTGATTTCATTTGCATTGATGAATGCCATCTCAAGTCAGGCTGACGGCAAAAACTACCTGTCTCTTGCGGGCCCCGGATTTCGGGATTTCACCCGGATTGCAGCCAGCGACGCTCATGTGTGGCGAGACATCATGCTCTCCAACCGCGAAGAGTTGTTGACTCAGTCCAAAATATTTCAACGCAGCCTGCAGGCACTTGAACTGATGATTTCCAGCGGAAACGCCGAGGCACTGGAAGGCCTGATTGACCAGGCCAGCCTCACCCGAGCCAACTGGACAATGTCCAAAAACCAAAAATAATGTTTGCTACCGAGTTTCTCGATATCCCGCCGCTGGCCAGCGCGGGGGGCACGGTAGTGCTGCCAGGCTCCAAGAGCATCTCCAACCGGCTGTTGCTGCTCTCGGCACTGAGCCAAGGCACAACGACGCTGCATGACCTGCTGGATTCGGACGACACCCGCGTGATGCTCGACGCCTTGCGTCAGCTCGGCTGCGGCGTGCGGCAATCCGGCACCACGGTAGCCATCGACGGGCTAGGCGGCCAGCTGCCCGCTAAACAGGCAGACCTGTTCATGGGCAATGCCGGCACCGCCATGCGCCCGCTCACCGCAGCGCTGGCAGTATTGGGTGGTGAGTTCAAACTGCACGGCGTTCCCCGAATGCATGAGCGACCAATTGGCGACCTGGTGGATGCGTTGCGCCAGCTCGGCTGTGTCATCGATTATTTGGGCGTTGACGGTTTCCCGCCGCTGCGCATTGGCACACCGGCGCTGCCGCTTGTGCTGGATATACCTATCCGTGTTCGGGGTAATGTCTCCAGCCAGTTCCTCACGGCACTTTTGATGGCTTTGCCGCTAGTTGCCAGAGAGGACATCGTGATTGAGGTGGTTGGCGAACTCATCTCGCGCCCCTACATCGAAATCACGCTGAACCTGTTGGCACGCTTTGGCATTACCGTGATACGGGACAGCTGGCAGCGATTTACTATCCCTGCAGGCTGCAACTACCAGTCCCCAGGACATATTCATGTCGAAGCAGACGCCTCATCTGCTAGCTACTTTATAGCACTGGGCGCAATAGCACCCAAGACTAATGGCCTGAACGGCATCAGAATTCAAGGCATAAGCGCAGATTCCATACAGGGCGACATCCGCTTCATCGAAGTTGCACAAATGATGGGCGCAAAGATTGACAGCGGCCCCAACTGGCTGCATATCCAGCGCGGGATCTGGCCATTGCAAGCGATTGACCTGGACTGCAACCATATCCCCGACGCCGCGATGACACTGGCGGTGATGGCGTTGTATGCCAATGGCGCCACCACGCTACGTAATATCGCCAGCTGGCGTGTGAAGGAAACGGACCGCATTGCCGCCATGGCCACAGAGTTGCGCAAATTTGGTGCTGAGGTGGAAGAAGGTGCCGACTACATCCGAGTCACGCCACCAGCGTCTGCGCACCAATGGCGTGCCGCCAGCGTCCACACCTATGATGACCATCGGGTAGCGATGTGCTTTTCACTGGCCGCCTTCAGCCCAGCCAGATTGCCTGTACGCATTTTGGACCCCAAATGTGTAGCCAAGACCTTCCCGGACTACTTCGAGGTGCTGCTCTCAGTAGTCAAATCCCCTGTGGATGCTATTCCGGTGATATGCGTGGACGGCCCTACTGCCTCCGGCAAAGGCACTCTGGCTGCTGCATTAGCCAGACGGTTAGGTTACCACTTTCTGGATTCCGGCTCACTTTATCGCATCGCCGCCAAGGCCGCGGGCGAGGCGGGACTGGCGCTGGATGCGGGTCATGCCCGAGCCATTGCCGAATTGGTAAAAAGTCTGTCCATCCAGTTCATCAACGGGCAAGTCATTGTGAACGGTGCGGATGTCAGCGAAGCCATCCGCACCGAAGAAGCGGGCATGAACGCCTCCAAAGTGTCCGCCTTGCCCCAGGTTCGCCAGGCGCTGATCGATCTTCAACACAGTTTTCGCCAGTTGCCGGGGCTGGTTGCCGACGGGCGTGACATGGGAACCATCATTTTCCCGCAGTCCACACTCAAGGTGTATCTCACCGCCAGCGCTGCCAGGCGTGCCGAGCGGCGCCATAAACAGTTGATTTCAAAGGGGATTTCGGTTACACTGCCATCTCTTCATGATGATCTGGAAGCGCGCGACGCGAGGGACTCGTCCCGAATCGTTGCACCTCTCAAACCCGCTGAAGATGCCCGGTTTCTGGATAACTCGGATTTGACGGTCGAGCAGTCTGTCAATGATGTGTTGAACTGGTGGCTGGACAAGCAGCCTTTTGGACAGGCCTGAAAACCAATCCGGATAGCTGCTCAAAGACGGGGCTCCATGGCACCGTCGCGGCCCACACAGCTCTTCTCGCGCATCAAGCGCACTGGTTGTGTGGTTCAACAACGTAACCCCGCGGTTCCATCCGCAAAAAAAATGTCTGAATCTTTCGCAGCCCTATTTGAAGAGTCACAAAAACGCTCTGAAACCCGTATTGGCGAAGTCGTCACCGCTGAAGTCGTTCGTATCGAACACAACTTCGTGGTCGTCAATGCCGGTCTCAAATCCGAGGCTTATGTACCTTTGTCCGAATTCAAAAGCGACAAGGGTGAACTTGAGTGCCAGGTCGGCGAATTCGTCTCGGTGGCCATTGTGGCCATGGAAAACGGCTACGGCGACACCATCGTCAGCCGTGACACCGCCAAGCGCCTCGCTTCGTGGATGTCCCTGGAAAAATCACTCGAATCTGGCGAATTTGTCACTGGCACCACCAGCGGCAAAGTCAAGGGCGGTCTGACCGTTCTGGTCAATGGCATCCGCGCCTTCCTGCCCGGCTCGCTGGTCGACACACGTCCTACAAAAGACTTGTCTCCGTACGAGAACAAGACGATGGAATTCAAGGTAATCAAGCTCGATCGCAAGCGCAACAACGTCGTGTTGTCTCGCCGTGCCGTGGTGGAAGCCTCCATGGGTGAAGAGCGCGCCAAGCTGATGCAAAACCTGAAAGAAGGTTCTGTGGTTCAGGGCGTAGTCAAGAACATCACCGAATACGGCGCGTTCGTGGACCTGGGCGGTATCGACGGCCTCCTGCACATCACTGACATGGCATGGCGCCGCGTCCGTCACCCATCCGAAGTGGTGACAGCTGGTCAGGAAATCACTGCCAAGATCCTGAAGTTCGACACCGAAAAGAACCGAGTCTCGCTGGGTCTGAAGCAAATGGGCGACGATCCCTGGATGGGCGTCAACCGCCGTTATCCCCAGTCAACCCGTTTGTTCGGCAAGATCACCAACATCGCCGACTACGGCGCGTTTGTGGAGCTCGAACCCGGCATCGAAGGCCTGGTGCACGTCTCCGAAATGGACTGGACCAACAAGAACGTTGCGCCTTCGAAGATCGTTGCCCTGGGTGACGAAGTCGAAGTCATGGTTCTGGAAATCGACGAAGACAAGCGTCGTATCTCCCTGGGCATGAAGCAGTGCAAGGCCAACCCTTGGCAAGAATTTGCACAGAACACCAAGCGCGGCGACCGCGTCAAGGGCCCGATCAAGTCGATCACCGACTTCGGCGTGTTCGTGGGCTTGGCTGCCGGCATCGACGGCCTTGTGCACCTGTCCGACCTGTCCTGGAACGAAACCGGCGAAAACGCCGTGCGTGAATTCAAGAAGGGTCAAGAAGTCGAGGCTTTGGTCTTGGCTGTGGACGTGGACCGCGAACGCATCAGCTTGGGCATCAAACAGCTCGACTCCGATCCTTTCACCACCTTCGTGTCGATCAACGACAAAGGCCAAACCGTCACCGGCAAGGTCAAGACTGTGGATGCCAAGGGCGCTGAAATCGACCTGGGCGAAGACATCGTCGGCTACTTGCGCGTCAGCGAAATCTCGCGCGACCGTGTGGAAGACGCCAGCCACGTGTTGAAAGTCGGCGACGAAGTGACCGCTGTGGTGGTGAACGTGGATCGCAAGACCCGCAACATCCAGTTGTCCATCAAAGCCAAGGACGCTGTGGACCAACAAGAAGCCATGGCTTCCTTGTCGCAGCAGTCTTCGCGTGAAAACGCCGGCACCACCAGCCTGGGCGCTTTGTTGCGTGCCAAGTTGGACAACAACTGATCTCTTTGATCTGAAGACGCTTGCTGTCTGAAAAGCCTGCCCCTGTCATGGGGGCAGGCTTTTTTCAGGCCGGTGCAGGGCACCGACAGGCATGAACAACGAAGTGACAACATGACCCGCTCCGATCTGGTTGAAGAACTCGCCGCCCGCTTTGCGCAGCTGACCCACCGCGACGCCGAACTGGCCGTCAAAACGGTGCTGGACGCCATGAGCGATGCGCTGGTCAAAGGTCACCGCATCGAGATTCGCGGTTTTGGCAGCTTCTCCATCAACCGCCGCCCACCCCGTGTTGGCCGCAACCC
>JBJOPS010000028.1:0-76527 GCA_046050465.1 Pseudomonadota bacterium | reverse complement strand
AAACTGCCAAGATCAAAGAGTGGGTACAAGAGAATGTGCGCGGTACGGTGCAGGCGGATATTTTGAAAGAAGACCAAGGGCAAAACACCTGCATTTTCAGCACCGAGTTCAGCCTCAAGGTAATGGGCGACATTGCAGAATACTTTGTGCACAACCGCGTGCGCAACTTTTACAGCGTCTCAATTTCCGGCTACCACATCGCCGAAGCGGGTGCGAACCCCATCAGCCAGCTGGCCTTTACGCTGTCCAACGGCTTTACATTTGTTGAAGCCTACTTGGCGCGCGGCATGCACATAGACGACTTTGCGCCCAACTTGAGCTTCTTCTTCAGCAACGGCATGGACCCTGAGTACACCGTGATGGGTCGCGTGGCGCGCCGCATTTGGGCGGTGGCGATGAAAGAAAAATATGGCGCGAACGAGCGCAGCCAGAAGCTGAAATACCACATCCAGACCAGCGGTCGCAGCCTGCACGCGCAAGAAATCCAGTTCAACGACATCCGCACCACGCTACAAGCGCTGATTGCTATTTACGACAACTGCAACAGCCTGCACACCAACGCGTTTGACGAAGCCATCACCACGCCGACTGAAGACTCGGTGCGCCGGGCCATGGCTATCCAGCTCATCATCAACCGCGAATGGGGCTTGGCGAAGAACGAAAACCCATCTCAAGGCGCATTCATCATCGAAGAGCTCACCGAGTTGCTGGAAGAAGCCGTGCTGATGGAGTTTGAACGCATTGCCGAACGCGGCGGCGTGCTAGGCGCCATGGAAACCGGCTACCAACGTGGCCGTATTCAAGACGAAAGCATGCACTACGAAATGTTAAAGCACACCGGCGAGCTACCCATCATCGGCGTCAACACCTTCAGAAACCCCAAGGGCGATGTGGTGCAAGACAAGTTGGAGCTGGCGCGCTCTACGGATGAGGAAAAGCAAAATCAGTTAAAACGACTTAACGATTTCCACACTTTGCACGCAGCTGAATCACCAGCGATGCTCAAGCATTTGCAACAAGCGGTGATTGCCAACGCCAATGTGTTTGAGGTGCTGATGGATGCGGTACGGGTCTGCTCGCTGGGGCAGATCACTAATGCGCTGTTTGAAGTGGGCGGCCAATACCGGCGGAATATGTGATTGCGGCAGATTTGCTTGTGCCGCAATCACATTCAGGCCGTGATAACAGCGACTTCTTCTGTGCGGCGGCGGGTGCGATAGCCGACAAAGCCCAAGCCCATCAACATCAGGGCCCAAGTCTCAGGCTCCGGCACGGCTAATGCAAACATCTGGCCGGCCAGGAAATTGTGCGCAGCGGTGGTGGGGTGAATGCCATCCCAGAACAGCGCTTTAGAAATGTCCGTGCAAACATTGGCGTTTGAAGCCGCGCCACATGCATCTGTCGTATTCGTGAAACCATTGGCAGCCGCTTGACTGGCTAATCCAAATAGGTCAAATGTCTGGACGCCAACCTCTGAAGCCAGGCGCAAACCCAGCAAGGCGTTAAATGAATTGGCTACCGCAGTTCCAGCGAAGCTGGATACCGGACCGCCTGTCGTAACGGCTGGCGCTACACCAAGATTGGGCGCGTTCCAGACGATGATGTGCTTTGCACCGGCTGCCTGCAAACTGTCGACGATGTTGCCGACATCAATCGCATATTGAGCAGCAGCCCCGAAAACAATGGAGTCAAAAGAGCTGGATGGCGATGCCGCCAGTGTTTCAAGCGTGGTGCGGACGTTGTTGCCACCGCCTGCCACCACGTACAGCGCATTAGCGTCTGCAACACCGTTCGTCGAGCCCAGGTACATGCCAGTCTGCGTGAGTAAACTGGGAACCTGGCTGCCGACACCTGTGCGGGCACCACCGAAGGCATAGTCTGTTCCACCCAGGTTGGACGCGAGTGCGCTCAATCCGAGCATCTCGGCGAAGTAGGTTGCCCAAACGGGGCCATTGGAATACGTACCAAAAGGCGCGGGACTGTATGTTTGTCCGGGAACATAGCTGTTTCCGGAGATGATCTGGCCCGGATCGGCACCAATTTGCGGGACTACAGAGTTGTTGCCACTGTCTGACAAGCTGTCACCGAAAATCACCAGCGATGAATACGAACTGGCTGACGCCGCCAATGACGAGCAGACAAGAGCCGTGCTGCACAACAGCTTTGAAATCAACCGCATGAGGTCTCCTTTTGGAATTGTGTGGCGGGAATGTGCTGCCGCAAGACGGGGGCAACCAAACCTTGACTGCAGTCTGCCTTTGGGGCTTTCCAGGGTCAATAGTCCGTTTGGACTAACTCAGCTCACACTCGTAACCAAAAGGTGAACTCGCGTGCGGGTAAACACCTAAGCCAAGCTCCGAAAACGATGCGCGCGAGCACTCGCCAACGGCAAAAACTCAGTTATGAAAGTATTTGTTGATTGCGTCATCCACCGTTTCCGCGTCAAAAGCAGGGCCAGTTTCGGCATTGAAGGCTGCACGTGTTCTCATGGCGGTTTTGGAATAAGGAATCAGTGGTTTGTCCAGAGGGTGCAGTTTATGGCGGCGCAGGTCACGCAGCTGCTGCGAGAGTTCCATGGTGCTGCGCACCATCTCGGGCTCCATCATGAGGCTGAACGGATTGAGTGCTGCGGTTTCGGTTCTCATGGCGGTCTTCCTTAAGTGACGCCTGACGATGGCGCCTGGAAGAACTTTAGCCGTTCATCCCGGGTAAGTTAAGTCAGCGAATTGCCAGGGCCGCTGTAAGAAGGTGCCTGACACGCCATACCTCTCTTGTGCATCAGTTACCTTGCATCAACCGCACTTTGACGCTTTTACTCTTGATCTTTCCTGCGTTGAGTTTGGCACAGGCTGACGACGCCACCTCGCGCGCCACCGCTACAAAAGTGCAGAACTCTGTGACCTGAATTTTGCCAATCTGTTCACGTGTATAGGCTACGCCGCCTTCGGCGCCGGTCAGTGCACCCAACACATCGCCGGGGCGTATCTTTTCCTTGCGGCCGCCCAGAATTTGCAGGGTGACCATGGGCGGCAGCAACGGCCCTTTGCCAGTGGGAGTCAGCGCATCCAGCTTGTGCCACACCGAGGGTTGTTTCTGGTACTGCTCGATCTTGCCGACAAAGCCCATCTCGTTCATGGAGGCCAGGCTCAAAGC
Source organism: Pseudomonadota bacterium (assembly GCA_046050465.1). Taxonomy (GTDB): domain Bacteria; phylum Pseudomonadota; class Gammaproteobacteria; order Burkholderiales; family Burkholderiaceae_C; genus Egaibacter. The sequence continues at coordinate 73,374 of JBJOPS010000028.1, read as the reverse complement.
CAGACCCGATTCGCCTGCACGCCCGGTGCGGCCGACGCGATGCACATGCACTTCGGGGTCTGGCGTGATGTCCACATTGATCACTGCCTCCAGCTGCGTGATGTCCAGCCCGCGTGACGCCACGTCGGTCGCCACCAGCACCGAGCAACTGCGGTTGGCAAACTGCGCCAGCACCTGGTCTCGCTCACGCTGCTCCAGCTCGCCATACAGAGCCAGCGCGCTGAAGCCTTGCTTCTGCAAATAGGTCACCAAATCCTTGCACTGCTGCTTGGTGTTGCAGAATGCCAGCGTGCTGACCGGGCGAAAGTGGTTGAGCAACAGAGCAACAGCCCCCAGCCGGTTGACACGCGTTACTTCATAAAAACGCTGCTCGATACGGCCTTGAGTCTGCTGCGCTTCCACCTTGATTTGCACGGGTTCGCGCATGAACTGCCGGGCCAGCTTTTCGATGCCTTCGGGGTAGGTGGCCGAAAACAGCAGTGTCTGCCGATCTTTGGGCATCTGTTTGACTACGGTAGCGATGTCATCAAAGAAACCCATGTCCAGCATGCGGTCGGCTTCGTCCAGCACCAGCGTGTTCAGACTTTCCAGGTTCAGGTAGCCGCGCTCCAGATGGTCCATGATGCGTCCCGGCGTGCCCACCACGATGTGTGCGCCATGTTCCAGCGAGGCGCGTTGCCCGCGCAGCGCGATGCCGCCGCACAGCGTCACCACCTTGATGTTTTCCTCGGCACGGGCCAGGCGGCGGATTTCTACCGTGACCTGGTCCGCCAACTCACGTGTGGGGCACAACACCAGCGACTGCACGGCAAACCAGCGTGGGTTGAGTTTGGCGAGCAAGACCAATGTGAAAGCAGCGGTCTTGCCGCTGCCGGTCTGTGCCTGGGCAATGAGATCCTTGCCCAGTAGTGCAACCGGCAGGCTGGCTGCCTGGATAGGCGTCATGGTGCTGTAACCCAGTTGCCGCAGGTTGGCCAGTGTGGTTTGAGGAAGGGGCAAGGTGCCGAAAGCCGGATTAGATTGGGCAGCAAGAGGCATGATAGTCATGTGCGGGTTTCATAATAAATAAAGTCAGGTGTAATAGCGGGTCACGTAATCCTCAAAGCTGCCGTGATCGGATGCTTCGAGTTGCTGCTGCTCCTGCAAAGATTTTTCCACGCTGACCGCAAACCGCGCCTGGGTGATTGCATCCAGTGGCTGGGCCAGCAGCGCTTGCTTGTGCTGTTGTGACAGTTGCATGGCGTATTTGAAAAAGCCGCCGTGCTCGCGGGCGGCTGCCAGTATCTGCGCCGATGGCGTGGTGTCGGGGTCATCAATGCGTTTGCGCAGGGCCTGCAGCGTGGTGACATAACGCGTGCCGCCGTAGGCCGTGTCCAGCATCTCGGCAAAGGGCAGCATGTCGCCAAACAGCTCGTGCGCCAGCGGGCGAAAGGGCTGCTCGCGGTTGTGCACCAGCAGGTGCAGGTCGGGCTGGCGTCCGCGGTTGACCACACGACGTTTGTTCTCGTCGTTTTCGCTCTGCTCGCGGCTGGTGATCGGCGGGCTGTCGCGGAACAGGCACATCAGCAGCAGCACATCGGCGAAGGTGCCCTGCTCGGGCGTGATGCCGATGTCCACCAGCGGGTTCAGATCGAACAGGCGCATCTCCACGTATTCCACGCCATAAAGCTGCAGCGCCTTTGATGGGCGTTCGCCGTGCTGGCCAATGCGTTTGGGTCGCATGGCGGCATAAAACTCGTTTTCAATCTGCAACAGATTGGCGTTGAGCTGTTTCCAGTGATCACCCTCACGCACACCAATATCCAGGTAAAACGGATCGGGCGTGCGGATGGCAGCGTCCAGCGCCTGGGTATATTCGCGCAAGGAATTGAAGCTCACATGCAGGTTGTCCTGTGCGCGATTCTGGTAACCCAGGTCACTCATGCGCAGACTGGTGGCGTAGGGTCCATACAAGGTGCCCGGCATCAGTTCCTGCAGGTCTGACTTGCGGCCCTGCAGGAACGATTTGCAGATGGCCGGGGACGCGCCAAACAGGTAAGGCACCAGCCAGCCGTAACGCAGAAAGTTGCGAATCAGCCCAAAGTAGCGGTCACTGATGAAGTCCTGCGTGCTGCTGTCATCGCCACAACATTCCTGCAGCGCGGGCCAGAATTCGGACGGCAGGGACCAGTTGTAGTGCACGCCCGCAATGGTCTGCATCTGGCGGCCATAACGCAGCCCCAGGCCTTCGCGGTACACGTATTTGAATTTGGCCTTGTTCGACGTGCCGTAGTTGGCCAGCGCAATGTCACTGTCAGTCCCCAGCAGGCACGGCATGGAGCCTGCCCACATGGCCTCATCACCCAGCTGCGTCACGCTGTAGCGATGGATATCACGCAAAAACTGCAGTGGAAACGCCGGGTCTTGCGAGGGCGGCGTGATGAATTCCAGCAACGCTTCGCAATAGTCCGTCGTCATCCACGGGTGCGTCAGCTTGGAACCCAGGCCGTGCGGGTGCGGTGTCTGGGCCAGGTTGCCCCGGTTGTCCACGCGCAGGCACTCTTTCTCGTATCCGCGGGCGATGCCTTGCAAAACCTGCGCCTGGCCTCGGCTCGAAAACTGGCTGACTGCGTCGCAGCATGTGAACTTCAACATGGATGTCTCCCCCCCCTTATTCAGGCCGGGCAGTATGGCAGTTTTTTGATTTGATTGCTTGCGAACACCCTGGTCTTGAAAAGACTCCCCACGACCTCAATTAGCTGAGGAATTCCGCATATCAAGTCCTTAACAATCACTCGTGTATCCCAGCACTAGAATGATCTAAGCCCTGCTGATTGCCGGGGCATCAGCCTGGAGACGCCATGCCCTACACATTTTTTCCAATCGTTCTCGCCACCGCTTTGCTAACCGCTTGCGGCAGCCCCGTGACCAACCCGGTAACAGGCAAGTCGGAGCGTTCTGCAATGAGCGAGTCCGCTGAAGTTGCCGAGGGCAAAAAGGGCCACGCCCAAGTGCTGGAAGAATACGGCGTGTTGCCCAACGCGAAGGTGCAGGCTTACGTCAATGACCTGGGGCAACGCCTGGCCAAGCAATCCCACCGCGGACAGCTGGAGTGGCACTTCACCGTGCTGGACAGCCCTGAAATCAATGCCTTTGCCTTGCCCGGTGGCTACGTCTATGTTACGCGCGGCATCATGGCTTATATGGAAAGCGAGGCAGACTTGGCCGGTGTGATTGGCCACGAAATCGGGCACGTCACTGCGCGGCATGGCGCGCAGCGCGCAACCCGCCAGCAAAATGCCGGGCTGGGGGTGCTGGCTGCAGCTGTATTGGGGGCGGTGCTGGAGAGCAAGGGTGTTGCGGGAGCGGGCCAGGTGGCCAGCGAAGTGTCGCAAAACGTGGCGGCGGGTTACATCGCCTCCTATTCCCGTGAGCAGGAGTTGCAGGCTGACGGACTGGGTGCCGAATACCTGTCCCGCAGCAACTATGACCCACACAACATGGTCGATGTGGTCAATGTGCTGAAAAATCAGGAGCGTTTCGCGGCCGATCAAGCCCGGGCGCAGGGGCGTCCGGCGCCAGCGGCCAGCAACTGGTTGTCTTCACATCCCAGCAACGACCAGCGGTTGCAGACCATCACGCAACTGGCAGCTCAATACAACAAGGGCAATTACATCGACGAGGGCCGGGCGCGCTACCTGCAGGCCATTGACGGCATTGCTTTTGGGGACAGCGCGGATCAGGGTATGACACGCGGACGCAATTTTTACCACCAGCCGCTCGGCTTTGCTGTTACTGCGCCCCAAGGGTGGTCCATCCAGAACGCGGCAGACCGACTGACCATTCTGAGTGGCGAGCGGGACGCAGGGCTGATCGTGCGGACTGCGCCAGCCCAGGCGGGCAAGACACATGACGACATCATCCGCACCCTGATCAAACCTGATCAGGGTCGAGTGGATCGGCTGCAGATCAACGGCCTGCCCGCGACCCGGTTTGTTGGTACCCGCAAAAACGACAAGGGCCAGTCGGATCCAGTCGAGGTGACCATTGTTTCCGGTCCGGTCGGCCACAACTACGTGTTGCAGTACGCGGCCAAAGATGCTGCAACGTTGCAACGTGCACGCCGCCAGATTCAGGAGGCTGAAGGGTCTTTTCGGCCCATGAGCCCGGAAGATCGCGCTCAGGCGCGACCCTGGGTGGTCAAAACCATTCCTTTTCCGCGTGGCGGTTTTGCAGAGATGGCCCGCCAATCACCTTTGAGTAGCCCCGAGCAGCAACTGCGCTTGATCAATGGTGTGTATGGCGGTGGTGAACCCAAACCTGGGCAGTTGGTGAAAACTGTCTTGCTGCAGTGATGATCAAGGCACAGCTAACAGCCTGACTTTATGGACAATAGCCGACATGGTTTATCTACCGACATTTATTGCGCCATCCAGATTCACAGACCCGACCGCTGCGTTGGCCAAGGCGTGTGAAATTTATGACAGCAGTCTTGCCCACCTTCGTGAGGGGATGCAGCGCTTTGTTGCCGGGGAAACCCCGCCTGGCCATGTGCGGGCCTGTTATCCCTTTGTGCGGGTACAAACCGATACGGTTTCAAGGCTGAATTCAACAGAGTCTGCCCACTTGAGTTATGGATTTGTGGCGGGTCCTGGCCGGTTTGAAACCACGCTGAGCCGCCCCGACCTGTATGGCGACTATTACCTTGAGCAGTTCACGCTGCTGCTGCAAAACCACGGTGTAGAGCTGGAAATCGGTACCAGTGCGCAGCCGATCCCCGTACATTTTTCGTTTGCCGAGAACGACCATATCGAAGGCACGTTGAGCGCAGAGCGCAGGCAGTTGATGCGCGATGTATTCGATCTGCCCGATCTGGCTGCCATGGACGATGGCATTGCCAACGGCACCTATGTGCCCCGTCCGGGCGACGCGTTACCCTTGTCCCTGTTTACCGCACCGCGGGTGGACTACTCGCTGCACCGCCTGCGCCATTACACCGGCACCGCGCCGGAGCATTTTCAGAACTTTGTGCTGTTCACCAATTATCAGTTCTACATTGACGAATTTGTCCGCATGGGCCATGAGGCCATGAATGACCCCAAGAGCGCGTACGTTGCGTTCATCGAGCCCGGCAATGTGGTGACGCGGCGTGTCGGTCTGGGTGCCGAGGCCGGCGATGAGCTGGGCAAAGCACCGCCGCGCCTGCCGCAAATGCCGGCTTATCACCTGGTGCGGCCAGACCGCAGCGGCATCACCATGGTCAATATTGGTGTGGGCCCGGCCAATGCCAAAACCATCACCGACCACATCGCGGTCTTGCGACCCCATGCGTGGATCATGCTGGGTCACTGCGCCGGTTTGCGCAACACACAGCAACTGGGGGACTACGTGCTGGCCCACGGCTATGTGCGTGAAGACCACGTGCTGGACGAAGAGCTGCCCTTGTGGGTGCCCATCCCGGCGCTGGCCGAAATTCAGGTGGCGCTGGAGGCGGCGGTGTCGCAGGTCACGCAACTCAGTGGCTCCGAGCTCAAGCGCGTGATGCGCACCGGCACAGTTGCCAGCACGGACAACCGCAACTGGGAGCTGCTGCCAGACAACGGCCCGCAACGCCGTTTCAGCCAGAGCCGCGCGGTGGCGCTGGACATGGAGAGTGCCACCATTGCTGCCAATGGATTCCGGTTTCGGGTGCCTTACGGAACCCTGCTGTGCGTCAGTGACAAACCGCTGCATGGTGAGATCAAGTTGCCCGGCATGGCTAACCACTTCTATCGCGAACGGGTTGACCAGCACTTGCGCATCGGCATCCGGGCGATCGAGTTGCTGCGCGAGCAGGGGATCAATCAGCTGCACAGCCGCAAGCTGCGCAGCTTCGCCGAAGTGGCGTTCCAGTAAGCCGGATCATGTCCAGCACGCTGTTTTCAGTCGATCAGCTCTCCAAGCGATATGGCGAGACGAAGGTGGTCGATGACCTTTCGTTTCAGATTGCGCCAGGCGAATGCCTGGGCGTGATCGGCCCCAACGGTGCCGGCAAGACCACCACCATTCGCATGTGTCTGGGCCTGAGCACGCCGGACCGGGGGCGCATCAGCTACTTCGCATGGCCGCAGTCTCCTGCCGGCGCCTTGTCCATGCCGCAGGATGCGCTGGCCATCAAGGCGCAACTCGGCGTGGTGAGCCAGATGGACACGCTGGACCCGGACTTCAGTTGTGCAGAAAATCTGCTGGTTTATGGCCGGTATTTCGGCATGAAAGACGCGCAGATTCGCGCCCGCATTCCCGAGCTGCTGGAATTTGCTTCGCTCACACACAAGGCGAATGCCAAACCTGGCGAGTTGTCTGGCGGAATGAAGCGCCGCCTCAGCCTGGCGCGCGCGCTGGTGAACGACCCGCGCCTGCTGTTGCTGGACGAACCCACCACCGGGCTCGACCCCCAGGCGCGCCACCTGATGTGGGAGCGGTTGCAGCTCCTGTTGCAGCAAGGCAAGTCCATCCTGCTCACGACACACTTCATGGACGAGGCCGAGCGCCTGTGTTCGCGCCTGCTGGTGCTCGATCATGGCAAGAAAATCGCCGAAGGCACGCCGCGCAACTTGATTGCGCAACATCTGGAGCCCGATGTGGTGGAGGTCTATGGCGTGGGTGCCGTCGCGTTGATGGATTCGCCGGTCAAGCAACTGGCGTCACGCGTGGAGCTCAGTGGTGAAACCGTGTTTTTCTATACGCAGGATGCCCGTGCAGTGCTCGAAGCCCTGGCGAACCAGCCGCAGTTGCGCACGCTACACCGGCCTGCCAATCTGGAAGACCTTTTTCTCAAGCTCACGGGTCGGCAAATCAGGGAGGATGGCTGATGACCGCGATGAATCTGGACAGGGCTGACAACGCGTCAGTGGCCAGTCGTCAAAACGTGTGGCGGCCGCCGGAGTTGTCGCTGCGCTTCTGGCCGGTGTTTTTGCGCAACCTGCTGGTCTGGCGCAAGCTGGCCATCCCCAGCCTGGTGGGAAACATTGCCGAGCCGCTGATGTGGCTGGTCGCCTTTGGCTACGGCATGGGCGCGCTGGTGGGGCAGGTGACTGTGGGCGGTGCCGGTCATGAAGTCAAGGTGCCCTACATCCTGTTCCTGGCCAGTGGCTCGATCTGCATGAGTGCGATGCAGGCAGCATCGTTTGAAGCTTTGTACTCAGCGTTTTCCCGCATGCATGTGCAAAAGACTTGGGACGGCATCATGAATGCGCCAGTGCGGCTGGATGACATCGTAATGGCCGAGATGCTGTGGGCGGCCTTCAAGTCGCTATTTACCGTTACAGCCATTCTGGCGGTGATGCTGCTTCTGGGCATCAGCTACAGCCCCAAACTGCTGGTGGCCTGGCCCATATTGCTGGGGGTGGGTATGACCTTCAGTTGCATGGCGCTGATCTTCAACGCGCTGGCCAAGGGGTATGACTTTTTCACCTACTACTTCACGCTGTTTCTCACGCCCATGATGTTTCTGAGCGGCATCTTCTTCCCGCTGGAGCAGTTGCCGCCGGTGGTGCGAACCATTTCCAGCTGGTTGCCGCTGACCAATGCAGTCGAACTGGTGCGTCCGCTGTTCATGGACCAGTGGCCTGAACATCCGTGGCGTCATCTGGGTGTGCTGGCCGTGTTTGCCGTTGTGAGCTTCTGGGTGGCACTGGCGCTGACGCGCAAGCGGTTCAGGGGGTAAGTTTGCGCCCGCAACGTTTGCTATATATTTAATAGCTACTCACGCATATTTGACAAGGGCTAAAGCCTGTTTTTACTTGTGGCCCCGCACCCTGCGCTGGGTTTCCCGGGCGCTGGGCAGCCAGCCATGCCAGTGCCAGCGGGCCATCATCAGCAGGCCACGCACCCATTCATCGGCGGCGTAAACAATGAAGATGCCCACCAGCCCGTAGCTGCGCCCCATCCAGTAGGAGCCCAGACCCAGTACCAGCACGAATGACCCCAAACTGGCCACCACCGGGTAGATCGCGTCACCCGTCGCCCGCAGTGCGCCGATGACGATCAGGTTGAACACGCGCCCGGTTTCCAGCGCCACAGCGATCCACAGCAAGGTTTGTGCGGCATGTATTACCTGAGGGTCCTTGGTGAACATGCGCATCAGCCATGGCGCGGCAATTGCCGCGGCCAACGCCATGCCGCCCGAGGCGAGCAGACCATTGCGCACGGACTTGCGCACCAGCGCATGCGCCTGCTGGAAGTGCCCCCCGCCAATCAGGCGGCCGACCATGATCTCGCAGGCCCAGCCGATGGCCAGACTGATGAGCAGCACATATTTCAGCAGTTGCAACGTGTAGGAGTGGGTGGCCAGCGCACCAACGCCCAGCCGTGCGGTGGTAGCCAGCGACACCAGAAAGGCGGCACGGTAGCCCAGCTCGGCGCTGGCTCCTGGAATGCCAATACGCAACACGGGCGCCAGTATGCGGGTTTGCAGACGCCACCAGTGCTCACGCGAGGGTGTCAGCGCCATGCGTTTGCGCCACATCACCAGGTGCAGCCAAAGGCCTATCGCCCGGCTGATCAGCAAGGCGAGGGCAAAACCGTACAAGCCGAACCCTTCCCAGTCGCCCACGCCCAGCATCAGGGGTATGGCCAGCAACAGGTGGCTGCTGTGCATGGCGACCATCACGAGCAGGGAGTCGCGCACATGCAGGTGGGCACGCAAAATGGAGGCCATGGTCAGGTTGTAGCCCTCCAGCAGCACAGCCGGGGCCAGAAGCTGCAGATAGGGGGCAACCAGCGGCAAAATTTGCTCTGGGGCGTTCAGGACATCCAGAATCAGGTCATTACCCAGAAGCAAAAAGGCAGCAACTGCAAGACCTGCCCAGGTGCAGGCACCCAGGCCAGACAAAGCAGTCTGGCGGGCCCGCTCGTGCTGTTGCCCGCCCAGCATCTGCGTGATGATGACTCCCATGCCAATGGCCAGAACCCGAAACACCACAAACAGCGTTTCCAGCACCTGATTGGCCAGGCCAAAACTGCCAGCCGCACCGTCTGATGTATGTGAAGCCAGCCAGAGGCCAGCCATCGCCACGCTGTAGCCGAGCAGGAACTCGCCCAGAATGGGTCCTGCAACGGCATTGAGCCGCGGGCGTTCAAAAGAGGTCATTCAGGTCGGGGCAGTCGGAGAATAGCGTGCGCTATGAATGATATAGCTATTCATGCATATTCCACGAGGGCTGAGGGCCGACTTCGGCCAGATTTAACCTGTAACCCCCCCCGGTTTTACGCAGCAGCAGCCTTGATCATGTCAGCCGCCTTCTCGGCAATCATCATCACCGGCGCATTCGTGTTGCCGCCCACCACGCGCGGCATGATGGAGGCGTCCACCACGCGCAAACCCTGCAGGCCGTGCACACGCAACTGCGCATCCACCACGTCCATCGGGCCACTGCCCATGCGGCAGGTGCCGACCGGGTGGTAGATGGTGTCGGCGTTGTCGCGGATGAACTGCTCGATCTGCAGGTCGGTCCTGGCGCCCACTGACTTGGGCGACTCCTTGCCATGAAAGCCTGCCAGTGACGGCTGCGACAGGATGTTGCGCATGATTTTGAAGCCCTGAATCAGGCGGTCCATGTCGTCGCGGTCGCCCAGGAAATTCGGGTCAATCAGTGGCGCGGCCAGCGGGTCCTTGCTGGCCAGTTTCACGCTGCCACGGCTTAACGGGCGCAGCAGGCACACGTGGCACGAGTAGCCATGGCCGAACACGGTCTTGCGGCCATGATCGACCAGTTTGCCGACGACAAAGTGCAGCTGCAAGTCCGGAATCGCCTCGGCGGGCTGGCTCTTGATGAAGCCTCCGGCTTCCGCAAAATTGGTGGTGAGCATGCCGGTGCGGTACTTGCGCCACTCAAAAATGCCTTTTACCGCGCTTACCATGCCGCTGAGAGAAATGCCGAACAACTCTTTGGCCTGCGGCGCGTGAACGACCAGAACCACGTCCACGTGGTCGTGCAGGTTGTGGCCGACGCCAGGCAAATCGTGAACGACGGCGATGCCGTTTTTCAACAGATCAGCACGTGCACCCACGCCCGAGAGCATCAACAGTTGCGGCGACTGCAGCGCGCCGGCGCACAGCAGCACTTCGCGTGATGCCTTGAGCTGTTTGACCTGGCCTTCGTGCTGGTATTCCACACCCACGGCGCGCTTTTGCTCGAACAGGATGCGCGTGGTGTGCGCGCCAGTGATCACGTGCAGATTGGTTCGCGACAGGTTGGGAGCCAGGTAGGCCTTGGCGGCGCTGAAGCGTTCGCCATTTTTGTGGGTCACCTGGTACATGCCCACACCTTCCTGCTCGGGGCCATTGAAGTCGGTGTTCACCGCAAAGCCCGCCTGCTGGCCGGCCTTGACAAAGATGGGGCCAAAGCGGTTGGGGGTGGTCAGGTCCTTGACGTTGAGCGGGCCGCCTGTGCCGTGAAAAGCGTCCGCACCGCGCTCGTTGTGCTCGCAGCGTTTGAAGTAGGGCAACACATCGTCATAACCCCAGCCTGCGTTGCCTTCAGCAGCCCAGTGGTCGTAGTCGGCCCGGTGTCCGCGGGCATAAATCATGGCGTTCACCGAGCTGGAACCACCCAACACCTTGCCGCGTGGCTGGTAGCCTTTGCGGCCATTCAGGCCCGGCTGCGGCGTGGTTTCAAACAGCCAGTTGGCGTCGCCACTCTTGGCCAGCAGGGCCAGACCGGCCGGGCAGTGAATCAATACGCTTTTGTCCACCGGGCCTGCTTCCAGCAGGGCAACGTTCACGGCAGGGTCTTCAGAAAGGCGGGCCGCCAGCGCGCAGCCGGCAGAGCCGCCGCCAATGATGATGTAGTCAAACATGGTCAGAGTTCCATGGGTGGAGGCAGATGCCGATCACAGGGGCACAATGGATAATAAAGCGCTGATTACGTGTTCTGAAGTGCAGGGACTGTCCGGTGCGCACTTTCGGGCCAACCGCAGAAAGTGCGGACTGGTTTTGTCATTTTTAGGTTGAGCCATGAGTACCATTTGTTTTCTGTTCCGTAAAGACCGACTGTCCACCACCTTGCAGTGTGTCTTTGGTTTCGCATGAAACTGGCCCTGTTATCTGATATTCACGCCAACATCCAGGCACTGGATGCGTGTCTGGCGCACGCACGTGACCATGGGGCTACGCGGTTTGCGTTACTGGGTGACCTGGTGGGTTATGGAGCTGACCCTCAGGCTGTGATGGCGCGTGTTGTGGCAATGGCTGCGGATGGTGCACTGGTGATCAAGGGCAATCACGACGAGCTGGCGACCCACCCGCCCCAGCAAGTGCTCACTGTGGGAGAAAGCACGGCAGCGTGGACTCATCGGCAACTCAGCGACGCTTACCGCACATTTCTTGATGCTTTGCCTTTGGTGGCGCAAGATGGCGCGGTGCTTCTGGTTCACGCCAGTGTGGATGCTCCCGAGCTGTGGCATTACGTGTACGACCAGCGGGCGGCCGGGCTCAGCCTCACCGCCGCGTCCAAAATTCCTGAAGTGCGCTTTGTCTTTGGCGGGCACGTGCACATGCAAACCCTGTATTACCGCGACGACGGCCCCACGCTGACCCGCATCACGCCCATGCCGGGCCTGCCCATTGCACTGCCACCCAAAGGGCAGTTGCTGGGCACCATTGGCTCGGTGGGGCAGCCGCGCGATGGGGACCCCCGTGCCATGTACGCGTTGCTGGACACCGACGGGAACGAACTCACCTTTCACCGCGTGCCCTACGACCATGAAGGGGCTGCCGCCGCCATCCGCGCCGCCGGGTTGCCCATCTTTTTTGCCGACCGTCTGTGCATCGGCCGCTGAGCAGCTGAAAAAAACCGGGTAACCCGCCCTGACGGCTGGATATGCCCCGCGGGGGACAATAGGGCATGCACGCATTTGAATCCCTCACCCCCGATGTTGTTCTGGACGCCCTGGCCAGTGTGGGATTGTTTGGCGACGGCCGCCTGCAGGCGCTCAGCTCCTACGAAAACCGCGTTTATCAGGTGAATCTGGAAGACGGCACCCTCGTGGTGGCCAAGTTTTACCGCCCCGAGCGCTGGAGCGACGCCCAAATTCTGGAAGAACACGCCTTTTCCGCCGAACTGATGGCCGCCGAAGTGCCCACCATCGGACCGCTGATCCTGCAAGGGCGCTCGCTGCATCATTTCAACGGGTTTGCGTTCAGCGTCAGCCCGCGCCGCGGCGGGCGGGCGCCGGAACTGGACGATCTGGACGTGCTGGAGTGGATTGGCCGGTTTCTGGCGCGCATCCACACCGTGGGCGCGGCACGCCCCTTCGTCAGCCGGCCCGCGCTGGACGTGCAAACCTTTGGCATCGACTCCCGCGAATGGCTGCTCAGCCACGACAAGGTGCCGCTGGACGTGCAGTCAGTCTGGGAGAAGGTTTCGCAGAACGCTATTGATTTAATAGCTACTCACGCATGTTTGACGGGGGATGAAGGCCAAAAAGACCATAAAAATAGCCCGAATAATGCCCAGAACTCCCGCATTGACGCCAACCCCGACTCAACCCCGATAGCCCTCTTTCGTCTGCATGGCGACTGTCACCCCGGCAACATCCTGTGGACGCCAGCTGACGTGCCTGCCGCTGCCGGCCCGGGGCCTCATTTTGTTGATCTGGATGACGCCCGCACCGGCCCGGCCGTGCAGGATTTGTGGATGCTGCTCAGCGGAGACCGCTCGCAACGTACCCGCCAGTTGGGCGCTTTGGTGGACGGTTACGAGCAGTTTCGCCCGTTTGACCGCCGCGAACTGGCCCTGATCGAGCCCCTGCGCACGCTGCGGCTGATCCACTACAGCGCCTGGCTGGCCCGGCGCTGGGACGACCCCACTTTTCCGATCAATTTCCCCTGGTTTGGGTCCAGTGATTACTGGCAGGGCCAGGTGCAGATGCTGGAAGAACAGCTCCAAGCCATGGCCGAAGAGCCGCTCGTGGCATGATTGGGGGTTGTTTCCGCTTGAAAAGCGGCCAAAGTGACTCCACATTCCTTACATCAGACTCAACATGAACTACTACACGAACATGGATGTGAACCATGGCTAAAGCTGAACCCAAAACCGCCGTTCTGGATGGCGGTCTGCGCTACAAATCCAAGGTGTCAGGCTCGCCGTTTGCGGCAGCGACGGCCTTTGGCGGCGCCACAATGTCCTGCTTTCTGTGTGGCAAGCACCGGGTGCGCTCCATGATGGGCACCCGCAAGGTGCTGGGCAAATCACAGGCAGTATGTGCCCCGTCCTGCAAGGCGCTGGACGAAGCGCTGGCTGCCCCGCAGGCCAGCACGCCGTCAGCTTGAGCGACCGTCCCTTTTCAGGGGTGGATGCCGGGTACATTCCCGGTTTGATGGCCCGATGGGGGCGCGTTGGGATCATGGATCACCGTGCTGGCCCCAACGCCCACTCCCACACTGGCGTTGCCCACGTTTTTGCTCGCGCCCACCCCGACGCCTGCGCTGACCTGACCATTCTGGTTGACGCCCACACCGATCGACACGCCGGGAATGCCCACCGCAATGCCGATGCCGGCCCCTACGCCACCCGCACAACCGGCTAGCAGCAGCGCGGCCGCGGTGATCATGGCCAAGGCTACCGGGGTCGCCATGCGGGAGGTGTGCGGCATGTTCATGCGAATCAGCTTACACCAATAGCGCGTTGACGCGCTTCACATAAGCCGCCGGGTCGGCCGGCATGCCGCCTTCGGCCAGCAGCGCCTGGTCAAACAGGATGTGCGCCAGATCGTTGAAATGCACCGAGCCGTCGAGCTTTTTCACCAGCGCGTGCTCGACATTCACCTCCAGCACGGGCTTTACTTCGGGGGCTTCCTGTCCGGCTTGCTTGAGCATGCGGGCCAGCTGCGTGCTCATGCCGTGGTCCTGCACGACCAGGCAGGCTGGCGAATCCACCAGACGGGTGGTGACGCGCACGTCTTCGGCCTTGTCTTTCAGCGCTTCCTTCAGTTTGGCCAGCAATGGCTTGAAGGCTTCGGCAGCTTCCTCGGCGGCCTTCTTTTCGGTCTCGTCCTGCAGCTTGCCCAGGTCCACTGCGCCCTTGGCTACGCTTTGCAGCGGTGTGCCGTCGAAGTCGTGCAGGTAGTTCAGCGCCCACTCGTCCACGCGGTCGGTCATCAAGAGCACTTCAATGCCTTTTTTCTTGAACACTTCGAGCTGCGGGCTGTTCTTGGCAGCGGCCGCGTTGTCGGCGGTAATAAAGTAGATGGCCTCCTGGCCTTCTTTCATGCGCGCCTTGTAGTCGGCAAAACCCACACGCACGGTGTCGCTCGTGCTGCTGGCAAAGCGTAGCAGTTTGGCCAGCCGCTCCTTGTTGGCGAAGTCTTCGCCCAGGCCTTCCTTGAGGACGGCACCGAACTCGTTGTAGAACTTCGTGTATTTGCCGACGTTCGCTTCGGCTTCTGCCTTGTCTTCTGCGCAAACCACATCGGTCACGCCGCCGTCCGTTGTGGACGTTTCCGGCGCCTTGTCATGCTTGGCCAGATCTTCCAGCATGCCCAGCACGCGCTTGGTGCAGCCCTCGCGGATGGCTTTCACATCGCGGCTTTCCTGCAGCAGCTCACGGCTCACGTTCAGCGGCAGGTCGGCAGAGTCCACCACGCCTTTCACAAACCGCAGGTAGGTCGGCAGCAGCGCCTCCGCGTCGTCCATGATGAACACGCGCTTCACATACAGCTTCAAGCCGCCTTTTTTGTCACGATTCCACAGGTCCATCGGGGCTTTGCCGGGGATGTAGAGCAACTGGGTGTATTCGGTGCTGCCTTCCACGCGGTTGTGGGTGCGGGCCAGCGGGGCTTCAAAGTCGTGGCTGATCTGCTTGTAGAACTCGTCGTACTGTTCGTCGGTGATGTCTTTTTTGGGGCGGCTCCAGATGGCGCTGGCCTTGTTGACGGTTTCCCACTCGCCGGTCTTGACCATGGCGCCGGGCTGGCGACCGCCTTTCTCATCACTCGGGTTGATCAACTCGCCGTCTTGCCACTCTTCCTTTTCCATGAGGATGGGCAGGCTGATGTGGTCGGAGTATTTGCTGATGATGCCCTTGATCTTCCAGGCGTTGGCGTATTCCAGTGCGTCTTCACGCAGGTGCAGGATGATGCTCGTTCCCCGCTTGTCACGGGTGATGCTTTCCACCTCAAAATCACCCGCACCACCGCTTATCCAGCGCACGCCCTCAGAAGCTTTCATGCCTGCACGGCGCGACTCCGCGGTGATCTTGTCAGCCACGATAAAGCCTGAGTAAAAGCCCACGCCAAACTGGCCAATCAGCTGCCCTTCTTCTGACATGGTGGCCTTCTGGTCGCCGCTGAGCTTGCTCATAAAGTCTTTGGTGCCGCTCTTGGCAATCGTGCCCAGGTGGTCAATGGCTTCCTGCGTGCTCATGCCGATGCCGTTGTCGGTGATGGTCAGCGTTTTGGCGTCCTTGTCAAAGCTCACCCGCACTTCGAGGTTGGGCGCATCCTCCAGCAGGCCACTGTCGTTGATGGCGTCAAAGCGCAGCTTGTCGCAGGCGTCGGATGCGTTGGAGATCAGTTCCCGCAGGAAAATTTCCTTGTTGGAGTACAGCGCATGGGTTACCAGGTGCAGTAGTTGGGCCACTTCGGCCTGAAAGGAAAGGGTTTGCTTGGTCATGAGGAGTAATGCGTGAAAAATTGAATATGCCTATAAAATCGGAACCCGCGCCCGGGATATGGGTGCCAGACGTGGTAAGCCCCAATTATGGGCGACGGCGTCAGCTTCAAGGGTTCGCAATCAGGAGTTGCAATGAAACTGGCTACACCAAAGCCCGCTGTACTGCCAGCTGGCGGTAAGACTTTTGACCCTATGCTGGATCCTTTGCCGCAACCTGAGGTGGTGGAGAGTGATTCGGATACGGTATGGGACCTCTGGCAGGAAAGTATCCAGCCGCAGGAATCCAGACCTGACAGCCGGTTCACGGAGACTACTTACAAAGATACTGAGCCCATGGGCTTGCCCGATACCCGGTCTTTGGCTTGATACCGAATCTTCCTGCCTGGGCTTTTAGCTGCAATTCAGACCGGATCAGAACCGCTCGTGCGGCGCCAGATAGCGCCATTGCCCCAGCGGCAGGTTGCCCAGCATCACGTTGCCCACGCGCACGCGCTTGAGGCCCACCACCTTCAGACCTACCTGCTCGCACATGCGGCGAATCTGGCGCTTTTTGCCTTCGGTGAGCACAAAGCGCAGTTGCTCGGGGTTTTGCCATTCCACCCTGGCGTGTTTCAGGGCCTGGCCGTCCAGGCTCAGGCCGTGGCGCAGCAGTTTGAGCTTTTCCAGCGGAAACACCGATTGCACATCGGTGCTCACCGGGTCGTCATCGTCAATGCGGCTGAGCTGGGTGGGCAAGGCGGGGCGGGCCGCGTAAGTGGCCGCAGCAGAGGTCGCCGCTGCGGTATTGAGCACGCCCGTGTAAATTACCCGCACCAGGTACTCTTTTTCCATCACCGAATCTTCGCCAATGAGCTGGCGCGCCACGCGGCCATCCTGTGTGAGCACCAGCAAACCGGTGGAGTCAATGTCCAGCCGTCCGGCAGGCACCAGGCTTTTGAGCTGGCTTGCGTGAAAGAAAAACCGCGCGTTGTCTTCAGTCCAGCGGTTTTGCGGTTGCACCAACGTGATGGCAGGCTCGTGGCCGTCCTCGGCCTGGCCGCTCACCAGCCCCAGCGGCTTGTTGATCAGCACCGTGACCTGGTTGGCCTGCTGGCCTTTGGCGGCCTTGTCGATCTCGATGCGCACGTTTGATGCCACCTGCATGCCCATCTCGGCCACCTGGCCATTCACCTTGACCCAGCCCTTGCCAATCCACTCATCAGCCTCGCGGCGTGAAGCCAGCCCCAGCTCGGCCATGCGTTTGTTCAGACGTATGGTGCCGTTGGCGCCAAAGGCGGCGGTGTTGGTTTGCCCGGCGGGAATGGGCGCGCGGCTGGCGGGTTTGCCGGTCGGAGGGGGTGCGGCGCGGCGGAACGTGGTGAGTGGTTTGGAATCGGTCATCTGCTATTAATTTGGTAGCTAATTGCGCATATTTTACAAGGGCTGGGGTTTGATTTGTTGCCTAACTTTCTGCTGTTTTTCGGGTGCGGCTCGTTTGGGTGGTTGATCACGGGGCTGGCGCGCGCGCCGGGCGTCCGCGTCGTGTCCACTGCGCATCTCGCGGGTGGCTGGACGGGTTGATTGCAGTTACTGCGTTAACGCTGCTTCTGGGGCGCGGATTATGTGGGGATCGCGAACAGCTTCGTTGCCCCGTCGCAGCCACCCGGCACGCCTGCGGAGGTGGTTTGACCGGGTTGGGGGAATACACTTTTCCTGCGAAAATTTGCTATGAATATAAGAGCCACCCGCGCATATCTGGCGAGGGCTAGAGGCATATTTCCTCAGAAAAAATAGATATTCTTTCGTTGCAGTTATCGCTCAACGTTGAAGCTGAGCCGCGAGCGGAGGCTTGCCGACGCGAGTCGGCTCGCGCGACTGGTTGGGCCAAGCTTCCTCTCGCGGCAAAAGCATCATGGCTTAAGAACCTCGACGGGCCAGCCATAGTAGCTATATAGAAATGGAGTGCCGTCCATGTCTGTGAGTTGAGCTTGTATTCGGAATTTCGTGCCAACTGGGTAGTCATCCCGGAGCTTCTTAGAGCACTCGACATTGAGCGTGGTCGCCAAGCCTTGCCCCTCCATGGGCCGGATTTGCAGCTTGGGCCGCCCCATGCTGTCGCGCCCCATAACGGATTGAACGACGATGTTCTGATATGCCCCATTTCGTTTCGCCATTTCATGGTTCCTGTAGTGCTCATCTTGCGCGCGGCTCAAAGGCCGATATCTAGTGCTGCTCGCGTCGTCGGGCCTAACTTGTTATGGAAGTGAAACCGGTCTTATGAACAAGACTGCTTTGGCCCATCCCCACGCCCCAATATTTATTTAAGTGTTTGATTTATAACTGAATTCATCTCATTGGGCGCAGATATGCACAACGAAAATGCCGACAAACCCTGCAAAACAGCAGACGGATGAACGGCTATCACGACGGATGACGAAGGAGGCCCTGCCGCGAAACCCCCACCCAAGGCCAGTGGCTTGGGTATCCGGGCGCAGGCCCCATTCGCGGTTGCCACAGAGCAAACGCACCGATCAAGTCGTTAACGCAACGACCCAAACAAACCACAAACGGCAGCCCGCGAGCGTGGGCCGGAGAACGGATACCCGGGCCGCTGGCCTCGCCCACAACGCCAGCGTGAAATGCAGTCAAACCGGCAAAACACTACAAAATCAATAGCTACTCACGAATATTCCACGAGGGCTAGAAGCCAATTCAGACCCTATTTAGCATCGAAAATGTTGGACCTCAACGCCGCCAGACTTAACACCCGCAAACCACCGTATTCCACGCGAATCACACCCTGCGTCGCCAGCGCGGTTAGCGCCTCGTTCACGCGCTGGCGCGACAGGCCCACCAGATACGCCAGCTCCTGCTGCGTGATGCGCAGCAGCTCGCCCACGCCGGGATACAGCACCGGGTTGAACAGCGCTGCCAGGCTGCGCGCCACACGCACCTCGGGGTTGGCCATGCGGTCAATTTCACGTGCGGCGATGAACTGGCCCAGCCGTTCGTTGAGCTGGTTCATCACAAAACGGTTGAAGCCGATGGAGTGGTCCAGCAGCCAGTGAAACGTGTCCACAGGCAGCCCGGCTACCACGCTTTTGCGCAGCGCCTGGATGTTGTAGCGATACGGCTCGCGCTTGAGCGCCGTGCCCTCGCCAAACCAGCCGCCGGGCGGCACGCCGGTGAATGTCATGCTGTGGCCGTCCGGGCTGTCCGAGCTCATCTTCAGCAGGCCATCCACCACGCCAAACCAATACGTCACCGGCCGCCCGATGCGGCACACGAAGTCACCGGACAGAGCGTCGCCCACCTTCAGCTCATGTTCAGCGCGCTCACGCTCGTTCGCGCCCAGCAGCGCCAGCCAGGGAATGGCGGCCATTTCCGCGGGCGTCGGCGCACGGCGCCGGTGGTGAAGCGATAGATCAGTTGACATGGGTCAATGGTGGGTTGGATGGCGTGCAGCGCTGCCGAAATTCGTGGAAAACATAGGGAAACTCCTAGTCTCCGAAACCCCCAATTGTCATCGTACCGACATCTGAACGTCAAATTGGTTTCTACATTTCAGGTCAATAACCCGTCTCAAAGACTGAGCGGGCATGAACCGGAAGGATGCTTGCTGTGCAAACGACGTTCCCGAGACTTTTGCTGAAACACGCGGCCGAGCGAGGCGCTGCGCCCGCCATGCGCGAAAAGGAATACGGCATCTGGCAAAGCCTGTCGTGGTCGGATCTCGCGCTGATGGTGGAGCATCTGGCCTGTGGTCTGCATCAGGCTGGTTTGCAGCGCGATGAGCACATGGTCGTCATAGGGGCCAACCGTCCGCGGCTGTATGCCACCATGCTGGCCGCGCAGTCGCTGGGGGCGGTTCCCATCCCGCTGTACCAGGACGCCGCTGCGCTGGAATGTGTGTTCCCCATCAACAACGCCGAAGTGCGCTTCGCCTTTGCTGAAGACCAGGAGCAGGTGGACAAGCTGCTGGAGATTCGCGAGAAGTGCCCGCAACTGGCCCACATCTTTTTTGATGATCCGCGCGGGCTGCGCAAATACGATGAGCCGGGGCTGGCCTCGCTGGAAGAGTTGCTTGCTGCCGGCAAGGCTTTTGCCACCTTGCACCCCGAATTTTTCAACGCGCAGGTGCAGCAGACGAAGCCGGACGACGTGTCGTCGATGTTTTTCACATCCGGCACCACCGGCAATCCCAAGGGCGTGGTGCACACGCACGACACGCTGATCAACCGCGCGCAGGCGGGCGCCGAGTTTGACAGGCTGACCAGTGCAGAAGAGGTGCTGGCTTACCTGCCCCCGGCGTGGGTGGGCCAGAACATCTTCAGCTATGCCCAGTGGCTGGTGTGCGGCTACGTGGTGAACTGCCCCGAGTCGGCTTCCACCGTCACCATCGACCTCAAGGAAATTGGTCCGACGTATTACTTCGCGCCCCCGCGGGTGTTTGAAGGCCTGCTGACCAGCGTGATGATTCGCATGGAAGACGCGGGCACCATCAAGCGCAAGCTGTTCCACTACTTCATGGACCTGGCCAAACGCGTGGGCCCGACCCGCATGGACGGTAAGTCCATCGGGTTTGGCAGCACGGTGCTGTATGCCTTGGGCAACGCGCTCATTTATGGCCCGTTGCGCAACAACCTGGGCATGAGCCGCGTGCGCGTGGCCTACACCGCGGGTGAAGCCATCGGGCCGGACCTGTTCAGCTTTTACCGATCCATCGGCATCAACCTCAAGCAGTTGTACGGCTCCACCGAAACCGCCGTGTTTGTGTGTCTGCAACCCGACCACGAGGCGCGTGCCGATACCGTGGGAATTCCCTGCAAGGGTGTCGAAATCAAGGTGTCTGCGGATGGCGAAATTCTGGTCAAGTCGCCCGGCTTGCTCAAAGAGTATTACAAGAACCCGGCTGCTACAGCCGAAGTGCTGGACGCTTCGGGCTGGTACCACACCAGTGACGCCGGCTTTATTGATGCGCATGGGCACCTGAAGATCATCGACCGGGTGAAAGACGTGGGCCGCATCAAGGGTGGCGCCAATGACGGCGCGATGTTCGCGCCCAAATATGTTGAAAACAAACTCAAGTTTTTCCCGCAAATCAAGGAAGTGGTGGCATACGGCGATCAGCGCGAACAGGTCTGCGTGATGATCAACATCGACTTTGACGCTGTGGGCAACTGGGCCGAGCGGCGCAATCTGCCGTATGCGGGCTACACCGATCTGGCGCAAAAACCAGAGGTGTACCAGCTGATTCAGGCGTGTGTGGAAAAGGTCAACGCCGATCTGTCCGTTGACGAGTTGCTGGCGGGCAGCCAGGTGAGCCGCTTCCTGGTGCTGCACAAGGAGCTGGATGCCGACGATGGTGAACTCACCCGCACCAACAAGGTTCGCCGCGGTTTCATCGCCGAGAAATACCAGCCGCTGGTTGACGCGCTGTATGGCGGTAAAAAGGAACAGTTCATTGAGACAGTGGTGAAGTTTGAAGACGGGCGCACCGGCAGTGTGAGCGCCACGCTGAAGATCTCGGACACCAAAACCTTTGCGCCGGTCAAGGCCGCTGCCTGAAGAAGAATGACACAAGCATCATGAGCAAACAAATCGGCGACGTCATTCTCGACGTCAACAACATCAGTCTGCGATTCGGCGGGGTCAAGGCGCTGACGGATATTTCGTTCAACGTGAAAGAGCATGAAATCCGCGCCATCATCGGCCCCAACGGCGCAGGCAAGAGCTCCATGCTCAATTGCATCAACGGCGTGTACACGCCGCAAGACGGCAACATCACCTTTCGCGGCAAGACCTTCAGCCACATGAACCCGCGTGAAGTGGCCGAGATGGGTGTCGCACGCACCTTCCAGAACCTGGCGCTGTTCAAGGGCATGAGTGTGATCGACAACATCATGACCGGGCGTAATCTGCGTATCAAGAGCAACCTGTTCATGCAGGCGCTGCGCGTCGGACCAGCCGCCCGCGAAGAAGCGCAACACCGCGAGTTTGTCGAGCACATCATCGACTTTCTGGAAATTCAGGCGCACCGCAAAACGCCGGTTGGGCAATTGCCTTATGGCTTGCAAAAGCGTGTGGACCTGGGCCGTGCGCTGGCGATGGAGCCACAAGTGCTCCTGCTCGACGAGCCCATGGCGGGCATGAACGTCGAGGAAAAGCAGGACATGTGCCGCTTTGTGCTCGATATCAACGACGAGTTCGGCACGACGGTGGTGCTGATCGAACACGACATGGGCGTGGTGATGGACATTTCAGACCGCGTGGTGGTGCTGGATTACGGCAAAAAAATCGGCGACGGTACCCCCGAAGAAGTCCGCAACAACGAAGACGTGATCAGTGCCTACCTTGGCACCTCTCACTAAGGACTAAGCATCATGGCATTTTTTCTGGAAACTCTGTTCGGCGGCCTCATGGCAGGCATGCTGTATTCGCTGGTAGCACTGGGCTTTGTATTGATCTTCAAGGCCTCAGGGGTGTTCAACTTTGCACAGGGCGCGATGGTGCTGTTTGCCGCACTGGCCATGGCCCGTTTTTCCGAGTGGATTCCGGGCTGGCTGGGGCTTGAAAGCAAGTTCGTCGGCAATCTTCTGGCCTTCATGCTGGCAGCGGTGCTCATGTTCCTTCTGGCGTGGCTGATTGAGAGGCTGGTACTTCGGCATCTCGTCAATCAGGAGGGCGTAACGCTCCTGATGGCTACGCTGGGCATTACCTACTTTCTGGACGGTATGGGACAAACCATCTTCGGCAGCGATATCTACAAAATCGACGTCGGCATGCCCAAGGAGCCGGTATTTTTGTTTGAAGGCCTGTTTGAGGGCGGCGTTTTGATCAACATGGAAGATGTGTACGCTGCGTGCGTGGCCGCCATTCTGGTTGCTGTTTTGTCGTTGTTCTTTCAGAAAACCAGTACGGGCCGTGCATTGCGGGCGGTGGCGGATGACCACCAGGCTGCGCAGTCCATCGGAATTCCGCTCAACCGTATCTGGGTCATTGTCTGGTTTGTTGCCGGCATTACCGCGCTGGTGGCCGGGATCATCTGGGGCTCAAAGCTGGGCGTGCAGTTTTCGCTAACTACGGTAGCGCTGCGTGCCTTGCCCGTCATCATTCTCGGTGGTCTTACGTCGGTGCCCGGCGCCATCATTGGCGGGCTCATCATCGGCGTCGGGGAAAAGCTGTCGGAGGTGTACCTCGGGCCGTTTGTCGGGGGCGGAATCGAAATCTGGTTTGCGTATGTACTCGCGCTGGTGTTTCTGCTTTTCCGTCCGCAAGGCCTTTTTGGCGAAAAAATCATTGACCGCGTCTAAGGAAACTCTTCATGTTTTACAGAGAAAACGGTCAATTCAAAACCTCGTACGCTGCTGATCAGCAGATTTTCCCAATCACGCAGGATCGCTGGGTCATTCTGGGACTCATCGCCTTTGCATTCGCTGGAGTCCCACTTCTGGCGGATGAGTACATGTTCCGTGCCATCCTGATCCCGTTCCTGATCCTCGCTCTTGCCGCTTTGGGCGTGAACATACTGGTGGGTTACTGTGGGCAGATCTCGCTGGGGTCTGGTGCCTTTATGGCTGTGGGGGCCTACATGGCGTACAACACCTATATTCGTGTTGACGGCATGCCACTGATACTCGCACTGCTTTCAGGTGGTGTCTTTGCCACCCTGGTCGGCATATTCTTCGGCATCCCGAGCCTGCGCGTCAAGGGGCTGTATCTGGCGGTGGCGACACTCGCTGCGCAGTTTTTCTGCGATTGGGCCTTTCTGCGCATTGGCTGGTTTACCAACAACAATGCCTCGGGCTCGGTATCGGTATCCAACTTGCAGGTGTTTGGCTTGCCTATCGAAACGCCGCTGCAGAAGTATCTGTTTTGCCTGGCTTTCCTGGTGGTGTTCGCGCTGATGGCCAAAAATCTGGTGCGCTCGGCCATTGGCCGTGAGTGGATGGCGATTCGCGATATGGACGTGGCTGCCGCTGTCATTGGCATCCGGCCGATGTACGCCAAGCTCAGTGCGTTTGCCGTCAGCTCATTTGTTGTTGGTGTGGCCGGCGCGTTATGGGGTTTTGTGCATCTGGGTTCATGGGAGCCTGCTGCATTTTCCATAGACCGGTCATTTCAGCTGTTGTTCATGGTGATCATTGGTGGCATGGGCTCCATCATGGGCAGTTTCTTTGGGGCCGCGTTTATCGTGGTACTTCCCATTTTCCTGAATCAGTTCCTTCCCGCACTGGGTGCCCTGGTTGGCGTGGAGATTTCCACGGCGCTGATTTCCCACACCGAATTCATGGTGTTTGGAGCACTCATTGTCTGGTTCCTGATTGTGGAACCCCATGGGCTCGCGAAATTGTGGTCAATAGGCAAGCAAAAGCTGCGCCTGTGGCCGTTCCCTCATTGATTGAAAGCAGCTTCATTCAAGCAACCCGGCACGCAACCGTGCCATACAACCAGGAGACGACGTTATGAAACTACGCAACCTTGCTTTAGCTACCTGCTTGGCCGCCGTGGGAGTCACGGCATTTGCACAGGCCAAGGAGCAGTTTTTCCCCGTGCTTGTTTACCGCACGGGCGCTTACGCCCCCAACGGCGTTCCATTTGCCAATGGCTATGTGGACTACCTCAAGCTCACCAATGCCAGGGGTGGCATTAACGGGGTCAAAGTTTCGTTTGAAGAGTGCGAAACCGGCTACGCAACTGATCGTGGCGTGGAATGTTACGAGCGCCTGAAAGGCAAGAATGGCGGTGCTACCGTGTTCCAGCCGTTGTCTACCGGCATCACCTTCGCGCTGACCGAAAAGGCGCCCGGTGACAAGATTCCCCTGATCACGGCTGGCTATGGCCGCAGCGAGTCGGCAGACGGTGGCGTGTTCAAGTGGAACTTCCCGCTTTCGGGCACCTACTGGGTGGCTGCCGACACACTCATTCAGCATATTGCCAAAAAAGAAGGTGGCTTTGACAAACTCAAGGGCAAAAAAATTGCGCTGGTTTATCACGACAGCCCGTTTGGCAAAGAGCCCATTCCCCTGCTGCAAGAGCGTGCCGCCATGCACGGCTTTCAGCTCAGCTTGCTGCCTGTAACGCACCCTGGCGTGGAGCAGAAAGCTACCTGGCTGCAAATTCGCCAGAACCGTCCGGACTATGTGCTCAACTGGGGTTGGGGTGTGATGAACTCCACCGCACTCAAGGAAGCTCAGGCTACTGGCTATCCGCGTGAAAAGATGTATGGCGTGTGGTGGGCCGGTGCTGAACCTGATGTAAAGGACGTCGGTGCTGGCGCCAAAGGCTACAACGCCATCATGATGCAGCACGGTGCCGAGCCTGGCTCCGCGGTAGTCAAGGAAATTCTGGCCAAGGTTCATGGGAAGAACCTGGGAACAGGCCCCAAGGAAGAAGTGGGTCAGGTGCTTTACATGCGCGGCTTGCAGGCAGCCATGTTCGCGATTGAAGGTGTGCGTGCCGCGCAGGAACGATTCGGCAAGGGGAAAATTGTTAGTGCTGAGAAGGCGCGCTGGGGCTACGAAAACCTGAATCTGACGCAAGCCAAGCTGGATGCGCTGGGTTTCAAGGGCGTTATGCGGCCTATCTCGACCAGCTGCCAGGATCACATGGGCGCTTCATTCGCGCGCGTGCACACCTGGGACGGCAGCAAATTTGAATGGGCCTCCGACTGGCTGCAAGGCGATGAGCAGATCATCAAACCGATGGTCAAGGCTGCAGCAGACAAATACGCTGCCGAGAAAAAGCTGACACGTCGCAGTGGGGCTGATTGCCAGTCTTGATGTGAACTGATCGATTGGTGGCTCAATTCGAGCCACCAATCGACAGGGCTGCGCGACTTCAAACAACGCACTGCCTTGCCGATTGGTCAAAAGGTAAAACCATGGAACCCAACAACATCGTTCTCAACGTCAACGGCATCGAGGTTATTTATAACCATGTCATTCTGGTGCTCAAGGGCGTCTCGCTGCAGGTGCCGCAGGGCAAGATTGTGGCCATTCTGGGCGGCAATGGTGCCGGCAAAACCACCACGCTGCGCGCCATTTCCAACCTGCTGCGGGGTGAGCGGGGCGAAGTTACCAAGGGCAGTATCGAGCTGCGAGGCGAGCGCATCGAAAACCTGTCGCCCGCCGATCTGGTGCAGCGTGGTGTGGTGCAGGTGATGGAAGGGAGGCACTGTTTTGCCCACCTCACCATTGAAGAAAACCTGATGACGGGTTCTTACACCCGTAAAGACAAGGCCGAGATTGCACGCAATCTGGAGAAGGTCTACAACTATTTCCCTCGCCTCAAAACACGCCGCACCAGCCAGGCGGCCTACACCTCGGGCGGCGAGCAGCAGATGTGTGCCATTGGCCGTGCGCTGATGGCCAACCCCAGCATGGTGCTGCTGGACGAGCCCAGCATGGGGCTGGCGCCCCAGATCGTTGAAGAGGTGTTCAACATCGTCAAAGACCTGAACGACAAGGAAAAAGTGACCTTCCTGCTGGCTGAGCAAAACACCAACATGGCGCTGCAGTATTCCGACTACGGCTACATCATGGAAAGCGGCCGTGTGGTGATGGACGGCGCAGCGGCTGACTTGCGCAACAACGAAGACGTCAAGGAGTTTTACCTCGGCGTTGGCGGTGGCGAGCGCAAGAGCTTCAGGGATGTAAAGAGCTACAAGCGGCGCAAGCGCTGGCTGGCATGAATACCCCCCGGCTTGCCCACTTCGTGTGGCCGCTTTCCCCCTTGCAGGGGGCAACACCAGTGGCCCGGCAAAGCCGGTTCCACGGTGTTTCTGGAACAGCGGCTTGCTACGCATTGCCGCTCCAACAATGAGGACGTGTTTGTGAGTGATTTTTTCGATCTATTGGAAGCCCGTTCCCCGCAAGCCCGCGAGGCCGCGTTGATGGCCGCATTGCCGGGTCAGGTGGCCCATGCGCAGACCTGCTCCTCGGCGTTTGCCAGCATTTTGCAGGGGGTGGACGCCACCAGCGTGCGGGACCGCGCCGCGCTGGCCCGCCTGCCCGTTACCCGCAAGCACGAATTGCTGGCGCTTCAGCAGCAGGCGCGTGCTCAGGATGCCAGCAACGTATTTGGCGGCTTCAGCACCATGGGCTTCGGCGCCGCCATGCCCCGCGTGTTTGCCAGCCCCGGTCCTATTTATGAGCCTGAAGGCGTGGGCAAGGACTACTGGCGCATGGCGCGGGCGATCTTTGCCGCGGGCTTCAGGCCGGGTGAGCTGATCCACAACTGCTTCAGCTACCACTTTGTGCCCGCCGGCTCGATGATGGAAACCGGCGCCCACGCACTGGGCTGCAGCGTGTTTGCCGGCGGCACGGGCCAGACTGAGCAGCAGGTGCAAGCCATGGCCGAATTGCGGCCAGCAGGCTACATCGGCACCCCCAGTTTCCTCAAAATCATTTTGGAAAAAGCGGCCGACATGGGTGTGGCGCTGCCCAGTGTGAAGAAAGCCATGATGGGCGGCGAGGCTTTCCCTCCTTCCCTGCGCGACTGGTTCACCGCACACGGCGTTCATGCGTATCAGTGCTACGCCACGGCCGATCTGGGCCTGATCGCCTATGAAACGGCTGCACGCGAAGGCCTGGTGCTGGACGAAGGTGTGATTGTTGAAATCGTCCGTTCTGGCACCGGTGACCCTGTGCCCGAGGGCGAAGTGGGCGAACTGGTTGTAACCAGCCTGAACCCGGACTACCCCTTGATCCGCTTTGGCACGGGCGACTTGTCGGCGGTGTTGTCAGGCAACTGCCCCACCGGCCGCACCAACACCCGCATCAAGGGCTGGATGGGCCGGGCGGACCAGACCACCAAAATCAGGGGCATGTTTGTGCACCCCGGTCAGGTGGCTACCATCGCCAAACGCTTTCCGGAAATCACGAAGGCACGGCTGGTTGTTACCGGCGAAATGGCCAACGACGCCATGACCTTGAAGGTGGAAACCGCCTGCAGCGGCCCTGACGCGCTGGCCGTCAAAATTGGCGAGGCCATCCGCGACATCACCAAACTGCGGGGTGACGTGGAGCTTGTGGTGCCAGGCAGCCTGCCCAACGACGGCAAAGTGATTGAAGACGCGCGCAGCTACAAATAACGTTGACAGGGATTTGTAGGGGGTTTCCCGCTAAGTAGTTTCCGCGATGGAAACGTGAATTTGTAGCTTTAGACTGTCAACATCCTTTTTCTGGAGTGATTGATATGAAACGACTACTGGTTATTGCCGCAGCGGCAGTTTCCCTGTTTGCCCAGGCGCAAGACTACCCCGGCTCCAAGCCCATCACCATCGTGGTGCCTTTTGCAGCCGGCGGTCCAACCGATCTCGTGGCACGCCAATTGGGCGAAACCATGCGCAAAACCATGGGTGGCGGTGCCAACTTCGTGGTGGAAAACACAGCTGGCGCGGGCGGCACCATTGGCGCAACCAAGGTGGCCCGGGCCAATCCGGACGGCCACACCCTGCTGTTGTTCCATATCGGCATGGCCGCAACGCCAGCCCTGTACAAAAAGATCCAGTACAAACCGCTGGAAGATTTTGAGTTCCTGGGTCTGGTCAACGAGGTGCCGATGACGCTTATCGGCAAGCCACAACTGCCGGCCAATACCTATCGTGACTTTGAAAACTACATTCGTGCCAATGCGGGCAAGTTGAACATCGCCCACGCCGGTCTGGGTTCAGCCTCTCATTTGTGTGGCCTGATGTGGCAGTCGGCCATCAAGGCCAGTGAAGCCATGACCACCATTCCTTACGGCGGTACGGCCCCGGCCATGAATGCGCTGCTTGGTGGCCAGGTTGACCTGATGTGTGACCAGACCACCAATACCACCCAGCAGATCGCTTCTGGCCGTGTCAAGGCCTTCGCGGTCACCACCGCCAAGCCACTGTCCAGGCACAAGCTGCTCAAAGATTACCCAACCCTGCAAGAAATGGGGCTGAAGGGCTTTGATTTGACGATCTGGCATGGTCTGTATGCACCCAAAGGCACGCCGCCCGCAGTGCTCAAGAAGATTAACGACGCACTTAAACTGGCGCTGAAAGACCCTGATTTCATGAAAAAACAAGATGATCTGGGTGCCGTGGTAGTGAGTGACAATCGTATGGAGCCCGCTGCACACAAGGCTTTTGTCGCCGGTGAAATTGCCAAGCTCAAGCCGGTGATTGAAGCTGCCAAGCAGTTTGCTGACTAAGCGGCCAAGCGTTTCGCAAGCCATCTCAAAGGCCCGCCAGGCGCGATCGCTGGCGGGCTTTTTTATGGACGCAAAAAGATCTCCAAAGTCCCTTAAACGCCCCAGACTACCTCATTGCCTGCCTTGTGGCAGCGCCTGAGCATCTCGATAAACGGCGCGGCCCTGTGTCGCAGTGAGGTGGTTTCAAACTGTGCTTCAGCTCTGCCTTCTGTCTGTTCGGCTTCCTCTTTATTGATGGCGAACTGCAGTGCGGTAATGGCGCACGGCATGTCCTGCGCCAAAATAATGCCCTTGGACTCAGGCGCCTTGCCCACAATCTCCAGTATCCGTCGCCCGGTGGGCTCCAGCATGATCAGGTCACCGGCAGCTTTGGATTTGAACTTGTAAAGCATCGTCAAGATTGGCCCGCGGGGTCAGCAGAGATTGTCAAAATGCATGTATAAGGCTGTTTTACCGGCTTGGATCAAGCCCCAAACGGCGGCATATCTCCAGTGTAGGTGCACTTTGGTTCATGGTGTAAAAGTGCAATGAAGATACCCCGCCCTCCTTGAGTGCTTCACACATTTGGGTCACCACATCCAGCCCAAACGCCCGGATGGAAGCCGTATCTTCCTTGAAAGCCTGCAGCCGCAAGCGGATCCAGCGCGGAATCTCTGCGCCACACATGTCGGAAAACCGCATGAGCTGGGATGAGTTGGTTATAGGCATGATGCCCGGAATGATCGGGACGTTCACGCCCATCTTTCTGGCATCGTCCACGAAGCGGAAGTAGGCGTCCGGGTTGTAAAAATACTGCGTAATGGCCGAATTTGCACCACTTTTCACCTTCATCGCAAACGCGTGCAGATCGTGTTCCGGGCTGCGTGCTCTGGGGTGGGTCTCCGGATAAGCGGCCACTTCCAGAAAGAAGTGGTCGCCGGTCTCGTCGCGGATGAACTCCACCAAGTCACAGGCGTGGCGAAACTCCCCTTGCGATCCGTAAACGCTGGGCATGTCGCCCCGCAGCGCGACCAGTCGTTTGACTCCCATGCCCATGAGGGTGTCCAGCTCGGCTTTAACCGACGCTTTGGTGGCCCCCACACATGAAAAATGCGCTGCGGCGACTACACCTTCGGACAAAATCTCGGCGACTGCACCAAATGTGCCTTGTTGCGTAGAACCCCCTGCCCCGTAGGTGACCGAGCAGAACTCGGGCTGAAGGACATACAGATCTTTGCGCATGGCACGAATCTTCTCGGCGCCTTCCGCGGTTTTGCTCGGAAAGAATTCCAGACTGACTGGCAATTTGGATGAAAGCGACATGGCTGTCCCCAGTTGTTATTTGCTTGAAAAAATAAAAAATTCACGGTTGCCATCGCCTCCCTTAACGGGCGATTCGAACCAGGCTTGAACTTTCAAGCCCAGTGAGGTGTGTGCCCCGCGAACGCGCTCTTCAACAACGGCGTACATGGACGGGTCCGTCACAATTCCGCCCTTGCCAACCTGACCGGGCTGCAGTTCGAACTGCGGCTTGACCAGAATCAGCATCGAGCCGCCTGGCTTGAGCAAAGGCACGATGGCCGGCAGAACCAGCGTTTGCGATATGAAAGACAAATCACCCGCAGTCAGGTCAAATTCAGTGCCAAATCGGCCTTTGGCCCTCGTCGATTGTGCATAAGCAGCTATTAATTCAGTAGCATTCAACGATCTGGCGTTGACTTTCTCGATGCACAACACCCGCTCGTCCTCGCGCAGCTGCGGATGCAGTTGGCCCTGACCTACGTCCACCCCTACCACCTGAGCAGCCCCCCGCTGAAGCAGACAGTCGGTAAAACCGCCGGTAGACTGACCCACGTCCAGACAGTGAAGACCCGTGACATCCAGGCCAATGGTTTTCAATGCCCCTTCGAGTTTCAGGCCGCCGCGCGAGACATATCGGGCTTGCGAATCATCCAGCAGGCGGATGTTGGCTGATTCGGGCACCTCATCGCCATTCTTGACGACGCGCTTCCACACATCACCACTGAGCCACTGCACACCATCCGCAATCAGGCGCTGGGCCTGAGAACGGGTGCTGGCAAGCTGGCGGTGGACCAGGAGCTGGTCAATCCGCATGCCGGTACCGGATCAGTAGCGGTATGTGTGGGCCTTGTAGGGCCCGGCCTTGTTCACGCCGATATAGGCGGCCTGCTCGTCGCTGAGCTCCGTCAGCATGGCGCCAACTTTTTTCAGATGCAAGCGGGCGACCTTCTCATCGAGGTGCTTGGGCAGCACATACACCTTGCCGGACTTGTACTCTTTCGGCTTGGTGAACAGTTCGATCTGCGCAATGGTCTGGTTGGCAAAGCTGGACGACATCACAAAGCTGGGGTGGCCGGTGCCGCAGCCCAGGTTCACCAGACGGCCCTTGGCCAGCAGAATGATGCGCTTTTCAGGCGTTTTGCCGGTCTTGGGGAAGATCACGTGGTCCACCTGCGGCTTGATCTCTTCCCACTTGAGTTTTTCCAGCGATGCGACGTCGATCTCGTTGTCAAAGTGACCAATGTTGCAGACGATGGCCTGGTCTTTCATGGCGGCCATGTGCTTGTAGGTGATGACGTTCTTGTTGCCGGTGGCCGAGACAAAAATGTCGGCCTTGTCGGCCGCGTATTCCATGGTCACGACCTTGTAGCCTTCCATGGCAGCCTGCAGGGCGTTGATGGGGTCGATCTCCGTCACCCACACTTGGGCAGACAGCGCCCGCAGGGCCTGGGCACTGCCCTTGCCCACGTCGCCGTAGCCGGCCACCACGGCCACCTTGCCCGCCACCATCACGTCGGTGGCGCGCTTGATGGCGTCCACCAGCGATTCGCGGCAGCCATACAGGTTGTCAAACTTGCTCTTGGTGACCGAGTCGTTCACGTTGATGGCGCGAAACGCCAGCGTGCCCTTGGCGGACATCTCGTTCAGGCGCAGCACGCCCGTGGTGGTTTCTTCGGTCACGCCAATGATGTTTTTCAGGCGGCGGCTGTACCATGTCGGGTCCAGCTTGAGCTTGGACTTGATCGCAGCAAACAGACAGATTTCTTCTTCGCTCCCAGGCTTGGCGAGAACCTTGATGTCTTTCTCAGCTTTGGCGCCGAGGTGCATCAGCAACGTAGCGTCGCCACCATCATCCAGAATCATGTTCGGACCTTCGGTTTTCGAGCCTTTGGGGCCAAATTCGAAGATGCGATGGGTGTAATCCCAGTAATCGGTCAGGTTCTCGCCCTTGTAGGCAAAAACCGGGGTTCCGGCGGCAACCAGAGCGGCGGCTGCGTGATCCTGGGTCGAGAAGATATTGCAGGAAGCCCAACGCACCTGAGCGCCCAGCGCCTGCAGGGTTTCGACCAGCACGCCGGTTTGAATGGTCATGTGCAGCGAACCGGTGATGCGGGCACCCTTCAAAGGCTGCGACTTTGCGAATTCTTCGCGGATAGCCATCAGGCCGGGCATTTCGGTCTGGGCAATGTTCAACTCTTTGCGGCCCCAGGCGGCAAGGCTCAGGTCGGCAATTTCGTAATCTTGTTTCTGGGCGGATTTCAAAACAGCACTCATGGTTCACTCCAAAGGTAAATTTAAGAACCACTAGCCATCAAGGTGGACGGTATCCGGGGAGGGCATCACCTCACAAAGCAGTGGGTGAGCGCAGTTGAAAAGCATTTCCTCGTTGAAATACTGGCGCCGAGCCTCGTTCACCATGATGAACTGCAACGCTCCTCGACTTTCTCATTATAAGTTCAAGCAAGCCGTATGACCCATGCCGGCGCGAATCATCGGGCTGGCGCCCTCAATCGCACGGGCAATAGTCCGAACGGACTATTGCCCGTGCGATTGAGGGCGCCACATAATCAGTAACTTTCTGTAACTCACCTTGGGAGATTTGTAATGAACAAAGTATTTAAATGTGCACTGACAGTTGTCGGACTGGTTACCGGGTTTGCGGCCGGAGCGCAGAGCTTTAGCAGCAGCAGCGCTCAGAACCGCAATACCAATACGTCGTTTGCAAGCGGGTCATCGACTTCAGCTTCTTCGACTTCAGCTTTTGCTAGTTCCAGCAGTTTCGGTTCTTCTCAGTCAAATGGTCATAACTGGAATGGTGTCACTGCCAATGCTTGGGTGGCAGCAGCCCGGCCGCATCCCGTATCTGCTGTTCCTGAGCCTGAGACATACGCCATGATGCTTGCTGGAGTGGGGCTGATGGGCGCAGTTATTCGTCGGCGCAAAAACCGGGGATAATCCCCCACTTTTTTAGCTACCTTGAGAACCACGGTGGGCCCATCCGGTCGTGTGCTTTTCAATGTAGCTGAACAACTCATACATGGCCATTGCCATTGCGCCGATAACTACCAGCCCTGCAAACGCCAGCGAGAGGCGTTGTGACGAGCCGGCGCTTTGCATCAGGTAGCCAATGCCGGAATCACCGGCCGTCATTTCGGCCAGCACGGTGCCCACGAAGGCCAGTGTGATCGCGATCTTGAGTGATGCAAAAAAATAGGGCAATGAGCGCGGCAGCCCTACCTTTACCAGCACATCCCACCGCTTGGCGCCCAGCACCCGCAGTACATCTTCCAGTTCGGGCTCCAGCGTGGCAAGACCCGTGGCAATGTTGACTGTGATCGGAAAAAACGAGATCAGAAATGCGGTCAGGATGCCTGGCCCAATGCCAATACCAAACCAGACAATCAAAATGGGGACGATCGCTGCCTTTGGCACGGCATTGAACGCGACCAGCAATGGATAGACCGCTGCATACGCCAGCCGCGATGACCCTACCAGAAACCCCAAAAGCACACCAACCAGGATAGACAGCCCGAATCCGACCATGGTGACCCAGAAGGTTTTCCATCCGGCCTGCGCCAATGGCGCTGCAAACTCGGCCATGGACTGTCCTATCGCTATCGGACCGGGAAAGAGGAACTCCGGTATCCGCAACACGGTGCAAACCAACTGCCAGATCATCAGTACAACAAAGGCCAATACCACGGGGGCCCATCGTTCAGTCTGCTTCTTGTTCATGCGATGACTCCGGTTGTTGCAGCAGGTTTGCGCATGGCACCAATATGACTGCGTAGTTCATGAACGATGTCGGTGAACTCTTTGGTGTAGGTCACTTCCAGATCACGTGGGCGTGGCAAGTCGATCTCTTTTTTCACCACGAAGCGGCCCGGGCTTTTGCTCATCACGTACACGGTGTCGGCCAGAAACACCGACTCGCGCAGATCGTGTGTGACCAGAATCACGTTGAACTGCTGTTCGGTCCACAGGTCACGCAAAATGCACCACAACTCTTCACGGGTGAAGGCATCCAGGGCGCCAAAAGGCTCGTCCAGCAGCAGCATTTTGGGCTCGTGAATCAGCGCACGGCAGATGCTGGCGCGTTGCTGCATGCCACCTGACAGCTGCCATGGAAACTGGTCCTCATAGCCACCCAGGCCTACTTTTTGAAGCAGTTTGCGTGCGCGCTCTTCATACTCTTTTCGTTTGGCCTTGAAGCTGCTGCGATAGGGCTCCACAATTTCCAGCGGCAACAAGACGTTGTCCACCGTCGTGCGCCAGGGCAACAGCGAAGGCGCCTGAAAAGCCATGCCGGAAATCTTGAGCGGCCCCGTCACAGGCTGGCTGTCGATCAGAATCCTGCCTTTTGAAGGCATCTTCAGCCCGGTTGTGAGTTTCATGAACGTCGATTTGCCACAGCCTGAAGGCCCGACGATGGCAATGAATTCGCCTTGCCGTACCTTCAGGTCGATGGCCTCCACCGCAAAGTGGTTCTGCCGCAGCAGCTCTTCGTTGTAGGCGAGCCAGACGTCCTGAAAATCAACAAACCACGGCTGCAGCTTGTCGGTCATCTTATTTCTTCGGCAAAACGTTCAGTTCGGCCTTGGCCGGCAGGAAAGAGCCATTCCACACTGCGTCCGGATTTACCCGGCTTTTTGTGTTGAAGGCGTCCGATACCTGCGACGCCATCAGCGACAGGCGACCGGGGTTGATCTGGCCAAAGCCTTCTGCGCGGGCATTGGCACTGTTGATCACGGTGTCAATCGCCAGCTTGAGGCGGCGGGTTTCCAGCTCGACATTGATGATGCCGTCTCGTGCTTTGACGTCCTGGATCGATGCTGCAGGGTTACCGATCACATCTTTCATGCCCTTGGTGAATGCTGCCAGAAAGGCTTTGACGGCGGCCGGGTTCTCCTTGATCATTTTTGGAGAGGCGATGATGGCGTTGCCGTACAGTTTGACACCGTAGTCGGGGTACTGCAGCACCACCACATCTTCGGCTTTTACGCCACGTGCTTCCAGGTTGAGCAGCGAGGTAAAAGTGAAGCCCGTGATGGCATCCACATCCCCGCGGGCCAGCATGGTTTCACGCAAAGGCGGGTCCATGGCGGTCCACTGAACGCCCGTGACGTTGTTGACCTTGGCAAAGATCGGGAAGGCACGGCGGCCGGCGTCAAAAACGGGAGCGCCGAGCTTTTTGCCATTCAGGTCGGCCGGCGTCTTGATGCCGGACTTCTTGAGAGCCATTACCGATGCGGGGGTGTCGTTGTAAACCATCATGATGGCGACGGGTTTATTGGCTGCATCGACATTGTTGGCGTGGAACTCCATCAGCGCGGCCATATCGGCAAAACCGATGTCATAGGCACCTGATGCCACGCGGGTGACTGTGCCACCGGAGCCGTTGCCTGCGTCAATGGTGACGTCCAGCCTGGCGTCCTTGAAATAGCCTTTGGCCGCGGGGGTCAGAAACAGGGCAGCCGGGCCTTCAAAACGCCAATCCAGCTGAAACTTGATGGGGGTCACTTGTGCGTGGGCAACACCCGCGGCAGCTGTCAGGGTCAATACAGCCGTAGCCTTAAGCAAAGAACGCTTGTTCATGAAAACTCCGTCGGAATGGATAAAGGTAACAATTTACGCGCATGAAGAAAAAAGCAAAAATGCCAAAATCAGGCATCCTGGTGTACTTGATTCATTCAAAAGGGTATACAACTTGTGCGTACAGATTATGCGCGCCTACTTTCACCGCGATCATCGCGGGAAACCCTAGTATCCCGGCTGGAGATTTGTGTGCTCAGTGCAGAGCCTTGATCCAGCCCAGACCATCAGCCGTATGGGCTACAGGCTTGTATTCACATCCAACCCACCCGGCATACCCAATGGCATCAATGTGTCTGAAAAGCCACAGGTAGTTGATTTCACCGGTGCCAGGCTCGTTACGGCCCGGGTTGTCGGCCAGCTGAATGTGGCCAATGCGGGCCAGGTTGTTTTTGAGCGTGTTGCCCAGCTCGCCTTCCATGCGCTGTGCATGATAAATGTCATATTGGATGAACAGGTTGTCACTGCCCACTTCGTCCTGAATTGCAGCAGCCTGATCGGTGTGGTTCACAAAGAAGTCTGGAACGTCGAAGTAATTGATCGGCTCCAGGAGCAAGCGCAAACCGGCCATCTTGAGCTTTTTTGCCGCGAAGGCCAGGTTGGCAACCAGGGTGGTGCGAGCCTGGTCCGTACTCACGCCCGAAGGCAACTTGCCTGCCAGGCAGTTGAGCTGGGGGCATCCCAGTGCGGTGGCATATTCAATGCCCAGTGCCACGCCAGAGCGAAACTCGTCCACGCGGGCCGGGTCGCACGCCATACCGCGGTCCCCCGCATCCCAGTTGCCGACGGGCAGGTTGTGCAGCACTTGTTTGAGGTCGTTGGTTTTGAGGGCCTTTGCCAGGGCGGCCTTGTCAAACGCATAGGGGAACCAATACTCCACCGCATCGAACCCGGCAGTTCTGGCCGCGGCAAAGCGCTCCATGAACGGCAGTTCGGTGAACAGCATGGACAAATTGGCGGCAAATCGCGGCATCTTCTAGTTCCTTGGTGATCAGGTGACGAGGTTACTCGAGCCGGTCCGCCCGCTCCATGCCCTGTCGACCATCCGGGGAAACGCTGCTCAAGAGTTGATTGCACCCAAAATAAGTGCCAAATTGAATCTTGGCCCTTATAAAATATGAGTTTGTAGCTATTAATTATATAGCGGTTTAGAGGCTCATGGGCCTGCCCGTACCAGCTGCTGGCGGCTTGCAACGTTCATCGCGTTCACCAGTTTCACGGTTTCCACACGCATCATGTGTCACCGATTCTTTGGTTCTGTAGCTACGCGGAGCCACAACAGGCCCGGTGTGAACTCGCCGTAGTGCCTAATGCAGATGAATGTTTCCCGCGCCACCACTTTTCCCTGCGCGAGCCGGCGGCTCACACAGGCCGCACACAAAGTGACGGGGGTTTTCATAAGCCTCGGAAACAAAGTGCCCACCGCAGCGGGAGCATTTCGTCATGGTCAGCATGTTGCTGTCAATGAATTTCACCAGACGCCACGCACGAGTGATTGAAAGCAGCGGCTCCACGCCACATGACGCGACTTGTTCGCTATACAGATGGAATGCCTTCATCACGGCATCAATATCATCCATCACGCTGACCTTGGTAAGGTACTCATAGGTGTTCAGAAATAGTGAGGCGTGTATGTTGGGTTGCCAGGTCAGGAACCAGTCGGTAGAAAAGGGCAGTTGCCCTTTTGATGGAGATCGACCTGCGACTTCTTTGTAGAGCCGCAAAAGGCGTTCGTAGGATAGATCGGTTTCACTTTCCAGAACCTGCAACCTGGCACCCATTTGGATAAGGCACGCAGCTCGTTCAATTTGTCTTGAATCGTTGAGAACACTTTTTGCAACCATGAGAACTCCAGGGTTTAATGCGGGTCTGGGAAGACTTATGAGGCGTATGTCAAATGGATTGGGCAAATTTGCCGGCCATCAGAATGCTGGCGTGCAGCTTTGTTGCTGCATCGCTATCTACTTTTTTGGTGCTGTGGTTGGTCAACAGATTCCATACCATCGCATCGTCAATACGAAACCGGCATAGCAGCATATTGCCGGCAGCGATTTTTAGAATTTGTGCCGGTGAGAGCGCTATCAACAAGTCGGCTGCATCTTCAGACAGGCCGAGTCGGAAAAGCGCTTCGGCTTTGTCCTGGCGAATCAGGTTCTGGGCCAACATAAGGTAAGTTACGTTGGCATCTCGAATGTCGGCGGCAAGTTGCTCATTGGTCATACAGGGCTCCTGAGTGTTGTTATCTGTCTGGATGGCATTGATTCCATTCTGCGTGGATACCGTGGAAACTTGAATACGAAATGGGCTGTACGTCTTGTAGGCATATAGCCGACTTTTGTAAGGGGAACTCCTACATGAAACATTTCCTCAAGTTTTAAACAGGTTCATCCGAAAACAATATCAAAGTGCCCTGATTGCATGGGCAAGCGTATGAAAGCGTATTGGATGCTGATCGATTACTACAAGGCCATTGAGAAGGGCAGCGCCATGATGCTGGATGCCGCGCGCATGGCAGACTGGGATGGGGTGACGCGTTTAGAAGGTATTTGTGCGGTGCTGATAGGGCAGCTTTGTCGCAAATCTTGTGGTGAAGCGCTATTGCCAGAGCACGGTATGGAGAAGGTGCGCATCATGGAACGCATCTTGCAAAATGACGCTCAAATCAGGTATCTGGCGGAACCTTGGCTGGCCTGTGGCGAGAGCAGCCCCGAGGGGCGGTTTCAGGTACTGCATTAGGCCTATTCACCCTGCGGTTTTGCGGCGAATTCAAGGGAAATACCGTGTGTATCAAACCAGAGTTGCCAGAGAGGGTAAATGCATCGGCCCCAATCCGGGAAAACGCTGGAGGCGAATTCATGAGCAAATCCTTTCTTTCCCATGAGGAAATTGATGCCTTGCTGGAGGGGGTGCAGGACAGAAGTCAACTGGTTGCGGAAGTAGTTGCCAATGGGAAGGGCGCTCGCGCGGCCGGTGCAATGCATTTTTGCATCCCTTATTCCAGACTGGACCTGATTCGCAGAGCCGCTGCCATGCAGACCAAGAGAATTGAATCTTCGGCATGAGGATGCTGGGCACAAGTATTGGGGCCGTTCTTGTTCCATTCAAGCGAACAGGGCTACACCAGATTATTTCGAATGGCATAAACCGTCAACTCGGCATTATTTGACAGCTTGAGTTTTTCGAGAACCCTCGAACGATAGACGCTGACAGTTTTAGGACTCAGCATCAGCTCTTCAGCTATGTCAGAAAGCCTTTTGCCGGAGGCAATTTTCATCAAGGTTTGCAGCTCACGTTCAGATAATGCCGCATGCAGGGTTTCGTTGGTTGGGGCCGACAGGCTCTCAACCAGCATTTGTGCAACTTCTGGGGTAACAAATTTGCGCCCCTGAGCAACGGCTCTGACAGCATTAGCCAGTTCAGCGGGATCGCCAGCCTTATTCAGGTAGCCCTGTGCTCCTGCACGCAGGCAACGTAGTGCATATTGATCTTCCGGAAACATGGACAAGATCAATACCTTGACTGAGGAGTTCGACTCTCGCAACGTGGCCAGCACCTCAAGCCCACCTCTGCCGGGGAGGTTCAGGTCCAGGACAAGAACATCACATGGTGAACTTCTCAGAGCTTCCCGGGCTTCAGAATAGCTACCTGCTTCGGCAATCACCTTGATGTCAACAGCCTCGGCCAAAGTGTCCCTTATGCCGCGTCGTACCACGGCATGATCGTCACATAAGATTACCTGAATCATCAAAATACTTTCTGATTGGCCTGTTGGGCACCGGTAACAACGGGATGGAAAGGATGATAGATGTGCCTGCACCCAGGCGGGTGCTGACATCGAGCCAGCCACCGGCAGTTTTCGCACGTTCACGCAGGCCCTTCAGGCCAAAAGAGTTGACCTTGGCAAAGTCAGCTTCGGAGATGCCCTGGCCGTTATCAGTTATCTCCAGCGTGAGCATTCCTTCTGTATCCGTCAGCTCAACGGTGACGAGGTCACAGTGTGCATATTTCGATATGTTGGTCAATGCTTCTTGGGCTGTCCTGTAGGCGGTGAGCTGAGCTGTCTTGGCAACCTCGGGCTCACAGCCAGATGAGTGAAACCTGATTTTGACCCCTGTTCGTTTCTCGAATCGGGAGACCAGCCACTGTAGAGAAGCAATCAAGCCTTGATCAAGAATGGCGGGCCGCAAATTCATCATGATGCGTTGGCTCGCGCCCAGGGCGTGCTGGAGCATCTCGGTAGCCGCGGCCAGATGCTCAAGTACGGCCGCATTGGTAGTGTGTCTGTTGACCCATGCCAGGTCCAGATTTGCGGCAGCTAGCGATCCGCCGATATCGTCATGAATTTCCCGGGCAATTGATGCGCGCTCTTGTTCAATCGTTGTTTGCAAGTGACTGGCGAACTCCGCCAAACGAATCTCTGAAGCCGCAAGTTCCGCTGTTGCGCACTCTTTGGCTTTTCGGGCCTGATGAACCTCCAATGACCGGAGGATGACGTGAGCCAATTTCCCCATGCTGTCCTTCAGCACGTAGTCACTTAGTCCCAGCTTGATTGCCTCCACAGCAGCAGATTCTCCAATAGCTCCCGAAAGAAGAATAAACGGTGGGGCAGACGAAAAGACATGAAGCGCTTGCCATGCATCAATAGCGGTGAATCCGGGCAAGCGGTAGTCGGCCAGGATGACATCCACCGCTGAATGTTCTACCTGATCCAGAAAAGCTTCGAGCGTATCAACCCGATGAATGATGAAACTCAGTGCGGCTGCATCCAGAGAACGGCATACCAGATCATGATCCAGGGTCGAGTCTTCCAGATGAAGAATGTAAATCGGATTTGGCGACGTCTCTTCCATCATTTTGATAGGTTCGATTGTGTGTTTACAGCAGCAACGCTAATCCGGCCTGACTGAACCAATGTCCATAGAGTGTTCTCGGAAATCTCTGAAATAGGCGACATCTATTTGGCTGACAGTTCCTCCCAGCGTGTCAACGCAGTTAGCAACTCCGCGTCCAATTCCGCGTCCCGCTGGTAGAGGCTATTGGCGTGAACAGGGTCACGAGCATAAAGGTATTCATCGGAGAGTTCTTTTCGCAATGCTGCTTGTGCAGTTTCCAGCGACTCGATCCGATCCGGCAAACCATCCAGTTCCCGCTGGTCTTTATTGTTTAACTTGCCGGGCATTGCTGTGCCGCGCTTCGTTGGTTTTTCCGGATTACTCCTGGCATCGCCCCTCGTGGATATGGCCGGGTTCGCGATCGATTCGGCGGCATCTTTTAATTGTCGACTGCGCTTGGACTGGATTAGCCAGTCCTGAACCCCCCCTTCGTATTCGCACCACATGCCATTGCCCTCAAAAGCCAGTGTACTGGTCACCACATTGTCCAGAAATGCCCGGTCATGGCTGACCAGAAAGACAGTGCCCTCGTAATTTTGCAACAGATCTTCCAGTAGCTCCAGGGTGTCGATATCCAGATCATTTGTTGGCTCGTCCAGAACCAGCACGTTTGCAGGGCGGGCAAACAGGCGTGCCAGCAGCAGGCGGTTGCGTTCCCCGCCTGACAGCGAACGTACGGGGGAGTTTGCACGCGCAGGTGAAAATAGAAAATCAGTCAGGTAACTCTTCACGTGTTTGCGCTGGGCTCCAATTTCAATCCATTCGCTACCCGGACTGATGAAGTTTTCCAGTGAAGCATCTAGATCAAGAGCATTGCGCATTTGGTCAAAGTAGGCGATCTGCAGATTGGTCCCCTGGCGAACCTTGCCGCTGTCAGGCATCAATTCGCCCAAGATTAGTTTTAGCAGGGTGGATTTGCCGACACCATTGGGGCCGATCAAGCCAACCTTGTCTCCCCGCAGGATCGTGCTGGAGAGATTGTTGGCAATCAATTTTTCACCGAAGGACAGGCGCACATTTGTGAGTTCGGCAACTAGTTTTCCACTCGGCACCCCAGAGGATACATCCAGCTTGATGCTACCCAAGGCATCGCGCCGTGCTGCCCGGCGGTTTCTCAGGCGCTCCAATCGAACCATGCGGCTATGGCTGCGCGTGCGCCTGGCTTCCACACCTTTTCGCACCCAGACCTCTTCTTGTGCCAACAATTTGTCGGCTTGAGCGTTAACCACAGCTTCCTGTGCCAGTTGCGCCTCCTTTTGGATGAGATATTGAGCAAAA
Organism: Pseudomonadota bacterium; assembly: GCA_046050465.1. Lineage (GTDB taxonomy): Bacteria > Pseudomonadota > Gammaproteobacteria > Burkholderiales > Burkholderiaceae_C > Egaibacter. The sequence continues at coordinate 31,536 of JBJOPS010000028.1, read as the reverse complement.
TTTCCTGGGTAAGAGCTTAAATGCCCACGATCGAGCTCCACAATGCGATTGGCAACCCGGTCAAGAAAGGCGCGATCATGCGTGACGGTTACGATGCTTCCCTTGAAATCGATCAGCAAGTCTTCAAGCCACTCAATGGAGTCCAGGTCAAGGTGGTTCGTTGGTTCGTCAAGTAACAGCACGTCTGGCTGGGTGACCAAAGCCTGTGCCAACGCAACCCGTTTCCTGGTACCTCCTGACAGGGTGTTGACCAAAGCGTTGCCCTCCAAATGAAGTCTGTGCAATGTTTCGTTAACGCGTTGCTCCCAGTTCCATCCGTCATAGGTTTCTATTTCGCCTTGAATGGCATTCAGATCACCCTCGCCAGCGCAATACTGATCAATGAGTGCGATGACTTGCGACAATCCGGCGCTAACCGAGGCAAAAACAGTGGCATGAGGCTCCAGTACAGGCTCCTGCGCCACATAGGCCAACCTTAGATTTTGCTGATACTGCAGTGTCCCATCGTCGGGCTTCTCCTGCCCTGCCAAAATCTTGAGCATGGATGACTTGCCAGTCCCGTTGCGCCCAATCAAGCCAACGCGCTCGGCAGTCTCAAGCGAAAAATCAGTCTTATCCAGAAGTGGGATGTGACCAAAAGCCAGTTGGGCGTTCAGGAGGGTAATAAGCGCCATGCGAGCATCCAGAGAGGGCAATGTGGCCGACGAGAGTATCGCCAATAAATCAGTGCCGCCTCAGTAGGCGCGCTGATCGTTGATAACGAGCCGTACGGTCTTGAAAATAATATAGAGATCCAATTGAAGGGACCAATTTCGTAAGTATTCCAGGTCAAAGTCAATGCGGCCCTGCATTTTGTCCAGAGTGTCGGTCTCCCCCCTGAAGCCATTCACCTGTGCCCAGCCTGTGATGCCCGGTTTGACCTTGTGACGCACCATGTAGCCTTTTATAAGCTTGCGGTACATCTCATTGTGTGCCACTGCATGTGGTCTGGGACCAACAATACTCATGCGTCCTTGCAGCACGTTGATGAATTGCGGAAGCTCGTCCAGTGAGGTTTTACGAAGAAAAGCCCCAAGCGGTGTGATGCGGGAGTCATTTTTCTTTGCCTGTGTGATTGCATTGCCATCTTCTGTCACTGTCATGGAGCGAAATTTGTAGACAATGATTTCCTTGCCATCTAGTCCGTACCGGCGCTGCCGAAAAATAACTGGACCAGGAGATCCGTGTTTGATGAGGGCCGCGATGACGACGAGGAGCGGTGAAATCAGCACGAGAATCAACGCAGACAGAACAATGTCACTTAGGCGTTTGGCAACCCCATTCGAGCCCCTGAATGGGGTTTCGCAGACTGATATGACAGGCATTCCACATACTGAGCCGGCATGCCCCTGGACCAAATCTGTTACGAACATGTCCGGCACAAAAAAGATGGATGCTGTCGTATCCTTCAATCCGTCCAGTACTTGCAAAATCCGGGGTTGCGAGGCCATTGGGAGGGACAGGTAAATCAGCTGAATGTTTTTTTCTTGCACGAACTCGGGCAGATCAACCAGTCCGCCCAGCAGTCGGTAATCGCTGGAGGCATCCAGCCGGTTCAGCTCACGATCATCGAAAAAGCCATAGAACTCAATACGCGAGTAGGGTGTTTCTCCGACTCGACTGGCCAAGGCCACGCCTTGCTCATTCATGCCAACAATGATAGCTTTCTGTGCGGGCCCCTGCAGACTGACAAGGTATGGGGCCATTGCTCGAAGCAAAAGATGGCTTCCAATTTGAGCAATAGGAGCCGTAACCAACCATACCAAAAGCACACTCCGTGAGAATTCCTCAAGGTAATGCGTTACAGAACCGGTTAGGAGCAGTAGGGTACCTGTCCATAGCCAATTTACGATGACATTTGTGCATAACTGCCATGGGGAGGAGTGCAGGCGCGACGCGCCCGGGAACGTGATCGCAAATACCAGTACGGAGAGCACCAAGTACGAGGCGGGTAATTGACCCTCAAAAAATATGGCGGTTAGCCACAGTGACAGTACCAGCGCCCCAGGCTCCAGGCCGATTTCAATGGCGCTAATTAGGTTGTCTTTGCCAAGTGGCCCGGGCTTGTTATGGACAGAGAGCGATTTGGCCTGATTTGCTCGCCTTGCCTCAAGCATTTTGTTGTGTGTTGCCAAAAGCAGTAAGTGGCACTATGAGGTTAGAGGTAGAGTTTTCGGGAGTTACAGGGTCAATGGAGGTATTGTTCCAACTATTGTTGCTAAATGTAGCGACGGCTTGTGCACGGTTAAACACGTCGAGTTTTTTGAAAATGCGCTGCATGTGGTTTTTGATGGTGAAGGAACTGACGTTCAAAATACTGCCTATTTCGCTGTTGGTTTTACCCAAAGCGACCCATTTCATGATCTCTGCCTCACGCTCGGTCAGCGTATTGCTATCGGTTGATGGGCTTGTTTCGTCAAGGTTTGCCACTCTAGTCGGCGATACTATGGCTTTGGCAGTCGGATATTGATTGGGTAAAAGTTCAACTTGACGCAGAGCGGTATCAATATAAGGCAGCAAAAATTTAAGCGCAGCACGCTCGTTTGGATTGCGCTTGAGTTGAGAGCTGAACAGTACGTACAAACAGTCGTGTCGACCTCTCTGATCGCTGATTCCGTGAATGATTGACGATCTCATCCGGCGCATGGCTTCCCCGATGGGGCCTTGCTTCGCCACACTTTCCCAGGCGAAGCCCTCTTGAGCCCCATTGAGTGCAAATGGCTTCTTGTCCTGCGCAATCCAGCGGTCAAAGAGACCTGTCAATAAAGGGGTAATGGTTTCAGCTATTGCACTTTCGGACCGGACTCCCGGCATGGCAGAGACTACGTCATAGTGGATCAGGCCCAGGTGGAAATCACCCCAGGCCGCCACCATGATGTCATGTGGCAGATATTGCTGGATGCCACCTTGCAGCCAATGCATCAAATCAACATGTCGCCGGACCCCCACTACTTCAGTAATAAGCGAGTAGTAACGAGCAAGATCCTCTTGACTAGGACTGCTTGTGGCATTCATTGGGTGGACTTTTCAGACGGTTGCATTGCACTAAATCGCAATGTTACCCATTTAATCCGTGTGTACCGACATTCAAATGATGGGTGTTTGACCAAACCGGGGGGTTTTGGGCAATATTTCCTGTTTTTGGCAATAAAGGACTCGTGGTGCCAGCCCATGTCGTCGCTGACGGTGATGTTGTCTTACTGACTCCCCCGACCAGGCCTTGAGTCAGTCGTTCCCGGTAAGCCGCCTGTGCAGTGGTCGCAGGTCAGCCCAGCAGATCGCTCAGCGCGCGGGCAATCACCTTGGTGGCGCGGCGCAGGTCTTCCAGCTCCAGCCGTTCGTCGGCGCGCTTGGCGTGTGATTCCAGCACCGTGCGGGGCCCGGCGCCGTAAATCACGCCGGGAATGCCGGCCTCGCAGAACAGGCGCACGTCGGTGTACAGCGGCGTTCCCAGTGCGGGTATCCTCTCGCCAAACACCTGCTCACCGTGTTTCTGAATGGCGTCTACCAACGGCTTGTTGCCAGGCAGCGGCCGCATGGCGTTGGCCAGCAGCATGCGCTTGATGTCCACCGTCACACCCGCGTGTTGCGCAGCCGTATCGGTGATGATTTTGCGCAGGGTCGCTTCCACTTCAGCCGGGTTCTCCTCGGGAATCATGCGCCGGTCCAGCTTGAACGTCACGCGGCCTGGCACCACGTTGGTGTTGGTACCGCCTTCAATCATGCCGACGTTCAGGTACGGGTGGTTGATGCCAGCCACTTCGGAGCTGATTTGTTTGTACAGCGTGTTTTGCTGGTACAGCGCGCCGAGGATGCTGACTGCCGCCTGCATGGCGTCCACGCCCGAGTCCGGGATGGCGGCGTGCGCCATCTTGCCGTGCACGGTGACCTCCATCTGCAAACAGCCGTTGTGGGCTGTGATGACCTGGTAGCTGAAGCCCGCGGCAATCATCAAATCGGGTTTGATGATCTTGTGCTTGAGCAGCCACTCTGGCCCCACCTCGCCACCAAACTCTTCATCGTAAGTGAATAGCAGCTCCACACTACCCGCATTGGGCTTGGCAACGGCTTCCAGCGCACGCACGGCAAAGGCATAGGTTGAAAAATCGCATTTGCTGACAGCTGCAGCGCGTCCGTAAATTTTGCCGTTCTCAATCTCCCCGCCATAGGGGTTCTTGGTCCAGCCTTCACCGGGTGGCACCACATCGCCATGGGCGTTGAGCAGCACGGTTTTGCCGGGCCCGTATTTCCGGCGCACGACCAGGTTGGTGACACTTTCCAGCCCGAACGCTTTGACTTCGGCTTCCGGCACGGGATGCTTCTCGGCATCCAGCCCGAAGCCGTGCAGCAGCTCGGCCGTGCGCTCGGCATGCGGTGCATTGTTGCCGGGCGGTGTGTCGGTGGGCACGCGGATCAGTTCTTGCAGAAAGCGCACTTGTTCGTCAAAGTGGGAATCGATCCAGGCATCCAGTTGTTCGTAAGTGTTCATGGGTCAAGTCGGTAAAAGGGAAAATCAGTATTCGGCGGCGAGGTTTTCAAGCAGCACGGAAAAGGCTTCCACGGCCAGTTGCATATCGTCGCTGGTGGTGGATTCGAGCGGGTTGTGGCTGATGCCGGAGTTTTGGCCGCGCACAAATAGCATGGCTTGGGGCATCACTTCAAACAGCTTCATGGCGTCATGGCCCGCGCCACTGGGCATGCAATGCAGCGGAACACCCAGGGCGTCCACCGCCCGCTCCCAGCGCTTTTGCCAACCCGGCGCACTGGGGGCTGCAGACGCACGCATGGTTTCTTCCAGCGTGTAGTGCACCTGGCGGCGCTCACAAATGGTGGCCAATGAAGCGAGGATGTCATTCACCAGGGCATCGCGCTGGCTGTTACTCGGAGCGCGCATGTCCAGCGTGAACTGACAGCGCCCCGGCACCACGTTGATGGACCCACTGGGCACCAGCAGTTGGCCCACCGTGGCGACCGAGTCACCATCCTGCGCGGCACGCCTCTCAGCTGCAAGAATGACTTCCGCTACTGCCGCCGCCGCATCGCTGCGCCGGTCCATCGGGGTGGTGCCGGCGTGGCAGGCGGTTCCGATAACCTCCGCAGCGTAGCGTGCGCTGGCATTGATGGATGTGACCACGCCCAGCGGCAAGTCCAGTTCATTCAAAACCGGGCCCTGCTCGATATGGACTTCGACAAAGCCCAGGTAGTCAGCCGGATTGCGTTTCAGCCCGGCAATCTCGTCGATGTTCAGGCCTGCATGCGCCATGGCTTCACGCATGGAGATGCCGTCGGCGTCTTTCTGCTCAAGCCAGTGCAGATCAAACTGGCCTGCCAGCGCACCGGAGCCCAGAAAAGTGGCTTTGTAGCGCTGACCTTCTTCCTCGGCAAATCCCACCACTTCAAAGTGAAAGGGGAGTCGCTTGCCCTGGCGCTTGAGTTCGCGCACGCAAGCCATGGGCACAAAAATACCCAGGCGACCGTCGTATTTGCCGCCGTTTCGAACCGTGTCGTAATGCGAACCGGTCAGCAAAGTTTTGGCGGATGTTTCACTGGAGAGGTAGCGCCCCACCACGTTGCCAACTGCGTCAATGCGCACGTCGTCAAAGCCGCATTCCAGCATCTGGATCTTGATCCGGGCGGCGCACGCCCGGTGGGCGTCCGTCAGGTAAGTTACCGTGAGCTGCCCTTTTCCGGCGTAACCCGGATCGGTGTATGCAGCCAGCGCCTCATGCCAGTCCCACACCAGATTGCCGATGACCGGCTCAACGCCGAATTTGTCGTTCAGACGGATTTCGACGATGCGATGAATGTTGCGCAGGCACTCCCGCAACTCGAAGCCGGGATGCCCATGCAGGCGGCGCTCAAACGTGTCGATAATCTGCTGCTTGCTCAGCCCGGCACCCCGTGCACCCCGCACCGCCAGAATGAACGGGAAGCCGAATTTCGCGTTGTAGTCAGTATTGAGTTGCTGGATCCTGGCGAACTCTTCAGGTGTGCAGTCGGTCAGGCCGGCCCGGCCCTGCTCATGAGTTGACTCGGCTGTGAGTGATTTGTTGAGCATGGCTTTGCCGGCCAGCTCGGGGTGGGCACGAATCAAAGCCAGTTGGGCGTCACGGCCTGCAGCGTTCAGTACCTTCACCATCGTGTGCTTCAGATGAGCCAGCGAACGAAACGGCCGCTGCGCCAGCGCTTGCTCTGCGATCCAGGGGGAATGCTCGTACAGGCCGTCGAGCATCTGCGCAGCCTCGGCTGGCGGCGCACTGTTGAGTTGGTTCAAGCTCAGCGGCATGATTCAGCCTTTGCTTGCGGCTGACGGTGCGGCCGGACAGGGGTATGTTTTAGTCCAGTGCCGGGCGATGTCCAGGCGGCGGCAGATCCAGACATGGGAGTGACCTTGCACGTAGTCCAGAAACTTTTGCAGCGACCGCATGCGCCCGGGGCGTCCCAGCAAACGGCAATGCATGCCAATGCTCAGCATCTTGGGTGAGTTGGCGCCAACGGGGTCACCTTCGGTATACAGCACGTCAAAACTGTCCTTCAGGTAAGTGAAAAAATCATCCCCTTGGGCGAAACCCTGTGCTGAAGAGAAGCGCATGTCGTTGGTGTCCAGCGTGTAGGGCACGATGAGTTGCGGCACCACGCTGCCATCGGTTTTCCTGACCTGCATCCAGAACGGCAGGTCATCACCGTAGTAATCGCTGTCGTATTCAAAGCCGCCGTAGTCAGCCACCAGCCGGTGCGTGTTGGGGCTGTCGCGCCCGGTGTACCAGCCCAAGGGGCGTTCGCCGGTCAGCTCGCGGATGATGTCCATGCCGATGCGCATGTGTTCCCGCTCGGTGGCTTCATCGAAGTTCTGGTAGCTGATCCAGCGCCAGCCGTGGCAGGCGATTTCGTGGCCCAGTTCCTTGAATGCGGCTGTAAGTTCGGGATGACGCTGCAGCGCCATGCTCACGCCAAATACGGTCAGCGGCAGTTTGCGTTTCTCGAACTCGCGCAGGATACGCCACACGCCGGCGCGTGAACCGTATTCATAAATGCCTTCCATGCTCATGTGGCGGGCCGGGAAGGCCGCCGGATTGAACATCTCGGACAGAAATTGCTCGGACGCCGGGTCGCCATGCAGCACGGCGTTTTCGCCACCTTCTTCGTAGTTCAGCACAAATTGAACGGCAATGCGTGCCTGATTGGGCCATTGCGCATGCGGCGGGTTGCGCCCGTAGCCGGCGAGATCACGGGGGTAGAAAGCGGTGGAATCGTAAGCGGCGCTGGTCATGGCGGGTTATCTCAGGACAGGGCCATTGAAATGTCGTTGGCGGGGATCTTGCGTTCGAAGGTCAGGTTTTCCTCCACGTGCATCAGATGCTCGCTCATTAACCGGACCGACAGATCCTCATCCTTCGCGGCCAGTGCCTTCACGATTTCAACGTGCTCGTCGTTGGAGTGCTCGGCTGCCCGTGAGGTCTGGTACATGAGGGTGATAAGAGCACAGCGCGAGATCAGCTGGCTCAGCAGTTGCGCCAGCACATCGTTGCCCATAAGCTCGGCAATACGCACATGAAAGTCGCCCAGAAGCTCCGTGCGCCCGGGCGCATCCTCCCGTTGCACGGCCAGCTTCTCCTGGGCCACGTGTTCTTTCAGTGCCTTGATCTTGGCGGGCGTCACCTGGCGCACAAAGGCGCGGGTCATCTCGGTCTCCAGCATGCGGCGCACTGCAAAGACCTGCCTGGCTTCGGTGACAGAAGGGGCGGCCACAAAGGCGCCGCGGGCTGGCTCCAGCGTGACCAGCTGGTGCTGGGACAACTGCAACAGGGCCTGACGAACCAGCGTTCGCGACACGCCAAAGTGATCAGCGAGTTTCTGCTCGGCCAGCTTGCTGCCGGGCTGGAGGCGATGCTCCACGATGGCTTTGGTGAGGGCCTGAACGATCAACGCAGTAGATGATGCTTCCATGGGGCGCATCATAGCGGCAAACGCAAAAAGTGTATACACTTTCAGTCTCTGCGCATCAAATCCCTGTTTCAATACGGAAGGCGCGAGTTGTCAGGGATTCAAATCAAGGACGCAATATGGGCTTGAGCACACACGTACTGGACACCATGCATGGATGCCCCGCCGCGGGCATGGCCGTGGCGCTGTACACCACACACGGCGACTCGGACACACTGGTCAAGCGTTTTGTCCTGAATCAGGATGGCCGCAATCCGGATGGGCTGCTTTATGACAATGCCAGCCTTCGCACCGGTACCTACCGACTGGTTTTTGACGTACAGGGGTATTTCAGGGCGCGTGGCGTGGCGCTGCCCGAGCCCAACTTCCTGAACAAGGTCAGCCTGGACTTTGGCATCGCCCACACCGACCAGCATTACCATGTGCCGCTGCTGGTCAGCCCCTGGAGCTACTCGACCTATCGGGGCTCGTGATCTTTCCTTTGCCGGGTGTTGGCCGTCGAATGCCTAGAGCTGACCCTCGGTCAGGGTATCCAGCTGGAAGCGGCCACCTTTTTCCCACAGCCACGTATCGGTATAGGTCACACGACCCATTCGAACGGGAGCCGGGTAGGGCGCTGCTGCGCGAACCGTGCGAATGATCTCGGCCATGACTTCCGGCGCATGCGATGGTGCACGCATCCAGTTGGTTGATACGACATTGCCCCGACTGTCGATTTCCACATTCAGCACTCCCACGGCATAAAGGAGTGGCGGCATCTTGCCTTTGTAGATGCGGCTGCCGTTTTGCCGATACAAATGGCCAGCGGCGTCGCGACGGTAGTCACGTGGGGTGCCGGCGCTGGACGTGGCACCCAGCGGGGTAACTGGTGCGACGGCAATCGGTGTGGGAGGTACAGGTGCTGGCGTGGGCACGGCAACGGGTGCAGGAGCAGGTGCGGCAGGTGGTGAGGGGGCGCGCGCGGTCTGGCAGGCCGCCAGGATCGCACCAGCGATGGCTGCTGCGATGATCAGGCTTATTCTGTTGTTCGTGAAGAGTTTCATGGGTTGTTTGCAGCGGAGTTTCACACAGGTATGGGGCGAACTGTGCCAGAGTTCCACCAAAAGCGATCACCGGTCGCATGTCATAAGGTAACAAAAAGTGAACCAGACGGATGAATTTCTGAATCAACTCCGGCATGAAGCTGCTGTGTGGGTGAGAGTTGACTCGATTCAGGGCTCCGCCCCTCGGGAGCCGGGCGCCTGGATGGCGGTTTTTCGCAACAGTGTGGTGGGAACCATCGGGGGCGGACATGTGGAATTCCAGGCGATTGATTTGGCACGCGAACGTCTGAAAGGCCGGGCGGGAAACACGGTTTTGCGCTTTGCTCTGGGCCCCGGGCTGGGGCAATGTTGTGGCGGGATCATGCATCTGCGCTTTGATTTGATACACGCAGGGCATATTGCGCAGGTCAATGGGTGGTTGCAGGTGCAACATGAGCAGACCCTGCAGCCCGTGGCACTATTTGGTGGCGGACATGTCGGCCGTGCACTGATCGGGGTTTTAAGTACTTTGCCGTTTTCTGTGACATGGGTGGATAGCCGCGAAGAAATTTTCCCCCCCAGGCTGCCACGTAACATATTGTGTGAACATTCAGACCCTGTGCACAGGGCCGTAAGCGATCTTCGGCCGCAAAGCAGCGTGCTGATCATGAGTTTCAGTCATGAAGAGGATCTGGATGTGGTGGCAGCCTGTCTGACGCGCCAACGCTTGCAGGGTGATTTGCCCTACATCGGGCTGATTGGCAGCAAGACCAAATGGGCGACTTTTCAACACCGGCTGACGGGACGCGGCTTTTCTGCGACGGAACTGGCGAAGGTGACCTGCCCGATTGGTGTGGCCGGCATATCGGGCAAAGAGCCGCAAGTTATCGCCGTAGCGGTGGCTGCGCAGTTATTGCTTCGCAGGAGCTAGGGTTTTTACCGGAAAAAGTCGCTGAATTTGAGGCCGGCCCCCGCAGAAATTGTATACACTTTAACTTGGATGTCGCAGCGGAGCCGGGCCTTGCTTGCCTTTATCAAGGAGCCCTTGTTCGCGACACAGAAACTGCTTACAGCGCCCGCAGTGGTGGGCAGCTTGAAGTCTCCTGGTGTGACTGTGCTTCACCACAAAGGTTGAGAAACATGGAAAGCTATTACCTCGACTGGGCCAACCTGCTGCTGCGCTGGGTCCACGTCATCACCGCCATCGCCTGGATTGGCTCCTCGTTCTACTTCGTTTTTCTGGACAGCAGCCTGGTCAAGCCGGAATCCGAAGACTTGCAAAAAAAAGGCGTGGGTGGCGAACTGTGGGCTGTGCACGGTGGCGGCTTTTACAACCCGCAAAAATACACGGTAGCCCCGGAAAAGGTGCCAGATCACCTGCACTGGTTTTATTGGGAAAGCTACAGCACGTGGCTGTCCGGCTTTGCGCTGTTCACGGTGTCTTACCTGTGGAGCGCCAGCACCTATCTGATTGACAAATCGCTGATGAACTGGTCCAGCGGCGCGGCCATCGGCGTGGCAGTGTCGTTTCTGGTGGTGTTTTGGATGATCTATGACCTGATCTGCCAGATATTTGGCCGACGCAAGAATGGTGACGCCACCGTGGGCGCGCTGGTCTTTCTGGTGGTGTGCGGCGCCTCCTGGCTGGCCTGTCACTGGTTCGCCGGACGGGCGGCCTTTCTTCTGGTGGGCGCGATGATCGCCACCGCTATGAGTGCAAATGTGTTCTTCTGGATCATTCCGGGCCAGCGTACCGTCGTCAAAGATCTGCGTGAAGGCCGACCGGTAGACCCCATCCACGGCCAGCGTGCCAAGCAGCGCAGCGTGCACAACACCTACTTCACACTGCCGGTGCTGTTTGCCATGCTGAGTAACCACTACAGTTTTACCTACACCAACCAGTACAACTGGGTTGTGTTGATCGTGATGATGCTGGCCGGTGCGCTGATTCGCCAGTTTTTTGTCATGCGCCATGGCTACAAGCTGGGCCGCAACAGCCATCCCTGGCCCTATGCGGCAGTCGGCGTGGCGGTGATCGTGGGGGCGATGGTGTGGATGAAGCCTGCGCCACAAGCTGTTGCCACCACTGGAAATGCTATCAATTCAGCAGCTTCTAGCGCATATTCCACAAGGGCTGAGGGCCAATATGGCTATCAAAATGTGCGAAAAATACTGGAGCAGCGCTGTTATATGTGCCACGGCGCCGAGTTGCAGATGAAGAACGTGCGGCTGGATTCCCCCGAGTTGGTGAAGCAGCACGCACTGTCGGTGTACCAGCAGGCCGTGGTGACCCAAATCATGCCCATGAACAATGCCACGCAGATTACCGATGCCGAGCGCGCGGTGATCGGGAAGTGGTTTACCGATGGGGCGAAGACCGAGTAAATCAGCCTGCCGCCTGGGCCAACTGCATCGCCAGCCGGTTGTGCCGCTCAACCAACGGCTCCAGTTCAACGGTGGCAAGCCGGCCTTCACGCACAACGGTGCGACCATTGACCACGGTGTAAGCCGCTTGCGGGCTGGCACACAGCAGCAAACTGCCTACAGGATCATGCACGGCGCCACCCGCAAAGGCGAGGGTGCGCAAATCAAACAGCGCCAGGTCGGCGCACATGCCGGGCGCGAGGTGACCAATGTCCCGGCGGCCCAGAACTTCGGCTCCACCGCGTGTGGCCACAGACAACGCATCCCGGGCAGTCATCTCGGAGGGGCCGAGGTCGCAGCCGAAAAAAGTGCGGCCATTGGCGTCAGTGGAAGGTGGCTGCAGGGCGCGCCCCACCCGCGCCAGCAGCATGGCCTGGCGCGCTTCGTTCACCAGATGGCCGGCGTCGTTGCTGGCGCAGCCGTCCACGCCCAGGCCGACGGGTACCCCAGCGTTCATCATTTTTCGGATGGGCGCGATGCCGCTGGACAAGCGCATGTTGCTGCACGGGCAGTGTGCTACGCCCGTGCGGGTGGCGGCAAACAGGCTGATGCCCTCGCCATCGAGCTTCACACAGTGGGCATGCCAGACATCATGGCCCAGCCAGCCGAGGTCTTGCGCGTATTGCGTGGGCGTGCAGTTGAATTTCTCTTTTGAATAGGCGAGGTCGTGGTCGTTTTCGGCCAGATGGGTGTGCAGGCGCACGCCGTAATGCCGGGCCAGCTTTGCCGATTCGCGCATCAAATCGCGACTGACGCTGAAAGGAGAGCAGGGCGCCACAGCCACGTTCACCATCGCGCCGAAAGAAGTGTCGTGATAGGCCTCGATCAGTCGCTGTGTGTCCTTGAGGATGAAGTCCTCAGCTTCCACCACGCTGTCCGGCGGCAAACCGCCTTGCGACTGGCCTACGCTCATGCTGCCCCGGCTGGCGGTAAAGCGCATGCCAATCTGGCGGGCGGCTTCGATGCTGTCGTCCAGACGCACCCCGTTTGGGTAGATATACAGATGGTCGCTGCTGGTGGTGCAGCCACTTATCAACAGCTCGGCCATCGCCACCTGAGTGGACACCCGGATCATCTCGGGTGTCAGCCCGGACCAGATGGGGTACAGGCCCTGTAACCAGCTGAACAGCTCGGCGTTTTGCACAGCCGGAATGGCCCGGGTGAGCGACTGGTACATGTGGTGGTGTGTATTGATCAGCCCCGGCATCACCAGAAGACCGCGCGCGTCAATCACCTCGTCAGCCGTTTGAGGCAAGTCGGCAGCCGGGCCGATGGACTCGATCAGGTTGTCGCGCACAAAGACCGATGCGTCAGACAACTCACGCCCTTTGGACGGGTTGGCATGGTCAAAAGTGGCCACGCACCGGGCGTTTTTGATCAGCAGGGTAGACATGAATTCAGTTATGACCAGAGTTGAAGGAATGACCGGGAGCAGACGGCGGCACAATGCGGGCAGGAGACCCGTGAATGATCGCACCAAATTCTGCGCCCGACGCCGCCCGCGAGCCCAGGGCGTTTCTGGAATACCTTTATAACGCCGCGGTTATGCGTGCATTGCCCCTGCACAACACGGCAGCGTTTTTACCACCGCCGCCAAAGGGCCGAACCCTCGTTTTGGGTGCGGGCAAAGCGGGTGGCTCGATGGTGCAGGCAGTCGAAGCTTTGTGGCCAGCCGATGCGCCGCTGACCGGTCTGGTGGTGACGCGGTATCACCACATTCCACCGCGGCCCGCGGGCCTGGCCCAGCGAATCGAGCTGGTGGAAGCCTCCCACCCGGTGCCCGACGCGGCGGGTCTCGCTGCCGCCGAACGCATCATGGCTCTGACGCAAGGACTGACAAAAGACGATCTGGTGCTGTGCCTGATCTCGGGTGGCGGCTCGGCCCTGCTCACGTTGCCCGCCGAAGGCCTGACACTGGCAGACAAGCAGCGCATCAACAAGGACCTGTTGAACTCCGGCGCCAATATTTCGGAAATGAACTGCGTGCGCAAGCACCTCTCTCGCATCAAGGGTGGGCGGCTGGCCGCCGCGTGTGCTCCGGCAAAAGTGGTGACGTTGACCATCAGCGACGTGCCAGGTGATGACCCGTCCATCATTGCCAGCGGTCCCACTGTGCCTGATGCCACCACCTGTGCCGATGCACTGGTCATTCTCCAGCGCTACGGCATTGCTGTGCCCAATGCCGTGCGCACCGCGATGGAAAGCGGCGCGCTCGAAACCCCCAAACCCGGTGACGCAGCCTTCGCTGGACATGCCGTGCACATGATCGCCACACCGCAGCAGTCCCTTGAAGCCGCTGCGACTGCAGCGCAAGCAGCGGGACTGGAAGCCCACATCCTCAGCGATGAAATCGAGGGCGAGTCCCGCGAAGTGGGCAAGGTGCACGCGGCCATGGCCCGCGCTGTGGCGCGTGGTGTGGGTGCGTGGAAGAAGCCCTGCGTGATTCTGTCGGGCGGTGAAACCACGGTGACGGTTCGCAAACAGCCGGACGGCACGCCGCGCGGCCGTGGGGGTCGTGCGGGCGAGTTCTGCCTGGGCCTGGCACAGGCGCTGCAGGGCCAGCCCGGTGTGTTTGCGCTGGCCGCCGATACCGATGGCATCGACGGCGTGGAAGACAACGCCGGGGCTTACGTGGCTCCCGACACGCTGGTGCGGGCGCAGCAGCAGGGCATGAAGATCGATCAATATCTTGACCGAAACGACGCCTACGGCTACTTCAGCCCCCTGGGTGATTTGGTGATCACCGGGCCTACGCACACGAATGTGAACGACTTTCGGGCAATGCTGGTGATGTAATTTTCTCTACCTGTTTTCAGGAGATCCGGTTGCTAATCGAGTCCCACACCAGCTTCACCCCAGTGAGAAACATGCCAACATACACCAACCGGTAAAACAGCATCGGGTTGATTTTCCGGGCCATGCGCACGCCCACCAGCACGCCAATGGGTGCGATGGGCAGCAACACCAGCGATGTGGCCATGTTGCGCATGTCCAGCAGGCCCAGCCAGGCGTAGGGAATCCATTTGGACAAATTGATCACGAAAAAAAAGAACGCCATGGTGGCGGTGAACTTCACTGGCGACAGGCGCAGCGGAATCACGTAGGCGTTGATCGGCGGGCCACCTGCGTGCGCGATGAAGCTGGTGAAGCCGGACGTGGCGGTAAGGATGGCACCCAGCCATTTGGGCGGCGGCGGGCTATCGGGCTTAGGTGGAAAAATCAGGCGCTGCGCCAGAAACAGCAGCGTGAACACCCCCACAATGCCGGCCACCATGTGTGCAGACAGCGCCTTGAAAAGCAGTGCGCCGATGACGATGCCCACCAGCCCGCAGGGAATCAAAAACTTCAAGAACTTCAGGTCAAAGTCTTTGCGAAACGCCGCCATGCCCAAAATGTCCATCAGCAGCAGCACCGGCATCAGGATGGCGGCTGCCTGCGGCACGGTAACGGCCAGCGCCATCATCGGCACAGCCAGCGAGCCAAAGCCCGCACCAAAGCCGCTTTTGCTCACGCCCAGCAGCAGCACGGCGGGAATGGTGACGGCGTAAAAGTAGGGGTCGGTGATGATGGGCAGCGGCATGCGGCGACAATCCTTGCATGATGAATGTTCAAACGTGGGGCGAGTCGCTGCGGCTGGTGGTGGAAGTGGCGGCAACGGCGGCCTTTGCATTGTCGGGTGTTTTGGAAGCCGCGCGAAAGCGCCTGGACGCAGTGGGCGTTTGCGTGGTGGGTTTTCTGGCGGCTTTTGGCGGCGGCACACTGCGCGACCTGTTGCTTGACCGGCGGCCCTTTTTCTGGGTTGCCCATGTGGAATTGCTCTGGGGCGTGCTCGCTCTGTGTGTGCTGGCCATGCTGTTTCTGCGCAACCGCCATTTCAAACTGACCGAGCGGGCCATTCAGTGGCCCGATGCGCTGGGACTGGGCCTGTTCACCGCCACGGGGGTGCACCAGGCGCTGCTGTTGCAGATGCCGGGCGTGGTGGCCGTGTTGATGGGGGTGATTACCGGGGTCTTTGGCGGCGTGCTGCGCGACATGGTGTGCAACGAGATCCCCAGCGCGTTTCGGGACCACCGACCCTACGCCGTGTTCGCCTTTCTGGGCGGCTGGGCTTATGTGGGTTTGTGGCAGACCGACGCAGCCGGCTGGCTGGCATTGCTGCTGTGTGTGGCCATTACCGCCGGTTTGCGGGCTGTGGCGCTTTGGCGCAACTGGGAATTGCCAGCGTGGCGGGTTCAGGACTGAGTCAAACACGCTCCAGAATCACGGCAATGCCTTGCCCTACTCCGATGCACATGGTGCACAGCGCATAACGACCCCCGGTTTGATGCAGCTGGCTCACCGCCGTGGTGGCCAGCCGTGCGCCCGACGCACCCAGCGGATGCCCCAACGCAATGGCGCCGCCCCACCGGTTCACACGCGGGTCGTCATCAGGCACACCCAGCAGGCGCAGCACGGCCAGGCCTTGTGCAGCAAAGGCTTCGTTCAGCTCGATCACATCCATCTGCTCCATCGTCAAACCCGTGAGCGCCAGCACCTTTTGCGTGGCCGGGGCCGGGCCAATGCCCATGATGCGCGGCGGCACACCAGCCGTGGCCATGCCCACCACGCGGGCGCGGGGCGTCAGGCCGTTTTTGGTGACAGTGGCTTCGTCGGCCAGCAGCAAGGCGCAGGCACCGTCGTTCACGCCGCTGGCGTTGCCGGCGGTCACCGTGCCGTCCGGGCGCACGATGGGTTTGAGTCTGGCCAGCGCGTCCAGCGAGGTTTCGCGGGGGTGTTCGTCCTTGCTGACGACCACGGCGTCACCCTTCTTCTGCGGGATCGTCACCGGGGTGATTTCTGCGTGCAGATGACCCGCCTGTTGGGCGGCAACGGCCTTCATCTGGCTGGCCAGCGCCATCCTGTCCTGCGCCTCACGGCTGACGTTGTAATCGGCCGCCACGTTTTCGGCGGTCTCGGGCATGGCGTCCACACCATATTTTTCTTTCATCA
This sequence comes from Pseudomonadota bacterium, assembly GCA_046050465.1. Lineage (GTDB taxonomy): Bacteria > Pseudomonadota > Gammaproteobacteria > Burkholderiales > Burkholderiaceae_C > Egaibacter. The sequence goes on along the minus strand of JBJOPS010000028.1, from coordinate 15,118 downwards.
GCCTGTTGATGAAACGCCAGCCGATGGTGGTGTCGTACACCGCGTTGGTGCGGCTGAAGGCGGCATCCATCTTGGGCATGACAAACGGCGCACGGCTCATGCTCTCTACGCCACCAGCTATCATTAAAGTAGCTTCTCCCGCTTTGATGGCGCGGGCTGCCGTGCCCAAAGCATCCAGACCCGAGCCGCACAGGCGGTTGATGGTGGCACCCGGCACGTCCACCGGCAAGCCTGCCAGCAGAGACGCCATGTGCGCCACGTTGCGGTTGTCTTCACCGGCCTGGTTGGCGCAGCCGTAAATGACATCAGTCACCATCTGCCAGTCCACCCTCGGGTTGCGCGCCATCAGCGCCTTGAGTGGAATGGCGCCCAGATCGTCGGTGCGCACACTGCTCAGGGCGCCGCCATAACGGCCAAAAGGGGTACGGATGGCATCACAGATGAAAGCGTGGGAAGTCATGTCGATCCTCGGGGGTAAGGTCACATTTTCACCGATGGATGAACCCGCACGCAGCACGAGCGGGACAGTGCGGGACAATACCAGCCATGTTGATGCAGCCCTCCCAAGCCGACGTTCGCCGCTTTTTCTGCTCGGTTTATGCCAAAGCCCTCGCCGGACATACGCTGGAAGCTATTGAAACCATAGCAAGCCGGTGGATTGACGAGCACCCCGAATACCACACCGAGCTGACGGATGTGGACGCAGCGTTGCGCAACATGGCCGCGGCAGAGGAAGGCAAAACCAACGCGTTTTTGCACCTGTCCATGCATCTGTCCATCAGCGAGCAGTGCTCCATCGACCAGCCACGCGGCATCCGCCAGGCCGTGGAGTTGCTGACGCACCGCCGCAATTCGCTGCACGAGGCGCACCACCACACCATGGAGTGCCTGGGTCGCATGATCTGGGAAAGCCAGCGCGCCGGGCACCCGCCGGATGGGGATGCATATATCGCGTGTGTGCAGCGGTTTGCGACGCGGGATTATTGATCTTTTTTCAGATGATGATGGTTTGCCCTTGCTGCAAAACTTCACATCCTTGATCGTCAAGCGGCTTGTTGCCTTGACAACCAATGGTTTAAACCTAAACTATTGCGCCATGAACATCCTGTGCATTGGCGGTGGCCCCGCCGGTCTGTATTTCGCGCTGCTGATGAAGCTGCAAAACCCTGCGCATCACATCACGGTGGTGGAGCGCAACAAGCCGTTTGACACGTTTGGCTGGGGTGTGGTGCTGTCGGACCAGACGCTGGGCAACCTGCACGCGGCGGACCCCGTCACCGGGCAGCAGATTGGCGACGCGCTGAACCACTGGGACGATATCGAGGTGTTTTTCAAGGGGCGCAGCGTGCGCTCGGGCGGGCACGGGTTTTGTGGCATCGGGCGCAAGCACCTGCTCAACATCCTGCAAGAGCGCTGCATTGCGCTGGGTGTGGCGCTGGTGTTTGAGGTGGACGTGGCGGACGATCAGGCGCTGGCCGCGCACTACCACGCCGATCTGGTGATTGCCAGCGACGGGCTCAACAGCCGCATCCGCACCCGCTACGCCAATGTGTTCCAGCCCGACATCGACACGCGCCAGTGCCGCTTTGTGTGGCTGGGCACCAAAAAGACGTTTGACGCCTTCACCTTTGCCTTCGAGCAGACCGAGCACGGCTGGTTTCAGGCGCACGCCTACAAGTTTGACGACAACACCTCCACCTTCATCGTGGAAACGCCGCAGGCTGTGTGGGATGCCCATGGGCTGGAGCACATGAGCCAGGAGGAGGGTGTGGCGTTTTGCGAACGCCTGTTTGCCAAATATCTGGATGGCAACGCGCTCATTAGCAACGCCAAGCACCTGCGCGGCTCGGCCAACTGGATTCGCTTTCCGCGCGTGATGTGCAAGACCTGGGTGCACTGGATCAACCTACCCGGCCGCAGCGACGGGCCGCCCCTAGCAAGGCCAGCCCCCTCGGGGGGCAGCGAACCACACGCAGTGGGGAGCGTGGGGGTACCAGTGCCCATCGTGTTGATGGGCGACGCAGCCCATACCGCGCACTTTTCTATCGGTAGCGGCACCAAGCTGGCGCTGGAGGATGCAATTGACCTGGCGAATGAATTCGGCACAAGCGCCGTGGAATTCGCCGCCAGCACCGACCAACTCGTGGCGGGCAAAGACATGATGGAGGTGCTGCAGCGCTACGAAGCCCGCCGCAGCGTGGAGGTGCTGAAGATTCAAAACGCGGCGCGCAACTCCACTGAATGGTTTGAGAACGTCACGCGTTACACCGGCATGCAGGTGGAGCAGTTTGCCTATTCGCTGCTCACGCGCAGCCAGCGCATCAGCCACGAAAACCTGCGCCTGCGCGATGCGGCCTGGCTGGATGGGTATGAGGCCTGGCTGTCCGGCGGCAAGGTGGTGCCGCCCATGCTGCTGCCGCTGAAGGTGCGCGACACGCAGCTTAAAAACCGCATTGTCGTGTCGCCCATGGCCACCTACAGCGCGGTGGACGGGCTGGTGCAAGACTTTCACCTGGTGCACCTGGGCGCCCGCGCGCTGGGCGGTGCGGCTCTGGTGATGGTGGAGATGACCAGCCCGAATGCAGAAGGGCGCATCACCCCCGGCTGCCCCGGCTTGTGGAACGACGCGCAGGCTGCGGGCTTCAAGCGCATTGTGGATTTTGTGCACGCCAGCAGCACTGCCAAAATTGGCATCCAGCTCGGCCACAGCGGCCCCAAAGGCTCCACGCAGGTGGGCTGGGAAGAGACAGACGAGCCATTACCCAATTCGGCCAATTTGCCCAATTCGGTGCAGGCCAACTGGCCGGTGATGGCCGCCAGCGCCCAGCCATATGGCGAGCAAAACCAGACGCCGCACGCCATGACGCGGGCCGACATGGACACCATCAAACAGCAGTTCGTAGACGCCACCCGCCGCGCCGCCGCTGCCGGTTTTGACTGGCTGGAGCTGCACTGCGCGCACGGCTACCTGCTCTCCACCTTCCTCACGCCGCTGACCAATCTGCGCACCGATAGCTACGGCGGCTCGTTCGACAACCGCTGTCGTTACCCGCTGGAAGTGTTTGCCGCCATGCGCGCCGCGTGGCCTGCGCACCTGCCCATGAGCGTGCGCATCTCCGCGCACGACTGGGCGCCCGGCGGCAACACGGCAGACGACGCGGTGGCCATGGCACGCGTGTTCAAGGCTGCGGGTTGCGACGTGATCGACGTTTCCAGCGGCCAGACCACACGCGCGGCCAAGCCGGTTTATGGCCGCATGTACCAGACGCCGTTTTCCGACCGCATCCGCAACGAGGCAGGCATCCAGACCATCGCCGTGGGCGCGATTACCGACGCAGACCAGGCCAACAGCATCATCGCCGCAGGCCGCGCCGACCTGTGCGCCATCGCCCGCCCGCACCTGGCCGACCCCGCCTGGACGCTGCACGAAGCCGCCAAACTGCAGAGCCGCGCGGTGGACTGGCCCCAACAGTACCTGAGTGGCCGGGATCAGCTTTACCGCGAAATTCAGAAGCAAAAAGAGCTTCTAGCCCTCGCCGATACTGCTCGGGTAGCTACTAAAAGCGTAGCAGATGAGGAGCAACTCTAGTATGGACAAGGAAGCCCGCCTGCACGGCACCACGCCCGCCGAGCACCCCGAGGCCTTGCGCCTGTGGCTGCGCCTGCTCACGTGCACGCAACTGATCGAAACCCAGGTGCGCAGCGGCCTGCGTGACCAGTTCGACACCACGCTGCCGCGGTTCGACCTGCTGGCGCAACTGGAGCGCGCCCCGGACGGCCTGAAGATGAACGAGCTGTCGCGCCGCATGATGGTGACAGGCGGCAACATCACCGGCATCACCGACCAGCTGGTGGCCGAGGGGTTGGTGGAGCGTGTGGAGGTGCCCGGCGACCGCCGCGCCTACCGCGTGAAGCTTACGCCCAAGGGCCGCAAGCAGTTCAGCGACATGGCGCACCAGCACGAGGGCTGGATTGTGGAGGCCTTCGGTGGCCTCACCGAGAAGGAAATTGCCACGCTGCACCGCCTGCTGGGCAAGGTGAAAGAGCACACCAAAACCGGATTGTTGGAGCCCACATGAAACACTACATTGGCGCGGGCAACCCCATGCGCACCCAGTTCGATGCCAAGGCGGCGTATCAGGCCAAACACTTTGCCTGGAGCTGCGCCGCCGACGGTGTGGGCACCCTCACGCTGAACCGGCCCGAGCGCAAAAACCCGCTGACGTTTGACTCCTACGCCGAGCTGCGCAACCTGTTTGAAGCGCTCAAATACGCCACCGACGTGAAGGTGGTGGTGGTCACCGGCGCGGGCGGCAATTTCTGCAGCGGCGGCGATGTGCACGAGATCATCGGCCCGCTCACGAAGATGAGCATGCCCGAGATGCTGGAGTTCACCCGCATGACGGGCGATCTGGTGAAGACCATGCGCAACTGCCCGCAGCCCATCATCGGCGCGATAGACGGTATCTGCGCCGGGGCGGGCGCGATGATGGCGCTGGCTTGCGACATGCGCTTTGGCACGGCCAGCACGAAGACCGCGTTTCTGTTCACCCGAGTGGGGCTGGCCGGTGCCGACATGGGCGCCTGCGCCTTGCTGCCGCGTGTGATCGGGCAGGGCCGGGCCAGTGAGCTGCTGTTCACCGGCCGCGCCATGACTGCGCAAGAGGGCCTGGCCTGGGGCTTCTTCAACGCCCTGCACGAGAGCGCCGACCTGCTGCCCAAGGCGCAGGCGCTGGCTGCCGAGCTGGCCGCAGGCCCCACGTTCGCCCACGGCATGACCAAAACCATGCTGCAGCAGGAATGGGCCATGACGATTGAGCAGGCCGTGGAAGCCGAAGCGCAGGCGCAGGCCATCTGCATGCAGACGCAGGACTTCAAACGGGCCTACGACGCGTTTGCCGCGAAGCAGAAGCCGGTGTTTGAGGGGAACTGAGGTCATGAACCAGCCAACCCAAAATACCGTTCGCCCTGAGCAGCCTGTCATGAGCAACGTCGTAGGGGTCGAAGGGCAGCTCCCTCTGGCACACCTCAGCCTGCCGTTCTTCGACGCAGTCCACCAGCACCTCGCCACCAGCCTGGCCGCCTGGGCGCTGCAGCAAAACGTGGACGAACATGACGACCGCCGCGCCTGCAAGGAATGGGTCCGCCTCCTGGGCGACGCGGGCTGGCTGCGTTACTGCGTGCCCGCCTCATTTGGTGGCGCGCTGGACAAAATGGATTCCCGCGCACTGGTGATTCTGCGCGAAACGCTGGCGTTTCACTCGCCGCTGGCCGACTTCGCCTTTGCCATGCAGGGCCTGGGCAGCGGTGCCATCACGCTGGCAGGCACCCCCGCGCAACAGGCGGCGTATCTGCCCGCGGTGGCGCGGGGCGACAAGATTGCCGCGTTTGCCTTGAGCGAGCCAGAAGCTGGTTCCGATGCGGGCGCTATGAAAACAATAGCTACTCACGCATATTCCACGAGGGCTGAGGGCCAAAAAGATGCTCAAAAAGAGGCATTTTTTACGCTGAACGGCACCAAAACCTGGATCAGCAACGGTGGCATCGCCGACTACTACTGCGTGTTCGCCAAGACCGAGCCCGAAGCGGGCACGCGCGGCATCACCGCTTTCATCGTGGACGCGGATACCAAGGGGCTGGATGCATCCGAACATATCGAGGTGATGGCGCCGCACCCGCTGGCCACGCTGCAGTTTGCCGATTGCACCGTGCCCGCCAGTGCGCAACTGGGCGAGCTGAACGGCGGCTTCAAGCTGGCGATGCAGACGCTGGACATTTTTCGTGCGTCCGTCGCTGGCGCCGCGCTGGGCATGGCCCGCCGTGCGCTGGCAGAAGCGGTGAGCTACGCCAAACAGCGCCCGATGTTTGGCCAGCGGCTGGCGGATTTTCAGCTCACGCAAGCCAAGCTGGGCGAGATGGCCGCACTGATCGACGCCGCAGCCTTGCTCACCTACCGCGCCGCGTGGATGCGCGACTGTGTGGGCACCGCCACTCCGGCAAACGCGCAGGCCTACACGGCTGCGGCAGCCATGGCCAAGATGACCGCCACCGAAAACGCGCAGCGCGTGATCGACATGGCGCTGCAAATGCACGGCGGCATGGGTGTGAAGGTGGGCACCAAGGTGGAGAGCCTGTACCGCGACATCCGCTCGCTGCGCATCTACGAAGGAGCGACCGAGGTGCAACAGTTGATCATAGGTAAATGGGTACTGAAATCATGAAATCTATCCAGATAGACCGTTTTGTTCACGACAGACTGCCGACAGCCGAACAGTCGCCGCAAATGAAATTTGATCTGCCCGAGCTGCAATTTCCCGAGCGACTCAATCTGGTGGAGGAGCTGCTGGACAACGCGGTGAAGAAAGGGTTTGCCACCCGTGCGATGTTGCGCTCGCCCAAGGTCACACTCACCTACGCGGACGTGCAGTACCAGGTGGATTGCATGGCACAGGTGCTGGTGGACGACCTCGGGCTGGTGCCAGGCAACCGGGTGCTGCTGCGTGGCGGTAACTCCATTGGCATGGTACTGGCCTGGCTGGCGGTGGTAAAAGCCGGCCTGATTGCGGTGGCCACCATGCCATTGCTGCGTGCCAAGGAGCTGGGCGAAATTATCGAAAAATCACAGCCAAGCGTAGCACTATGCGACGCCAAGCTGCTCGAAGAGCTGCAAGGAGCACAGGCGCAGTACCCCATACTCAAGACAATTGTGCCGTTCAACGTGAACGCGGATGTGCCAGATTCTCTTGCTGCGCGTGTGGCCCTTAAAAATGGAGATTTCAAGGCATGCCCTACCGCTGCAACCGACATAGCACTGTTGGCCTTTACCTCCGGTACTACCGGCCAACCAAAGGCGGCTGTGCATACCCATCGCGATGTACTTGCAGCCTGCCAAACGTGGCCTCGCCATGTGCTCAGGGCCACATACCGCGATATCGTTTTGGGGTCACCCCCACTGGCATTCACTTTTGGTTTGGGTGGCTTGCTGATTTTCCCGATGCTGGCCGGGGCCTCGGTGTATTTTCCCGATGTGGCCTATACGCCGGAATTGATGGCCAGTCTGATTCACGACACGGGCGCCACCATTTGTTATACCGCCCCTACGTTTTACCGGCAGATGGCACCATTTTTGAAAACACTGGCACAAGCACGTGGCAAACCACCACTGCGTATTTGCGTGAGCGCAGGTGAGGCCTTGCCGGATGCTACGCGCCAGTTGTGGAAGGATGCCACCGGCATCGAGATGCTGGACGGTATTGGCGCCACAGAGATGTTTCATATTTTTATTTCGTCTGCACCTGCGGATGTGCGACGTGGTGCCATTGGCAAGGTGGTGCCGGGCTATACCGCGAAAGTGGTGGACGACGATGGCGTGGAGCAGCCGCGTGGCACCGTGGGCAAGCTCGCGGTAATCGGACCGACGGGCTGCAAATACCTGGGTGATGCGCGTCAAGGCAGCTACGTGAAGAACGGATGGAACTATCCCGGTGATGCATTTATGCAAGACGCGGAGGGATATTTTTTTTACCAGTCTCGTACAGACGACATGATCATTACCGCCGGCTACAACGTGGGCGCGCCCGAGGTGGAAGATGCATTGCTTAAACATCCCGCAGTGGCCGAGTGTGGTGTAGTTGGCAAGGCAGACGATTCGCGTGGCATGATCGTCAAGGCATTTTGTGTCTTGCGACCCGGGTTTGCCGGGGATGCCGCCTTGGTCAAGGCACTGCAAGATCATGTGAAAGCGACTATTGCGCCATTCAAGTACCCACGCGAAATCGAATTCAAGGACAAATTGCCACGTACCGAGACGGGCAAGCTGCAGCGCTTCAAACTCAAGTCACTTGTCGGTTGAAACGTGAATAGCGTCCCTGTACTTTTACACATGAAACAAAGCGCACCCACACTGGAGATAGGCCGTACGTAGTCTGGGGCTTGATCCGGTCCAGTGAGGCCAGAGGGGGCCCAGAAGTGGCCGACGGGCTTGGTGCCTAACTGGCTTGACGGTGAAGCATGCTGCGATCGAACGGTGCAGCCCTGCCTGATGCCCACAATGCCATCTTGACGATCAGCCCGTGAGTTTCAGGCCCGGGCTGCCCACCGCGAGGCGCCGATATAGCAAGAATCACGACGAGTGCTAGCGCCAGCGGTAGGGGTGACGTTCTGCCTGCAAAATCTGATGCGACTCGCCGGATCACAGACAGGGTGGTCAGGGTCACCAGGCCACCAAGTGTCCAGCCAATCAACACTTCAGACTCGGAATGGGCGTCCAATACCAGCCGGGAAATGCCGACAAGGAGGGCGACAACAAACCCTGATGCGATCGCTAGCGCCCGGATTACCGGGCGCTGCTGCAAGGTCAACAGGGCCGCCAATGTGGGAAACACTGCGCTGGACAACATGGCATGTCCACTGATACCGGTGAAATCAATCGATGCTATACCAACTCCCCAGCCCAGAAACGCCAGTTTTGTTGCGAGAACGATAAAGACGGCAAAGCCCAAAATGAACAACCAGTGAACCGCTAGAGGCGATGCTTGTCCCCTGAGCAGCCAAATGGCCATGATCACGGCCATAGACAACAGTACGATCGAGTTACCCAAGTGGGTAATGAGAAGCCATGTGTGGGGCGTGAACATGCGAAAACCAGGCATCCCATTCAGGAGCGAAGGGGCGGCCTTTTGCGAGTTACCAGATAAATGCCTGGCAAGATCAGGGCCATGCCCCATGCGTGATGCATTTTCAGGGGCTCAGCCAGCACCAGCCAGGCTAGCACGGCGGCATAGATGGGAGCCAGGTAAAGAACGACGCTCCCTCGGGCGGCTCCCAGTTCTTGCTGCATCATGGAGTAGGCCAAGTAAGCGCCATATCCGGGAAAGATGGCAGCGGCCAACGCCAGTCCGGCACCCGCAGGACTCAGGATGGGGTGGGTTGTTTGCATGGCCTCCCAGATGGCGAAGGGCAAAATGACGCACGATCCGGCAAAGCTGATCACAGCCAGACGGGCGCTGGGCCCCAGCGGGCTTGACCACTGGCGAAGCAGCAACGAATAAACCGTCCAGGACAGAGTGGCCGCCAGAATCCATCCGTCTCCCGGGACAAGCTGAACATTGGCCAAACTGTTCCACTGGCCCTCAAGCACCACGTGAATCACGCCTGCGAGAGCCAGTGCCACACCACAGGTCTGCCAAAAGCTGATTTTTTCCTTTAACCAGAGGGCCGAAAAGGCGACGATCAAAACGGGTGAGATGCTGTAAATGAGGGCAATGTTGACGGCGCCCGTCGTGCGCCCACCAACATAAACCCACGCCCCGCAAATCCACATGCCCAAGGCGCCCAGGACAACATACTGTTTCCAGTTTTGAGCAACATGGCGACGATGTTCCCAGAGTTGTGCTCGTGCGCCAAGAGCGAATAGAAAACTGGCAACCAGCCATCGCATCAAGGCCAAGGCATGCGGCTCTATGACGCCCGGTGCACTTCGGGCGACAAGGTAGTTGACAGACCACAGTGCCGGCGTGATGAACAGCAGCGCAATTGCCAGCCGGTATCTTGAGCTTGCCTTCATCCCGATGGGTCAACTCAGGCGAACATATCAGCCTGTAGAAAGGCTACTCCAGCGGAGTCCTTACCCGACAGCAGCGGGACGGCTCCATTCAGAGGCCATTCAATGGCCAACGTCGGATCATTCCAGACGACACATCGCTCGTACTCGGGTGCGTAATAGTCCGTGGTTTTGTACAAAAATTCGGCCGTCTCGGAGAGCACTACAAAACCATGACCAAATCCTGGCGGCACCCACAACTGACGTTTGTTTTGTTCGGACAGAATCTCGCCAACCCATTTGCCGAAGGTCGGCGAGCCACGACGAAAGTCCACGGCGACATCGAACACTTCGCCCGCTACAACCCGAACCAGTTTCCCCTGGGGCTGCTGGATCTGATAGTGCAGACCCCGCAATACGTTGCGGGCTGATTTGGAATGATTGTCCTGAACGAAAGTCAAATTCAAGCCGGTGGCACCATTGAACGCACGCTGATTAAAACTTTCGTAGAAATAGCCGCGATCATCCCCAAAAACGCGGGGCTCAATCAGTAGGACATCGGGAACGCTGCATGCGGTGACCTTCATCAATACACCTTTTCGCTCAGAAGGCCGAGCAAATATTGTCCGTAGCCCGACTTTGCCAGCGGCTTGGCCAACTTTTCGAGCTGGCCGTCATCAATCCAGCCATTGCGCCAGACGATCTCCTCAGGGGCCGCCACTTTGAGGCCTTGCCGCTTTTCGATCGTGTAGATAAATTGGCTGGCTTCCAGCATGGACTCGTGCGTGCCGGTGTCCAGCCAGGCATAGCCGCGTCCCATGGTTTGAACGTCCAGCGAGTTCTGCTCCAAATACATCCGGTTGAGATCGGTGATCTCCAATTCTCCCCGCGCTGAGGGTTTGACGCGCTTGGCCATCTCCACGACCTGGCGATCATAGAAGTACAAACCCGTCACCGCGTAGCGGGACTTGGGCGCTTTGGGCTTTTCTTCCAGGCTGATGGCTCGCCCGGTTTCATCGAACTCGACGACGCCATAACGCTCCGGGTCCGTGACGGCATACGCGAACACGGTAGCGCCCACTGTTTGCTGGCTCGCGCTGCTCAGGAGGCCGGCAAAGTCATGGCCATAGAAGATGTTGTCCCCCAACACCAGGGCACAGGTATCGTTCCCCAGAAACTTCTCGCCAATCAGAAAGGCTTGTGCCAGACCGTCCGGAGAAGGTTGAACTGCGTAGGTCAGTCTCATGCCCCATTGGCTGCCATCGCCTAAAAGCTGCTCGAATCTGGGGGTGTCTTGCGGAGTGGATATCACCAGCACATCGCGGATTCCAGCCAGCAACAGGGTGCTGAGCGGGTAGTAGATCATCGGTTTATCAAAGACCGGCAGGAGCTGCTTGCTCACAACTTGCGTTGCCGGATAGAGCCGGGTTCCAGAGCCTCCAGCCAGGATGATTCCTTTTCGTTGGGTTGATTTAGTATTTTTCATTGCGCAATTCCTCCACAGATCTCTTCAAGCATACGGTCCATATGCACTTGCCAATTCGGCATGCGCAAAGCGAACGCGGCCTCAATTTTGTCAATACAGAGCCGCGAGTTGAGTGGACGTTTGGCTGGTGTTGGGTAGCTGCTGGTCAGAATCGGGGTCACATTGTCGGGCCCAGCCTTAAGAGCCACCCCCAAAGTCTGCGCCCTGGCCAAAACATGGCGGCAATACCCGAACCAGCTTGTTTCCCCCCGGGCGGCACAGTGGTAGACACCAGCCAGTTCAGGTCTTTGCTGCAATGTACGCAAAGATAGAGCGGTGACGTCAGCCAACAACTCAGCGGATGTTGGTGCACCAACCTGATCATCAATGACGGTTAATTTATCGCGTTCTTTGGCCAGACGAAGCATGGTCTTTGCAAAATTTCCGCCTTTGGCTGCGTAAACCCAGCTTGTTCGAAGAATCAAGTGCTTTGGGCATTGCACAACGGCTTTCTCGCCTTCAAGTTTGGTTTGGCCATAAACGCTCAAAGGTCCAGGGATGTCATCTTCGCGCCAGGGCTTGTCACCACTGCCGTCAAATACGTAATCTGTTGAGTAGTGCACGAGCCACGCGCCTAGCTTGTTGGCTTCAGCGGCCAGAACGCCAGGGGCCAAAGCATTGACTGTTCGTGCAAAGTCCGGCTCGGTTTCAGCTTTGTCCACTGCGGTGTGCGCCGCCGCATTGACGATTACATCGGGTTTGACGATTTGAATGGTTTTTGCCAGACCTGGCAGATCAGAAAAATCACCACACAGGCCGTCAGGATTGCCTTTTGGGTCGAAATCGACGGCTATCAACTCGCCCAAAGGGGCCAGGCTTCGCTGTAGTTCCCAACCCACCTGACCACCCTTGCCAAATAAGAGAACTTTCAAGCAACAGCCTCGTTTCCGGTCGGTGATGCGGTGCCATACTGCTTTTCTACCCAGTTGCGGTAGCTGCCGCTTTGAACATTGGCTACCCAATCCGCATTATCCAGATACCACTGGACGGTCTTGCGGATACCGCTCTCGAACGTCTCAGTGGGTTTCCAACCCAACTCCCGCTCGATCTTACGGGCGTCGATAGCATAGCGCCGGTCATGTCCGGGACGGTCAGTGACGTAGGTGATCTGGTTCTTGTAGGGCAGGCCATCTTTGCGCGGCTGCAATTCGTCTAATAAAGAGCAGACGGTGTGAACGATGTCCAGATTGGGTTTTTCGTTCCAGCCACCAACGTTGTAGGTCTCACCCAACTTGCCGGCTTCGAGAACTCGGCGGATCGCACTGCAATGGTCCTTCACGTACAACCAGTCGCGGATTTGCTGGCCATCACCGTAGACGGGGAGCGGTTTTCCGGCCAGAGCATTCACGATCATGAGCGGAATGAGTTTTTCCGGGAAGTGAAATGGACCGTAGTTGTTTGAGCAGTTGGTGGTCACTACCGGTAAGCCATAAGTGTGATGATAGGCCCTCACCAAATGGTCACTGGCCGCTTTACTAGCCGAGTAGGGGCTATTTGGCTCGTACCGGTTGGATTCTGTGAACGCTGAGTCCGATTTAGACAGGGATCCGTACACCTCGTCGGTTGAGACATGCAACAGCCGGAATTCATTTTTGGCGGCTGGCAGCAGTTGGTTCCAATGCGCCCGCACAGCTTCAAGCAGGGTAAATGTCCCCACGATATTGGTCTGGATAAAGTCGCTCGGGCCGTGAATCGACCGGTCGACGTGGCTTTCCGCAGCAAAATTAATGACGGCTCTCGGTTGATGCTCAATCAGCAGACGCGAGACCAGATCTGTGTCGCCAAAGTCACCTTGAACAAAAATATGTCCTGCATGGCCTTTGAGACTAGCCAAGTTTTGCAGGTTTCCCGCATACGTCAGCTTGTCCAGATTGATGACGACTTCATTCGAATGAGCGAGCCAATCCAAAACGAAATTGCTGCCAATAAACCCTGCACCACCCGTAACAAGTATTGTCATAAGTTGATCTCCAAGAGTCGCCTTCTTTGCGAAGGCGTCAGTAATTCTGCATTGTCAATGAAAAGGAGCCATTAACCACAATGGCCGGGCAAGCGTTTTGCGCGGTTGCGTGACTTATGTCGCAGAGTCTTATGCTCCGTTTCGACGTCGCTCACAAGAAACGATGTTCCGTCGAGAAGGTTTGCTTACCTGGCCAGGTTGCCGGATACAGGGGGTGTAGTGGAAAAACGATGCTCGGCAATGTATTACGTGATGCTTTTGCCAAATCGGGTGTGAAATTCAAGATGCTTTGAACAGGTCAGCCTGGTAGCAGGCAAGCTCGAATGAAGACAGGTGGGTCAATTTGATGCCACGTGATGTGAATGGAGCCCTGCTGAGCGGTTGGTATCTGGGGCCGCACTCTGTGCAATAAGCCCGACTGTAGATGAGGTGATTTCATTGGCGGAAGCTTAGGGATTCGAACCCTAGAAACCTTTCGGTTTGCCGGTTTTCAAGACCGGTGCAATCGACCACTCTGCCAAGCTTCCAGACCGGGGATTTTAGCTGTCTTTGCATGGATGGTGAGAGCTGGTGTCCATTCCGGGGGTGAGCTTGACCTAAACTTAACCTTTATGAAGTCAAAAAACGGAATTTGAAAGTGAACGCGTGCCTGGTATTGGGCGTCGAGTCATCCTGCGACGAAACCGGGGTGGCCTTGGTTGAAATGCGTGGACAGGGTGTGCCCAAACTGCTGGCGCACGCCCTGCATAGCCAGATCGACATGCACCAGGCCTATGGCGGCGTGGTGCCCGAGCTGGCCAGTCGTGACCATATTCGCCGGGTAATTCCGTTAACGGAACAAGTGCTGGCCGAAGCCGGGTGTATGTTGAAAGACGTGGACGTGGTGGGCTTCACCCGCGGTCCCGGGCTGGCTGGTGCGCTGCTGGTGGGCGCGGGCGTGGCCTGCGCGCTGGGCGCTGCCTTGGGCAAACCGGTTTTGGGTGTGCACCATCTGGAAGGGCACCTGTTGTCGCCGTTCCTGAGTGCGGACCCGCCCGAGTTCCCCTTTTTGGCCTTGTTGGTGTCGGGTGGTCACACCCAATTGATGCGGGTGGACGGTGTGGGCCGTTACGAATTGCTGGGCGAAACCATCGATGATGCGGCGGGTGAGGCGTTTGACAAGTCCGCCAAGCTGATGGGCCTGGGCTACCCCGGCGGCCCGGCGTTGTCACGCATGGCGGAGCAGGGTGACCCGGCTGCGTTCAAGTTGCCACGACCCTTGCTGCACAGCGGCAATCTGGATTTTTCGTTTGCCGGGTTGAAAACGGCCGTGATGGTGCAGGCCAAAAAACTGGTTGCTGCCCGCGACGCGGCGGATGGCGCGTTGCAAGCCGGTGCCTTTGAAACCCTGCCACGGCAGACCCGTGCGAATCTGGCGGCATCAACCGAAGCTGCGATTGTGGACGTGCTGGTACGCAAATCTCTCGCGGCGTTGAAGCAAACGGGATTGAGACGCATGGTGGTGGCCGGCGGCGTGGGGGCCAACCGCAGTTTGCGTGCGCAACTCAACGCCGAGTGCGCCCGGCAGCACGTGCGTGTGCACTACCCCGAACTGAGTTTGTGCACCGATAACGGCGCCATGATTGCGCTGGCCGCGGCCATGCGGCTGCAGTCAGGGCAACAGCAGGCCAGCGAGGTGTACGCGTTTGACGTGAAACCCCGCTGGCCGCTGGACCAGCTCAATTAATTGATGACGAGTTCGGTGACCTGGCTCACCGGCACGATCTTCGCCAGCTTCAGCGTGAGCACGCCGTTTTCCATTCTGGCCTGGCTGGTGGCCACGTCAATGTCCTGTGGCAACTCATACGCAAAGCTGTAGCGGCGTGCTGCGCCGTCGCGGCTCTGGATGCGCACGATGTTGCCCTCAATGCCGATGCTCAACTGATCTTTGGCGATGCCGGGCACATCAAATGTGAGGGTGACGGACTTGTCATCCTGCTCAACCGAGCTGGCCTGTTGACGCGGTGTTTGCAGGGCTTCGCCGAGGAAGCGTTCCAGCGAACGGCCCGCGGGCGAATAGACATGGCGACGCTGCAGGGCGGGGGCGGTAGAT
>JBJOPS010000027.1:0-25024 GCA_046050465.1 Pseudomonadota bacterium | reverse complement strand
ACCCCCCAACCAATACGCCTGAACGTCCATGCTAACGACCTCTGCCCCCACCCTCGCCCAGCTGGAAAACGCCAGCGAATTCCATGTACGCCACATCGGCATCGATGCGGCCGACGAAGCGCTGATGCTCAAGGCCATCGGCGAGAGCTCGCGCCGCACGCTGATCGACAGCATCGTGCCGCGCTCCATCGCGCGCAGCAGCAAGATGGCGATTCCGGCCGCGATCACCGAAGCAGCCGCGCTGGCCGAGATCAAGGTGCTGGCAGGCAAGAACAAGGTGCTCAAGAGCTTCATTGGCCAGGGCTACTACGGCACGCACACGCCCGGCGTGATCCTGCGCAACATTCTGGAAAACCCCGCCTGGTACACCGCCTACACGCCCTACCAGGCCGAGATTTCCCAGGGCCGCATGGAAGCGCTGGTGAACTTCCAGACCATGGTGTGTGACCTCACCGGCATGCCCATGGCCAATGCGTCCATGCTGGACGAAGCCACGGCCGCCGCCGAAGCCATGACGCTGGCCAAGCGCAGTGTCAAAAGCAAGAGCAACGTGTTTGTGGTGGCCGGCGACTGCCACCCGCAAACCATTGAGGTGATCCAGACCCGCGCCGCGCCGCTGGGCATCACCGTCCTGCTTGCCAACTCCGCCCCCGAGTGGGAAGCCGCGCTGGCCGGCGACTACTTTGCCGTGCTGGCCCAGTACCCCGCCACCAGCGGCCGCATTGACGACCTGCGCGCAGACGTAGCCACCGTGCACGGCAAACAAGCCGCCTTCATCGTGGCCGCCGACCTGCTGGCGCTCACGCTGCTGACACCACCCGGCGAGTTTGACGCCGACATTGTGGTCGGCACCACCCAGCGCTTTGGCATGCCCCTGTGCAACGGTGGCCCCCACGCCGCCTACATGGCCTGCCGCGACGAATACAAGCGCTCCATGCCCGGCCGCATTGTGGGCGTGAGCATCGACACCCACGGCAACCCGGCCTACCGCCTGGCGCTGCAAACCCGCGAGCAACACATCCGCCGCGAGAAGGCCACGTCCAACATCTGCACCGCGCAGGTGTTGCCGGCCGTCATCGCCAGCATGTACGCCGTGTACCACGGCCCCGAAGGCCTGACCCGCATCGCCCAGCGCGTGGCCAAGTTCACCGCCATTCTGGCCAAGGGCCTGGAGCAACTGGGCCACACGCTGACTAGCGACGCCGTGTTTGACACCGTCACCCTGAAGACTGGAGACGCTACTAATTCGATAGCTTCTCGCGCAGTATCGGCGGGGGCTAACCTGCGTATTTACTTCAAGGAATACACCAGTATCGCGCTGGACGAAACCACCACGCGTGACGACCTGGCCCTGGTCTGGGGCCTGTTTGCCAAGGAAGGCCAGGCTCTGCCCAGCGTGGAAGCGCTGGAAGGCACCGCCGAGTCGTTGATCCCCGCCGCGCTGCGCCGCACGAGCAAGTTCCTGACGCACCCGGTCTTCAACACCCACCACTCCGAAACCGGCATGCTGCGCTACATCCGCATGCTGAGCGACAAGGATCTGGCGCTGGACCGCAGCATGATCCCGCTTGGCAGCTGCACCATGAAACTCAACGCCACCAGCGAGATGATTCCCGTCACCTGGCCGGAGTTTGCCAACATCCACCCCTTTGCCCCGGCCGACCAGCGAGAAGGCTATACCGAGCTGGACGCGCAACTGCGCGCCTGGCTGTGCGCCGCCACCGGTTACGCCGGCATCAGCCTGCAACCCAACGCGGGCAGCCAGGGCGAATACGCGGGCCTGCTGGCCATCAAGGCTTTCCACGAGAGCAAGGGGCAGAGCCATCGCAATATTTGCCTGATCCCCAGCAGCGCGCACGGCACCAACCCGGCCAGCGCCATGATGGCCGGCCTCACCGTGGTCGTCACCAAATGTGACGACCACGGCAACGTGGACATGGCCGACCTGCAAGCCAAGTGTGAACAGCACGCTGCCCGCCTGGCCGCGGTGATGATCACCTACCCGAGCACGCACGGCGTGTTTGAAACCTCGGTCAAAGAACTCTGCGCCCTGGTACACAGCCACGGAGGTCGCGTGTATGTGGACGGCGCCAACATGAACGCCCTGGTGGGCACTGCCGCCCCCGGTGAGTTTGGCGGCGACGTAAGCCACCTGAACCTGCACAAGACCTTCTGCATCCCCCACGGCGGTGGCGGCCCGGGCGTCGGCCCCGTGTGTGTGGTGGCTGACCTCGTGCCCTTCCTGCCTGGCCACGCCACGGGCGGTGTGCCCGGCACGGGAGCGGTTGCAGCTGCGCCTTTGGGCAATGCGGCTGTGCTGCCCATCAGCTGGATGTATTGCCGCATGATGGGCCCGGACGGCCTGCAGCATGCAACAGAAGCGGCCATTCTGGCGGCCAACTACATCAGCGCTCGCCTCAAGGACTATTACCCAACCCTTTACGCAAGTGACAATGGTCGGGTGGCACATGAATGTATTCTGGATTTAAGGCCAATCAAGGAGTCCAGCGGAGGAGCCAACGGCATCTCGGCGCAAGATGTAGCCAAGCGACTGATGGACTATGGCTTTCACGCTCCCACGCTGAGCTTTCCGGTTCCTGGAACCTTGATGGTCGAGCCCACTGAAAGTGAAACACTCGACGAGCTGGACCGCTTCATCCAAGCGATGATCGCGATCCGCCGGGAAATTGAGAAAGTCCAAAAAGGTGAATGGCCACGAGATAACAACCCGTTGAAACACGCACCTCACACTGCAGTCTCCTTGATGGAAGAAGCCTGGAACAGGCCTTACTCTCGAAAAACAGGTGCCTTTCCGCTATCAAATTTAAAGCATGTCAAATACTGGCCGCCGGTTGGCCGCATAGACAATGAATATGGTGACCGCAACTTGTTTTGCAGTTGCGTGCCAGTCAGCGATTACGAGGCCTGAGTACCCCACAGTTTGCACCCGTGAGGCCAAATCAGATCGGTTCGCACATCAGCTGCAACTGAGCCAGCGCCAGCTCACCAGCGTGTTTGGCCAGACCCGGTTGAAACCACTCATCTGCCACCATCTTCGACACCGAAGCACGCACGGCATCGATATTTTCCAGCATGCGCTGAGCATCAACCTGCAAACCTGGGAGGGCCTGTGCCAGCGCACGTGCGCTACCGTGAGCTGATATGACCAGTTGCGGCCATTCGGCCAGCTCGGCCTGCCAGGCACCCAGTGCACGTTCATGCTCCTGCGGCATCACCGCCAGCAGGGCCGCCACCCGTTGGGGAACCCGCTGCGATGCGGCGATCGCCACCATCGACGCCACCGGGTTGTGCTTGTGCGGCATGTTGGATGGCCCACCGCGACCCGGCTCCACCGGCTCGGCCACTTCGCCCACTTCAGCTTGGCTCATCAGAACGACATCCCGTGCAATTTTCCCCAGGCTACCCGTCAACAAACCCAGCTCACAACCCAAAGCCACCCATTCATCGCGCTGCGTATGCCACGACATTTGAGGCGCAGTCAGCTTCAGGTCTGCCGCCATCAATTCACTGACGCGAGTACCTTTGCCATTCATGGCCGACAGTGTGCCCACCGTGCCACCCAGCTGCAATTTCAGGGCGTTTGGCCGCGCAACGTGCAATCGCCGCAAGCTGCGCTGCAGCGGTGCGACCCAGGCCACACATTTGAACCCAAAGCTGGTCACTGACGCGGGTTGCATCAGCGTACGTGCCAGCATGGGGGTGTGCGCATGCAGGGTACCCAGTTCCAGCAACGCGCTCACAGCCTTGCTGACATCGGCCTCGATCAAATCCAGCGCGTCCCGGGTAACCAGAGCCATGGCAGTGTCAATAGCGTCCTGGCTGGTGCAACCGAAATGAACGTGTGCCACAGCAGCCGGGTTGAACAAGCCCACCGTTTCCTTCAGGCTTTTTACCAGCGGAATGGCCAGACTGCCGGCACGTGCGCTTTCACGCACCACCTTGGCCGTGTCAAACAGATCGACCTTGCAGGTTCCGATGATCGACTGGGCGGACGACTCGGGAATCAGCCCAACCGCCGCCTGCGCCCGGGCCAGCGACGCTTCAAATTGCAGCATCGCCTGCACAAACGAACGATCACCAAACGCCTGCAAGCCTTCATATGAGGAAAGAAACCCCTCGAAGATACTGCTCATGAATCAACGTCGCAGCCGGATCTGGTTGGGCAGGGGCACAGAACGGCGCAGCACGCCCTCGCCCAGCCACAAGGCTGACCGACGCGCGCGCTGGGCAACGGTAGCCAGCGGCATCTGCTGGTAGTCGTCGTTGAACACTTCAAAACTGTAGTCACCTCGGTAGCCCATCTGGTGCAGCTTGAGTGTGAGTTCGGCCAGCGCTTCGCTGTGAACGCCCTCGCCAGGAAAAACGCGGAACGTACGGGCCGTGCTGATGCGCTCTTCCACCGTCTTGATTTCGTTCCACATGAAGTCAGCCAGTTGCACCAGAAAAATCTTGTCGGGGTCCAGCATTTCCAGCTCGTCCAGCGGCGTCTTGGTCGCGAACATATGGAACGAATCAAATCCCAGCCCGAGGTTGGGCATGTCGGCCTGCGAGATGATGTCCCATGCCTGCGGAAACTCGTTAATGGTGCGGCCCCACGACAACGCTTCAAACGCAATTTTGATGTTCATCGGAATCGCCAGCATGGCCAGCTTGCGCAGGTCACGCACCAGCGCCGATGTTTCGCCCGTGGCATGGGTGGAGGTACTGGAGCAAGCCAGCATCACACCGCAGCCCAGGGCACTGCACATCTCCAGCATCGATTTCGCAATGTCGATCTTGTATTCGTGCAGATGGCCGGACAAACCTTCAAAGTCGCGCAGCACCTGAAAGCCGGTCACGCGCAGGCCGCTGTCCTTCACCTCTTGCACCGCAGCCTGCCAGCCATTGGGGTGCTGTACCAGATCCCGTGCCAGCAGCATCACCTGCGAAAAACCGGCATCGCGAATCGCATCCAGCTTGCCCTTGAGCGGGCCCGCCAGCGAAATGGTATCCATCCCGAAGTCGTCAATATTGCCTTCGAACTGACTCATGACAGTGCCCGCCCGGCCGCTCCGAAGGGCACTGAGCGCCCCCTCGGGGGGCAGCGATACACGAAGTGATGAGCGTGGGGGTATTTCATATCAGCTCCGCTCGTCATGGACCAACTCGAACATCACACTGCCCATGACCGTGCGGGTTAACGCACCACGGCTGTCCAGCTGTGCACCCTTGGACGCCACGAACTCAACGCCACGCTGGCGCAACTGCGCGACTGTCGCCTGAACATCCGGCGTACCCAGCCCCATGCGTTGTAAACACTCGTCGTCTTCTACATCCAGCACACCCGGCTCGGGTTCAATCAGTTGCAGGTAGAAGCTGTTGCACGGGCTGCGAAGAATCCGGCCTTTGGGCAGAATGCCAAAACGCTCCTCCGCTGGCAGTGCAGAGAATCCGAACAGCGCCGAATAAAACTCGGTCCAGTCTTCCGTGCGGTCGTTGCCAATGTACTGAACGATGCCAAAGAAATGCAGGCCCGCAATAGCTGGAGGGCGCTGATCAACTGTAGGAATAGGTGTGAAGTCCACATCGTAGATGGAAAACTCCTTGTGGCGGTCCACAAAGTAGATGCGGCTGGTGCCCACGCCATGCACGGCCGGGATGTTCAACTCCATCACTTCCACGTGCACGGGCACCGCCCAGGCGCCGCGCTCCAGCGCACGACGGTATGCCGCCCCAGCATCCCGCACACGCAGCGCAACGGCGGCAATCACGGGCTTTTCGGTCAACGCGGTTCCACTGGAATGCGCGTTGACGATGATGTTGATGCCCCCCTGACGGTACAACAGTACCTCGCGCGAGCGATGGCGCGCCACCGGCCGGAACCCCATGGTTTCCAGCACCTGCCCCAGTGCCTGGGGTTTGGACGTGGCGTATTCGATGAACTCGATGCCCTCCAGCCCCAGTGGGTTGGGGCCTTCAACGATTTCTTCGCGGTCTGCGACGATGGTGCGGGCCATGTTGTTTGCATTCATCCTGCTGTTTCCCTATTAAATAGTCAAAAGTGCAGCCGGGTCAGACCGCCGCCGGTGCGGCATGAGCGCCACCCAGAAACAGACGCTCGATATTCGGGTCAGCCAGCAGCTCGGACGCCGGCTTTTGTAATACCAAGCGCCCGGACTCCAGCGCAATGGCTTCATCAGAAATTTTGAGCGCACTTTTGACATTTTGCTCCACCATCAGCACCGTAGTGCCCTGGTCAGCCAGTTTGCGTAAAAGCTTGAACACATCCTGCACCACGATAGGGCTAAGACCGATCGACGGCTCGTCAATCAACAGAACTTTTGGTCTCAACAGCAACGCCCGGCCAATCTCCAGCTGCTTTTGCTCACCACCCGACAGGGCGGACGCCATGGAGTTCATGCGCTGTTTCACCCGTGGGAAAAACTCCAGCACTTCGGGGATGCGTTCATGCGTGGTCTTCATGCCCAGCGTGATACCGCCCAGTTCCAGATTCTGGTAAACCGACAACTGACCAAACAGGTTGCGGCCCTGCGGCACAAAGGCGATGCCTTTGGCGAGCAACTCTTTCTGGGTAGCTCCCGCGACGCTCTGGCCATCCAGCAGGATGCGGCCCTGACGCGGCTTGAGCAACCCAAACAGTGTTTTCAGCACCGTCGATTTGCCCGCGCCATTGGGGCCTAGCAGCAGGGTGATGGAGCCTGTGGCCGCCTTGAAACTCAGGTTGTTCAGGATCATGAAGTCCTTGTAGCCCGCCACCACGTCGTCAAATTCAATACAGGTTGTCACGTTCAGGCCCCCAGGTATGCGTCGAGCACTTGCTTGTTGCCACGAATTTCTTCCGGTGTGCCAATGGCCATCACCTTGCCCTCCACCATCACCATGATGCGGTGGCACAGATCCATCACAAAATCCATGTTGTGCTCGATGACCACAAAACTGCTCTTCTTGGCACCCGCCGGTTGGCGGTTCAAATCTTTCAGCAGCGTACTGATGCCCCCCACCAGGCTGGGGTTGACGCCCGCGCAAGGTTCATCCAGCAGCACCAGATCAGGCTCGCTCATGAAAGCCATGGCAATGTCCACCAGTTTTTGCTGGCCGTAGCTCAGCTCGCCAGCCTTCTTGTCAGCCACGTGGCGAATGCGGAAGCGATCAATCAGCGCATCCGCCTTGGCGCCCAAACCCGAGTCGCCCGGCGCAAACATGCGGCTGAACATGGTTCCCTGATGTTCCTGCGCGGCCACAATCAGGTTGTCGCGCACCGTCATCTTGCCAAACACCTGCAGCGTCTGAAAGGTGCGCCCGACACCCTTGCGGTTGAGTTCCATGGGGCCGCACTGGGTGACGTTCTCGCCTTTGAGTTCAATCTGGCCGCTGTCGGGCGTGATCTGCCCCAGCATGCTGTTGAACAGGGTTGTTTTACCGGAACCATTGGGGCCGATCACGCCAAAGATTTCTCCGGGCTGCACTTCAAAACTCACCCCACCCACAGCCTGAATCGCACCGTAAGATTTTTTCAGATCGGTAACTTTTAACAGTGCGTTCATGACGATGCTCCTGATTTGCTAGCTATCTGCGCAGATGCCATGCGGGCTGCACTGGCTTCTTTTGCCTGCTTTTTGGCTTTTATGCGGTCCGGCAGACTCAGCAGCCCCTCGGGCAGCCAGATCATCAACAGCACCACCGCCGCACCGAACAACGGCAGGTACCAGTCGGCCACACCGGGCACATCACGCAGCCACTCCGGCACCACCACGCCCACCGCAGCGCCCAGCACCGGGCCCAGGAAGTAGCCGGGGCCACCCACCACCACCATCAGATACATCATGATGGACGCACCCACAGCAAACGGCGCCGGCTCGATGAACTGCACCAGCGAGGCAAACAGGCCGCCTGCCACACCAGCATAGGCCGCGCCGATGGCGAAGCTCAGCAGCGTGTAGTTGCGGATGTCCACACCCAGGCTCTCGGCGCGGATCGGGTTGTCACGCAGCGCGGTAAACGCCTTGCCCCAGGGGCTTCGCAGCAGGCCCAGTAGCAGCACACCCAGCACCACGGCAAACGCCAGCACCAGGTAGTAATAGGCCAGGTTGCCTTCCAGCGAGAAACCAAACACGCCGGGGCGAACGATGTTGTTGATGCCAAAGGTGCCACCCGTCAGCCATTCTTCGTTGCGCATGATCAGCCACGCAGCCGTGTTGAAACCCAGGGTCGCAAACGCCAGGTAAATGGTCTGCACCCGCAGCGCCGGAAAACCCAGGCCCAGGCCCACCGCAAAACACAGCAGCGCAGCCACTGGCATGCCCAGCCACCAGCTGATGCCGGCCTTGAGCATGATGGCCACCGTGTAGGCGCCGATGCCGAAGAAGGCCGCCTGCCCGAGGGACTTTTGCCCGGCATAGCCCACCGTGAGGTTCAGGCCCATGGTGGCAATCACAAATACCAGCCAATAGGTCAGCAAGTAAATACCGTAGTTTTTAAGGAATTGCGGCACCAGTAACAGTAGCGCAGCGCTGACTACCATGGCAATGAGCGTGTTCTTTTTCATGGTATTTCCCTCAGACCTTGCGCTCTTCTTTTCTGCCCAAGAGCCCTTGCGGCTTGAACAGAATCACAATCATGAAGATCACCAGCGCAACCGCGTCCTTGTAGGCTGGCGAAATGTAGGCGGCAGCGAGGTTCTCGCACACGCCCACGATCAAGCCGCCCAGCAGCGCACCACGCGAGTTGTTGAAGCCACCAATGATGGCGGCAAAGAAGGCCTTGGTGCCCAGGCCTTCGCCCATGTCGAATTTGGCCAGATAGGTGGGGGTGACCAGCACCGCTGCAGCACACGCCAGCACGGCGTTGATGGCAAAGGTATAAAAAATCATGCGGGGCACGTTGATGCCCAGCACCGAGGCGCTCTCGGTGTTTTGCGCCACGGCCTGCATGGCCCGGCCCGTGACGGTTTTGGCCAGAAAGGCCTGTGTTCCAAACACCAGCAGCAGCGCCAGCACCAGCGTGCCCACATCGGCCAGCGTGATGGTGACTCCCGCAATGTTGAACAGCTTGTCTGCAAACAGGCTGGGGAACGGATGCGCTTCAGCGCTGTACCCGGCGCGCACGCCGTTGCGCATGGCGATGCTCAAACCGATGGTGGCCACCACAATCGGCATCATGCCGAACTTGAACAGCGGGTCCACCAGACCACGCTTGAACAGCCAGCCCAGCACCACCACGGCAACGATGACTGTGAGGCCAAAGCTCAGCAAAAATGGTGCGCCCATCGAAATGAAGCCCAGCATCACAAACGCGGGCAACATCACAAACTCACCCTGCGCGAAGTTGATGGTGCCGGCCGCCTGCCAGAGCAGGGTGAAACCCAGTGCAGCCAGCGCATAAATGCCCCCGGTGGCCAGGCCACTGAAGAAGAGTTGGAGGAAGTCGGTCACGGGGGGTCTCCTGCGGGTTATTTTCCGAATAGGTAACACCAGCCCGGCGTCTGCACGTGGCAGTCACCGGGCTGCATGCAAAGCCTTATTTCTTGAGCGGGTTCAGCGGTGGCAACACGGCCGCCACTTCCTGCTTGCCGTTTTTCACTTCAACCAGGTAGCTCTCGCGGTCCAGGTCGCCGTTGGCGTCGAAGGACACATCCATCAACACGCCAGGGTATTTGGCAGCACTGATCGTCAGGCCCTTCATGGCTTGAGCCACAGCCTTGCGATCCAGCTTGCCAACCTTGTCGATGGCCGCTTTCATGGTGTAGACACCCACGTAGCCCTTGATGCCGTTGTGATCGGAGATGTATTTGTAGTCCTGATAGAACTTGGCCTTGAACTTCAGCATCAGCGGGTTGGGCGCATCCACCGTCAGCCCGACGTGGGCCACCGCGCCGTTGGCGGACTCACCTGCCAGCTCGATCACTTTCTGGCCAGTGAGAGTGGTTTCGCCGATGATGGGCTTGGCCCAGCCCTGTTTGCGCAGTTCGCGCAGCGCGCGGGCAGACTCTTCTTCATTCGAGTAGACGAACACGGCGTCTGCATTGCTGTTCTTGGCTTTCAGCACGGCAGGCGAAAAGTCCACCTGGCCGGCATCGGTCGAAATCTCGGCCACGATGGCCGTGCCAGACCCAGCCAGTGCCTTCTTGATCATGTCCAGGCCACCTTTGCCAAAGTCATTGTTGACATAAATGACGGCCAGATTTTTCGACTTGGTGGTGATGTACTTGGCTACCTTGGGCATGGCGGTTGCCTGCGTGAAGCTGGTGCGGAAAATGTACGGGTTGCCTTGCTGGGTGATGGCAGCTGCCTCGCCACCGGTCCAGTTTGGCACTTCAGCGCGGCGGCTCTCAGCCATGCTGACCATGATGGAGCCTGAGAACACAGGGCCAAAGATGGCAAACACATCGTTGTCAATCGCCTTTTGCGTCAGGCCCTTGGCCACGCCGGGATTGCTTTGTGTGTCGGTGGTGACGGTCTCGATCTTTTTGCCCAGAATGCCGCCAGCCGCATTGATCTCCTTGACGGCCAGTTCTACGCCGTTTTTGAAGTTGGTACCGGCCGATGCACCCCCGCCAGACAGCTCAACAATGTTGGCAATTTTGATGGTTGACTGTGCAAATGCACCACCAGCCCCTGCCATTATTGCGCAGGCAGCTATCATTTTAAGAGTAAATCGTTTTGTCATCTCAGTGTCTCCTCGGGTGGTAAAAAAGGGAAAAGGTTACGGGGTAACGAGTCGGGAAATGCTTCCAATAGCGTCGACTCATCGCTTTGGAAATTCTGTAACGGTCGGGTGTTTGATTTCGCCGACCAGCCCTGAAGGGTAAATCAGTTCGCGCACAAAATCTGCATCACACCGCACTCTGGCAGCTGCTTGCGTGAAACCAAAAAAATCAAGGTACAGATGCGTCTGCTGAATCATCATCTCGAACCCCGGATGCGCCACCAGCCCGCGTTGACGGGCTGCACGCACAACAGGTGTCGGCTGGTTCTTCATCAGAATATCGACCAGGGCAGCATGCGGCTTCATGCGTGACACGTCACAGGGCAGTGGATCGGCGTCCTTCAGGCCCAGCGGCGACGCGTTGATCACCATATCAAAACCTGCCGGGTCATTGCTGTCCACCGTGAATACCCGCGCCTGAGCTGATGCGCCAATGCGGGCTGCCACAGCCTGCGCCTTGCCGGCTGCAGGGTCGTAAAACGCCACCTCGGCGCTCGCGCCAACTGACGAACCCACCGGCGAACCAATCGACTTGCAAGCCAGCGACGCACCAATGGCCGCCGCCGCGCCGCCCGCGCCCAGAATCAGTACGCGCTTGCCCGCGTGGGCAATGTTGAAGTAACCCAGCGCCGCCACAAAACCTTCGCCGTCAAACAGGCCACCTTCGATCTGACCGGCCGCATTGCGGCGCACCGCGTTCACGGCCCCGGCAATGCGGCCCAGGTCGTCGCAACTGTCCAGCACGTCCATGATGGGCGCCTTGTGCGGGATGGTGACCCACATGCCCTTGATGTTTTTCGCCATGAACACCGTTTTGACAAAGGCATTCAAGTTATTGGGCGCCACGTGCACAGGCACCAGCACGGCGTCGATGCCCATGCTGGCGAAGATGGGGTTGAACGACTCGGGCGCCCGCACCTGCTCCACCGGGTCACCCAGAATCAGGTAGACATCCGTGGTGCCGGAAATCGTGAGGGAAGACATAGCCGAATGAGGCATATTTGTTCGCTGATCGATCACTTTTGCTTGAATGGAGCGAACTTTAGCAATCGTGCTCGTAGCTTAAAAGCAATATTTTTTGCTTAAAGATCGACTATCGATCATTGATGTTCGCTAATCGCACAAAATGAGGGTTTTCCCTGCATCTAATGCCTCTCACGGCGCGTCAGAATTGAACTCTGTTTCAGCAACATCCATGCAATTGGTTTCACCCCCCACCGCCCCGCTGGACAAGCGCGACTGGATCGCCGGACTGGAAAAAGGCCTGTCCATCATCGAGGCGTTTGACGACGCCTACCCCCGCCTCACAGCCAGCCAGGCCGGTGAGCGCTGCGGCATGACACGCACCGCCGCGCGCCGCTACCTGCTGACGCTGGTTCACCTGAACTACATCGCTACCGACGGCAAGCTGTTCTGGTTGACGCCGCGCGTGCTGCGGCTGGGCCAGTCGTATCTGGAATCGGCGCGATTGCCGCGTATCGTGCAGCCGTTTTTGCAGCGCATCACAGCTGGTATCCAGGAAATTGCCTACGTGAGCGTGCTGGATGGCGACGAGACGGTCTACATCGCACGCAACGGCACCACCCGATCAATGAACACCGGTTTTGTGCTGGGTGCCCGCGTGCCTGCCCAGTTGACCGCGGCAGGCACACTGATGCTGGCACTACGCGATCCACTGGATCTGGCCTTATGGTTGAGGGATAAAACACTCAAAGCATACACATCACATTCCATTACCAGCAAGGAGCGCCTGGCACTGGAGTTTGCCCGTGTCCGCACAAATGGCTGGGCCATATCGGAGCAGCAGCTGGAACTAAACTACCGTGGCATTGCCGTACCGTTGCTGGACCGCCATGGTGATTTGGTAGGGGGGCTGAATGTATCCATGCCGATGGGTCATGAAAGCAGTGAAGACGCTGTGGCACGTGTACTCCCGGTGCTGCAGGAGACTGCCCGGGCTATGCGAAATTTGATTTGATGCCTTGCGCTTAGCCTGCTGTTAAACGACGACAGGCTCAGATTCGAGCAAGATGCCGAAGCGTTCGTACACACTGGTCTGAATCGCCTTGGCCAGCGTCATCACCTCGCCGCCAGTAGCGCCGTTGCCGTCGGTCCCAGCGCCGCGGTTCACCAACACCAGTGCCTGCTTTTCATAAACGCCCGCCTGCCCGACCGATTTGCCCTTCCAGCCGCAGGCATCGATCAACCAGCCTGCTGCCAGCTTTACCGAGCCGTCTGCCAGGTGGTAGTGCACGATTTTGGGCTCACGGGCGATGATGTCGTCGCACTGGTACTGCGTCACGGTGGGGTTTTTGAAGAAACTGCCCGCGTTGCCGATCACCTGCGGGTCGGGCAATTTGGCGCGGCGAATATCGCAAATCCAGTGGTAAATCTGCTGGGCAGAGGGCGCGAAGACGCCTGACTCCGCCATTTTGCGGTCCAAGTCGGCATAACCCAGTACGGCCTTCCACGGTTTGGGCAGGCGAAACCTCACCCGCGTGATCAGCGCCCGGTCCTTTAAACCCAGCGCCTGCCTATCCGACCCAACCGCTTGCGTTCCGCTCGAGGCGTGTTTGAAAACCGAGTCCCGGTAGCCAAACGCGCACTGGGCGGCATTGAGTGTAAAAATCTGCCCGGTGCGCAAATCCACCGCGTCCAGCGACTCGAACCGGTCCTGCAGTTCCACCCCATAGGCACCTACGTTTTGTACGGGCGAAGCCCCCACCGTGCCGGGGATCAAGGCCATGTTCTCCAGGCCAGGATAGCCTTGTTCCAGCGTCCAGGCAACAAAGTCGTGCCAGTTTTCACCCGCGCCAGCCTCCACAATGAAAGCCTTGGCGGTTTCCTCTGCCAGACGCCGACCCATCACCTCGACTTTCAACACCACCGGTTTGACGTCACCGGTCAGCACAATGTTGCTCCCCCCGCCCAGCACAAACTTCAGTGCAGGCCCCAATTCCGGGTCGCTTATGACGGTCTGCACATCGGCCTCGCTGGTCACCCGAACCAGCGAATGCGCCTTCGCCACGATGTGAAAGGTGTTGTACGGCTGGAGCGGAACGTTTTTCTCGACTAACATGAGAGGATTGTCTCACTGCCTTTTGACTATCTTTATGCCCTCTTTTGACACCGTCTGCGAAGCCAACCTGGTCGAGGTGAAAAACGGCGTGGAAAACACGGCCAAGGAAATTGCCACGCGCTTCGACTTCAAGGGAACCAGCGCCAGCATCGAGCTCAAGGACAAGGAAATCACGCTGATTGGTGACGCCGAATTCCAGTTGACGCAAATTGACGACGTGTTGCGCAACAAACTCACCAAAAGAAGCGTCGATGTTCGCTTTCTGGACATGGGCGATGTTCAGAAAATCGGTGGTGACAAGGTGAAACAGGTGATCAAGGTGCGCAACGGCATCGAGTCCGAGCTGGCAAAAAAAATCCAGCGCATGATCAAGGACAGCAAGCTGAAGGTGCAAGCCGCCATTCAGGGCGACGCCATCCGCGTGACGGGTGCCAAACGCGACGATCTGCAGGCCGCCATGGCGCTGATCCGCAAGGGTGTAACCGACGTACCGGTGAGCTTCAATAATTTTCGCGACTAATGAAATTCGTCATTTTATTCCTGACGGGTGTTCTGGATGTGCTGCTCATGGCTTCAGCCAGTGCACAGTCGGTTGCACTGGCCGGCATGCTGAGCGGAAAGGCTCTCATGATCGTGGATAGCGGTGCGCCCAAAGGAGTGGCGGTAGGCGAGACGTATCGTGGCGTCAGAGTTGTTTCCACACAGGGTGAGTTCGCCGTTGTCGAGATAGCCGGTAAACGGCACACGTTACGCGTCGGTGACGCCCCGGCGAGCGTTGGCGGCAAGGGTGGCGCAGGCTCATCAGGGACAAAAGTGGTCCTGACCGCTGGTACCGGCGGGCACTTTGTGGCACAGGGTCAGATCAATGGCCGCACTATTCAGATGGTGGTGGACACGGGGGCCTCACTGGTATCCATCAGCGCAGCAGATGCCAGTCGGATGGGGTTGGTCTACCAGGATGGGCAACCCGTCCGTTTAAGTACTGCGAATGGAGTGATTAATGGATGGAAGATCAAGCTGTCATCGGTGCGATTGGGTGATGTGGAGATTTATGAGGTGGACGCGGTAGTTTCACCTGCCGCCATGCCTTTTGTACTCCTGGGAAACAGCTACCTCTCTCGCTTCCAGATGACACGAACGAATGACCAGATGCTGCTGGAGAAGCGGTTTTGAACGTGAAAAGTGCACACGAATACGAAGATCTGCTGAGTCTGTGGTCCGACCTTGAATCCAGCCTGGGTGTTCTGCTGATTAACCCTGCCAGGGTACAGGAGTTTGAACAACGCATCTGGCAATATGACCGCTGGATGCAAACCCTGCTGCAGCGGGACACTGACGTTGGCTTATACCTCCTGTTCCAACTGGCGACCAATTCGCATGTAGGCTATAGCGCTTCTCACGCGCTAATTTGCACTGTGTTATCACACCTGATTGCCATTGAGCTCAAACTGGGAATTAAAGAACGCGATAGCTTGGTACATGCCGCTTTCACCATGAACATAGCCATGACAGCACTTCAGGATGAACTGGCCGGGCAACTGGACAAGCCAAATCCAGAGCAGCAAACCATCATACGAGCACATGCTGTCAAGGGCAGCATGATGCTCAATGCCATCGGTGTGATGGATAAGCTGTGGATCGATGTGGTGTCCGGGCATCACGACGAAAGCGCCGATAAAGGCGAGTTAAGAGCCATTTCACCTGCCGACCGTCTGGCTCGTATTTTACGCATTGTGGACCGCTATGCGGCCATGATCAGTCCACGTAAGTCACGAACCGGGCGCAATGCCATCGATTCAGTGCGTGCCATCATCAGTGCCTCAACTGAGAGAAATAGTGAGGTCGGTCATGCGTTGGTCCGCACTGTAGGCCTTTGTCCACCAGGAACGTATGTCCGGCTCGACAACAATGAAACGGCCGTGGTGCTACGGCGAAGCAGCACACCCAACCATCCACACGTGGCTATTGTGATTGACGGTCGTGGGGAGATACTAAGTCAACCACGACTGCACCGCACCGCAGAGGCCAGTCCGCGTATACAGGTTGCTTTGGCTGCTGCATCCGTTCAATCGCAGCTTAACCATCATTTGGTTTTGCAGCTGGGCGCTTACGCAGCACAGCATTCATGAGGAAGATTCATACTTTTCTCCTGAGCTCTAGTTTTGATTCGTTACCCTTGATCAGGCGGTTGATGTTCTCGGTGTGGCGATAAATCAGCAGCATGGACATCACGCACAGAGCCAGCATCTGGCTTTCATCCAGGGACCAGGCCATACCATCGCCCATCAGATAGAGAACAGGCACAAGCACCGCCCCTCCCAACGATGCCAGCGACGAATAGGAAAAGAAATATGCGATGCACAGCCACACCATTCCAATGGCCAGCCCTAACGCCCAGTTGATGCCCAACAGCACACCAAATGCTGTCGCCACGCCCTTGCCACCTTGAAAATGAAAAAATATAGGTGCCAGGTGGCCAACAAATGCTGCCAGCCCTACCATAGCCACCGTACCATCTTCCAGGCCATATGGGGGGCCAAAGAACTTGACGACTAAAACAGGCGCCAAGCCCTTGAGCGCATCCAGCAACAGCGTCACAACCGCCGCTGGCTTGTGGCCGGAGCGCAGCACGTTGGTAGCACCAGGATTTTTGCTGCCATATGTGCGTGGGTCATTCAGCCCCATTAAGTGACTGACGATTACGGCAAACGACAAGGAGCCGATCAGGTAGGCTGTCAATACCGCGAGAACTGGGAAAAACGCATCTGGTGAATTCAATCTATTCTCCTGTTTTATTTATACGGTAGTGTCCCGATGCGCCTTAGAACTTATCCGGCGGGATGAAGTTCAACGCGGCTCAACGAGTTGTGAAGCACCTCGTGAGAGGTTTTGAGTTCCAGTCATTTTCCGGGGCGATCATTCAATCTGTTTTCGATCATAGCCAATTCCTCGTCTGTGACTGTTCTCATGCGCGCTTTTTGAGATTGGCACGGGTGATTGAGATGGAGTCGGGTAACTGAATATCTGTCGACCAGCATCTTAGCCGGCAGCTGAGGCAAGCGGGCCCGCGTTACGGTTGTCCAGTCCAATGCCAATCAGCGGTCATTCACGGCCTTCAGCATCGTGCCCCAAGCGGAATTTCACTCCCGCATTTTCAACACCCGAAAGCCGCCATTCGCTCCAAGTTGAAGTAACCCATGGGCAACCAGGTTTCCCTAGTTGCCCATTCCCGATTACTGCCAGTTGGCCGCAATCACCGGTGCCAGCGTTGTCGCAGCTGTACCGGTCAGCGTAGTCTGTCCCGCGGCCGGTGGTGCAAACGCCGCCATGGCACTCACCAAGTTCTGCACCTGGCTATCGAGAAGTGTCTTCCCATCACTGCTCTTGAACTGCTCCACGTGGTACTGATTTCCAAGGTACCAGTTCGACAAAGTGAACTTGTCAGCAGCACCGATGATGCTGACATCCAGGTTATTTCCGGTTCTGGTGAACCACAGCTGATCTGTCGAAATACCCGTATCGAAGCGAGCGATGTCAGTATTGCCGGCAGTGGCATCGTTTTCGGTGATCGTGTCGATCCCATATCCGCGTCCCAACCAGTAGGTATCGTTTCCAACCCCACCGACTAGGCTGTCGGCACCTGCGCCGCCGTTGAGGGTGTCGTTACCTGCGTTGCCAGTCAGCACGTTCACACCTGCATTGCCCAGCAGGACGTTGTCCACCGTATTGCCCGTGCCATTGACTGCAGCGATGCCCGTCAGCGTCAAGTTTTCCAAGTTGGTAGCCAGGGTCCATGTCACTGCACTTTGCACCGTGTCAGTCCCTGCAGCGGCGGCCTCGGTTGTGGTGTCGCCAGTGGTTACCACGTAGATATCGTTGCCTGCACCGCCAGTGAGGACGTTCACACCACTGTTGCCAATCAACACGTTGTCCAAGGCATTGCCGGTGGCATTGATGGCGGTGGTACCGGTCAGGGCGATGTTTTCCAGATTGGCTGCCAGGGTGTAGGTCACGCTGGATTGAACGGTATCTGTGCCAGCGCTTAGGCCTTCGGTAATCACATCCGCTGTGTTGTCCACAATGTAGGTGTCATTGCCAGCACCACCGATTAAGCTGTCAGCGCCGGTACCTCCGTTCAATATGTTGTCTCCGGCATTGCCCGTCAACACGTTGGCCACGGTGTTTCCAGTGGCATTGATATTGGCGGTCCCTGCGAGGGTCAGGTTTTCCAGATTGGTGGCTAGCGTCCAATTGAGAGAAGCAATGACGGTATCGGTGCCTGCCGATGCAGCTTCAGTGATCACATCGGCCGCATTGTCTACATAGTAGGTGTCGTTACCAGTTCCACCAACCAAGGTGTCCGCACCTATACCACCATCCAATACGTTGTTGCCTGTGTTGCCGGTCAATGTGTTGGCAAAAGCGTTACCGGTGGCATTGATCGCGGTCGTTCCTGTAAGGGTCAGGTTCTCTACGTTCGCAGCCAAGGTGTAGGTCACGCTGGATTGCACCAGGTCAGTGCCTTCGTTCAGGTTTTCGGTCACCACGTCGGCCACGTTGTCCACAACATAGATGTCGTTACCTGCACCGCCCAACATCGTGTCTAGGCCTGTTCCGCCAGACAGGGTGTTGACTGCACTATTGCCGATGATGAGGTTGTTCAGGGTATTGCCGGTGCCGTTGATAGCCGTGGTGCCTGTCAGGGTGAGGTTTTCTACTTCGGTACCCAAGGTCCAGGTTACCGAACTTTGCACCGTATCTACGCCACCGCCTGCGACTTCCACGGTGGAGTCTCCGGTGCCTACGATGTAGGTGTCGTTGCCTGCTCCACCGGTCAATACATTCACGCCCGCGCCACCGGTGAGAATGTTGTCCAATGCGTTGCCAGTTCCATTGATAGCGGTAGTAGCGGTCAACGTCAGGTTTTCTACATTGGCGCTCAAGGTGTAAGTCACAGAGGATTGAACGGTGTCGGTTCCGGCGTTGAGGGCTTCCGTTACGACATCCGTGGTGGCATCCACTACATAGGTATCGTCACCCAGGCCGCCGGCCATGGAGTCTGTACCCGCGCCCCCATTGAGGGTGTCATTGCCTGCACCGCCATTCAAAGTGTCATTGCCTGCCAAACCGTTGAGCGTGTCGTTGCCAGCGCCACCGTTGAGCGTTTCTGCATTGGCAGTGCCGTTCAAGGTTAGGTTCTGTACGCTGACCACCACGTCAAAGATGTCGGAGGCCATTAGATTGCCAGAGTCTTTGGCCATTACTTTGACGCTCACGGTACCTGTGGTGGGTGGAGTCCCACTAAAAGCACGGGTCGCCGCATTGAATATTAGCCAAGTAGGCAATGCGCTGCCATCGGCAAGTGTGGCGCTGTAGCTCAGGGTGTCACCAGCGTCGGGGTCGGTAAAGGTTCCTGCAGGCACGGTGTAGCTGAACACACCACCCTGCGCCACCGCCTGGTCGGCCAATGCGGTCACCAATATCGGGCTGCGGTTGGCTGCACCAATCGTGATGTTGACGTATTCGCCAGCAGAGTAGTTGTAGTTGTCAGTACCCCAGAGGATGAACTGGAGCGTTCCAATATTGCCAGCAGCCGGCGTACCCGACATCGTTCGGGTTGTCGCATCAAAGGTCAGCCAGGTCGGCACTGCCGAGCCGTCGGCCATCTTGATACTGTAGGTGATGGAATCCCATACGTCCGAGTCAATGATCGTGTTGGCGGCCACCGTATAGTTGAAGACGCTTCCGGCCTTGGCCTGCAATGTCGGTAAAAAGACATTGACCGTTGGTGCATGGTTGTTGTTGGCCCGGTCCACCACCGTCTGGATCATGGTCTGATCCCAGACCGTGCCGTTGGCAAACTCTACCCTGTCTATCTTATGGTCCGCCGCTTGGCCATTGACAGTGGTATTGGCGGCATAGTAGCCCGACAGGAAAACCGTGTCCGTACTGCCTTTGAGCTTGAAGTACATGTCGGTGCCCTGCTGGAAAGCAAGTACATCGGTGTCTGCAATGCCTGCACCAAAACGCAGGGTGTCCGTTGCGGTCAACACGTCGATGTTGTCAATGGTGTCCTGACCGTCTCCCCGGTTGAAGATGTACTTGTCGTTGCCAGCGTTCCCCACCAGATAGTCGCTACCCAGTCCGCCGGTGAGGGTGTTGTTGCCATCATTGCCCCACAGGCCGTTGTTCAAGGCGTTACCGGTGACCGTAAGGTCGTCGAAGCCATCGACGGCCAAGCGTTCTACATTGGCGCCGAGCGTCCAACTGACCGTGGCGCGTACGAAGTCATCGCCTTCGTTAGCGTTCTCAACAATGGTGTCGGCAACGTCATCGATTTCGTAATAGTCGTCACCCGCACCACCCACCAGGCTGTCTTGTCCGATATCGCCAAACAGCGCGTCATTGCCAGCACCACCGATGAGGGTGTCGTTGCCTTCCATGCCCCACAGATTGTTGTCGGCTGCATTGCCGGTAATCACGTTGTCTAGCTCATTGCCGTTACCACGGTAAATGGCGCCTGTGAGCTGGAGGTTTTCTACGCCTGTGGACAGAAGATAGGCAGTCTCAAAACTGCGGATTTCTGTGTCCACACCTTCATCTTGAAATTCTTGAAGGTGGTCGCCTTGGCTGTCGGTGTAATAGGTGTCGTTGCCTTGTCCACCAGACATCATGTCGGAACCTAAGCCACCATCAAGTACGTTGTTGGCCGCATTACCTGCAAGGTCGTTGTCTGCAACATTTCCAAAGGCATTTACGTTGTTGCTGCCTGTGAGTACGAGCCGCTCCAACTCTTGCCCGAGTGTGTAAGTCAGTGATGTTTCTACAGTATCAAACCCTGCACCAGCAACTTCAAGTATTTGATCACTAAGGGTGTCTACGACGTATGTGTCATCACCGTAACCGCCTTCCAAGATGTCTGCACCGGCACCTCCGTCCAGGCGGTTGTTGTATTCATTGCCTGTGATGTGATTGGACAGGGTGTTGCCTGTGCCGTCGCTCGAGTAGGCTGCTGACTCCAGTACCAAGTTTTCGATATTGTTAGAAAGCGTGAAGCTACTTGTGGCGTGAACCACATCAAACCCTTCGCCAGCGTTTTCTAAGACGATATCGCTCACCATGTCAACGTGGTAAACGTCATCTCCCATGCCACCAGCCAAGGTATCAGCGCCTAAGCCGCCATCCAACTCGTCGTTGCCACCTAAACC
The DNA here is from genome assembly GCA_046050465.1 of Pseudomonadota bacterium. GTDB lineage: Bacteria > Pseudomonadota > Gammaproteobacteria > Burkholderiales > Burkholderiaceae_C > Egaibacter. Next base: position 4,012 of record JBJOPS010000027.1, on the reverse strand, counting down.
AGAAATTTGGTTGGCGCCATCGTTACCTATCAATACATTGGCAACGGCATTTCCGACGATGTTCAATGTCAAATCACCCGTCAGGGTCGCGTTTTCGAAGTTGTCACCCAGGGTCACGTTGACACTACTGACCAGCGTATCCACACCTTGGTTCGCCAACTCAGCGAACACATCACCAGCATCATCCAGAATATAAGTGTCATCACCAGCGCCACCTTGCAAGGTATCAGCACCTTCACCCCCATCCAGTCGGTCGTTGCCTGAATCACCCATCAGCTGATCGGCCCCAGCATCGCCAAACAAGTGGTCGTTACCGTCATTGCCTGAGATCTGGTCTGCACCATCTGCCCCGTTCACGGTGTCATCGCCGAGTCCACCGCTCATGACGTCGTCAGTCAGATAGCCCGTCAGCGCATCGTTACCAGAACCGCCGTTCAAAAGTGCTTGTCGAAGTGCTGCACCTTCCAGTGTCGCCCCATCGGTACTTTTGATTTTGAAGCTGTAGTTTTCGAACACACCATCGTTGACCAACACCCCTTGTAGGCGAATGGAGTCTTGCGTTCCCTTAATACGCACAACAATATCCTGCACGTCACGAATCAGCTCCACATTGCTTAAGCCAATGGCAGCCGATACAAGAATGGTGTCTGTTGCAGGCACTGGTGCAAAGAAATTACGCACAAGAATATCTTGTCCCCCGCCAATACTCAGAACATACGTGTTGTCACCTGCTCCACCTACCAGCACATCAGCGCCAGCACCGCCATCGAGAACGTCATCGCCCTCTCCGCCGTCAAGGTAGTCGTCCCCCTGTCCGCCGTTAATGCTGTCTGCACCGTTCAAACCATACAGCCAGTCATTGCCTGCTTGACCCGCCAAGTAATCTGCACTGGCATAGCCATAAATCAGATCATTGCCAGCGCCACCAGTGAGAAGTTTTGTTTTTAGCTCGGCCAGGGTCCAAGTGGTTCCATCTTCAAAGACAACTTGCTCAATCTTTTGTGCAATATCACCGTCGTTGTCCAATGCCCCTTGCAGGCGCACAGTGTCAGTCACCGTGACACCGTTTTCAAGGCGACTTGGCATCGCTACAAGAATGTCGTTACCGGAGCGGCTGATCTTGACATCTACCGCACTGACCCCAGCCCGAATACGCAAGGTGTCGTTACCACCACCTAGTGGCAAGTAGCTGTCTTCACGAATGACGTCTTGCCCATCGCCCAGACCAAAAATATAGGTGTCGTCACCTTCACCCCCGTTGAGTGCGTCGTTGCCAGCATCGCCTTGGAGCACATCGGCACCATCCCCTCCCAAGAGCTGATCTGTGCCATTGCCACCACGTAGCGTGTCGTTACCCACATCCCCAAACAGCACATCGTCGCCCCCATCGCCGCTTAGTAGGTCGTTACCAGCTGCGCCATTGAGCGTATCGTTTCCATCAGCACCACCAAAAGCGTCTGCTGTCGCATAGCCCAAAAAGTTGTCAGCCTCTGCTGTTGCGTCCAATACGCGCGCTTTGATAGTTGCGACGTCCCAAATAATGCCGTTCGCAAAAACTATTTGATCGACGGCATATGGACTCGCCCCATCGTTATAAAAGAACTGAGAGACGGTTAGCGTATCGTTGGTGCCCTTGATGGTGAGCACCAATTCATTCCAATTGGAGCGCCGGACTTCAACATCGGCAGGAACAATGTTGGAACCCAACTCAATCGTGTCGATGGTGGGCACTCCGCCGACGCCGGAATCGTAGTTGCTAATGCTGTCTTTGCCGTATCCCCGCCCAAAACGGTAGGTATCAGCGCCTTCACCACCCGAGAGTTGGTCATCGTCTGCACCACCATCCAGGGTATCGCTGCCATCTCCTCCCACCAAATAGTCACGACCTGCGCCGCCACGCAATAAATCGTTTCCAACTTCTCCGTACAAGCCATCATCGCCATCATTGCCGTCCACGGTGTCATTGCCACCACGCGCGTAAATCACATCGTTACCAACTGCTCCGGTGATCAGGTCGGCAGACTCAAATCCAATCAACGTTGAGCCGGCCTCATTTGCCACCAATGCACGGGCTTTCACATCTGCAACCGTCCACACCGTGTTATCGGTAAATTTGATTTGGTCCACTGCAAAACTTGTCGCACCGTCGTTCTGGAAATAGCTCCTGACAACCAGTGCGTCCGTTGTACCTGTAATGGTCAATGTCAAATCGCCATACCAATTGCGTGTAACGACTATGTCATTAGGTGCAATGTCTGCACCAAATTCGATAGTGTCCAACGGTTTGACGGTACCGCGCACTACGGTCTCATAGTTACTAATCGTGTCTTGGCCACTACCCCGGGAGAAGCGATACACATCGGCACCCGCATCGCCTTGCATGTAGTCGTTACCAGCGCCACCATCCAGCGTGTCATTGCCAGCACCACCGTACAGGGTATCGGCACCCCCCGCACCAAGTATTAAGTCAGCTCCCACCAATCCTCGCAGTACATCGTTGGAAGCTGTACCTAATAGGGCGCGCCGGGCAAGTTCTTGCGCCGTCCATGAAGTACCATCCGCGAACCGCACTTCTTGTACCGGGTTGTAGACATTGGTAGCACTTTCGGCGTAGAAGAAATACTCTAGGGTGACTGCATCTGTGGTGCCCGCGATAGCCAGCACCAAGTTGGCTCCACTACGTGTGGCAATCACATTGGCAGCAGCCACTCCAGCGCGGAGTTGCAATACATTAGACTTCTCGGCAGCAGCGTCATATGTTGCTCCAATGGTGTCTTTTCCATCACCAAGCCCAAAGACATAAACATTGTTACCAATGCCTCCATTCAAGTAGTCATTGCCCACACCACCGATGAGCACATCATCACCCGCGCCGCCGTACAACGTATCGTTCCCGGCTTTGCCATCCAGCACGTCATCGCCGCTGTCAGATTGAAAGAAGTTGTTGGTTGCATCCCCTGCAAACACGTCATTTCCAATGGTGCCAGCCGTCACCGCCCCATTAATAGCGTGGTAACCCACATCGGCAAACGCTTGCGCTACTGAAGCTTCTGTAGCCGCCCTCAGTGCCAATGCCACCAGTTGATCAGCTCCATCCCACCCGATTGCCTGGAATGTTTTCCCATAGGCAGCGTGCAAGTCCAATAGCAATGCGGCTCCTTCATAGGCACTGGTGGCCATCACCGCGCTGATGCTGTTGCTCATCCGTGTGAAGTCCAACGTAACGTTGGTTTCAGTGATGTTCAAGTCCACTTGGTCAACATACTGGCCCAAACGCAGCGTTGACATCAAATTGGCCATCGCATCATTCGTCAGACGCGTCCACAAAGTATCAACGTGTGCTGCACCATTGACGGGCGCGGGAACGGTCACTCGCAGGTAGCCGCTCTGGGCAGAGACCATGGCGTTGCGGTTTTCATAGATCACCTGTGACAAAGGCACCCAGGTTTCGACTGGCACTCGCCCACCCCCAGTAAATATGGGGCGTGGCGTCCAGTTCAACGCATCACCTTTAATCTGGGCCCAATTCAAAAAGGTATAGCCAGTGAAGGCTTCATATGCCTGCATCCGTTCCAATCCACCCACCATGCGCTCACGCATCGCATCAAACTTGGTGAGGTCGATTGCAGACAGAGTACCTCTGAAAGTATCACGTGCGGCTGCCGTTCCCTTGATGGCAACATCCATCCAACTCGCCTCTTGCGCGTCTGCTGGGTCGCTCAGTGTCAGGCCGTAGCCACTGGCAAGTGCTTGTTTGCTGGCGCTGTTATAGGCAGAGTCATTGCCCCATGCTTTGAGCAGGTCGGCTACCGCACTCTTGTACTGCGCGCGTGTGCCTGCAGTTTTGGCTTGATTGAGCAGCGCAATAAGTTCTGGGCTTTGTGTAGCTGCTTCCTGCAAATCCCGCACCCATCCACTGCCCCCTAGGTTAGGGAGCGCTTTGGCTTCAGTGCTGACGGTAATGGGTGCGAAGGACCGGATGAAGTTGTTCTGCGCCAGAATAAAACTGCCA
>JBJOPS010000026.1:0-5911 GCA_046050465.1 Pseudomonadota bacterium | reverse complement strand
TGCATGAGTGCGTCTGCAAACAGCAAATGGGCTTCCAAGCAGGTGAAAAGCCGCCGCATGCATACGAAATTGGAGTCGATTGGCGTTGACGTTTCATCAGACGAGACATATTCGCTTATGGTCGCTTCTCAAAATGAGTTTTGGACATGATCACTAGAGATCATCCTCCTCCGCTACGTGGACTGAACGTGCGCGGGAAGTATGCAACCTCGCTACGTTCCTTAATCTTGTAACCCATGGCTGGTCGTGGCGCGCCGACATTCATCAATCCAGTCTCCTCTAAAAAGTCCGCAGCCAAGGCCCGAGTACGAAAGCCGCTCTTGTCCACAGGCCGACCCATCACTACCTCATAAGCGTTTTGCAACTGCGGAAGCGTAAATGGCGCAGGAAGAAGAAAGGCTGGCAAAGACGTGTACTCGACCTTGGCTCGCAACCGATGTACCGCTGACCGCAAGATGTCTGCGTGATCGAACGCCATCTCTTTGCGTGTGATGTGTGCATCAACCGGTTGCCACTGTACTTCTTGTGCGTTGCCGCCTTGCTGCAACTTGACGGACTTCACCGGAATCAATGCGAAGTACACATGAGTCGCTGACCATCCGCGAGGGTCACGACTTACGCCGCCCCAGCTTCCCAATTGCTCCAGATACGGTGACTTCACTCCAGTCTTTTCCAATAGCTTGCGCCTAGCGCAAGATTCAAGGGAAACGTCTCTGGTCACATCAACAAATCCACCCGGCAATGCCCATGCGTTTGGGTACGGGTCTGAGGAATCGTTAGGGCGTTTTACCAGTAACACCTGCAATTGCTCGTCTAGCACTACGAAGATTACAACATCGATGGTGGTCAACGGCCGCAGAAATTCGATTGCAGGCAGCGCTAAAGCATCACGTAAACGGGTCATAAAAATTTAAATATTTGACATAATGAATTAAAGTTGTATTATGCAACCCATGTTATAGGTTGTACAAAACAACTTATAACAGTTAAATGTTTGAAAACTAATGTTGAAGATTAAGGAGATTCATCATGATAGGTGCGGTAGCAGGAGACATTGTCGGGTCAGTGTACGAATGGAAAAACTACAAAGCGAAGGATTTCAGCCCACTTATCCGGGAAGACAGCTTTTACACTGATGACACCATTTGCACGATTGCGGTAGCTGATGCGTTACTCAATGGCAAGCCGCCAGCGGTCTGCTTGAAGGAATGGGGGGTACGCTACTTCGACAACAATGGTTGGGGCAGCGCGTTCCGTCGTTGGCTCGTGTCAGCCAACGACGGCCCCTACAACAGTTGGGGTAACGGAGCGGCCATGCGTGTATCGCCGGCAGCATGGATAGCAACTTCCCTTGATGAAGCACTATTGCATGCAGCCAGAGTAACTGAGGTAACCCACAATCACCCTGAAGGCATGAAAGGCGCGGCAGCTACAACGACTGCAATCTATCTCGCGCGGAAAGGGCAGAACGCAGCAATCATTCGCCGGATGATTGAAGACCAGTTTGGGTATAACCTGTCGACAACAGTGGACGAGATCCGTCCTGGCTACAGGTTCAATGAGTCCTGCCAAGGAACCGTGCCACAGGCGTTGGTTTGCGCATTGGACGCGACTAGCTTTGAAGATGCAATCCGCAATGCAGTGTCCATCGGTGGAGACAGTGACACAGTGGCCGCAATTGCTGGTCCGGTTGCGGAGGCTATGTTTGGGGTGCCACTCTGGATTCAACAAGAGGTCCATCGCAAGCTGCCCTGCGATATGCGGGACATCCTTGATTCTCTTTATCAACGAAACTAACCAAGGAGTCAACATGAAAACAGACAGCGTTTCAACCGCGTTTCAGATCATCCTCGAGGAAATCGACTCTGTCGTCAGCGATGTCAATTCGCAGGGCGCGGCCTTTCTGCGAAACGGAGACTACTTCCATGCAGAATCGTCAATTACTGCCGGTAAAAATCTGGCTGCTTTTCGGACCAAATTAGAGACACTCAATCATGAGTGGCTGACGGGTCTCGACGAAACAACCAGACTACAGGTGCAAGTACCGTCAACGAAGATCGTCAGTCCAATTGCATCATCCTCAAAGTCGTCGAAGACCGTTCTGGTCGTCAAGTTCCCGGACAGCAGTGTCATTTTTGAGGCGAAAGCCGCAGATACGTTTGCCAAGGTTCTAAAGGTTTTGGGTCTACAAAAGGTTAGTCAACTCGGCTTGAAGATGAACAACCATCCGCTGGTATCGAAGCAGAAGTCGGAAAACTACAGTCAAACAGCCATCGACGAATATCTAATAATGACTCACAGCAACACCGAACAGAAGCGCGAAAAACTACTTGAAATCGCCAGAGCTCTCAATGTTGCTCTGACTGTGGATGTTGTTCCGGCCAAAGGATGCTGACGGTGAATCCGCTAGTCCGCATATTTCACTCTCCTCGAACACGTAACCAGAATCACACGATTTTTTGAAACTGTTGAGCATCAAATGTGAGTAGTTTCGGTGCTATGCCAACTTTGATCCGCAATGGCTGCGCCACAGGCGCAGTCACCCCAACCCCGGCTTGGGTTGCGGGCCATTTTGTGTCATCGCGCGGGCCATGCGCTGACTGGGAATCTACGGTGAACGCAATTGGTGCATGGCGTGCGCGAAGATGTTGGCGCAGGGCCAGTTGGAGGGCAGATACAGCCGAATGCGCCGGGTGTTGCGGGTAACCACGGCTGCGAGTTTGAGCAGCTTGATGCGCAAGGTATCGACCTGGGCCGTAGCCAACGTTGTGCCGCGCGGGTCAGGTGATCCCTACGCGTATCCGAAAGATGTGCTGACACGCCTGCCTACCCAGCCCAACAGCATAATCGGTGAGTTGCCGCCGCATCGCTGGACGCCGCAAACAAATTCGCCAAAAACTGGGAGATGCTCAGGTACTCGGACAGGCAGGGCATGCAACGTCTGAAAGAGCCGATGCCGCCGGGCCTTGAAACAGGCCGTTCAAACCCGCCATCAAACCACCCATTTATCCTGACTCAACATGACCACGCTCCAAAAGCCTGACCCGACCCGAGCCGATTTCCGCCTGATGCACCCCTTGCGTGTGCGCTGGGCCGAGGTCGATCTGCAGAAAATCGTGTTCAACCCGCATTACCTGATGTACATCGACACCGCGTTCACTGACTACTGGCGGGCGCTGGCCGTGCCGTATGAGGCGATACCGCCCCTGCTGGGTGGCGATCTGTACGTGAAGAAATCGACCGTTGAACACCACGGCCCGGCCCGGCTGGATGACCGGCTGGACGTGGGCGTTCGTTGCGTGCGCATCGGCAATTCGTCCCTGCTGTTTGAGGTCGGCATCTTTCGGGGCAATGAGTTGCTGGTGAGCGCCGAGCTGGTTTATGTGTTTGCCGACCCCGCCACACAAACCTCCAAGCCCGTGCCTGACGCCCTGCGCACCCTGTTGACCGGCTTTGAAGCGGGGGAGACCATGACGCAAACCTCGGTCGGCTCCTGGGCTCAGCTGGGCGCGCAGGCGGCGCCGTTGCGCCAGACCGTGTTCACCGACGAGCTGGGTATTCCAGCCAGCATCGAGCAGGACGCTGCCGACGCAACTGCCCTGCATGCCGTCATCTGCAACCGGCTGGGTCAGACCCTGGGCACCGGGCGCCTGCTGGCCGGAGACTTTGAAGGCTCCACAGCAAAAGGCGTCTCCCGCATTGGCCGCGTTGCTGTAACCCGGGCCTTGCGCGGCTCCGGCCTGGGGCGCGATGTGATCAAGGCTTTGATGGATGCTGCAGCCAACCGGGGCGACCGCCAGGTCTCACTGCATGCGCAGCGCAATGCGGAAGGGTTTTACACCCGGCTGGGGTTTGTGGCGAGCGGGGAGCCGTTTGAAGAGGCAGGCATTGCGCACATCGAGATGTGCTGCACGCTGGATTCCCGCTAAATCCGGTTCGAGCTAAATATCGGCCAGCAGGGCGTAAGGCAGCGCTTGCAGCGTCAGCAACGGGCCAGTTGCCGAGCCCAGCCGCAGTGGTGACGATTCAATCGCCGCAACTTGCCCCGAAATGATGGCGTCAAAACCACCTGCTGGCGCGGCCGCCGCCTGCGCCACGGTGGCTGCGGGCTGGCTGTTATCACCCTGCGCAAAAACTTCCTGCCCAGCCTGCATGGCAGATTCGGAATGCACCAGAAACGCCCGGCGCTTCAGCGTGCCGCGAAACTGGCTGCGTGCCACCACTTCCTGACCGGGATAACAGCCTTTCTTGAAATTCACGCCGCCAACCGACTCGTAATTCAGCATCTGCGGCACAAATGCTTCAACGATCGGGGTCGTGATGGTGGCGATGCCGCTGCGAACCTCGCCCCACTGCCAGGCCTCGGTGCTCAGCGCAGGGCCGTCGGGCAGATTCGGCTGCGGCTCGCCCACCGGGGCCAGCCAGAGCGCGCGGGGCACACCGTCTGCGGGGTATAAAAACACCACATTTGAGGTGCCAAAATCGGCCTTTGCCAAGGTGGAATAAGCATGAGTAGCTATCGAATTAGTAGCATTCGACACGGCGTCTGCGGCCAGGCCGCGCAGCAAAAACTGGTCGGTCGCGTCGGTGAGCCTGGCCTTGGCCCGCATCACAAACATCGACAGGCGTTTCAACGTGGGCGCCAGAATGTCGCGGCTGCAGACCAGCAAGATCTCGGTCTGGCTGCGTTTAAACCCGATAAAACTGGCCTGCATGCGCCCTTTGGCCGAGCAAAACGCGGCCAGGCGGGCTTCGGACAAGCCCATTAACGCAAAGTCCTGCGTCAACTGGCCGTGCAGGAATGTGGCGGCGTCTTCGCCCTGCACGCGAATGATGCCCAGATGGGGCAGGGTGGCCACACCATTGAGCGGGCCGTTCAAAACCGTGTTCACAGAGGTGTTCATGGGGTGAATTATCATCGTCCCTCGTTCTCTACAGGGCAACAGGGTTGTCAACGTTGTGATTCGTTTCCTCGTCAAAGGTCTGGTTTCGCTGATAGTGCTGGCGGCTGCGCTGGCCGGGGCCGCCGCATGGTGGATCGGCCAGCCACTGACGCTGGCCACCGAAACGGTCGATGTGTCCATCGAGCCCGGCACCTCCGCCCGCGAGGTGGCGCAAGCCATTGCCAAAGCGGGTGTGGACGTGAACCCGACGCTGCTGTATGCCTGGTTTCGCGTGTCGGGCGACTCCCGGCGCATCAAGGCCGGTAGTTATGAGCTGGAAGGCCTCATCACCCCCAGGCGGCTGCTGCAGCGGCTGGTGCGCGGCGAGGAGGCCTTGCGCAGCATCACTTTTGTGGAAGGCTGGAACTTCCGCCAGGTGCGCGAGGTGCTATCAAAAGCAGAGCTGCTCAAGCAGGATACACGGGGGATGAGCGACGATTTGATCATGGAAAAACTGGGTAAACCCGGTCTGCACCCCGAAGGGCGCTTTTTCCCCGACACCTACACCTATGTGAAGGGTTCGACCGATCTGCACCTGCTGCAGCGGGCCCTGCACGCCATGGACAAGCGGCTGAACGACGCCTGGGCGCAAAAAGCCACCGACACACCGCTGAAGACCCCCGATGAGGCGCTGATTCTGGCCAGCATTGTCGAGAAGGAAACCGGCCTCGCCAGCGACCGCCCGATGGTGGCCAGCGTGTTCGCCAATCGGCTGCGCGTTGGCATGCGGTTACAGACTGACCCGACCGTGATCTACGGGCTGGGCGCCAGTTTTGATGGCAACCTGCGCAAAAAAGACCTGCAAACCGACACGCCGTGGAACACCTACACCCGCGCCGGCTTGCCACCCACGCCGATTGCCATGCCCGGCAAAGCGGCGCTGCTGGCAGCGGTAGCCCCGGCAACGTCCAAAGCGCTGTATTTTGTGGCCCGGGGCGACGGCACCAGTCAGTTCAGCGCCACACTCG
>JBJOPS010000025.1:0-47587 GCA_046050465.1 Pseudomonadota bacterium | reverse complement strand
ATTCAGGCGAAAAGCCTCCGGATTCAGCCAAAACTGGATGCAGTTGGCGCTGGAGTTTCGGCAGGCGGGACATATTCGTTTATGCACCATTCTCAAACTGACTTTTGGACATGATCCCTAGGCTGTTTGTACTTTCCGTATGAACAGCCTTTTTTGTTTTTGACTTTCAACTCAACGAGGTTTACCCATGGCAGAGGCTGGTCCAAAGGAAGGTTACCTGGTCACCGAGAAACTGGTCAAGCGCTTTGATGAGGCCGTGGCCGTGGACGAGGTTTCCCTCTCCATTGGGAAAGGCGAGATCTTTGCGCTACTGGGTAGTTCAGGCTGTGGCAAGTCGACCTTGCTACGCATGCTTGCCGGCTTTGAAAAGCCGACTTCAGGCCGCATTTTGCTGGGTGGGCAGGACGTCGCACGAATGCAGCCCTATGAGCGACCGGTCAATATGATGTTTCAGTCTTACGCGCTGTTCCCGCATCTCAACATATGGGAAAACGTCGCGTTTGGACTCAAGCGGGAAGGGTTGCCAAAATCAGAGGTCAAACAGCGTACTGACGAGATGCTCGGTCTGGTTCAGTTAACCCCTTACGCGAAGCGTAAGCCTCACCAACTCTCAGGTGGTCAGCAGCAGCGCGTGGCGCTGGCGCGCAGTTTGGCCAAAAAGCCCAAACTCCTTCTACTGGATGAACCACTCGGCGCGCTTGATAAGAAGTTGCGTGAGCAGACTCAATTCGAACTTGTGAACATCATAGAAAGCGTAGGCGTTACGGTAGTGATGGTCACCCATGACCAGGAAGAGGCCATGACCATGGCCAGCCGAATTGCAATCATGAGCAAAGGTCGGGTACTGCAGGTGGGTACACCGGAAGAAATCTACGAGCATCCCAAAAATCGCTTTGTGGCGGACTTCATCGGCAACGTCAACCTGTTCGCCGGAAAACTTAGCATCGACGAGCCGGATCACTGCGCTGCCGAGACTGGTATCGGTGTGATTCACGTAGGCCACGGGGTCAGCGGGACGCTTAATATGCCCGTGTCGATAGCCGTTCGTCCTGAAAAAATTGAGATCAGCAAGCAGGCTCCCGACACAGTTGGCCCCAACCTGTTCAAAGGCAGGGTCAAGGAAATCGGTTACCTGGGCTCATACAACACCTATATTGTGGTTGCCAGTGATGGGATGAAGGTCAAGATCACCGAGGCGAACACTTCACGTCAAGACCTCTCGGGCATCACTTGGGAAGACGAAGTCTTCTTCTGGTGGGGTGACGGCGCTGGTGTGGTGTTGCGCGACTGACCGCCCAAGGAGATCACAGTGGCCTCCCACTTTCCCATACCCGGCAAACGCTTCGTCATTGGAGTTCCTTACGCTTGGCTTTTCGTCTTTTTCTTCCTGCCTTTCCTGATCCTGCTATACATCAGCTTCGTGGACATGGGAGAGAGCATTAACCCATTCAAGCCTATCTGGGACCCCCAAACGGGCATCCTTAGTCTGAAATATGAGAATTACTGGACGATCTTTCGCGATAGCGAAGGCGGCCCTCTTTTTAGGACGATCTACATCGAGGCCTACTTGCGCTCCATCTGGTACGCCTTTTGGACTGCCCTGCTTTGCCTGCTGATTGGCTACCCGTTTGCCTATTTCATTGCACGCTCGCCAGCCAGTGTGCGGCCGGCACTCCTAATGATGGTGATGCTGCCATTTTGGACCTCGTTTTTGCTTCGTGTTTATGCATGGAAGGGAATCCTGGCCGATCAGGGCGTTCTCAACCAGATCCTTATGGGCCTGGGGATCACCAACGAGCCGATCCAGATGCTGTACACCAACGTGTCCATGCTGGTGGGAATGACTTACGTCTACCTCCCGTTCATGGTATTGCCGCTTTATGCAAACCTGGTAAAGATGGACGTTCGTTTGCTGGAGGCCGCCTACGACCTCGGAACGACGCCATTTAAAGCGTTTTGGCTGGTCACGGTTCCGCTCTCCAAAGCGGGCATTATTGCTGGTTTTATGCTGGTGTTCATACCTGCCGTGGGGGAGTTCGTGATTCCTTCTTTGCTTGGCGGACCGGAAAATATCATGATCGGGCGAGTGGTTTGGGACGAAATGTTTACCAGCAACAACTGGCCACGTGCTACCGCATTGGCCGTCGTGATGATCGCTTTGATCATCGTCCCGCTAGCCATCTACTACCACTTCACCGGCGATGCAGCCGAGCCAAGAAAGTAGGGGCGAAGATCATGAAAACCCTACTTGAGAAACACTTTGGTAAAGCGTGGCTTGCGTTGGTGTATCTGTTTCTGTACCTGCCACTTCTTTTCATGGTGATTTTTAGCTTCAACAGTACGCGCCAGGATGCCAATTTCACAGGTTTCTCACTGCGCTGGTACGAGGCGCTCACGCGGGACACAAAGATCGTCGACGGCTTTTGGCTTTCGGTGAAGGTGGCGGCAGTTACTGGCGTATTGTCAGCCGTGCTTGGCACTTTTGCTGCCTTTGTCCTGGTTCGTTACCGTCGTTTCGCCGGCCGCACCATCTTCTCCGGTATGGTTAATGCTCCATTGGTGATGCCTGAGGTGGTGATAGGTCTGTCGCTCTTGCTCTTGATGGTCGGTGCTCAAAATGCGTTTGGCTGGCCTGAGCGGGGACTTCTTACGATCATTTTTGGCCACACGCTACTGGGAATGTCCTATGGTATGGTGGTCATTCAGTCACGTTTGATGGATATGGACCGTTCTATTGAGGATGCTGCGATGGACCTCGGAGCGCGACCTCATGAGGTGTTTTTTCTCATCACACTGCCAAATATTTTTCAGGGCATTTTGGCGGCTTTTTTACTGTCCTTCACTCTCTCGTTTGATGATGTAGTTATTTCCGAGTTTCTGTCGGGTCCGGGCGTGAATACATTGCCTCAGGTAATTTTCGGCTACGCCCGGCGTGGTATCAATCCCAGTATTTACGCGGCTGCAACTCTCCTGATTGCTGCCGTGACCATCGTCATCATTACCTACAGCGTGTGGGTCGCGCGTCAAACGCGAAGACGAGAGCGCGAAATAGCAGCTGCTACGCGAGCTGAACTGGCTGCAATAGCCACTTCCGCTTGATCGAAGTGATTAATCAGTTGGCGGAAGCGCTAATCGCTTCCTGCCGATGTACCAAGAAGAGGACAACATGACAACAGAGATGAGACTTGACGGACGGGCCGTCATCAACGGAGAGCGTGTGGCCGCGCGCAGCGGGCAGAGTTTTGATTGTATTTCTCCAGTAGATGGCAGGATACTGGCACAGGTCGCCCGAAGCAGCGAGGCAGATATAGACGCTGCGGTTTCCGCTGCGCGTGCAGCTTTTGAAGATCGTCGCTGGAGCGGCTTGGCACCAGCGCAGCGCAAGCGCATCATGATCAAGTTCGCGGACCTGTTGCTGGCGCACGCAGACGAGTTGGCCATGACCGAAACGCTTGATATGGGAAAGCCAGTCAAGTATGCAAGGTCGGTCGATCTCACCAGCGCTTCTAATTGCATCCGCTGGTATGGGGAAGCTATAGACAAGGTCTATGATGAGATTGCACCCACGTCCAGATATGCCCTTGCACTTATAACGAGAGAGCCTGTGGGTGTGGTGGGCGTGATTGTTCCTTGGAACTATCCGATGGTCATGGCATCCTGGAAGATCGCTCCAGCGCTGGCTGCAGGTAACTCTGTGGTACTGAAGCCGAGTGAGAAGTCTCCATTAACAGCTTTGAGAATGGCAGACTTGGCTTTGCAGGCCGGTATCCCGGCGGGCGTCTTTAACGTGGTACCCGGTTATGGATCCGAGGCTGGGTCCCCTTTGGCTTTGCACATGGACGTGGACTGTATTGCCTTTACCGGCTCGACGCGCGTTGGCAAGCAGATCCACGTAATGGCGGGCCAGAGCAATCTGAAGCGCGCCTGGACAGAGCTGGGCGGGAAGTCGCCAAATATCGTATTTGCGGATTGTCCCGATCTGGACAAGGCTGTGCAGACCGCAGTGGGTAGCATCTTCTTTAACCAAGGAGAGAGTTGCAACGCGCCGTCGCGATTGTTTGTCGAGGCGAGCATCAAAGACCGGTTTCTTGAGAAAGCACTGGCGCTTGTGCCTGACTTTGCTCCCGGCAACCCACTGGACAAAGGGACAGTGATGGGGGCGCTGGTCGACAAGGTCCAAATGGACACCGTATTGCGTTATATAGAGAGTGGCAAGTCCGAGGGCGCGAAGATCCTCGCGGGCGGGGAACAGACTATGAGGGAGACAGGGGGGGTTTACGTTCAGCCCACCATTTTTGATGAGGTTCGAAACGACATGACAATTGCCAGGGAGGAAATCTTTGGGCCTGTGTTGTCAGTGTTGTCATTCACAGATACGGCTGACGTTGTGCGTCAAGCCAATCAAACCATATATGGTTTGCAGGCGGGAGTCTGGACTCGAGACTTGAACAAGGCCCATGGTGTTGCACGCGCTTTGCGTGCTGGTACGGTGCATGTCAACCAATATGATGAAGATGACATCACTGTACCCTTTGGTGGATTCAAACAAAGCGGCGTTGGCCGAGACAAATCTCTGCATGCCTTTGACAAGTACACAGAAACCAAGACTACCTGGATCCGTATCGATAGTCCGGTGTGACCGGAGTGCGATGAGACCCGGGGCATCAAAATTGCAAGACAAAGGAGTCATCATGAATGCAGTTTTAAGACAAGATACACAAGCGTCAAATGCTGAGTGGCATGCCCGTCGGCTAGCGGCAACTCCCCGAGGTGTTGGGGTAATGGGGGACTTCTTCATTGACCACGCCAAGAATGCGGAGTTCTGGGACATCGAGGGTCGTCGATTTATTGACTTTGCAGGTGGTATTGCCGTGTTGAATACCGGGCACTGTCATCCCAAAATTCAAGCAGCGATATCAGCGCAACTTGATCGATTCACGCACAGCTGCTATCAGGTCGTGCCATATACGGAATACGTCTCTCTGGCAGAGCGCATCAATGCTATCGTTCCGATTACGGGTCCCCGAAAGATTGCTTTTTTCTCGACTGGTGCCGAAGCCATCGAGAATGCAATCAAGATTGCCCGATCAGCTACCAAGCGCAGCGGGGTGATCGCATTTGGCGGGGCTTTTCATGGCCGCAGCATGTTTGCGGTGGCCATGACGGGGAAAGTTCAGCCCTACAAGGCAGGTTTTGGCCCTTTCCCACCAGAGATTTTTCATGTTCCTTTCCCATGCCACTGCGCGTCGCTTGATGACGTCAAGCATGCGATGGAGCAGGTATTCAAATGTGATATCGAACCCTCCAGAGTGGCGGCAATCGTTTTTGAACCTGTTCAGGGGGAGGGCGGATTCAACGTCATTCAGGCAGACGCGGTGAAATGGCTGCGTGAACTTTGTGATGCACACGGCATTTTGCTGATAGCGGACGAAGTGCAAACGGGCTTCGCACGTACTGGAAAGATGTTTGCAATGGAGCACTTTGGAGTGTCCCCCGACATCATGACCCTGGCGAAGAGCATGGCCGGAGGAACTACGCTGTCGGCCGTGGTAGGCAAGGCTGCAATCATGGATGCGCCGACTCCTGGCGGCCTGGGCGGTACCTATGCCGGGAATCCACTGGCCGTTGCAGCTGCGCACGCTGTATTGGACATTATGCAAGAGGAAAAACTGTGCGAACGCGCACAGGTGCTCGGTGACCGGATCAAGGTTCACCTCAGCGGTCTCCAAAAAAAATACGCACGTATAAGTGATGTGCGTGGGCTAGGTGCGATGGTGGCTTGCGAGCTGGTCGATCCAGCAACGGGAAGCCCGGATGCGGATTACACCAAACGCGTGCAGCAACAGGCGCTGAAGAAGGGTTTGCTGCTGTTGACTTGCGGTGTCTATGGAAATGTGATCCGATTTTTGTTTCCATTGACGATTGAAGACAAGGTGTTCGCTGAAGCCCTGGCGGTCCTGGACGCTGCGTTTGAGCTTGCGTAAATTTGTTTCCAAGAGTTGTTTTTCCATGAGTTTGATCAATGCTGCCAAGGCAAAGCTGGCCGCGCAGGGTGTTCACAGTGTCTTGACGCAGTTTTGCGATATCCACGGCGTAGCGCGCGGCAAGCTGGTGCCAATCGCACAATTGGCTGATCTGGTAAGTATTGGCGCCGGCTTCTCTGGTCCCAGCATTTGGGGGACCGGACTTCCGAGATTTGGCCCCCGAAGTGAGTATTACGGCCGAGTGTTGCTTGATTCATTGCGCCCTTTGCCGTTTATGCCCGGCGTTGCGCATGCCGTGTGCGATGGCTTTGCCGCAGGGGTACCACTTGAAACCTGCTCTCGGCAAGTCCTCAAGCGGCAAGTTGACTTGCTGGCAAAGCGAGGGTGGAAGCTGTGGGTGGGAATTGAGCCTGAATTTTTCCTGCTTGGTAAAACTGCTGATGGCGTATGGTGCGTCAAGGATGATCAAGACCGACTCTCCAAGCCGTCATACGATCTCAAGTCAATCCATCGAACACAAGGCCTTCTCGACGAGATGAGAGTGGCTCTTATTGACCTCGGTTTTGAAATTCAGCAAATTGATCATGAAGACGCCAATGGTCAGTATGAGATCAACTACCGGTTTGATGACGCGTTGCAAGCGGCGGACCGCTACATGTTATTCAAGTTGACAGCACATGCAGTTGCTGAGAAACACGACATGATTTTTAGCTGCATGCCCAAGCCGCTTGCCAACGCGCCTGGCAGTGGGCTGCATTTTCATCTCAGCATTACAGACGAGTCCGGCAACCCTGTGTTCTCCAGCGCCACGGACTCACTAGGGCTTTCGGATGCTGGCTATAGCTTCGCCGCTGGACTGCTTCACCATGCGGATGCGTTGAGTGCTTTATGTGCGCCGACGGTCAATAGCTACAAGCGTCTGGCTGTCAGCAACAGTCTGTCGGGTACCACCTGGTCGCCAGTGTGGAAGGCCATGGGTGACAACAATCGAACTTGTCTGGTGAGGACGGTTGCCGGACGCCTGGAGTGGCGTCTTCCAGATCCATCCTGCAATGTCTATGCAGCAATTGCGGCAACCCTGGCTGCCGGAGTGCACGGAATTGACTGTCAGATGGAACGACCGCAGGCATGTTCGAGCGATCTTTATGAACAATATGCCAGTGGTGCGATGATGCCGGAACAACTGCCGCGTGATCTGTGGGATGCATTACAAGGGCTGAAGGCTGACAGTGAATTGCGGGAGCGGGTTGGATCATTGTTCTGCGATGAGTTCCTGATGATCAAGACAGCCGAGTGGAATGCCTACAGCCATCAGGTGACGCCTTGGGAGCTTGACCGGTACGCCTCTGCCTATTAGCAGCCGACTAGGGCGTGTTAACACTAATAGACGATTAAGCAATTCAATGAGATATTCCAGGAATGGAACTCACCGAACAGCAATACGAACAAATCAAAGATGCGTTGCCGGTGCAGCGCGGCAACGTCAGGCTGAGCAATCGTGATGTGCTCAATGCCATCCTGTACGTGACAGAGCACGGCTGCAAATGGCGTGGTTTGCCTAAACGCTTTGGTAACTGGCACACCATTTACACCCGCATGAGCCGCTGGAGCAAGGCAGGCGTCCTTGATCGGGTATTCGAGCAGTTGCAGCGCCAGCAGGTGGTGCGTATCCGCATTGAGGCGGTTTCGCTGGATTCGACCAGCATCAAAGTGCATCCCGACGGGATGGGGGCGTTAAAAAAAACGGTCCACAGTCCATTGGAAAGTCCAGAGGTGGCTGGACCACCAAGATTCATATGGTTGCCGCGGATGCAAGAACGGCCATAACGTTTGCGCTCTCACCGGGTCAGGCGCACGACGCAGTAGAGGGGCGCAAGCTCATTGCCGGCCTGGGAAAGCCCGATTGGCCGATTCATCTGCTGATGGACCGTGCGTACGAGGGCAACGAGATGCGCCAACTGGCGCTAGACCTGGGGTTTGTACCTGTGGTGCCGCCCAAGTGCAACCGGATTGAGCCCTGGGAGTACGAGCGGCAGATGTGCAAGCGGCGCAACGAGATCGAGAGACTGTTTCGACGGCTCAAGGGGTTTCGCAGAATCTTCAGCCGTTTCGAGAAGCTCGACATCATGTTCATCGGCTTCATCCACTTTGCACTGATCGTCGAAGCGCTTCGGTTGTGTTAACAGGCCCTAGATAGTGCTGCCCCGGGATTGGGGTTCGACCACCCAGATCGATACCACTCGGCTGAGCCTGATTGGTAACTTCCAGAACATGGTTTTTCGATTTCGCATTGCAAAAATAGTCAATGCTGCAGCGCAAGAATTCATCTCAATATGAGATAAATGATTTCACTATAAGAAATTGTTGTGTAACTCATTGATTTTTAATGAGTTAAATTTAATCTTATATAAGACATAAGAATTTCATTAGTCTTATATAAGACATAAAATTGTGGCACTGCATCAGGTTACATGATCCGCCTGATTTACCTGTTTTATCAACCTAGGAGTGTTCACATGCCACAAAGCCTTACAGAACAATTGAGCCGTGCTCAACAAGTAGAAGCCCTGGAAAAAGACTGGGCCAGCAATCCCCGCTGGAAAGGCATCAAGCGCGGCTACAGCGCAGCTGATGTTGTGCGTCTGCGCGGCTCGTTCCCCATAGAGCACACCATTGCCCGTCGCGGCGCTGAAAAGCTGTGGAGCCTGCTGCACACCGAAGACTATGTGAACTGCCTCGGTGCGCTGACCGGTGGTCAGGCCATGCAACAGGTCAAGGCTGGCGTGAAAGCCATCTACCTGTCGGGCTGGCAAGTTGCTGCTGACAACAACACTTATTCCAGCATGTACCCGGACCAGTCGCTGTACCCCGTGGACTCAGTGCCAAAAGTCGTTGAAACCATCAACAACACCTTCCGCCGCGCCGATGAAATCCAGCACTCCAAAGGCATTGACGCTGGCGGCAAGGACTACATCGACTACTTCGCGCCCATCGTGGCTGATGCAGAAGCCGGCTTTGGTGGCGTGCTCAATGCGTTCGAACTGATGAAGGCCATGATCAAGGCGGGGGCCAGCGGCGTGCATTGGGAAGACCAGTTGGCCTCGGTCAAGAAATGCGGCCACATGGGCGGCAAGGTGCTGTTGCCTACCCGCGAGTCCTGCCAGAAGCTCATCGCTGCCCGTATGGCGGCTGATGTATGCGGCGTGCCAACGCTGGTGATCGCCCGCACCGACGCGGAAGCGGCCGACCTGCTGACCAGTGACTACGACGAAATCGACAAACCCTTCCTGACCGGTGAGCGCACCACTGAAGGCTTCTACAAGACTCGCAAAGGCATTGACCAGGCCATCGCCCGCGCCAACGCCTATGCCCAGTACGCAGACCTGGTGTGGTGCGAAACCGGCACGCCAGACCTGGACTTCGCCAAGAAGTTTGCTGACGCCGTGCACAAGGTTCACCCCGGCAAGATGCTGGCGTACAACTGCTCGCCATCGTTCAACTGGAAGAAAAACCTGGACAACGCGACCATCGCCAAGTTCCAGCGCGAACTCGGTGCCATGGGCTACAAGTACCAGTTCATTACGCTGGCTGGCATTCACTCCATGTGGTACAACATGTACGACCTGAGCCAGGACTACGTCAAGCGCGGTATGACTGCCTATGTCGAGAAAGTGCAAGAGCCGGAATTCGCAGCCCGCGACCGTGGCTACACCTTTGTATCGCACCAGCAGGAAGTTGGCACCGGGTACTTCGACGAAGTAACCACGACCATTCAGGGTGGCAAGTCCAGCGTGACGGCTCTGACAGGTTCGACCGAAGAAGAGCAGTTCCACTGATCCATTGATTGACGATTGATCCGGCGCACTCAAGAGATACTCTCATGTAGTAGCGGGACATAAGTTGTCACATCCTCAGGCCCGCTGGTTCGCCAGCGGGCTTTTTTGTGGCAGACTATTTGGTGTACTTTAGGCTACAATTGAGCTAATGATTGAACTGCTTCGTTACCAAGCAGAGGATGAAACCGAACCGGTTACCGAATGGCTAAACAGCCTGCGCGACAAGCAGGCGCAGGCCAGGTTGCGAGTCCGCCTGCGGCGGCTTGAAGCGGGGAATTTTGGCGACTGCGACACGGTGGGTGAAGGAGTCTTTGAACTGCGTGAGCATGTCGGTGCCGGGTATCGCATTTATTTGGGCCGCCACGGGCAAAAGTTGGTGATATTGCTATGCGGTGGCGACAAAAAATCTCAAGCGGCAGACATCAAAACGGCAAAGCGGTTTTTGGCAATTTGGAAAAGGAGGCAGCTATGAGCAAAAAGCTGGTTGGTGTCGTGTCTCATCACGACCGTGAAGTGGCTGAGTTGGGGGCTAACCGCGAACTCGCCATTGAGTATCTGAAAGCGGCATTGGAATCGGTTGATAACCCTGATGATCGCTCGGGCGCTTTGTTGGCGCTGCGAACTGTCGCAGAGGCCTATGGTGGCTTGGGTTCTGTGGCGGCGGAAGCGGGCATCAGCCGTGAATCCCTCTATAAAGCGCTTTCAGCCAAAGGCAATCCGACTTTGAAAACCATTTTGGCGGTGTTGAAAGCTGTCGGTATGCGGCTCTCGGTGCAACCCCAAGAAACTGCGCTGGTATGAGCCACAAATGAAGTCTGATCCCTTTACAGTTCAGCAAATTTTCAAACAACCCATCCAGTATCGCGTACCGTTCTACCAGCGCGCATACGTTTGGACAAAGAGTAATCAATGGAGTCGCCTCTGGGAAGACATTCGCGACAAAGCTGATGTGCTGTTACAGGGCGATGACCCCGTAGCCCACTTTATGGGTGCCGTCGTTTTGGAGCAGCAGCAGAAACCAGGTCTACTTGGTGTCGAACGTCTTCACATAATTGATGGGCAACAACGGTTGACGACCATTCAATATGTGCTAACTGCGCTTCAACACATCTTGCGGCAACTGGAACAGCCAGCGTTACTTCCCCTTGTGGATAGCTGCCTTGTGAATGGTAGCCCAGACACCATGGAGGATAAGAATGTCGAGCGATTCAAGCTTTGGCCAACGTTTCGGGATCGTGACCAGTTTGTCAGCGGTATGACCGCTACCACGATGGAGGATTTGCGTGAGCGTTTTCCTGAGAGTTTTACGCAGACCAAACGCCTCAAACTGGTGGGCGTCCGACACCCTCCAACGCTGGAGGCCATCATCTATTTTCGCGATTCGATGCTGGAATGGGCCAACGACACCAAGGAATTTGATCTGCCAAGCCGTGTCATGGCACTTGCCAACGCGGTACTCACAAAACTGAAGATTGTCTGCATCTTGCTGGACAAAGAGGACGATGCCCAAATCATCTTTGAAACTCTCAACGGGCATGGCGCTGAGTTACACGCGACGGACCTTATTCGCAACTTTATTTTCATGCGGGCTGGTAACGACGCTGCCGACCTCTACAAGGGCATCTGGAGTCAGTTCGAGACTCCTCTTTGGTCGGAGAAGCAATCCCGTGGGCGCTTGAATCGCCCACGACTCGAATGGTTTGTGCAATCCGCCGTTCAAGCCGAAACGGGCGAGGAGATAGACATTGGCCGTTTGTATGCAGGTTACCGCCGGTTTGTGGATGCGGACGCCAAGCTCCATGGGGCCGCGCCACAGTTGGCGCTATTAAATCGCTACGGTGAGCACTACAAAGCATTGGTTGCCGGCAAGGGCAATGAACCGATTGCAACGTTTGGTAGGCGCATATCGCCTTGGGATGCGTCAACGGCGCACCCAGTATCTTTGCGGGTAGCTGCATCTGGCCTAAGTGCGGATGCGCAAAACGAAATTTTCGGGTGCATTGAGTCGTATCTTGTGCGGCGTGCTATCTGCGGGCTTTCCAGAAAGAACTACAACAAGGTATTTGCTCAACATTTGAAAAAACTGATGGAAACTGACCTTGATCCCAAGGCATTCCGCTCAGCGCTTGCTGAGCCCACTGGCGAGGCGTCAAGGTGGCCGCATGATGATGAGTTTCGCCATCACTGGCTTGAGTCAGCCATCTACCCGGGTCGGCTTGACGCTGCAAAGCTTCGTGCGCTCTTTCATCGACTTGAAACTGCAATGCGTTCGGAAAAGAGCGAGGAGCCTGTGCCGCTGGCGATGGACGCGCTGGACATTGATCACATGCTGCCGCAGTCTTGGTACGCACACTGGCCGTTATCTGACGGCACCAGCGTGTCCTATCAAGAAGCTCAGACAGCGGCACCGCTTCAATTTTCGGCTCTGCCCAAAGACGATCGAACAACGGCAGTTCTTGCGCGAGAGCGACATATTTCTCGCATGGGAAATCTGACGATGGCGCAATATGGCGTAAACCGTGGCTTGCAGAACCATGGGTTTGATGAAAAGCAGAAGGCGTTCTTTGACCACTCGCATCTGCAATTGAACCGAGCTTTTACCAACGGCTCTGCGTGGGACGAGGCGGCAATCCAGGCGCGCGGTGAAATGCTTTTCAAATTTGCCTGTGAAATTTGGAGGGCACCTAAACAGGCGATGTAACGAGGTTAAAATCGCCGCAATCCTGCAAAGCATTTCATTTTTGTACAAGAGCGAGAAAGGCACCTTGGTTATGACACCGCGAACTACAACAGCACAGTTTTCATAAGCTTGTGAGGCCGTAGTCCGCGTGCCTTGTGCGCTGGTAGCTACAAAATTAATAGTAAAGCGCGGCGGGTTCCGCGTTTTTTTTTGCCTTGCCTTGTTCAGTAATTCAAGTTTCATCATGATTCAGATCACACTCCCAGACGGCTCCAAACGCGAATTCCCTGGCCCGGTGACCGTGGCCGAAGTCGCGGGCTCTATTGGAGCTGGCCTAGCCAAAGCCGCGCTCGCAGGCAAAGTCAGAGCCGCCGGCGAACCTGAGGGTTCGGGCAAGATTGTGGATACCAGTTTTCAGATGACAGCCGACAGCGCGCTGTCCATCATCACCGCCAAAGATGCTGATGGCCTAGAAGTCATTCGCCACTCAACGGCGCACTTGCTGGCCTACGCTGTCAAGGAGTTGTTTCCGGAGGCGCAGGTCACCATCGGGCCGGTGATCGAGCACGGCTTCTTTTACGACTTCTCTTACAAGCGCCCGTTCACGCTGGACGACCTGGCCGCCATCGAGAAGAAAATGACGGAACTGTCCAACAAAGACGAGCCCGTCACGCGCCGCGTGCTGCCACGCGACGAAGCCGTGGCCTATTTCAAAAGCCTGGGCGAGCACTACAAGGCCGAGATCATTGCCAGCATTCCGGCCAATGAAGACGTGTCGCTGTACCGCGAAGGCAAATTTGAAGACCTTTGCCGTGGCCCGCACGTGCCCAGCACCGGCAAACTCAAACACTTCAAACTGATGAAGCTGGCCGGAGCCTACTGGCGCGGTGACCATCGCAACGAAATGCTGCAACGCATCTATGGCACGGCCTGGGCCACCAAAGACGAGTTGCAACAGCATTTGACGATGCTGGAAGAAGCCGAAAAGCGCGACCACCGCAAGTTGGGCCGTGAGTTGGACCTGTTCCACATCGACGAACATTCCCCTGGCACAGTGTTTTGGCACCCCAAGGGCTGGACGGTCTGGCAGGGTGTCGAGCAGTACATGCGGGCCGTGTACCGGGACAACGGTTACCAAGAGGTAAAGGGGCCACAAATTCTTGACAAGGGCCTGTGGGAGAAAACCGGCCACTGGGACAAGTACCGCGACAACATGTTCACCACGGAATCAGAAAAGCGCGATTACGCCCTGAAACCGATGAACTGCCCCGGCCACATCATCATTTTTAACCAGGGCATCAAGAGCTACCGTGACTTGCCCCTGCGTTACGGCGAGTTTGGCCAGTGCCACCGCAATGAACCCACCGGTGGACTGCACGGCATCATGCGGGTGCGGGCCTTCACACAGGACGACGGCCACATTTTTTGCACGGAAGAGCACATCCTTCCCGAGTGCGTGGCCTATACGACGCTGCTGCAAAAGGTATACGCTGACTTTGGTTTCAAGAACATCATCTACAAGGTGGCTACACGGCCGGCTCAGCGCATTGGCACGGACGAAAGCTGGGACAAGGCCGAACACGCGTTGATGGAGTCGCTGCGGGCTTCTGGTTGCGAGTTTGAAATCGCGCCGGGTGATGGTGCTTTCTACGGCCCCAAGATCGAATACACGCTGAAAGACGCCATTGGCCGCCAGTGGCAATGCGGCACCATGCAGGTCGATTTCTCGATGCCGCAGCGCCTGGGTGCTGAGTACGTAGGTGAAGATGGCGCGCGTCACAACCCGGTGATGCTGCACCGTGCCATCGTTGGCAGTCTGGAGCGTTTCATCGGAATTTTGATGGAAGAACACGCAGGCGCGCTTCCAACCTGGCTGGCGCCCTTGCAGGTTTCCGTGCTCAACATCACGGATTCGCAGGCCGAATATGCCCGGGAAGTGACCAAAACGCTGCAAAATCAAGGGGTTAGGGTCAATTTAGACCTGCGCAATGAGAAAATTACGTATAAAATACGCGAGCATTCGATGCAAAAGCTGCCGTATATCCTTGTTTTAGGTGACAAGGAAATGGCGGCAGGTGCTGTTGCAGTGCGCGCCCGGGGTAATCGAGACCTCGGTGTGATGTCTCTTAATGCGTTCGTTCAAATGATCGCTGATGACATCGCTCACAAGTCTGTTATCTGAGTTTGACCAACGAGATTGCAGTTTGCCTGCGTGTGCTGAACAGCTTTCGCTACGGTTTCGTGGCAAATATATTGAAGGAAAAAGTCATCGCTACTGAATTTCGTGATCGCCGCCAACGCGAAGAGCGTAAACATCGCCTGAACCGGGAAATCATGGCCCCGGAGGTCCGACTCTCTGGCCCCGAAAATGAGCCCTTGGGTGTTGTGAGTCTGATGGAAGCTCTACGGCAGGCTGGCGAGCTTGATGTGGATCTGGTCGAAATTTCTGCCACGGCAAATCCGCCGGTCTGTCGTTTGATGGACTATGGCAAATTCAAGTATCAGGAGCAGAAAAAAGCTGCGGAAGCGAAAGCCAAGCAAACCGTAATCGAGATCAAGGAAATCAAGTTTCGCCCGGGCACGGACGACGGTGATTACAACATCAAGATGCGGAACATCAAGCGCTTCCTTGCTGAAGGTGACAAATGCAAGATTACCTTGCGTTTTCGAGGTCGTGAAATTACGCATCAGGAAATTGGTATGGCGCTGCTGAACCGGATTCGCAGCGAGCTGGCTGATCTGAGTGTGGTGGAGCAGTTTCCAAAGCTTGAAGGGCGTCAGATGATCATGATGATCGCGCCGGGCAAGAAAAAAGCTGCTTCGGCTAAAGATGGCGCAGTCAAAGTGACTGTAGATGCCCCGTCGGTAGCGACGGCATCGTAGGAATGAGAGAGCTCACACTCTCTTTGTAAAGCGCTGAAAGGCGCTTTACCAGTGACAGCCTGTAAAAGGTGTCACTTAAAAAGTGGCTCGGGGCCAACAAGGCTGCAAATTGTTTGCAGACGCCTCACGAGCGCAATGAAAAAGGAGCATATATATGCCCAAAATGAAGACCAAGAGCGGTGCGAAAAAGCGTTTTCGCGTTCGTCCAGGTGGCACTGTCAAGCGCGGCCAAGCCTTCAAACGTCACATTCTGACCAAGAAGACCACCAAAAATAAACGCCATTTGCGTGGTGCAACAGCTGTTCATGAGACCAATATGGGTCACATGGCACAGATGCTGCCCGGCTTTGGTATTTGATTAACGACGAACAAGGAGTAACAACATGCCTCGCGTCAAACGTGGTGTAACGGCTCGCGCCCGCCATAAAAAAGTTCTGGCCCTTGCAAAGGGTTTCCGTGGTCGCCGCGGTAATGTCTTCCGTATCGCCAAAGAAGCGGTAATGAAGGCCGGGCAATATGCCTACCGTGACCGCCGTACCAAAAAGCGTGTTTTCCGCCAGTTGTGGATTGCGCGTATCAACGCCGCAGCGCGTCAGTGCGGCCTGACCTACAGCCAGTTCGCCAACGGTCTGAAGAAAGCGAATATCGAGATCGACCGCAAGGTTCTGTCTGATATCGCAGTGCATGACATGGCTGCCTTTGCAGGTATCGTGGAGCAAGTCAAGGCCAAGCTGGCTGCTTGAGTTCACGGCAGGTTGCTATCATTTAGATAGCTTCTCGTGCAATAGAAACAAGGGCTAGAGCTTGAAAAGGCACTAGCCCTTTTTCCATGACCAGAGAATTCCAGAGAATTTATGAACGAGTTGAACACCATCGTCGAGTCCGCGAAAACCGCCTTCAATGTGGCGCTAACGCCTGCTGACCTGGAGAATGCCAAGGCCCAGTTTCTGGGCAAGTCTGGCCGCATCACCGAGTTGATGAAGGGCATGGCGGCCTTGACCGTAGACGAGAAAAAATCCCGCGGTGCGGCCATCAATCTATCCAAGCAGGCGATTGAAGCGGCGTTAAATGACCGTCGGCAGGCGCTGGCGGATGCCGAATTGCAGGCGCAACTGCAAGCCGAGGCGCTGGATGTGACGTTGCCGGGCCGCCAGCGCGGGCAGGGCGGTTTGCACCCGGTGTCGCTGACGCTGGAGCGTATTGAAGCCATTTTTGGCTCCATGGGGTTTGATGTGGCCCAAGGCCCGGAAATCGAGACCGACTGGTTCAACTTCACCGCACTCAACACACCGGAAGATCACCCCGCACGGTCCATGCACGACACCTTCTATGTGGAAGGCGCAAGCCAGACCGCACCGAACCTGCTGCGAACCCATACCAGCCCGATGCAGATCCGGCATGCCGTGCAGCATGTCAAAAAATATAGCAAAGTATCCAATAGCGACGAGGGCAAGACACTGTTTTCAGGCGCCATGCCGGAGATTCGCGTGATTGCCCCCGGTCGGACGTACCGGGTAGACAGCGACGCCACACATTCACCCATGTTCCACCAGTGCGAAGGTCTGTGGGTGGGTGAAAACGTGAGCTTCAAGGATTTGAAATTCGTTTTCACTGATTTCTGCCGCACTTTCTTTGAGTCAGACGACCTGGTGCTGCGCTTTCGGCCCAGCTTCTTCCCGTTCACCGAGCCCAGCGCCGAGATTGATATCCAGTTCCAGACCGGGCCGCTGGCGGGGCGCTGGCTGGAAGTGGCGGGTTCCGGGCAGGTGCACCCCAACGTCATTCGCAACATGGGCCTCGACCCGGAACGCTATATCGGGTTTGCCTTTGGCATGGGGCCAGACCGGCTCACCATGCTGCGCTATGGCGTAAATGACTTACGCTTGTTTTTTGATGGCGACATCCGCTTTCTGTCCCAATTCCAGTAAATCAAAGAACACGCTTCATCATGCAATTCCCTGAATCCTGGTTGCGCGAATTCTGCAACCCGCCCCTTTCGACTGCTGATTTGGCAGACACCTTGACCATGGCGGGACTTGAGGTGGAAGAACTCAAGCCCGTGGCTCCGCCATTTACCCATATCGTTGTGGGTGAAATCAAGGAAGCCGTGCAACACCCCAATGCGGACCGGCTGCGCGTGTGCAAGGTTGATGTGGGGCAAGGCACTTTGCTGGACATCGTCTGTGGTGCGCCCAATGCGCGTGCAGGTATTCGCATTCCCTGCGCACTGGTGGGCGCCGAGTTGCCTTCCGGTGAAGATGGCAAGCCCTTCCTCATCAAAGTTGGCAAACTGCGTGGCGTGGAAAGCCAGGGCATGCTGTGTAGCGCCCGGGAGCTGAAGCTCTCTGACGACCATGGTGGGCTGCTGGAGCTGCCGCTGGATGCGCCTTTGGGCCAGAACATCCGCGAGCTTCTCAAACTGGATGACACGTTGCTGACCCTCAAACTCACGCCTAACCTGGCACATTGCCTGAGCGTGTATGGTGTAGCGCGTGAACTGGCTGCGCTGACGGGCGCACCGTTGAAAACGCCGACGTTCCCGGCCGTTCCAGTCACAAGTACTGACAAGCTGACGATGAAAGTGAGCGCGCCCGATTTGTGTGGCCGCTTCTCGGGCCGTGTAGTGCGTAACGTCAATCCCAAGACCCCAACACCGCAATGGATGGTGGACCGCCTGGCCAGATGTGGCCAGCGCAGCGTCACGGCTCTGGTAGACATCTCCAACTACGTGATGTTTGAGTTCGGCCGCCCAAGTCACATCTTTGATCTGGACAAGATTCACGGTGGTCTGGATGTACGCTGGGGCAAACCGGGCGAACAGCTCAAATTGCTGAATGGCAACACCGTCACGGTGGACGACAAGGTTGGCGTGATTGCCGATGACGTGCAGGTTGAATCGCTGGCTGGCATCATGGGTGGCGACGCCACGGCCGTGTCTGACGACACCCAAAACGTCTATGTGGAGGCCGCCTTCTGGTTTCCGAAGTCGATAGCCGGGCGTTCGCGCCGCTTCAATTTTTCTACCGATGCGGGCCACCGCTTTGAACGTGGTGTGGACCCCAGTCAAACAGTGGAACACATTGAGCGCATCACCCAGCTGATCATCGATATTTGTGGAACGCCTGCTACCCAAGTCGGTCCTGTCGATGACCTGAAAGTGAACGTGCCGGTGGCTGCGCCGGTCACCCTGCGTGTGGCACGTGCCAACAAGGTCATTGGCATGCCGTTGACCCAGGCGCAATGCGCCGACGCATTGATTCGTCTGGGCCTGCCGGTTACGCAGACGGACGGGCTGGTCACCGTTTCCCCGCCTTCATACCGGTTTGACCTGCAAATTGAAGAAGATCTGATCGAAGAAGTGGCGCGTGTCGTGGGTTACAACAATCTGCCCCAAACGCCTCCACTGGCGCCCATTACCGCGAAGATTCGCCCGGAGGCACAGCGTAGCGCGTTTGCAGTGCGTCGTTCACTGGCGGCTTTGGGGTATCAGGAAACCATCAATTTCAGCTTCTGTGATGAGCGTTGGGAGAATGAGTTGGCAGGCAATGCCAATCCCATCAAGCTGTTCAACCCGATTGCCAGCCAGATGAGCGTGATGCGCTCGTCGCTGCTGGGTTCCTTGCTACAAGTTTTGAAGTTCAACCTGGACCGCAAAGCCCAGCGCGTTCGTGTGTTTGAGCTGGGCCGCGTGTTCTTGCGCGATGCTTCCGTCAAGAACTCCGATACCACCGTTGAAGGCTTTCACCAGCCGATGCGCGTGGCGGGCATGGTGTGTGGCAGCGCTGACATGCTGCAATGGGGCCGCAAAGAGCAGGGTGCAGATTTCTTTGAGGTGAAAGGGGATGTTGAGGCCTTGCTGGCGCCGCTGAAGGCCACATTTGCCCCAGCGCAACACCCAGCGATGCACCCCGGCCGCTGTGCCAGCGTTTCACTGGGTGACAAGCCGATTGGCTTTGTTGGCGAACTGCACCCTAAATGGCGTCAGGGCTATGACCTGCCCACCGCGCCGTTGATGTTTGAATTGGACCTGGGTGCCGTGCTACAACGTGCGGTGCCGGAGTTCCAGCCGGTTTCACGGCATCAGGCTGTGGAACGTGACATTGCCGTGCTGGTGGCCGAACAGGTCACCCACGCTGCGCTGATGAGTGCTGTCTGGTCTGCGCCGACCAGTGGTCTTTTGCGCGATGCAACCCTGTTTGACGTTTATCGGCCCAAACTCGCGGCAGGTGCAACTGGCGAGGCAACTGGAGAAAAAAGCCTGGCTGTCCGCTTGACGCTGGGTAGCGACGCCGCTACGCTGACGGACGAGCAGATCGACGCCAGTGTGCAGGCCGTTGTTGCCCAGTTGGTGACGGATTTGGGCGCCCGCCAGCGCGCCTGAGGCTGATTTTCTTAACGTCACCTGCCAGACAAAAAAGCAAAGATCGGGAGCCTTTATGGATTTTTCTGTTGAGAGTCTGGAAACACCGGCGCTGACCAAAGCGCAGCTGGCAGAGCTGCTGTTTGAGCAAATTGGTTTGAACAAGCGCGAGTCCAAGGACATGATTGACGCGTTTTTTGACCTGATCTCCACCAGTCTGGTGGAGGGCACAGACGTCAAGATATCCGGATTTGGGAACTTCCAGATCCGCACCAAAGCGCCCCGGCCAGGGCGCAATCCCCGTACCGGGGAGGCCATTCCCATCGAAGCACGTCGGGTGGTCACCTTCCACGCCAGCCACAAACTCAAAGAGCAAATCCAGAACGAAAAGCGCGCCTGAAACACTTTACAACGTTCCGCACGGTTTTGGTGCGTTGATTTCGCGTACTTTGTCGCAAACCTTGACGTATTTCACACGCCGGGTTCAAAACTCCCTTTGCGTCATCTGAAGACTTAGAGTAACCTCGAAGCTTTCCTTCGTACAGCATTGATTTCAATGGAGAATAGTCTTCCTTCGATACCGGCCAAGCGCTATTTCACCATTGGTGAGGTAGGCGATTTATGTGGTGTAAAACCCCATGTGCTACGGTATTGGGAGCAGGAGTTCACGCAGCTGCGCCCGATGAAGCGACGCGGCAACCGCCGCTACTACCAGCATCATGAAGTGCTGATGATCCGCCGGATTCGTGATTTGCTGTACGACCAGGGTTTCACCATTAGCGGCGCGCGCAACAAAATGCAGGAATTGCTGCAGCTGGAGCGCGATAAAAAGCGCAATGGCGAGGTGATGCTGGAAGGCGTGGAGGTGATTGAGTTGGGTGACGCCGGGCGGGAAGATTTTGACGACAGCCAGTTCGAAGGCCAGTTCGAAGATCGGCATGATGCCAGTGCCGACAAGCTCACGCTGGTCCGCCGCGAGCTGTTTGCCATTCGCGAAATGCTCACTTCCACGCTTTGACCCACCGCAGAAACCCTGCTTCCTCACGTTATAATCGAAAGCTTGATCGGTGTGTGGCGCAGCCTGGTAGCGCACTTGCATGGGGTGCAAGGGGTCGAAGGTTCGAATCCTTTCACACCGACCATATGAATCAAGGACTTAGCGCAGAAATGCTCTAAGTCCTTCCTTCTTTGTGACTCCAGAATTGGCCATTGTCCCAACCGTTGTCCCAACCGCAGTGAAAGCTGGAAGTGGTGTAGCCTGATACATGTGCTACGTTATTGATAGCTGCTTATGCACGTTCCACGATGGATAGCAGCCTATTTGGCTTATAAATTGTGCTGCGCAAGGGCTTGATCAGCTTCCGCAAAGGCGTCAGGCACAGACGATCCTTCGGCGCGCCAGCATTGTGATTCCCTCCGCCAGCGCGGTCATGCCGGGCGCGCTGCCGATTGAATGGCGCTTTGCGCTGGTGGCAACGCACCCAACATCACCGCTTTCCATGTTCGAGGCGCTGTAGCTTTGCTCAGTGGGCACGGCGGGATACCGCCATGCCCAGCCCACGGCACGCGGCCCCAGGCTCACGGGCTTGGTCCACAAGCCTTGTGCAATGCGCAGGATGGTGGTCGTCATGTTGGGTCCTCTTTGACGGGTATGGAACAAACTCAGACGCAACTTTGGCTGGGCGTTTTGGGCGATAAAAGGCCCACGCGGCTGCCTTTCGTGAGTGGTGTTTCAGAGGGAGAAAGGGGTGAGCGACCAGGAACAAAGCAGCGAGAAACGGCTCTTTGCCCGGGGTGAAAGTTGGGCGAAAACTTTCCGCCCAACTTTCTTTGCAATATCGCTTCTGTGTTGGCATAATTGCCAACATGCAAGCCGAACTGATTACCCGTTTCAAGAACATCACGCCCGAGGGGGCGATTCTGGAATTGGTGGTGTGGAAAGTGCCCGAGCTGGTGCCGCCTACAGAGCATGGCTACAAGTACCGTGCCGTGTATGTGGTGGATGGTGTGCGGGTGGTGGGCTTTGACAATGAGCGCGGCAAGGGGGACCACTGCCATTTGGATGGCACCGAGGTGCCCTACACCTTTGTCAGTGTGGAGCAGTTGGTGGAAGACTTTATTGCGGCGGTTGCCGTCAGGAGAACACTATGACCGAACGATTTTTGACGATCACTTTGCAACCCGACTGGAAAGGCGCGTTGCGCGCTGCGGGCAAGGCGGCTACAGCGGCCACTTACCAGGGCGAGGTGCTGAACTTTGAGAGCCCCGGCCACTTCTTTGGCCAACTGTCTGAAAAGCGCTGGGAAATTGTGCGGGCAGCGCAGGGCAAGGGTGAACTGTCCGTGCGCGAGCTGGCGCGGGTAGTGGGCCGCGATGTCAAGCGCGTGCATGAGGACGTGAGCATTTTGGCGGAGCTGGGCCTGCTGGAGCGTACCGAAGGCGGCGGCGTGCTGTGCCCCTATACGTCGATGCACATCGACATGTATTTGAAGGCGGCTTGAAGCAGCAGGGTTTGAATCGTTGCCGCTCAGGCAATCATGTTCTTTTTGATCGTGCTGGCGTCGCGGCCTTGGGCGACTGCAGTTTTAGCAATCTGCTGCGAATACCAAACGTCCGATTTGCCCGGACTCTTACATTGCTACTGGTAGCAACGGCGAGCCAGAAAGAAAAAAAGCCCTAACGCTTGTGGCGTAAGGGCTTGATTTCATTAGAGTTTTTGGCTCCTCGACCTGGGCTCGAACCAGGGACCTACGGATTAACAGTCCGGCGCTCTACCGACTGAGCTATCGAGGAACAAGCCTTAGATTATAGCGTGATTTGTGACCATTCAAAGCTGAACGATGCCCAAGTGCTCTGTTAGTAGTCATTAACATTACCCCCGCAGTTTTGAAGAATGAAGAAAGCAAGGTTTCCCCAATGAAGAAAGGCAATTTTCATAATATGTGTGCCAAAGTGTTATAGATATAAATCTAGGCCGGTCGGCTACGCCGCCCGCCCGGCTGCGCCGGTCGGAGCGTCTGGCGCCACCGTCCTCGTCGGACCTACCGGTCTCGCCGGGCCGGTTTGCGCCATCCGCACCAGCCCTTCAGTTCCGGCAGTCATGCGATGTAGTGCGATGTCCAATTGCCGTCCCCGGTCCGCCATTTGCCGGAACATGGCCGCTTGTCTGACAAGTGAGTGCCACCAGCCCTGACACTCAGGGGTAAACCCGCGGCCCTCAGGCGACCAGAGCCGCCCAGAGTGCATATGCCAGCCTTCCCAACCAGCCGCAGGAAGCTCAAACCCCCTCATGATGCGCACCAGCTTATAGGCCGCATACGGCACGGTAACGGCCCCTGAAACCCAGTACTTGATCGTTCGAGGCGTGACCTGCAAAAGCTTCGCGGCAGCGTCATGCGACATGCCAGCGTCTGAGAGCAGCAATTTGAAGCGGGAGCCAAGCAGGGCGCGGGTTTCACGGGATTTGCGGGGATGCCTTTTCCCGTTACTGTACTTGATACGATGTATATTATGTTAATAAAATATCTAGGAAAGGTCTGTACAACCCCTCCATTGAACAGTTCAAGTGATTGAAAAAGCGACCGTTGGCACACTAAGGTCGTTAAAAGAGGCCCCTAAAGCAATTTCGCCACGACCGTGTAAGACACACTCTTCCCGCCTCAGAATCAAGTCAGAAGTTGCACCAACGAATCGAACCCATACGCCATACGTACTGACATCAACCAGCATCACACTGCCATTACGCCACTCAATGCGCGCATGGGTACGAGAAACACGTGGGTCGTTGACCAAAAATTCAACGTCTTGAACCCTTCCAATGTGGATTGGCATCTCAAACGATTTAAACGCTTTCGTGGAATCCAGCCATGTGAGCTCGATCTGTCCGCCAAGTACATCAGCCGGCGGCTCTCCAATTCTCGAGTCCAAGGCGGCTTGCATAGTGAGAAACTCGGTAGACTCCCCCTCTTTCCACTCGACTTGGTAAGTTCGACAGGGCTCTGCACGACCACGGATAGTGATGGGGCCTAGCGAACGCATACGGACCCCTTCCCGCAAGTTGACGTGGGCCAAACTCTCTGCGTTGGCCCATATCTGATTCGGCCCCGAGAGGTCGCTCAGGCGCGCAGCCACATTGACGGCATCTCCAAAACAATCACCCGCAACGATTTCAACATCACCTCCGGCGACCCCAATGCGAATAGGCATCTGAAGATTTGGTGGCATATGCAGCATATTTTTCTGATGACTACGCTGCATCTCGACTACGGCATCGATAGCCGCTGGACCTTCGGGGAAAACTGCCAGAACGCCATCCCCCATAGTTTTGACCACGCGCCCACCGTAAGCGACGCAAAGTTCACCAATCCATCCCGTCAAACGTGTCACAACCTCAGTAGCCTTGAGGTTTCCAACAGCCTCAAAAACACCAGTACTACCAATCAGATCTGTAAATACAACTGTCGTGCGGACACTCATTCCCTGAACTCTTCCTTAAATTGTCTTCCAGTTTAGAGCATAGCCTGCCTCTTGTGAACACTGATCGTTTGGTGTTGCCCTGCCATTCCCATGAAGCTCGCATGCAATAGGGAATAGGGCAACATCCACCACGCACTCATTAAGTAAAACTTGATAACAGTATGACAAGTAATTGATTTAATTGTTGTTTATTCATTACAGTATAGAGGGATCACCCCCTTGTATCCATGAAGCCCCGAGTGTAATCTCACAACAAATATCGGATAAATCAGGTTTTTTGATACGAGCTATATGCGTTGGATACCTGTCAATATCTTGCACAACGTGAATTACTTCCTTGGAGCTGGCCGCCGTGAAGGTGGTGCATTCGTCCTTGAAAGAACTGAGGAAATACGTCATGCCATGCTCGATTGCCTGGGGCTCTCTGGTCGTGAGGCATTTCCTGTAACTGAGCGCAAGGTCCGTTATGCCAAAGACGCCCATGATCTCTGGTATCTGCGGGCTGATGTCATGGCCGCACTGTCTGCCATGCAGGGAGAGCGCGTAGCCCGTGAAAAAGTCGATAGCTTCGAGCCCAAGTTTCGGGGCCTGTTGCCACGAAGCCTGCATACTAAATCAAGCCTGTTTTAGGTTGTGCAGACCTGAAGGAAAACGCATCCCTGTAAATCCCGTGAAAACCGCACCCAGCTTGGCTCCAGTACTTGATTAGCCTATCAAGTGGTCAGGATAATCGGCTCAACGGTATTACCGTGCACCAGAATCCGGCCAATCGCAGCCGTGCTGGCATAGCCCAGTTTTCGCAACGCCGCTACGCAGGCATCCGCCTGACCGGACGGAACACTTGCCAGCAGGCCCCCGGCAGTTTGCGGGTCAAAGATCAGCGGATAACGCGGGTGCATAGCCATTAATTCCTGATTGCGCAGCGCGCGACGCAGTCGCACATTGGCACTTTGCAGTGAACTGACGATGCCGGCTGCCACACATTCCTCTGCACCATCCAGCAACGGCAATGCAGAAAGACTCAATTCCGCATCCACCCCGGATGGGCGGGTCATTTCCAACAGGTGGCCCAGCAGGCCAAAGCCCGTCAAATCGGTGCAGGCGGTTGCGCCAAATTCGCTAAGACACTTCGCCCCCAAACGGTTCGAGACGACCATCGATTGCAGCGCGGCATCGATCCAGCGGCCTTTAGCGGCCAGACGGGCATGGGCAGCAAACAAGGTACCGGTGCCAATGGGCTTGGTCAGAATCAATACGTCGCCGGGGTTCATGCCGCTCTTGCGCAAAATCCTGGCGGGATCATCGCCAATCAGCCCGTTCACGGCAAAACCCAGCGCAAGCTCCGTGCCTTCGCCAGTATGCCCACCGACCAGAGCACAGTTGGCCTCGTTCAAAATCTCCAGCGCACCCGACATCATCTGGAACAGCACGTCTTCCACCTTGGACTCGAGACCTGGTGGCACGGTGGCAATGGCCGTGGCTGACTGCGCCTCGGCGCCCATGGCCCAGATATCGCCCAACGCATGGTTGGCGGCCACTTTGCCAAAAATATAGGGGTCGTCAACGAACGAGCGGAAGAAGTCCACCGAATGCACCATGGCCTTGCCGGGTGGGACGCGCACCACAGCGGCGTCATCCGGGTCTTTCAGGCCGATCACTACGTCATCACGGTTCAGCGGGTGCAGGTTGCCCAGCGCACGGGACAACACCGTGGCCCCGACCTTGGCGCCGCAGCCGCCGCAACGCATGGCCATGGCCGATACGGCTTGCAGCGATTCCTCCTGACTGAGCTTCACGGCACCTTGCATCGGGGGCGGTGCAGACATTTCACCCGGATTCATGGACGTCAAGTTCTGAAACCTGCGCATGAAGCGACGGTCAATCCAGTCTTTCCAGGTCCACACCCAGCCTCCTGCGAAGCCCAGCCAGCTGCGCGATGCCACGGCGTGCCGGTCACCCGTGCTGATGAGTGCCAGCCAGGAACGTTGCGGATGATAGGGCGCCAGCGCCGCCCCCTGCACTGCACGGCGCAGGTTCGCAGCCAGTGGCGGGCCCTGGCGCACCGCAAAAACGCCCGCCTTTTCGAGGGGAAAGTTCACCATGCTGGCCACGTCACCCGCCGCAAAGATGTTGGGATCAGCCACTGTTTGAAGCGTGTCAAAAACCTGGATAAACCCATCTGCATCCAGTGCAAGACCTGTGTCCTGCAGCCAGGCTGCACCTCCTGCGCGGGTCACCCAGATAATTTCATCCGCGTCAATTACCTCGCCGGATATGGTTTGTAGGCGGCCAGCCATCACCCGATTGACGGTGGCCAGGCGGTGCACGATCACTTGGCGCTTACTCAACACCCGGTCAAAAATTCGCTGCACACCAGTGTTGTGAGTTGGGAGAATGTTCTTTTTGTCAGTGAACAGATGGAACACCAGCTCATCCGGGTTACGTCCCAATCTGCGCAGTTCGTTGCGCAAACGGTACTGCATTGCCAGCAACAGCTCAACTCCGCCCGCGCCGGCTCCCACCACCGCGATGATTGTTTTACCCGGATGTTGCCGCACACGATCCAACAGCGACAGCCAGCGATTGTTGAAGCGTCGGATCGGCTTGACCGCCACTGCATACGCTGCTGCGCCGGCTACGTCGGTCAGTCGCGGCGTTGAGCCGATGTTGATGGACAAGACGTCGTATGGTACCGGCGGGCGGTTGCGACAAAGCACCTTGTTATTTGCCCGGTCTAATCCGATAACTTCATCACGGTACAGACGGGCGCCAGCGAACACAGCCAAGCGGCTCAGATCAATGTAGACATCGTCATAGTCGTAGTGACCGGCTACATAGCCCGGCAACATGCCCGAGTACAGTGCATCCACATCAGTACAAATAAGTGTGAGACGCACGCCCACCATAGGCCTCATGCCAAAGCGCTTCAACACCACCACATGGCTGTGACCGCCACCCACCAGAACGATATCTTTCAGAATGATCTGATCAGACATTTGCATCTGGTGATTTCATTCTTTGGTTCTTTTTCATATTTCAGCAAATCATGGATCGACCGGCGGCCTATCTCAGAAACGGAGAGACTTTACCCGCTAGACCATCAAATGGGTGCGTGAATCGCCCGTAGAGAGACATCACACGCTGCACGTACAAGCGCGTTTCCTTGTACGGCGGGATGCCTTTGTAACGATCAACTGCCCCCTCCCCTGCGTTGTAAGCAGCCAGCACCAGTCGGACATCTCCTCGATAATATGACAACAACCAGCGTACATATGCCAAACCACCTTTAATGTTTTGCGCAGCGTTATAAGCATTGCCCACGTTGAAGCGTTCTGCTGTTTCCGGGATCAGTTGCATCAACCCCATGGCAGTCTTCGATGATTTCGCCTTAATCTGGAAGTTTGATTCAGTGGCAATGATGCTCAGAATCAACTTTGGATCGACTGCATTCCAGCGTGCCAGTGGGCCTACCAAATCAACCACCCAGCGCCTGTTTTGGGGTAAGCCGAGCAAAAGGTTGTCAATACCGGCACCAGGTACCATGCGATCGTTCATCTCCCACTTTTTCTCAGGGGTAACGGCATCAAGAACACATCCCGGCAATAGGGTACTGGTGATACGAATGGTTTCCAGCATATTCTGTGCTTCTGCATGCCCTTGCGATGCCGCCAGCGAAAACAACGAGGCTGCCATTTCTCGGTTTTCCGGTACGCCACTGCCGAATGCAAACAGCATGCCCAAGCGATATTGGGCTTCGATACTACCCAGGCGCGAAGCCTCGCAGTAACGTGCGGCTACCTGCCACCCGCTCTCGGCGTCATCCGTACTGCCTTCGAGCGCTTGTGCCTGCGCCAGAAGATTACTCACTGCTGCCGACTCATGCACCAGAGTCGCCGTATGACCCCGGCTGTATAAGCCAACCATCAAATGTGCAACAAGTCCATACACCAGCACCCATGCCATCAATCGAATTCGTGGATGTTCGTTTTGATTTGACATTATTTGAACCCTTCAAACGGCGCAGCCAGCGGGTC
Source organism: Pseudomonadota bacterium (assembly GCA_046050465.1). GTDB lineage: Bacteria > Pseudomonadota > Gammaproteobacteria > Burkholderiales > Burkholderiaceae_C > Egaibacter. Next base: position 19,334 of record JBJOPS010000025.1, on the reverse strand, counting down.
CCCCACAAGCACGCCCTGCGCCGGCCACGCGACGCTGCGCCAGTAGGCCTCCAGCGCCGTGGCGCCCTGCATGTAGTGCATCAGCAAAACCTGCGGGTGTGGAAACTTCTGCGGATGATTGCACGGCTCGCTGATGGTGCCAAAACTGGCCGTGGCGCCAGACTCCAGCCACTCCAGCGCACTCATCTGCCCTTCGGTATTCAGCAGTTGCCCGCCAGACGACGTCAAATGGTCAGCCAGCGCACCGGCCACCCACTGCTCCCTGTCAATGAAGTCCATATGGGTGAGGCCGGTCTGGTACAACACCACCCGCTGCATCGGGCTGGTATCGGCCCCGCCACGCAACTCCACCTGCACGCCGAACCTGGCTAGCTCACCGGGAAGCCCTTTGGGTGGAAAGAGCTGCGCACGCACGTTACGGGCTTTGTCACCGGTGCTGACAAACACCGCGCTGGCCAACGGCGCGCCTTGCTTGCCCAACTGGCGCTCAGCCGCCAGGCCGCGATCAATCAACGCCCGCGCGCTTTTTACGCTGCGCGAGGCCAGCAGCATGGATGGCCGCAACGCCAGGTCGGTAAACGGCCGCACACTGCCTGAGTTGAAATAACGCGAAGGCTTGGTGGGCGCGCAGGTCTGTGCGCACGCTTCGGGCTCCATCCCCAGCGTGACAGCGGAGGTGATCGAATTGCAATTCACCGCGTAGGGCTGCGTCCAGGCCAGCGCAAGGCCCTGTACCTGCGGCCCCATGTGATCACGGATGCGGGCATACAACTGGCCAAACTCCATCACGTTCAATGCTGGCTGCACAGGCAGCTCCATGCGCAATATCTGATCAGCCGGGATGCGCCTGCGCCGCGCATAGTACTCACCCACGGCCACCGAGTACGGATCAGCCGTGTTGATAACCAGCCCCATGTCGCGCGCTGTCAGCCGCCCTTTCAGGCGCGGCACCTGCACCCAGCGACGCTCGGCCGGAGGAGCAGCCGCTTCAACAGGCGTCTCGGGTGCTGAGGTGGGGGCCGGAGCCTGCGCCAGGCTGGGCAAGGCAAGACAAGGCAGTACAGCCAGCCCTAGGGTGCGGAACAGCGGCAAACACGACAATTTGATACCAGTGCTCATACACTGATTATTGAACATCCACTGTCCGGCGGCTGATGCAGAAGGTTTCGCCCTTGGGGTGTCCATCCTCACGTTTCCTGACCCGATCATCGGTGCAAGTTCCGTTGCGGTTCAGAATTGCGTAGTATCGTACGAGAATTGATTAATCGAAGGAGATCGTGCAAGTGAACAAGATTTACCCAAGTGCGGCCAAGGCGCTTGAAGGCGTCCTCAAAGACGGCCAGCTGATTGCCGTGGGCGGCTTCGGCCTGTGCGGCATTCCCGAGGCCCTGATCGACGCCGTGCGCGACAGCGGTGTGAAGGATCTGACGGCCATTTCCAACAACGCAGGGATTGATAACTTCGGTCTGGGCAAGCTGTTGCAGACACGCCAGATCAAAAAGATGATTTCCAGCTACGTCGGCGAAAACAAGGAGTTCGAGCGCCAGTATTTGGCCGGTGAGCTGGCTCTGGAATTCACGCCCCAGGGCACCTTGGCTGAAAAGCTGCGTGCCGGTGGCGCGGGCATTCCGGCATTCTTCACCAGGACCGGGGTTGGCACCATCGTGGCTGAAGGCAAAGAACAGCGTGAGTTCGATGGCGAAATCTATGTGATGGAGCGCTCGCTGGTACCAGATGTGGCACTGGTAAAGGCCGATATTGCTGACCAATCGGGCAATCTGCGCTTCAATTTAACAGCCCGCAACTTTAATCCGGCCGCAGCCATGGCAGGAAAGATCTGCATCGTCGAAGTGGAGCGTATTGTCGCCACCGGCGAGCTGGCACCCGACGATGTGCACCTTCCGGGCATCTATGTGCACCGCATCGTGCACAACCCCACACCCGAGAAGCGCATCGAGAAGCGCACCACCCGCGACCGCAAAATTTGAGGAACACGAACATGGCTTGGACCCAAGATCAAATGGCCGCACGTGCGGCGCAGGAACTACAGGACGGTTTTTATGTGAACCTCGGCATCGGCATCCCGACACTGGTAGCCAACTTCGTGCCCGACCACATCGAGGTGTGGCTGCAGAGTGAGAACGGCATGCTGGGCATCGGCCCGTTCCCGTATGAAGACGAGGTGGACGCTGACCTGATCAATGCCGGCAAACAGACCGTTACCACCATCAAGGGCTCGTCTATTTTCGGCAGTCACGAGAGCTTCGCCATGATCCGCGGCGGCAAGATCAACCTGTCCATCCTGGGCGCCATGCAGGTAAGCGAGAAAGGCGACCTGGCCAACTGGATGATCCCCGGCAAGATGGTCAAAGGCATGGGCGGCGCGATGGACCTGGTGGCTGGCGTGCCGCGCGTGATCGTGCTGATGGAGCACGTGGCCAAGAAGAAGGATGGAGCCGAGGATCTGAAGATACTGCCACAGTGCACGTTGCCGCTGACTGGCAAAGCCGTGGTGGATCGCATCATTACCGATCTGGCCGTGATGGATGTGACGCCTGATGGCCTTCAGGTTGTGGAACTGGCACCCGGCGTCACACGGGACGTGTTGCAGTCGAAAACCGGTGTCAAGCTGATCTGACTGGCGGGATTTGCAAACCGGAAAACAAAAAAGGCCCTGGAGGCCTTTTTTGCTGGATATTAAAATTCTTGGAGCGGGTGATGAGAATCGAACTCACGTATCGAGCTTGGGAAGCTAGCGTTCTGCCATTGAACTACACCCGCACAGGGCTGGAGTTTACTTGATAAGGATGTCACCTACGCAGAGGTACTTGACCTCAACGTAATCGTCCATGCCGTAATGGGAACCTTCCCGCCCCAGGCCAGACTGCTTGACGCCGCCAAAAGGCACGTGTTCGGTGGCCAGAATGCCCACATTGATACCCACCATGCCGTACTCCAGCGCTTCGCTCACGCGAAAGATGCGGCCCACGTCGCGGCTGTAGAAGTAGCTGGCCAGGCCAAACTCCGTGTTGTTCGCCGCATCAATGGCTTCCTGCTCCGTCTTGAAGCGAAACACGGGTGCAAAGGGACCGAAGGTTTCTTCGCGGGCGCACAGCATGTCTGCTGAAGCTTCCGAGACCACGGTGGGTTCGAAAAACTGGCCCTGCATCCTGCTTCCACCAACCGTTACCTTGCCACCTTTGGCAATGGCATCGGCCACGTGGCGGGATACTTTGTCGACCGCCGCGTCCTCGATCAGCGGGCCCTGCATCACACCGTCTTCAAAGCCGTTGCCAACCTTGAGCGCTTGCACTTTGGCGGTGAACTTGGTGACGAACTGGTCATACACACCGTCCTGGACATAGAAGCGGTTGGCGCACACGCAGGTCTGGCCCGCGTTGCGGTACTTGCTGAGCATGGCACCTTCAACAGCAGAGTCGATATCGGCATCATCAAAAACGATGAACGGGGCGTTGCCACCGAGTTCCAGCGACATTTTCTTGATGGTAGGTGCAGACTGTGCCATCAGGATACGTCCCACTTCGGTGGAGCCGGTGAAACTGATATGGCGCACTACATCGCTGGCACAAATAACCTTGCCAACGGCAATCGAATTACTTGCGTCGGCCGTGACCATGTTCAATACACCAGGCGGAATACCCGCGCGAACAGCCAACTCTGCGGCCGCCAGTGCCGTCAGCGGGGTCAATTCAGCTGGTTTGATGATGACTGTACAGCCAGCTGCCAGTGCCGGGGCCACCTTGCGTGTGATCATGGCCAGCGGGAAATTCCACGGCGTGATCGCCGCGCAAACGCCGATCGGCTGCTTCAGGATCATCAGGCGACGATTGTTGTCAAAGTGGGGCAGTGTTTCCCCATTGACACGCTTGGCTTCTTCTGCAAACCACTCCACAAAGCTGGCGCCATAGGCCACTTCACCCTTGGCTTCCGCGAAGGGTTTTCCCTGCTCTGCGGTCATGATGCGCCCCAGGTCTTCCTGGTTGGCCATCAGCAGATCAAACCACTTGCGCAGGATCAGGCTGCGCTCTTTGGCGGTTTTCCCACGCCAAGCGGGTAAAGCAGCGCTGGCGGCCATGATGGCCATTTGAGCCTCAGCCGCTCCCAGATTGGCAACATCCGTCAGTTTGTACCCATTTGAGGGGTCTATAACGTCAAAACGGCTGGCACCTGTAACCCACTTGCCATCGACAAGTGCATCGAGCTTCAGCAGACTGGCATCATTGAGCAAGGCGAGTGGAGAAACCTTTATGTTCATAGCGATACTTCATTGCAAAATCAAGAATGGCGACTCAGGCGATCATGGAAACACGCTGTGCCAAGGCTTTGCATTGGACAAAGGTTTCGAACTGACTCACAGGCAGAGGTCTGGCAATGAGGTAGCCTTGAAAAAGACGACAACCTGCATTGGCCAGAAAGTCTTTTTGAGGCTCATTTTCCACACCTTCGGCAATCACGCCTTTGCCCAGATTATGGGCCAGAGCAATGATGGTCATCACAATTGAGGCATCGTTCGGATCAGTGAGCATGTCGCGAACAAATGATTGATCAATTTTTAAATGTTCCAGTGGCATGCGCTTGAGGTAAGACAGGGAGGAATAACCGGTTCCAAAATCATCCAGCATGAACCCGATGCCCCTGGACTTGAGGAGCAACATTTTTTGAATGACCCCTTCAATATCGAAAATCAGGAGACTTTCCGTCAGTTCAAGTTTGAGTTTGAATGGGTCTGCACCCGTACGTTGAAGCGTGGTAAAAACCTGATCCAGAAAGTCCGGGTTACGAAACTGAAATGCGCTAACGTTCACGGAGAGCGTCAAATGCGCAAGTGCCGGGTCCATTGCCCACTGAGCCAGCTGGGAACAGGCAGACTCCAGTACCCATTGACCCAGTGGCAAAATCAGTCCGGTATCCTCGGCCAGGGGAATGAAATCGGCCGGTGACACCAAGCCTCGTTCAGGATGCTGCCAGCGGACCAGCACTTCTGCCCCGGTCACACGGGACTCGCCATCAACCTGTGCCTGGTAATACACCAGAAACTGGTTTTTCAATAGCGCTTCACGCAGGTCCTGCTCCAGGCCAACCCGCTGTAAAACAGCGATCTCCATTTCGGGGTCGAAAAAACGCAGTGTGTTACGACCAGCTTCTTTTGATTTGTACATCGCCAGATCAGCCTGTTTTAGAAGACCATCGATGCTCGTCTGGTGCCCTTTGTACAGAGTGGCCCCAACGCTCGGTGTGCTGTGATGCGTGACATCACCAAGCAGGTAGGCCTGATTCAAAGAGGCCAGTATTTTGGCGCCAATGGCTTCAGTCTGTGTGGCAGCTTCGGTTTCGTTTGGACTCAGGTTATCCAGTATTACAACGAACTCGTCACCTCCGAGTCGGGCAACGGTGTCACTTTTCCGAACACAGGCGAGCAGCCGTTGTGCCACCTGCCTGAGCAGGCGGTCACCCATGTCATGCCCAAGCGTATCGTTCAACATTTTGAAGTGATCAAGGTCAATGAACAGCAATGCGCTGTAGTTACCTCTGCGTAAACTGGCCGTCATGGCCTGTTTTAACCGGTCCAGCAGCAATGTCCGGTTAGGCAAACCGGTGAGCTGGTCAAAAAAAGCCAAGTCCCTTATCCTGTTATCTGCCAGTTTGCGAGCAGTAATGTCCCGGCCCAGACCCAATAGGCCTGTGACCTGGCCCGTGGTGTCTAAAATCGGCGTCATCACAATCTCGAACAGTGCCTGCTGCCCGTCCAGGCCTGGTCGACCCCGATATTCATGAAAACTTGACTTTCTGGAACTCATAATCTGACGGTCACATGCCTGCAGAAAGTCTGCCGTCTCACGGTCAACCAGATCGTCATCTGTTTTACCGACAATCTGGGCCTCCGAGAGGCCAATAAAACGTTCGAACACCGGATTGCAGGCCAGATAGGCGCCGTTTGCGTCCTTGAACCAGATCAAGTCGTTCAGTGAGCCAAAAATGGTGCGCAGGCGCGCTTCGTATGAAGTCTTTTGCCGTTGATAGAGAGCCTGCATTTCGTCTGACGAAACGGCCAAGGAGCGCTCCAATGTATAGCGATCCTGATCGGCATCGTGATAAACACCATCAACTGCCTGCAACAATTTTTGCCATGCCTCTACATCGGGCGTCAGCGAGACATCCAGCCCGAATTTGCGCAGCTGGCGAAGCAACAATGGGTGCAGTTCAGAAGTCACTTTTCCCAGAAAGTACTGAGGGTCATCGTTTGATTATGCAAATCGCAGCGACCGCTGGTCAAAGGAGACAGTTCACCATACGAGTAGTAGCCCACCAATTCGCTGTCCTGTGGCAAGCTTTTTCGAACGGCATCGATTTCCTCCTCGGTACGCTGGCCCAGCACCAGCCGACGGCCAATGCAACTGATGCCTACAGTGAGCATAGGGCCTCCCTGGTAGTCATCCAGGGTGATACAACTAGCCGCCTGTGCCGCACCGTCAATCAGACGTTCGAAATTCGCCCGCATCAACCGTACAAAACTGCCTTGCGGGATATCACCTGCAAAGACAATCGAATTCTCTGCCTCGCTCACAGACAGGATGGTGCGTACGGTCAACCCGTCTTCTTCACGTTGGTTACGGATAGCCAGCGGAAATAACAAGCCGGTAGCAGGCAGGCCATCTGCCCGATCACCCAGGTATTTTTTATAAAGGGTCAGTGCTGGTTGTCCATCGATTTCGAGTAATACATTCCCCCGGGATCGAGTGACCTCGCGTTCTGGCCCCAGCACATCCCAGCCACCTCGCGACCCATGTGCAACTCCCAATCGATCACCATAAAGTCCAACAGCTGTAACGTAATGGGCCTGGGGCTTTTTGTCCTGAATGACCCAGGTTTTATGAAAGCGATCACCATCACCAGCCAGTCCGCCGGTAACTACCACGCCGGGTTTCAGGGCGCCCGAGAGGCTCTCGATCAGCCGGGAGCCATTGACGCTGAGCCCATCCGACAGAAGAAAAACCGCAGCCAGATCAGGTGCCGCAAGCTCAGCCCCAAGTTGGGCTCCGATTTTTGCCGACTCTTCGGGATTCTCGATTTTTGCACCCACCATGCGCAATTGGGTATGCGCAAACTTCATGACAGCCACCACCAGAGAGTTGTCACCAAGCGAGTTACCATGAATTTCCCCGGCAGTCGAGCAGCCCATCCAGGCAGCAAGGGGGTATGCCTGACGGAGGTCGTTCATGCCGTGCATCAGCTCATCTACACCAGAGCCACCGAAAATAATCACCCATGTTGCCGCAGAATCCAGGCCTGGATTCAACGGCCGATTCCAGCCTGTGGCTGGTGCATAAACATACGTTGCAAGCTGCATGATGCTCCTTCAAAAGTCAGTGTCTGAACGGATGCTGTCAACTCATTGCGTCGGGTCTCAGGGTCTGACCATGCCGGGAAATTTTGCACAGTACCGCCTTTGTCCTTGCGTAAGGACTTTCATGAAGCGGTAGAAATCTATAATTGGCTGCCACTACAGCTCCATTGCGCACAAGCATATGTGATTCTGGTACGAATTCGTGCAGGATCAGCCGGGTATATTCACCCCAGTTTTACAGTTAACACCATGACTCCTGCCACCATTGCAGTCTCCGACATTCGCAAAATCTTCCTCGACTTCTTCGCCTCCAAGGGCCACGCCGTGGTCGCCAGCAGCCCGCTGGTGCCCGGCAACGACCCCACGCTGATGTTCACCAACAGCGGCATGGTGCAGTTCAAGGACGTGTTCCTCGGCGCCGACAAGCGCTCCTATGTGCGCGCGGCCAGCGTGCAGGCCTGTCTGCGCGCCGGTGGCAAGCACAACGACCTGGAAAACGTCGGCTACACCGCGCGCCACCACACCTTCTTCGAGATGCTGGGCAACTGGAGCTTTGGCGACTACTTCAAGCGCGAATCGCTCAAGTGGGGCTGGGAGCTGCTCACCCAGGTCTACAAGCTGCCGCCCGAGCGCCTGATGGCCACCGTCTACAAGGACGACGACGAGGCCTACGACATCTGGCACAAGGAGATCGGCCTGCCCGCCGACCGCATTGTGCGCATTGGTGACAACAAGGGCGGCAAGTACAAGTCCGACAACTTCTGGATGATGGCCGACACCGGCCCCTGCGGCCCCTGCAGCGAGATCTTCTACGACCACGGCGACCACATCCCCGGCGGCCCGCCCGGCAGCCCCGGCGAAGACGGTGACCGCTTCATCGAAATCTGGAACCACGTGTTCATGCAGTTCGACATGCAACCCGACGGCAGTCTGGTCAACCTGCCCGCGCCGTGTGTGGATACCGGCATGGGCCTGGAGCGGCTGGCCGCCATCCTGCAGCACGTGCACAGCAACTATGAAATCGATATTTTTCAGGGCCTGATCGCCGCCGCCGCCCGCGAAACGGGTTGTGCTGACCTGGGCAACGCGTCGCTGAAGGTGATTGCCGACCACATCCGCGCCACCGCGTTTCTGGTGAGCGACGGCGTCATTCCCAGCAACGAAGGCCGCGGCTACGTGCAGCGCCGCATCATCCGCCGCGCCATCCGCCACGGTTACAAACTGGGCAAGAAGACACCGTTTTTCCACAAACTGGTGGGTGATCTGGTGAAGCTGATGGGCGAGGCCTATCCCAGACTGGCTTCTCAAGCCGGGCGCATCACCGATGTGTTGCGTGTAGAGGAAGAGCGCTTCTTCGAGACGCTGGCTACCGGTATGGAAATATTAGACTTGGCATTGGACTTCGAACAAGTGAAGAGTCGTGAACCACAATTGACACTGGAGGGCTTGGTGTCGCGGGGTAATGGGGTTCAGTTCCATTCGCTTCTCGATAACAACGGGGTGCTGCAAAAGGCATATGTTCTTGTTGAAGAAATACCCTCGAATGAGGAAGCGGAAAGGGTTGCCCACGTTATTGATGATGTCAAGAGTATTGATTTTGTCGTTCGCGACTGGAATGGCCTAGTTTTGCCTGGACACGTAGCCTTCAAGCTGCACGACACCTATGGCTTTCCTCTGGACTTGTCAGCCGATGTGTGTCGCGAGCGCGGCGTGTCAGTAGACGAAACCGGCTTCCATGCCGCCATGGAGCGGCAAAAAGCTGCGGGCCGTGCCGCCGGCAAGTTCAAGATGGACAAGGCGCTGGAATACACCGGCGACAGCAACGACTTTGTGGGCTACGACAGCCTCACGAAAGCTACTAAAATCATAGCACTCTACGCAGATGGGGAAATGGCTGAGACCCTGAAAGCAGGTCAAAACGGCGTGATTGTGCTCGACACGACGCCTTTCTACGCCGAGTCCGGTGGCCAGGTGGGTGACGAGGGCGCCATCTTCAACGACGCGGCGATGTTTGAAGTGGGTGACACGCAAAAGATCAAGTCCGATGTGTATGGCCACCACGGCGTGCTGAAAACCGGCTCGCTCAAGGTGAGCGATTCTGTGACGGCCCATGTGAACGCCACGCTGCGTGCCGCGAGCATGCGCAACCACTCGGCCACCCACCTGATGCACAAGGCGCTGCGCGAGGTGCTGGGCACCCACGTGCAGCAAAAGGGCAGCCTGGTGAACGCCGAGCGCACGCGGTTTGACTTCACGCACAACGCGCCGGTCACCGACGAGCAGATTGTTGAAATCGAAGCGCTGGTGAACGCTGAAATTCTGGCCAACGAGGCCACGCAGTCGCGCCTGATGGACATTGAGGCGGCCAAGCAAACCGGCGCGATGATGCTGTTTGGCGAGAAATACGGCGAGATCGTGCGCGTGCTGGACATCGGCACCACCACCGAGCTGTGCGGCGGCACCCACGTGCAGCGCACGGGCGATATTGGCCTGTTCAAGGTGGTAGCCGAAGGTGGCGTGGCCGCTGGCGTGCGCCGCATCGAGGCGGTGACCGGGCAGGGCGCGCTGGCTTATCTGCAGCAGCTGGAGAGCACGGTGAACCGCGCTGCCAGCACGTTCAAGTCGTCACCGCAGGAGCTACAGGGCCGCATCACGCAGGTGCTGGATCAGGTGAAGTCGCTGGAGAAGGAAATTGCCGCGCTCAAGGGCAAGCTGGCCTCCAGCCAGGGCGACGAGCTGTTGCTGCAGGCGGTGGACGTTAAAAGCAAGGACGGCGTCGTGTTACGGGTGCTGGCCGCCAAGCTCGAAGGCATAGGCTCGGGAGCTGACGCGGCCAAAACCTTGCGCGACACCATGGACAAGCTCAAGGACAAGCTGAAAACCGCTGTCATCGTGCTGGCCGCAGTCGAAGGCGACAAGGTGCAGATCGCCGCGGGCGTTACCGCCGACAGCGTGGGCAAGGTGAAGGCGGGTGAGCTGGTGAACTTTGTGGCCCAGCAGGTGGGCGGCAAGGGCGGCGGCAAGGCCGACATGGCCATGGCAGGCGGCACCGAGCCAGGCAAGCTGGCGGGTGCGCTGGCCAGTGTGCAGGGCTGGGTAACGGCCAAACTGTGAACGGCCAGGCAATGCAGGTAGCAATTGATTGCTATTAAATTTATAGCTACTAACGCATATTTCATAAGGGCTAATGGCACATTTTGCATATAAAATAGCCCGTTTTCTGGCTCTGACTGGCGTGACCTGCACCCTGCTTCTGGCGGGTGCGGTGGCGTACGCACAGGGCTATGAAGTGCAGCCCTGGGCCAGGGGCAAACCCGTTGCGCAACTGGAAGGCGTTGATCTCAAGGGTCGTGCCTGGAAGCTGGCTGACTTGCGTGGCAAGGCGGTCTTGATCAACTTTTGGGCCAGCTGGTGCGAGCCCTGCCGCGCAGAGATGCCATCGCTGCAAACGATGACCGAGTTTTACGGGCCGGACAAACTGATAGTGCTGGCCGTGAACTTCAAGGAAAGTGTCACCACGGTCCAGCGCTATGTGCAGCGGTCGAACCTGCATTTGCCCATTTTGCTGGACCCTTTTGGCCAGATCGCCCGCCAGTGGGGTGCCACGGCGTTCCCCACCACCGTGCTGATCGGTGCCGACGGCCGCGTGCGCGGCATGGTGCGCGGTGAGGTGGACTGGCTGAGCCCGGAAGCCGCCAAAATGGTAGAACCCTTGCTGGCCCGATAATCCAGCCTGCAATCTCGGTGCATCTTTACTGCGCCGATAGCAACGTTATCCCCCACCTATCCGGAGTTCTCTTGATGACCACCGTTCACACCTTCGCACGCCGAAAATTCCTGCAACAATCGGCTGCAACCCTTGCTGCATCTGCGCTACCTGCTATCAGTTTCGCACAGTTCACTGCGCCAGCCACCCCTGCCCCTGCCCCTGCCGATCGACAGTTTGCGCCCATGCCCGGCAACTGGCGCACGTTTGAAGTCACCACGCGGGTGGACATTGTCAAGCCGCAGGGCGCCACCCGCGTCTGGCTGCCGATACCCTCGGTCAACACCGATTGGCAAAAGTCGCTGGAAAGCAGTTTCTCCAGCAACGGCCAGACCAAGATGACCGATGATGACAAACACGGCGCGCGCATGTTGTACGTCGAGTTTGCCGAGAACCAGCCGCAGCCGTTTGTCGAGCTGACCAGCCGCATCCAGACCCAGAACCGCGCCGCCAACTGGGCGAACAGGCAGGCCACGGCTGAAGATGCTGCGTCCCTCAAATACTGGACCCAGCCTACCAGCCTGCTGCCCACCAACGGCATCGTGCGCACCACGGCACTGGAAGCCTCCAAGGGCGCCAGCACGGACGCCGAAAAGGCGAAGAAGCTGTACGACTGGATCGTGGCCCACACTTTCCGCGAGCCCAAGGTCAAGGGTTGCGGCGAGGGCGATATCAAAACCATGCTGGAAACCGGCAATCTGGGCGGCAAGTGCGCCGACCTGAACGCGCTGTTTGTCGGCATGAACCGTGCGCTGGGCATTCCCGCGCGCGACGTGTACGGCCTGCGCGTGGCACCCAGCGCCTTTGGCTACAAGGAGCTGGGTGGCAATTCCACCAGCCTCAAAGGCGCGCAGCACTGCCGCGCAGAGGTGTACCTCAAAGGTTACGGCTGGGTGGGCATGGACCCCGCCGACGTGGCCAAGGTCATGCGACAGGAAACGCCCGAGTGGATCAAGTCGCCGCAAAACGCCATCGTGGCGCCGGTCAACAAGGCGTTGTTTGGCGGCTGGGAAGGCAACTGGATGGCCTACAACACAGCCCACGACGTGAACCTGCCGAATTCGAAGGGCCCGCAACTGGGCTTCTTCATGTACCCCACGGCCGAGAACGCCGGGGGTCGGCTGGACTCTTACGCTCCGGACGACTTCAAGTACCAGATCACGGCCAGAGAGATCAAGGCCTGATGGGTCGTCAGCAGGACTGACGTACAACCAGAAATGCTGCGGCCAGCGTTGGTGCGCGATGCCATGCTGCCATCACCCGGTGTCAGGGCTGTTTTGCAATATCCACGCGACGGGCGCCATTGAAACGGGTTTGCCAATAAGCTATGCGCATATCTTCCACTCGAACTTCAGATCCAGAGCGGGGTGAGTGAATGAACTTGTTATCGCCCACATAAATGCCAACGTGACTGAAAGCGCGTTTCATGGTGTTAAAGAACACCAGGTCGCCCGGCTGTAACTCGCTTTTCTCTATGGCATGCGTGGCTGCGGCCTGCTGGTCGGCGCGCCGGGGCAATACAAGACCAACTGTTTGTTCATACACCGCTCGAACAAATCCACTGCAATCAAAACCAGTCTGGGCCGAGTTGCCACCTCGTTGATAGGGAATCCCCAAAAAGCCCATGGAGTAGAAAACCAGCTCGGAAGCCTTTTCACCGACTGACTGTCTCACCTGACCAAGTTGTTCACTCAGCTTGATGACCAGGCCCTTATCGGCGAGTAGCTGGTCTAGATCATCATCCGAACCAGTCTCGGGAGCAGCATGAGCCAGCGAGGTTGGAAACAGGGTAACCACGAGCAAAAAACGGATGACAGCAGAACGCATGCATTTGAGGATACGCCGGAAAATATCAGGGGTCAAGCCGCTGCAGCCCGTCAAGGCATGTTGATGTGGTACTGCACGCAGACGCTGGTGGCTAGCGGTGCGCACGGATGGAGGCCAATATGCCGAGTATGAAACACACACAGGCCAACAACGGGATGGCTGTGGGCCACTGACTGTCCCATGCGTAGGAATAAATCAATGCGAACAGGGTTTCACTGACGATCATCTGCCCGCACAAGCTGGCGCTCAAACGCTGGCTGGCCACGTTCCACAGAATTGTTGCCAGCCAGGCTGACCCCACGCCGGTTGCTATACAAATAGTAGCTGACCAGGCAATATTGTCGAGGGCTAGAAGCTCTTCTGATGAAGATCCAGCCAAAAACCAAAGGACAAGGGCACCGAGGCCGGTTGCGATGCCGAGCCAGTTCGCCCACTCGGTAGCGTTCACCTCCGGATGGCGCTTGAGCCACGCCGTGTTCAGAATGGCATAGGCAGTCCAGCACACGGTCGCGGCGACAGCCAGCAAAACACCCCACCAGAAACGGGCCCCATTGCCGCCGCCTGCGGCTTCGACAACTGGCGACTGAGCCGCACTCATGACTTGCATCATCAGCACCAGGCCCATAGCGGTCAGCAGCAGCCCCGGAATCAGTGACGACCATTTCAGGCCATGCGGTTTGCCCAGCAGCATCGCCCAGATAGGGATGGTGCCGATGATGAGCGTAGGCACCTCCGTGCCCGCATGCTGAATGGCCAGCACCAGCAACAGGTAATACCCCGTGAATCCCAGCAGACTCATGCCCATCGCGGCCAGCGCCTGACTGACAGTGGGTAGTTTGTGTGAACGCCAGGTCAGCACCATCACCAGCGCGGCAACGATGCCGTAGCTGATGAAGCGGCCTGCAGCCAGATCAACTGACGACAACCCCGGCGTCATGCGGGGCGCAACAAACACCAGCCCCCACAACGCGCCAGCAGCCAGGCCGGCCAGTATGCCCGTCAGCACGTCTGGCTAGACAGCAAAACCATCGTCAGCCTGAATCACGGCGCCATTGATGAAGTGACTTTCGTTTGAGCAAAGCATGACCAGCAGCGCATCCAGATCCTTGGCCTGCCCGATCCTCTTGCGCGGCAACATTTGCACCAGCTTCTGGCCCTGCTCGGTTTTCCAGTGCTGGTGGTTGATCTCGGTGTCGATATAACCGGGGCAAATGGCATTGACGTTGATGCCAAACTTGCCCCATTCCAGCGCCATGGCCTTGGTCATCTGCACCACAGCGGCCTTGCTCATGCAATAGACGCCAATTTGCGGCAATACACGCAGGCCCGCCATCGACGCAATGTTGATGATGCGCCCGCCCGTGTAGCTGCCCGGCGCCGCACCGCGGGCGCGGGCCAGCATGCGTTTGCCCACTTCCTGCGCCACAAAAAAAGCACCCTTCACATTTGTGTTGAACATGAAGTCGAAATCTTCTTCCGATACATCCTGAATGCGCTGGGTTGTGCTGACCCCCGAGTTGTTGACCAGGATATCAATCGAACCCACTTCGGTTTCGGCATGCGCCACTGCAGATTTGATGGAGTCACGATCAGTCACGTCCAGTTCAATGACATGTGCGTCACCACCTGCACCTTCAATCTGGGCACGCAATTCTTTCAGTTTTTCCAGACGGCGACTGGCCAGCACCACCGCAGCGCCTGCAGCAGAAAGGGTGCGCGCGAACTGCGCGCCCAAGCCGCTGGAAGCGCCTGTAATGAAGGCGACTCGCCCGGAAAGGTCAATGCTGTAAGCCATTTAGAGAATCTCCACGAATCAGAATCGATCGTTCGATTATGACGTTGCGCGGTGTCAGTCCCGCATAAAATCACGCCTACTCCCAACACCGAAGAACAGAACATGACCCACGACGAAATCATCGCGCAGTTTGGCCCCCGTGAAGCCATGGAATACGACATCGTTGTTGTAGGCGGTGGCCCGGGTGGATTGGCCACAGCCATTCGCCTCAAACAGCTGGCATCTGAAAAAGGCAACGATGTTTCCGTCGTCGTTCTTGAAAAAGGCTCCGAGCCTGGTGCGCACATTCTGTCTGGCGCCATCATGGACCCCAAGGCTCTGACTGAGCTGCTGCCCAACTGGAAAGAACTGGGCGCTCCGCTGAACCAGCCGGTGACCGACGATGCCTACCTCTTCCTGGGCGAAAAATCGGGCTTTCGTGTTCCCAACATGCTGCTACCGCCGTTTGCACACAACCACGGCAACTACATCGTGAGTCTGGGCTCCGTCACCAAGTGGCTGGCCGAGCAGGCCGAAGCCCTGGGGGTTGAAATTTTCCCCGGCTTTTCCGCAGCCGAAGTGCTGTACAACGACAACGGATCGGTCAAAGGCGTGGCCACTGGCAATATGGGCGTGGGCAAAGATGGTGAACCCACCGACAACTTCCAGCTCGGCATGGAATTGCTGGGCAAATACACCGTGTTTGCTGAAGGCGCACGTGGCCACCTGGGCAAGCAACTGATTGCCAAGTTCAAGCTGGACGAAGACCGCGACCCGCAGAGTTTTGGCATCGGCATCAAGGAGTTGTGGGAAATCGACCCCAGCCGTCACAAACCCGGTTTTGTCATGCACACCGCTGGCTGGCCTATGGAGTCCGACACTTACGGTGGCGCTTTCCTCTATCACCTGGAGGGCAACAAGGTTGCACTGGGCTTTGTCACCGGCCTGGGTTACACCAACCCTTATCTCAGCCCCTTTGAAGAATTCCAGCGCTGGAAGACGCACCCCAACGTGCGCTATTACCTGGAGAACGACAAAGGCGAAGTGACCGCCAAACGCCTGTCCTACGGTGCGCGCGCCATCAATGCCAGCGGTATAAACGCCTTGCCCAAGACCGTGTTCCCGGGTGGCGCACTGGTGGGCTGCAACGCGGGCTATCTGAATGTGGGCCGCATCAAGGGCAGCCACGCAGCCATCAAAACCGGCATGCTGGCCGCCGAAGCCGCATACGACGCCGTGGTATCTGGCCGCCAGCATGATGCACTGGAGGCCTACCCGCAAGCATTTGACAAGAGCTGGCTGCACACCGAGCTGAACAAAGACCGTAACTTCAAAAACTGGTTCAAGTACGGCCTGACCACTGCCACGCTGATGAATGGCTTCGAGCAGTTCGTACTGCGCGGCCATATTCCCTGGACGCTGCGCCGCGACAAGCCGGACCATGCCTGCCTGAAGCCTGCGGCTGAATGCAAACCCATCGTCTATCCCAAGCCCGATGGCAAGCTGACTTTCGATCGTCTCTCCAGCGTGTTCATCAGCAACACCAATCATGAAGAGCAGCAACCGGCTCACTTGACACTTAAGGACGCATCGGTACCAGTCAGTATCAACCTGGCCAAGTACGCCGGACCGGAGGCACGCTACTGTCCAGCCGGTGTATACGAGTTTGTAAAGAACGATGACAACACTGACCGGCTGCAGATCAACGCGCAAAACTGCGTGCACTGCAAAACGTGTGACATCAAGGACCCCACGCAAAACATCGTCTGGGTAACACCCGAAGGCGGTGGCGGACCCAACTACGCGGGTATGTGATTACGCTGTCAATTCCCGCGGGCCAGGATGTCGGCACCACGGCCTCTACAGATCCCTCCACGGCAATTCAACTACCGGCTGCAGCAGCTTGGCACACGCCCCGGTTTTTTGATTTGCCCCTACCTGGGTTGCCACCATGTCTGCTCCCGCCCATGCTTCGCTCCCCCCTTTGCTGACCACCCCGCTCAATGCCCTGCACATCGAGCTGGGCGCCCGCATGGTGCCGTTTGCCGGCTACTCCATGCCCGTGCAGTACCCCGCCGGCCTGATGGCCGAGCACCACCACACCCGCAATGCCGTTGGCCTGTTTGACGTCTCCCACATGGGCCAGCTGCGCCTGGTGGGGCCGGACGCCGCCGCCGCGTTGGAGACGCTGATGCCCGTGGACGTGATCGACCTGCCCGTGGGCAAGCAACGCTACGGCCTGCTGCTCACCGACAAGGGCACCATCATTGATGACCTGATGTTTTTCAACATGGGGAACAATGAATTGAGCGTCGCCGGGCCGCCCCAAGACGCGAAGGCCCCCTCGGGGGGCAGCGACCCACGTGCAACGGGAGAGCGTGGGGGCAACATCTTCGTGATCGTCAACGGTGCCTGTAAGGCAGGCGATATTGCCCACATCCAGGCCAAGATTGGCAGCCGCTGCCAGGTCATCCCCCTGCCCGAGTACGCGCTGCTGGCGTTGCAAGGCCCGCAGGCCGTCGCCGCCCTCTCCCGCCTGGCGCCCGGCGTGGAAAAGCTGGTGTTCATGACCGGTGGCAATTTCACGGTGGACACCGGCGCCCAGAAGATTGACGTGTTCCTGACCCGCAGCGGCTACACCGGCGAAGACGGGTTTGAAATCTCGGTCCACAACGACCATGCCGATGCGCTGGCCCGCGCACTGCTGGCGCAGCCCGAGGTGAAGCCGATTGGCCTGGGCGCGCGCAACTCCCTGCGCCTGGAAGCCGGCCTGTGCCTCTACGGCAACGACATTGATACAACCACCAACCCCATCGAAGCAGGTCTGCTGTGGGCCATGCAAAAGGTACGCCGCGCCGGTGGGGCACGTGAAGGCGGCTTCCCAGGCGCTACAAAAATACTAGCTGCTCTCGCATATTCCACGGGGGCCAGCGGCACAAAATGCACTAGAAAGCGCGTAGGACTGATTGCCCTGGAGCGCATCCCCGTGCGTGACCACACCGAGCTGCAAGACGGCGCTGGCAACAAGATTGGCGAGGTCACCAGCGGCCTGCTCGGCCCCACCATCGACAAACCCGTGGCCATGGGCTATGTGGATGCGGCCTGGGCGGCTATGGGCAGCAAGGTGGTGGCCATCGTGCGCGGCAAGCCCGTGCCTATGGAGGTCAGTGCCATGCCCTTTGTGCCCACGCGCTACTACCGGGGCTAAACCCCAGGGCCAGGGCGGCTAAAGTCTGTCCTGGCAGGTTCGTTTTTATTGTTTTCATTCCTTTCAATCATCCGTTTTTCAGGAGTTCTCCATGCCCATCCAGTACACCCCCGACCACGAATGGCTCAAGGTTGAAGGCGGCATCGCCACCGTCGGCATCACCCACCACGCGCAAGACGCGCTGGGCGACGTGGTGTTTGTGGACCTGCCCGAAGTGGGCGCCGCCATTGACGCCAAGGCCGTGGCCGGCGTGGTGGAATCCGTCAAGGCCGCTGCCGATGTCTATATGCCGGTGACTGGCGAGATCACCGAAGTGAACGAAGCCCTGCGTGCCGACCCCGCATTGGCCAACACCGACCCGCTGGGCGCCGGCTGGTTCTTCAAGGTCAAGCTGTCCAACCCCTCGGAGTTGGAAGGCCTGATGGACGAAACCAGCTACAACGCCTTCTCCGCGGGCTGATCTGGCCCCCACGCTCCGCCGCTGCGCGGGTCGCTGCCCCCCGAGGGGGCTAATTTTTCTAGGGGCGGCCCGTCGAAAAATTGCCTTCTCATCCACCAACAATAAGCCTGAACGTCCATGCCAACGACCTCTGCCCCCACTCTCGCCCAGCTGGAAAACGCCAGCGAATTCCACGCACGCCACATCGGCATCGATGCCGCCGACGAAGCGCTGATGCTCAAGGCCATTGGCGAGACCTCGCGCCGCACGCTGATCGACAGCATCGTGCCGAGCAGCATTGCGCGCAGCAGCAAAATGGACATCCCCGCTGCGATTTCTGAGGCGGCTGCGCTGGCTGAGTTGAAGGCATTGGCAGGCAAGAACCAGGTGCTCAAGAGCTTTATTGGCCAGGGCTACTACGGCACGCACACGCCCGGCGTGATCCTGCGCAACATCCTGGAAAACCCCGCCTGGTACACCGCCTACACGCCCTACCAGGCCGAGATTTCCCAGGGCCGCATGGAAGCGCTGGTGAACTTCCAGACCATGGTCTGCGACCTGACCGGCATGCCCATGGCCAACGCCTCCATGCTGGACGAAGCCACCGCCGCCGCTGAAGCCATGACGCTGGCCAAACGCTCGGTCAAGAGCAAGAGCAATACCTTCGTAGTGGCCGGCGACTGCCACCCGCAAACCATCGAGGTGATCCAGACCCGCGCCAAGCCGCTGGGCATCACCGTCACGCTGGCCAACTCCGCACCCGAGTGGGAAGCCGCGCTGGCCGGTGACTACTTCGCCGTGCTGGCCCAGTACCCCGCCACCAGTGGCCGCATTGACGACCTGCGCGCCGACGTGGCGCTGGTGCACGGCAAGCAGGCTGCCTTCATCGTGGCCGCCGACCTGCTGGCACTCACGCTGCTGACGCCACCCGGCGAATTTGATGCCGACATCGTG
>JBJOPS010000024.1:0-58926 GCA_046050465.1 Pseudomonadota bacterium | reverse complement strand
TGGGCGATGCCGGTGATCAGCACCGGGTTGAGGTTGGCTCGGGCGGCGTACACAGCGGCGCTGTAGCCGGCTGGGCCGGAGCCCAGGATCAGGACTTTGGCTTGTTGGACGATGGGCATGGCATCAAATGCCAGGCGTGGCCAGGTACGCGGCGATGTCGTTGAGTTGCGACTGGGTGTATTTGCCAGCCAAGATGCCCATATTGCCTTTGTTTCCATTAATAGCGCTGAGAATCTTGCTCGCGTTGTTGGCGCCACTCAGGATTTTGTCGCGGTTACCTGTGGGGTCTGCGTTATGGCACGCAGCACAGCTCAAAGCGCCGATCGTGGCGTTGTAAACCACCTTGCCGTTGGCAGCCGATGGCCCTGTTGCGGGCTCGGTATAGGTGAAGGTGCGAGATACCGGTGTGGCAGGGGCATACCCCGAATTACCCCCCTGACTGGCGGTAACCACACACGCACCTGCAGTTGCCCGGGTCAGCGTCATACCCGTGAGCGTACAGCCAGCGCTGGCAGTCGCAAAACCCACCGTCAGACCGGAAGTCGAAGTGGCACCTAGTGTTGCTGCGATACCAACGGTCTGGCTCAGGCTGGTTGGTGTAGCGAACGTAATAGTCTGCGCCACCGGCGTTGGCGTTGGCGTTGGCGTTGGCGTTGGCGTTGGCGTTGGCGTTGGCGTTGGCGTTGGCGTTGGCGTTGGCGTTGGCGTTGCGGCTACCGCAAAGGTGCGCGACACAGCAGTCGCAGCTGCAAACGTTTTATTGCCAGCCTGATTCGCATCGACCGTGCAGTTCCCGGCCTTGACCGGTGTCAATGTGGTACCGCTCACGGTGCAGACAGCCGGAGTTGTCGAAGCAAAAGTAACCGCCAGGGCGGAGGTTGACGTGCCCGATAGTGTCGCTGGGGTACCTGCCGTGGGGTTGGTCGGCGCATTAAATGTGATCGTCTGTGCAGTCAATGGCAAGGCGCAGTGTTTCACTGTTGGGGCCAGGGTTTCAATTTCGCTCTCAAAGTCCCTGGCAAAATTACCCTTATCTTTGCTTGGATTCCGAGTTATCACAATCTCAAGCTGATCAGACAGTACGCGCAAATCTGCCAGCTTCGCCAGCAGATTATTTTTAATGTGAGACTCTTTTTCGTCATCATCGTTGTCTGAGTCACACGACGTATCCGAAGAGCTTCTTGATTTCCTTGCACTCACAACCAGCAGTCGGGCCAGCAAGTCAGCCCTTTTGTGGCTGCCTTTGCCGCGCATGGCAATATAGTCGTCAAAAACTGAAACGGTCAGGCCTAGTTGAGACTTGACATGCGCTTCAGCCGTGTCAGAGCCCACTTTGTCCTCATCCATTTTGACCTGAACCATAGTGGTCAGCGGACTGATGACATCGTATTTGCCAGCGGGGGTTTGAAGCGTGTAGGGTGTCGTCACGGGGCCCGTATCCAGATCAACCGCATCCGTTCCAATCATGGCAACAAGTCTGGCCATACCCATTTCTGCGGGGGCCACACTCAAGGTCACACGACCGTTGCTGTCAGTGCGGCCCTGGGTCTCTCCGGTATCGCACATACCGCTGTTATTGGCATCCACACACACCAGGGCATTGCTGATCAGCCCATCCATGACGGTCGTCGAAATGGAGCCCGCGCCTCCACCACATGCAGACAAGGCAGCAACGGCAGCCGTAATCAAACCAAGCTTGAAGTGATGGGTGTTGTAGATCATGTTGAAACTCCTTTGGGTGGTCAAATAGACAGAGCGAAAGAGGCGGTTCTTGTGAAGATCCGACTACCAGGGGGCGATTTAGAGGAAATGGGGACTACCGGACGACGTTCACCAGGGACAGCGCTACGCATCACCTGCCCATCCTGCGAAACAGCCAGGTATGAGGCATTCTGGGTCCCCAACCAAGTCAAGGCATCTGGCCCTTTGAGCATGGCAATAGTGGATAACGCGCCCGCTGCAGTACTGTTGGCTGCCAACACACTCACCGACTGCCAGTGCGTCACCGGCCAGCCAGTTTGCGGATTCAGGATGTGGCAATAACGCAGGCCATCCCTGATGAAGAAACGTTCGTAGTCACCGCTCGTTGCCAAGCCGCCGTGTGCCAATGGCAACAAAGCGATGCTCTCCAGTGGCTGCAAGGGTTTCGGCCGGGGATGCTGAATCTCGATTTGCCAGGGCTCTCCTTCCTGCCCGGGCATGGCACGTGCTCCCAAGGCATGCAAGTCACCGCCCAGATTGATCAGCGCATGGTCCATGCCGTGGCACTGCAAGACAGCGGCGGCCCGGTCAGCGGCATATTCCTTGCCAAAGCCACCGAAGTCAAGCTGCATACCGGGCGTCGAGAGGCGTACTTTATTGCCTTGTCGCTCAACCCGTTTCCAATCCACCAGATTCAACAAAGCTTGCAGATCGTCAGCTTTCGGAACGAGCGCGTTCTTGAAGTCCCAGGCTCGCCGCAGGACGCCAGAAGTGATATCAAACAAACCGCCACTCAACGCCCAGAGTTGAGATGCAAAGTCCAGCAGTCCGTTCGTTTCGGAATCCACCTCGATCAGGTCAAGCCCGGCATTGCGGTTGATTCGACTGACGACGCTGCCTTCCAGGTAGCGGGAAAACTTGCTTTCAATGCGATGGACTTCAGTGATGGCCTGCGCAGCTGCCGTGCGCATGGCTCGTTCATCCCGGCCGTCTATCTGCACGCTGCAGGCACAGGCCATGGCCTGAAATTCAAAACGAAGGGTACGCCAGCGACTCATGATTCAGTTCTAGAAGCGATGGGTCAAGCCGACCTGCATGAAAGTCGCGTTGAAGGAGTCCAGCCCCGGACTGCCTGCACCGCCGATCCTCAAACCTGAGGTCTGACGATAGCGCTCGTATTTGACGTCAACCACCGTGCCTGGCTTCAGTGCGTAGCTAACCTTCATGGAAACCGTGACAGCACCAAAAGCAGACAGGCGCTGATCGGCGGACTTGTCGCCTCCCAAAAGAGCAATTTTTATCAATGAATTCAATGAATCTATCTGTCCTTGCGCATCCAATACCGGATCAACATAGAAGCTCGCAGCACTCTGGGTGTAGTAGCGGAGTCCAGGCGTAAACGTCCATTGACCTTTTGGCTGCACCCACTCCAGACCCAAGGTGTGAGATTTCACACCAAAGGTATCGGTGTAATAACGATAGCTGCCATGAATGGAGGCATCGAACTTCTCCACATGGTGGTTCCAGCGAGCTAGCGCAATCCAGTTATTGCGCTGATTCGGGCGCTGATCAAATGACTTGTACGGGTCGTTGTAATAACCGCTGCCTACGCTACGCGTGAGGTTGAACTGGGCAATATCCGTGGGTGTGAGCACTTGTGTAACGCCCACCATCACCTCTTTTGTGTGCTTGCGTTGATCAATAGCCGTATTGACACCGTTATAGGTGTTATCGATCTTGTCGAAGGATGCGCCGTAGCCCACCGTCCACGTCCGGTTATTGTCTTCAGTGGACCACCGGGCATCCAGACCAAAGGCTCGAGAGGTGTAATCGTGTTCGTCTGAATAGGCCAGACTGGCCGATACAGCAGCGCGTGAAAAATAGCGTGTCACCTTGACGTCAGCTGCTTTGCGGTAATCACTCATATGGCTGGCGCTGGAGCGGTCTGTCCACAGGCGCGGGGATGCCCCGGAAACACTGTCGCCCACCCACGATCCTTCAACAGACCATTCGCCCGCGATAGGTGCCTGAACGTAGATAAATGGTGCTTTTACCTTGACTCGATCCAGACCCGGCTGACTATCACTGTAAGAGCCGTACTTGATAGCGATGGTGGCTTTTTCTGGAGCGCTTTCGGCCAACGCATTCATTGGCGCCAGAGCGCTCAGGGCAGCCAAACCGGGCAACATCAGGGAAGCCAGCACCACACTGGTGGCCGGCGCGTAGCGGCACGATTGCGATTGTTTCATCTTGTATTGCTTGTTCATGACGGGCGTCTTCAGTTGCAACCGCATCCACCACCACCGACGCCGTAGCCACCGCTGGAGTTTTCCTTGCTGCCGTAGATGTGCTGCACAAAACGCTCGTCCAGCGGATCACCACCAAACGTCATCCCGGGTTTGGCCAGATTATTTTTCTCCCAGGGACTCACCTGCCCCAGATTGCTGCAACCGCCCAGCATTGCCAGACCGACCACGGCGAGCAGACTTAAAAGAGTTGCCTTCATGATCAGTCCTTGATGTTCAGCGCCAACTTGAGCTGCTTTTCCAATTCGCCACGCTGCTCATCCTTGAACCCGCTGTGCACCATCAGTACTTTGCCATCTGCACCAATCAGCACGGAGGTAGGCATGCCCTTGATGGCGTATGCCTTGGGTGTCTTGCCTGCCTGATCGAAGGCAACCGTGAATTTGGCCACGTTGTCCTTCAGGAAGGCCCTTGCGTCCTCAGACTTCTGGTCGACATTGACAGCCACAAGGTTCAGGCCCTTGCCGCCGTATCGGGTTTGCATATCGTTCATCCAGGGGAATGACTGCTTGCAGGGACCGCACCAGGACGCCCAGAAGTCCAGATACACCACCTTGCCTTTGTAATCGCTGAGCTTCACGGCACCTTGAGCACCTGGAAGATCAAAGTCGGGAGCAGCCTGCCCCACCTCTGCTGCATGAATCGACACAGCAAAAAGGGCGCTTAATATCAGGGAAACAGTTCGTGCGAGGATAGGGCTCATGCTTTTGAATCCATTCAAGTAAAAGAAAATCTTGTCGGAAGATATTCAATTTGGGGATAATTTCCCTAAATGATCTTCCTTGATGGCAGTGTAAAGTCATTGATCAAATTTTTGGGAAATTTACCCGTAAATTTATGTAACGTCTGCTATCGATCAGCACATTTCGTCACAGCTCCCCAGTCAATCGCATACGCAGTAATCCCCGTTTCCAATTCATGAACGCTTACGAGCCCACTCCTGCTGCAGCACCGTCCAATCTCTCTGGCCTGCCCGAGCCCGCCTTGGCAAAACGTGCCATTGCCGTGGTGTTGCAACCGCTTGCCAGGTTGATGATTGACTACGGATTGCAGCTTCCCTCCATGGTGGAACTTCTCAAAACGGCCCTCGTAAACGAGGCTACAAGTGCGTATGGCCTGTCCGCAAAGGGCAGCTCCGACACACGCATTGCATTGTTGACAGGCGTGCATCGCAAAGATGTCAAGCGACTGCGGGAGTCTCCTGCCAACCCAAAGGTGGCATCACCAATGTTAGGGATTGCCTCGTCGGTAGTAGCTCGCTGGATCAGTGAACCGAAATTTCTCAATACGGATCAATCTGCCCGTCCTCTAGCAAGGACACCGACGCGTGCCAGGCCCGGCGAATCAGACTTCACAACACTGGTAGCTGAGGTCAGTCGTGATGTAGGTGCCAGGGCCGTGCTGGATGAACTTGAACGTCTGGGCGCAGTCAAACTGCGCGAGGATGGCTATGTGGACTTGGTATTAACAGCTTTTGTACCGCATGAAGGCCTGGATGAATCATTTCATTTTTTTGCCAACAATATTCGGGATCATGTGGCCACGGCAGTACATAACCTTAACCCAAGTCGTCGTGACCCCCTCATGCTGGAGCAGAGTGCTTTCTCGCATGATCTGTCCGGCGAACAGGCGATGCAGTTGCAGAAACTGGCACGTCGTCTTTGGGGCAATGTTTTGAAGGAGTTTTTACAGGCTGCGAACGTGGCTGAACAGCGTAGTGCGGGCTGTGGTGGCGTTAAGCAAAACATAAGATTTGGCGTGTATTTTTACGAATCAGAGCCACAGCAACCCGATTTACCCCGTGTTGCAAGAAAAACGACTGCATCCGGATCACAGCGAAAGAAACCCAAATGAACAGCGATCACGAACTTCCCAGACGCGGCTTCCTTGCCCTTGCGGCATGGTCCCTAGCATCTTGTGGCGGCGGAATGGGAGAGTTTGCCGGCACACCAGGCACTGGTGGCACCGGTATTTTTTCCTTTGGCTCCATTTCAGGATTCGGCAGTGTAATTGTTAACCGGGTCAGGTTTGATGACCTACAGGCCACCGTAAGCATGGATGGAAACCCTGCCACGGCAGCAAACTTGCGAATCGGCATGGTCGCCAGCGTACAGGGCTTCCGCAGTACCACGGCCTCACTAGGGATTGCCAACAGTATAGAGGTATGGTCAATTGCACAAGGCGCAGTTTCGCAGGTTTCTGCCGGCCAATTCAATCTGGCTGGCATGACGCTGCAAACCAATGATGCCACTGTGTTTGAGGGTATCAGTTCAGTTACTTTGTTGACGCCGGGGATGCGGTTGACTGTGTGGGGTTTACAGGCGTCTGCAGATGCCAAGCGGTGGATAGCCACACGTGTCACAGTGTCATCTGCGTCAACGCCAACCACTGCCAGCACCGGGCTGGTACAGGTCCTGGATTCCCAGCGCACACTTAACGGCTTGATGCTGACAGGATCGCTCGCAGACAGCCTAACCTCTGGCCAGCTAGCAAGAGTGCAGGGCTCACTCTCCGCTTCCGGCGACAGTCTGCTGGTAACACGTGTCAAGTTGCTCGATACCAGCAGCACCCAGGCACAGGAGAGGGAAACCGAAGTTGAGGGCCTGGTCACCGCTTTGCTGTCTGCCACTCACTTCAAACTAGGGTCGAGCGAAGTAGATGCCAGCGCCGCTAGTTTTGAACCTGTTGACTTGCCACTCGCTGTTGGTATGCGCGTTGAAGTACATGGCAAATGGCAGGCAGGCAGGCTCACAGCTGCCAAAGTTGAAATAGAGGACGAAGAAGAGCTGGACCAAGTAGAGATTGAAGCTCAAATCAACGAGTTCACCAGTTTGTCAAATTTTATGGTGCGCAATCACCGATGCGATGCTTCCGGATTGACAGTTGTCAAGAATGGCTCACTGCTTGATATCAAGCTGGGGGCCAAAGTTCACCTCAAGGGTACGAAGGCGGGGGACCTTATCAAGGTTACGCAACTAAGTTTTGAGGACTGATCGCGACGGCTGTAGCCCTCTATACAGGCTTGAGCTGGATAGCTCTTCTGGCCGTTTTCGTCGATCCGTTCACGTATGGCTGTCATTTAATTTGCTACCGTAACTGCCAGGGGTTGAGTTGACGGCGCGAAATCTGGCGCTGGAGATAAACGGCACTGATGACCAGTGCTGCTCAAGAATGCCGCCAACTGTGACATGAGTGTGACAGTTGACGGTAATTGAGGTAACAACGACTCGTAAGGTCTTTGATATGTGGTGCCGTATTGTAGACGCCAAGTCTCGACCCTAATTCAGCCATTGATGCTGAATGAGGAATGGCGCGGAACACAGCGGAATTGCCATATTGGACGGACCGCCAATTCAGTTGTAATCGTCGTCTTCATCGTCGTCCATCTGTGCATCTGGCATACCTTCGACAGCCTCTACCTGCTGCATTGGTTTGTATCGCTCCGTGGGTGTTTTCCACGATGCAAAAAAGGCGAGAGGGTTCTGTGTGCCAACAAATTCGCGAGCCAACTTGAGTCGTTCAAGCACAGCATCTCTTTCTGATTCCGGAAGGGTTGCCGCCATGTTCTGGACTCCGGCAAAAAAACTTTCCAGGTTCATGACATCGGACCAAGACTGGATGACTTGCAAGAGTTGAGCATGGCTGTCTTTTTTTGACTGCTGAATCCGGCGCTGATCTTCTTCATGTCGCCGCTGCTTTTCCTCAGCAATCCTTTTCAACCGCCAAATTTCAGCCTGCCGCTGCGCCTCCTGCAGTCTTTCAACAATAACCGGTTCGGCGCTCTCGACTGCCTTGACAATGTCAGCAATATCCTCGGTCAGCGACTTTGACTTAGTCTCCTGAAACTGCATCGACCATGACACACTGCGGTATGGCGCATAGAGGACCAAGCGCAGGCGACCGCAGGGCAGTTCCTTTGTCGTGGTCCAAGTGTGATCAACATATCGCCGCGAAATTTTGGGCGGCTTGTATTCCGACTCTCGGATGTACTTGCCATTCACGTACCGCATCTCCACCGATTCCGACATTTCGATCACTGCCAGTCCTATGGCAACTGCGCCAACATAAACAACGGTGGGGCGGTATGGTGACCACAGACGGTTGTAGCCATAGTGATTTTGTTGCTGGCGTTTGGACGGTTGTTCATGCTCATCAATCGATTCGCGATAGAACGGTTCGTCCTGGGGTGATAGCACCACTCGATGTCCTGCAGATTCCAGCGCATTGAACAGATCGTTGGCAAAGGCAAGCGCTTTGTCGAGGCCTGTCAGTGATGCCGTAACGTCCAGCAGGAGCTTCTTGTGCGGTTTGAGATGTTGCCCCTCTTCAACTTTTCGACCCGCCTGAAAATGCGCTTTCGCTCCGCGCACCAGACCGTGAATGCCAGTAATAGGCTGCAGTGGCTTCTTGGCCCTAAGCTTGGACGGTACTGCTTGGCGAGGTGCCTGCGCAAAACGGAAGTCACCATCCTTCGACCACCGAACTTGATCTCCGGGTTGCTCCTCCGGCAGTGTTGGTCGCTCAGGTGCTTTCCCGACCGCTAACTTGGCCCAGTATCCCCTCTCAGGGCGCGGCACCCGAAGTGCCGTGCACACTCTGGCCAGGTAACTTCCCGAAACATCAAACTGCTCGGCAATTTTGACCATGGGTTGGGACCAGACCATCGCATAAAGTTCTTCACGAGTCACCATATGTCACCATCCATATTGGTATCGGCAGACTCTTTGGCTATTCGATAGCCCATAGCTCGATAACCTTTTTGCCGTTTCTCCCACATGCGAAGGAGTGCCGGATGCCCGGCGTCCACAAAATCAATGATCCGTACATCGGTCTTGCTGGCATGCTCCCGGTGCAGACGCCCAGCGTATTGTTGCAACGTCCCCTTCCAGGACACTGGCATGGCCAGCACCAATGTGTCGAGTGGCGGGTGGTCGAAGCCCTCGCCAACGAGTTTGCCAGTCGAAAGCAGGACGCGCGGCGCATCGGACGGCAGTGCATCCAGGTCAGAAACCAGCGCCCCGCGCTGCTTCCTGGACATTCGACCGTGCAAAACAAAAGGTACCGGCTCCAATCCATCAAGTGCCACTTTGATCGCATCAAGATGTTCTGTGCGTTCGGTCAGGACCAGCACCTTGCGTCCTTGTCTGACGGCATCACGTACCTCGGTGGCGACCGCTTCCGTTCTGGCTTGGTCGTTGGCGAGATGCTTGAAAACGTCTTGGATGCCCGCTTCGGTTGGTAGGTCGATTGGGGCGAAGCATGAACGCGGCAGAACTTCCAAATCGTGAGGCGCACCTGCAGGCTTGGCTGCCGTGTACCGGATCGGCCCGCATTGCATGAAGATAATGGGTTGCTGACCATCGCGACGAATCGGTGTCGCCGTCAAGCCCAACACATACTTGGCCTTGGACCGTTTCAGTATTGCGTCGAACGACACAGCACCAACGTGGTGGCACTCGTCCACGATCACCTGACCGTAGTTTTCCACCATTGAATTCACCTCACCCTGTCGGGAAACGGATTGCATCACGGCGATGTCGATCTTGCCAGTGAGTTTGGCTTTGCCGCCGCCAATGGTGCCCACCACGCCTTTGCCAACACCCAGAAATGCCTGTAGGCGTTCCTGCCATTGCTTGAGTAATTCGGTCCGGTGAACCAGAACCAAGGTGTTTACACCGCGTCGCGCGATCATTGCTGCTGCGGTCACTGTTTTACCAAAGGCCGTCGGAGCACACAGCACGCCATTGTCATGAAGCAGCATTGCGGCGACGGCAACCTCTTGGTCATGCCCGCAATGTGCCGACGAAGGATACGTCGATAGGCTCACCGCTGAAGCGTTCATCGTGCAGGACGCACGTAATACTGTTTTGCCGCAATAGCTCCTGTGCGGCATCGAGGCAGCCACGCGGCAAAGCTATGTGTTGTGGGTAGTTTTCGGCATTGCCGATCACGCGCGGCGTGTCCCACACCGACATGCGCATGGCCTGGGCCTTGTAGAACTCGGGATTCTGAAATGCTGCCAAACGGATTAGGCGGTTTGCCAGCGCTTGTGGCAGTTGGGACTTCTCAAAGTAAATTAAGTTGGCCAGAGTCACAGTCAATGACTGGGGCAAGGGGCAAGTCAACTTGTCGATCTTGCTGTTTCGTTTCCATGGAGTCGCCAAATCTTCATCGTCGATGAAGATGACGTCCAAAGGATGGGCGCCACCCATGGCTCGCAAAATGGTCGGCTCGATATCGTGCGCTGCCATGGGTTGGATAGACGCCAGGAACCCCCACTGATCTGAGTACGGTTGCATTTCGGTATCAACAAATACACTGCAGCCGCTTTCGCGTGGCCACTTCTGTAATGGCAAGGCGATCAGATTCCCGAAGCCGCCCTTCGGCATCGTGTCTTGGTTCGGGAACAGTCGGTCGTAGGATTCCAGCTTGAGTTGCCGGGTGCGTGAGCAGGTATGGCTGATGATGGCAGTGCCCAGACGCCGGGCATCACGGGCAGATACGCGGCTGGTGAAGAACACCCATGCGTGTGCTCCTTTTCCGGATCGGGAAATTTCCAGCGCCGCCGGAATACCGAGTTCATGGCAGGACTGCATGAAAGCCCGTGCATCGTCACACCAGTCGGCTTCGTCAAAATCGGCAGCCAGGAAATAGCAGGTGTCATCTTCCAGCAATGGGTAGACGCCGACCGTGTGCTTACCTGCCAGGTGGTCATAGATCACTGCATCGGACAACGGGATCAGCAATCGGTTGCTGCAATCGCCGCACTTGATGCGGGGTTTCTCGCAGACGCCAGCGCGCCACTCATTGGCGCAGGCCGGGGCGTAGCCCGCCTTGCCAGAGGTCTTTCCTTCCCATCGGACAGGGTAGACATCAGTGCGGCCGCGAAACAGGCGGCGGAACAGTGCAACCTTTTCAGCGGTGGAAAATTGGGATTGCCCCGGGGCATGAACTCCAATGGGCGACGGCTGTGGCGTGCGCCATTCAATGCCGTGGGACTCAAGGAGCACAATCAGGCGGGCGTTTTCGGCTCGCAATGCGCCCAGTGCATCTGGATTGAACACCGTATTGCCGTTTACTTGCATGACATCGGCCGAGCCTTGCCAACGCTCCCCAGAACCCTTGGCGTTAGGTGGCATTCAGAGTCCAATCAGACCTGCCCGCCCACGCCTTTAAACTTCTCCACAAAAGCAGCGATTTTCTGGAACACGTTCTGCTTTTTGGACAGGTATTGCGGATTCAGCGGGCTCATCTTGGGCAGAACGGCATTCAGCTCAGTGCCGCTGTCACTGGCAAATTCCCGTTTAAGCGAGGTGCTGATATAGCGTCGTGCTGCCTCGGCATTCAGGTTCTCGGCGCTGATCAACTCTTGCGCCTCACGCTGCTGCTCTGCTTGTGCAAAGGTGAAGAAGGCATCAATCACGCTGGCTTTGTCACCCAATTGGTCCAAGTCAGTCTGGTTGATGAAGTCGACCAGCAAGCTCTCTTTGGCCCGGTTGCCCAGGCTGGCACGAATCACCCGGCGCACGTCTTCCACCAGTGCGGCTTTGTCCTTGACCTTCCGGTTGTTCTCGAAGATCAGCTCCAGGATGTAGTCCAGGTTGATTTCTTGCGACTTCAGCAGATCGACCTCGAAGACCACATCGTCCCAGTCGATGGCGGACTTCTCCTTTTCGGCGGAAGACCGCTCACGCCGCAGCCAGTCGCGAACGTCGTTGTAGGTTGAGCGGTAGTCTTGAATCTTCCGCTCAGAAGGTATGTGGATCTGTTGCAGTGCGGCCAATGCGCTGTCATCCAGATAGTGCTTGGCCTTGAATGCTTCAACTGCCGCTGGGTCGTTCAAGTTGACGCTCTGCAAAGCCTTCAGACTCGCAAACTCGTCGTAGTTCTGTAGCACGTTCTCCACGCGCAGGTACTCGCCAAACAGCTTGGCGAAGGTCTTCTTGTCGGCCTCCTTTTCAATGGCGGCAGGGTCAGGAAAGCGCTTCTCCAGTTCTTTCACCACGTCCACAAAGCCTCGCCGCGCTTCACCGGTCACCAGGTCGGTGAAGCCGTCCATGTATTCCTTGTAGCTTTTCTCCAGCACCACGTTTTTGGTGTTCTTGTCCCCGAACAAAGTGATGGCATCGACGGTTGCCTGTTCCAGGTCGCGGAAGGTGACGATGTTGCCGAAGGTCTTGGTGGCATCAAAGATGCGGTTCGTGCGTGAAAAGGCTTGCAGCAAGCCGTGGTAGCGCAGGTTCTTGTCCACGAACAAAGTGTTCAGCGTGGGAGCGTCAAACCCCGTCAGGAACATGCCTACCACGATCAGCAGGTCGATTTCTTTGGCTTTGACCTGCTTGGCCAGATCGCGGTAGTAGTTCTGAAAGCCGTTGCTGTCCACGCTGAAATTGGCTTTGAACAGTGTGTTGTAGTCTGCGATGGCAGCGCTCAGGAACTCTTTGGCGCTGCTGTTCATGGCTGACACATCAAAGCTCTCGTCCTGAATGTCCCCCACGGCCTCCTGCTCTTCGTTGGCGGCAAACGAGAAGATGGTGGCCACCTTCAGCGGCTTGTCGTTGCCCTTCTGCAAGTCCCTGAACGCTTCGTAGTACAGCTTGGCGGCATCCACGCTGCTGACCGCGAACATGGCGTTGAAACCCTTGTTACCCGCTTGCAGGCGGTGGGTCTTTTGCCGGAAGTTGTTCAAGATGTACTGGGTGATTTCGCGGATGCGGTCGGGGTGCAACAGGGCCTGCTTGTTCTCTGCGGCGCTGAGCTTTTTTTCGTCCTGCTCGCTTTCGATGGCCTTGAACTGCGGACGCACATCGTTGTAGTCCACCTTGAATTTCAGCACCTTCTCGTCGCGTATGGCATCGGTGATGACATACGAATGCAACTCGCGGCCAAACACGCTGGCGGTCGTGTTTGCGCCCAGTGCGTTCTGCGGAAAGATCGGCGTGCCTGTGAATCCGAACTGATAGAACCGCTTGAACTTCTTCTTCAGGTTCTTCTGGGCTTCACCAAACTGGCTGCGGTGGCACTCGTCAAAAATGAAGACCACCTGCTTGCCGTAGATGGGCAGATCACCCTCGCTCTTCATCAAGTTGTTGAGTTTCTGGATGGTGGTGACGACGATTTTGTTGTCGTCCTTCTCCAGGTTGCGTTTGAGGCCTGCCGTGCTGTCCGAGCCGTTCACGCTGTCTGGTGAAAAGCGCTGGTATTCCTTCATGGTCTGGTAGTCCAGATCCTTGCGATCCACCACAAAGAACACCTTGTTAATGAAGCTCAACTCCGTAGCCAGCCGCGCCGCCTTGAAGCTGGTCAGCGTCTTGCCCGAGCCAGTCGTGTGCCAGATGTACCCCCCGCCCTCCAGCGTGTTCCAGTCCTTGGCCTGCCAGGCGCTGTTGATCTTCCACAGAATGCGCTCGGTCGCGGCGATCTGGTACGGGCGCATCACCAGCAGCGTGTTGCTGGTGTCGAACACCGAATAGCGCAGCAGCACCTTCAGCAGCGTGTCTTTCTGGAAGAAGGTGGCGGTGAAGTCCTTCAGATCCTTGATCAGGCTGTTGTCCGCCTTCGCCCAGTTCATGGTGAAGTCGAAGCTGTTCTTGTTGCGCTGGGTGGTGTTGGCGAAGTAGCGGCTGTCGGTGCCGTTGGAGATCACAAACAACTGCAGGTACTTGAACAGGGAGTGCGTGCTGTTGAAACTTTCCTTGCTGTAGCGGTGCACCTGGTTGAACGCCTCGCGAATGGCCACACCGCGCTTCTTCAATTCCACCTGTACCAGCGGCAGGCCATTCACCAAGATGGTCACGTCATAGCGATTGGCGTGCGTGCCAGTCTGCTCAAACTGCTTGATGACTTGCACTTTATTGCGGGCAATGTTCTTTTTGTCCAGCAAATAGATGTTCTGGATGCGCCCATCGTCAAACACAAAGTCGTGAATGAAATCGTCGTGAACCTTGCGGGTCTTCTCGACAATGCCGTCGCTGGGCTTGTCCAGCCAAGTCTCCACAAAGCGCTGCCACTCGGCGTCTGAAAACTCCACGCTGTTGAGCGCCTGCAAAGCGACGCGCACATTGGCCAACAGGGCTTCGGGCGTGTTCAGGCCTTGCGGGGCCTCATAGCCCTGGTGCACCAGATCCAGGATGAACTCACGCTCCAGATCGCCTTCGCTCTGGTAGCTCTCATTGACCTGCCAGTCCTTGGTGTACTTGTCCAGAACGATAAAGTTCTTCGATTCGGCAATGGTTTTGTAGTCACTCATTCACTGCCCCTTGTTTTGCAGCAGCTTCTTCACTTGCCGGTCAAAATCGGACTCAATGCGTTGCTGTTTGTTGAATTTTTCATATTCGGCAAAGGCTTTTTGTTCTGCCTGTTGGCGAGATACTGTGCCGTAGCCTTCCAGAATTCGGTACTCGTTAAAAGCCAGGAATTTGTTCACGCTGTTCGAAAAGCTCTCCATCGTGAAGGTGTTTCGCCGCTCGATAATGCCTTCGATATAGTCAAAAAATGCAGAAACGGCTCGCTCCAGTTTCTTGATGTCCGCCTCGCTCAAATAATTCTTTGCGACGGCAGCATCCGACTTCAACACCCGGCCATCCGGTGCATTTTTGTAGGTGCTCATGCCCATCAAGGGTTTACCGGAATCAACCTTTAGCGCAATGATTTCGGCAGCCGTGTGGCCGGTAATGGCAAAGTGAAACTTGTCTTGCACATGCGCGTAAAACAGGCGTGTGGTTTCCGACTTGGAATCGTAGTCGATGCTGCATTCCGCAAAAACATCAGTGATCTGTTGATAAATTCGCCGCTCGCTGGCGCGAATGGAGCGCACCCGCTCCAGCAGTTCGCGAAAATAATCTTTGCCAAAGTAACGGCCATTTTTCAGCCGCTCATCATCCATGGCATAGCCCTTGATGATGTATTCCTTGATTAAAGCCGTTGCCCAGATGCGGAACTGGGTCGCTTGCGCCGAGTTCACTCGGTAGCCAACCGAGATCACGGCATCCAGGTTGTAATACTTGACTTGTTGCGTTTGTGTCAAGCCGGCCACCGCGCCGTGTTCAGTGGTTGTTTCCAAAATGGAAATAACCACTTCTTCCACCAGCTCGCCGCTGTCAAAGATATTTTTCAGATGCTTGGAAATGGCCGGAACGCCCACGCCAAACAGTTCGGCCATGCGCTTCTGCGTCAGCCAGATGCTCTCATTGCTGAGCAAAACCTCCACCTTGATGGTGCCATTGGGTGCGGTGTAGAGCAGGAACTCGGTGGTTTGCTCCTTAAGGCTTAGTTGGTTTTTGCTCATACCTTCAGCCCCCCTGCTGCTGCCAAAAGCGATGGCGCTCGATAACGTGCTTCACCAACTTCTCCAGAACCTGCTTCTCTTCTGGTTTCAGCGCTGCTGCTTCTTCGGCAGCGTGCTTCGAGTGACTTGAGAAGTTCACAATTCGCTTTGCATACGGATTGGGTAAGCCATCATCTGCTTCCGGCAAAAGATGCTCCCATCTTTTATAACCAAGAAATGTTGCCGTCTTTTCGAGGATATTCCGGAGCAGGTTGAAATGATATTTTTCAATCTGCCCGCTTTTTATCACCTCTTCAAGTTGCGATATCAGATGCAGGTGATATGCAAACGGAGAATCGTTTGGCTGCTCCACTAGATTTAGGCTGCCATCCTCATTATTTTCCAAACGTGACTTGCTGAACCATTTTGACTTCCAGTTGTAACGCTCGGTTTTTTCATCGCTACCGAACTCGTTGCAAAGCACGTTGAAGAAAAGTGGGTTATGCGTCGTGATGATGAACTTAACAGTAGATTCGTTCGATTTGACCAACTGCGCCAAGTCCACGGCCAATTGAATCAGGTGGTTGTCATCCAGAGAGCTAACCGGATCATCAATAAACACATATTCGAGCTGATTGAATTGGTCGGTTTCGCGATCGCCAGGCTCGGCAACGTTAAGAACGCCAATCACTTGCTCAAGCAGCGCGTAAAAAATGCTCCAGATAAAGTTGCTTTCTTCACCCTTGGAAATTTTCATATTTCCCGAGTGCGTCACATGGCCACGCTCCATCGTGAAGGTAACTTCCGAGAAGGCCTTGATCGTGATCTGTTTGTCGCCTTCGCCTTTTTCTGTGCGCTCAGTATTGAAGTGTGGCGTCAGCTTGTCGTTGGTATAACGCTGAAAGGTCGTGATGACGTTCATATCCTGACCTTGATCCTTCAGCACCCAATCCGTGAAGGTATTGGGCTGAATCCTCAGTTTAGGCTCAGCGTCTTCTTCCAGATCGTTATCCCAATAAAACAAGTCTTCAGTGAAGGCGTTGTAGTACAGGATCTTGTTACGCGACAACTCGGCTTTATCGACCTCTCCGTCGCCATCGGCTTTGGGTGCAATGAGCTTCTTGAACTCCCGCGATAGGCGGGTCTTCCCCGTACCATTAAAGGCATAGATGAGCTGAACCTTTGGAACAGGTTTGACCTCTTCTACTACCTTCGTTTTTTCTGGTACTGTTTTTTGAACTGTTTTAGGCGTACTCAGCTGATGAGCTATTTCGGCTAGGGTCTTGCCCATGTTATGCCTCTATCTCTTCCGGCTTGGGGAAGTTCAGCAGTAGATCGCGGTAATACTCGTATTGCTTTTGGCGCAGCTCGATTTCGCGCGGTAAGCCTTCGGTGAGGGAGTTGGTCAGGGCGTCGAATTTGTCGAGCATGGAGACGATACGACCTTGCTCGGCCAGTGACTTTTCGGGGTCGTCTGCGTAGGGAATGGGTAGCTTGAAATTCTTTATGATGGTTGAATTGAGGTCCCCCCTGGCACCTTGTCCAAGCGACTTAATGTTTTCATAATTAAAACTTACCCAATGGAAAACATAGCGATATAACGCCTTGGCGCTGTCAATTTCCAAACAACCGCAGTGCTGATTGGTTGTTAAGGGGATTTTATTGATCGCAGACCTGCCTGCTGTCGCCCCCGATATCGCAATAATTACGCAATTCGCTGGAATCCACTTTGCCGCCGAATTTTTAACGGCAGCCTGAGTTATTTTTACTTCTGTGGACTCGATATCGGAAAACTTAACCTCTTGGGTTCTTAGCCAAGGAATATTGCCACCCTCGTAATATTCTGGTTCACCAGCTGTCGGTGTTCCACCCGAATACCATTTCTTGGTTACGTCCCCCAACGTCTTCCACTCCATTTCGCCGTCTTCAAAACTCAACAACTGGTCGCGATAGTAGTTGTATTGTTTTTCGCGGGCTGTAAGCTCGGCTGTAAGCTCGGCTGTAAGCTCGGCTGTAAGCCCGGTGAAAGTGTCCAGTATGCGGACAATTTCGGCCTGGATTTCAAGCGATTTTTTGTGGTTTTCTGGACAAGGTATTGGAATTTGGATTTTTGCAAGGTTGTCGCCAGATATGCGACGCACCTTGGTTCCTGTGATGTGTGGCTTCTTCTGCGACTGGAAAAGCTCAGTTTGAAAAAAGTACGACATGTACTTGGGATTAATCGTGTGTCGATAGATGTAGGCATCCGTGCTGACCGCCACATCTTCAAGCCCAAGCCACGCGACGGCTTTGGCTACAGCCTCGTCGTCTTCACTTGTGGTCGCAATTACCAGATCGCCAGCATGCGCTTTTCTCAGCCGCGCAGAAAAATCGCGATCAATGAATGATTTGGTTTCCGTAGCCCATGTGCCGTAGTGCGTATGAATCTGGCCGTAGTGAATACAGCCAGCACCTGACTCAGTGAAGTCCGACTTCTGGATACCTGAGCCACGAATGAAAGCTCCAATATCTCCCAATGCCTTCCATTGGAACTCACGACCTTCCAGCAGTTTGTCAATAAAGCTGACGCCACTCATGCCTCCAGCTCCTCGCCTTCAATCTCCGCGACGATGGCATCAATGTCTCTTCGTAACTGGTCGATTCGGCTGACGGTGGTTTTCAGCTCGGCATTGAGCTGGGCAATGTCCACCACTTCGCGGTCGTCCTTGGCGTCGATGTAGCTACTGACCGACAGGTTGTAGTCGTTGGTGGCCACCTTCTCAAAAGGAACGGACTGGGCAAAGTGCTCCACATTCG
Source organism: Pseudomonadota bacterium (assembly GCA_046050465.1). GTDB lineage: Bacteria > Pseudomonadota > Gammaproteobacteria > Burkholderiales > Burkholderiaceae_C > Egaibacter. Next base: position 40,857 of record JBJOPS010000024.1, on the reverse strand, counting down.
CCTTGCTGTCGAACACCTGCATGATCTGCTCGATGTCCGAGTCGCGCAGCACGTTGTTGTTGGTTTCCTTCTTGAACAGGCCGCTGGCGTCGATGAACTGGGTGGTGGTGTCGGTTTTGTGTTTGGACAGCACCAGAATGTTCACGGCGATGGTGGTGCCGTAGAACAGGTTGGATGCCAGCGAGATCACCGTTTCCACATAGTTGTTGTCCACCAGATATTGGCGAATCTTCTGCTCCGCGCCACCCCGGTAAAAGATGCCGGGGAAGCAGACGATGGCGGCGCGGCCTTTGCTGGAGAGGTAGCTGAGCGCGTGGAGCACAAAGGCGAAGTCGGCTTTGGATTTTGGCGCCAGCACGCCCGCCGGGGCAAAGCGGTCGTCGTTGATGAGGGTGGGGTCGTCCGAGCCCTTCCATTTCACCGAGTACGGCGGGTTGGAGACGATGGCGTCAAAAGGCTTGTCGTCGCCAAAGTGGGGGCCGATGAGGGTGTCGCCCAGCTGGATGTTGAACTTGTCGTAGTTGACGTTGTGCAAGAACATGTTCATCCGCGCCAGGTTGTAGGTGGTGTGGTTGAGTTCCTGGCCAAAAAAACCGTCTTCGATGATGTGTTGATCGAAGTGCTTCTTGGCTTGCAGCAGCAGCGAGCCGGAGCCGCAGGCCGGATCGTAAATCTTGTTGATGCTGGTCTGACCGTACATGGCCAGCTGGGCGATTAGCTTGGAAACCTGCTGCGGTGTGAAGAACTCGCCGCCCGATTTGCCTGCGTTGGCCGCGTAGTTGGAGATGAGAAATTCGTAGGCATCGCCGAAAAGATCGATATTGCTGCCTTCGAAATCAGCAAAGTTCAGCTCGGCCACGCCTTTGAGCACGGCGGCCAGGCGGAGATTTTTATCCTTCACCGTGTTGCCCAGGCGGTTGCTGGTGGTGTCGAAATCGGCAAACAGGCCTTTGATGTCGCGCTCGGAGGGGTACCCATTGGCGGAGGCTTCAATGGCGGCAAAGATGGCGGCCAGGTCGGTATTCAGGCTTTCGTTGGTGTTGGCGCTGGTAGCGACCTTGGCAAACAGCTGACTGGGGTAGATGAAATAACCCTTGGTCTTGATGGCGTCGTCTTTGATCTCCGGGGTGATGACGCTGTCGGCCAGTTCGGCATAGTTGACGCTGTCGTCACCGCCTTCGATGTAGGCCGCAAAGTTTTCGCTGATGAAGCGGTAAAACAGGGTGCCGAGCACGTATTGCTTGAAATCCCAGCCGTCGACGGCACCACGCACATCGTTGGCGATTTGCCAGATTCGGCGTTGCAGTTCGGCGCGTTGTTGAATGCTTGTCATCGCTAAAGTCCAGTTTCGATTCGTCCGATAGGGCTCAGGTTCGAGGCGCGAGCCGTGAGCCGCAGTAAATGGGTTGCTGCGGCAAGTTGTCCCAGTTCTATCACCCGGCCTTTATGGCCTATGGTCGATAGAACCCTTTGATTCATTGGGCCAGTGTCAGCGTATCGCCCACTTTCTATCGCCCAGCTATCGCCGATATCACGTGCGTTGTCCGATAGCCTCTTCATGGCATAGCCCAGTAACGCCGCCAGCGGTTGTTGCCCTTAAAGCGCACAGCGCCGCGCTCGATCAGCTCCTCCAAAGCGCGTTTCACCTGTTTGGGGTGAATTTCGCCACCGATACGCTGGTGGATTTCGCTGATGGCAGATTGTGGGTAGCGCTGCAAGTCTTCCAGCACCAGTGCCGCCAAGCGGTGTGGCTCAATGCGCTTCAGGGTAGTCTCGCCGGTGAACTTCAGGCTGCGCAGTAGGCTCGGGTCAACAAAATAGTGCGTCGCCTGGGTACGCCCGGCGCTCTGCACCAAGTGCCAGTCGACCAATCGTTTGAGCCACGGCTGCAGAGCCTCGACGCTGGGCAGATCTAGGGTGTCGGCGAGTTCGCGGGCAGTCAATGCGTCGTGTTGGGCCAGCAAACCCAGTGCGATGCGTTCGCGCTGCGTGAGCTGATAGGTCTGATCTGCCTTGGCAATGAAATCGATGACTTCGGGCTTGAGGATCCGGCGACGCACCGTGACCTGCACGCGGTCGTGGGTTTCGATCAACTCCGGCATCGGGCGGCCTTGCGAGAGTAGCACCTCGAAAATTTTGTCGAAACCGCTGCCTTCGCGTTCCATCAGCTTCAGGTCGTGGAAGAGACGAGCCAGATGTTCATTGCGGCGCACGGTGGTGTGCAGCACGTTCTGCGGTGTAACGCCCAGCGGCAGTGGGCCGGGGTTAACCATCTCCAACCGATCGGGATGCAGATTCAGAAAAATATCTCCACGCTGGGTGTAGGGGCGATGGACCAGCGCATTAACCAGCAGTTCACGCACCACGATTTCATCAAAGGCGGGCACGTTCTGGCGATACAGGCCATCGGGGAGTTCATAGCGCTCGCGGAAGTCGGGCACCTCCAGCCAGACCGCCTCGATCAGCTCCATCGGGCTCTGGGTGTGGTCGTCCCAAACCAACTTGTTGACCTTCTGCCCGTGTTCGTCGTACTTGATGAACTGAATGACTGGTGCCGTGGTCAATTGGGCACGGTGATGCTGGCGACCAAGGCAGAGCACGCCCAAGTTGGTGAGGTCCTGCCCTTGGGCAAGCTGATAGTGATCAAGCAGTTCGTCGTCGGATTTTTCCTTGACCGAGGACTTGACTCGGTCGGACGCACGCAGGGCAGCCAGTAGCTTGTCGCGCTTGCTGGCATCTACCTCACTGCGCGGGATATTCAAGGTGGTCTGCGTTTCCCACGGCCATGCGGCACGCTCACTGGCCAGCCGCATCACGTCATCGCCGGTGACGGGCTTGCTTTGGTCTGCCACACGCAAGAAGTAACGGCCGTCGGTGGTGGACGCCACGGCCATGGCGCGCGGAATGCGCAATTCGATGTACTGGCCGCCATTGGGGGCGGTAACAATATCAGGCAGCACCGCTACGTTGACAGTGCGTTCGGTCAATTTGCGCCGCAGTGTGTCGGGTAGATCTGACGAGATGTGTTGGTCGGCCGGTGGTGCATTTTGACCATCCTCTATGCCCAGCAGCAGGCGGCCACCCGTTGCATTGGCAAACGCAATGCAATCTTTGGCGACTTCGTTCCAGTCGGCCGTCTTGCCGGTTATCGCCCGCAAGGACTTTTGGTCGAGGAGTTGTCCTTCCATGCTCACGCGATACATCCTCCTACTGAACTCATTCTTGTTCGCTCCCGCTTTCTGTGTCGTCATCGGCACCGCCAGCGCGTACCCAGTCATCCACCTCGGACAGCTGAAATTTCCACAATCGCCCTACACGATGCGCAGGCAGGCCTTTGCGTTCACGCCAGCGGTAAACGGTGTCTTTTACAACGCCCAAATGCCGGGCGATGTCAAGTGCGGTAACCCACGGTTCGGAATTCATGGCATTGACGATCTGATTGATGCCTAAAAGTAGGCTTAAATCGTTATGAGTCTATCAGTGGATGCCTTCGGCGGACACCTGTTTCAATAAGAGAGCTTGGCTTCCTGATCGTTCAGAGCGTGAATGGCGACTTTATCAATCACCCATGGGTGGCGTGGTGCCCATTGGTTACCGGGTCCAGGATAGAAAGATGGTGGTGGTGCCGGAATAGGCGCAACTCGTTCGGCGCATCTTCAGGGACTACTTGCGCTACCAGGGCACCACGGACTTGGTGCGGGACCTGATGGCGGAAGGGGTGGTCACCAAGACCGGCAAACCATTTAGCAAGCAGGCCATCTACAAGGTGATTCACAACTGCCTCTATATTGGAGAGATGCCCCACAAGGGCAAACGTTTCCCGGGGCAGCGCGAACCCATTTTGGACAAAGCCCTTTGGGCCGCCGTGCAGGCCTTTATAGACACGGACGAGCGAGAACGCCGCGTGGCCACCATGACCCGCAACAGTCCACCGGCCCTGCTCAAAGGACTGCTGTACGCGCCCAACGGGCAACGCATGGTGCCCAGCGTCGTGACCAAGCGGGCTGCAGGCGGTAAGCGCTACCGCTACTACGTGGACAACAAGAACAACCGCTTCGGCAAAGGTGCAGACACCTTTGGCACGCTGGCGGCAGATCAGATTGAAGCGCTGTTGGTTGAGCAGGTGCTCGGAGTATTGCAGTCGCCAGCCACAGTCCAATCGGTCTGGGATGCGGTGCGCAGCAGTGGGGCGCAATTAGACGAGCCTTCCGTAGTGCTGGCCATGCGCAATCTGGCACAGGTCTGGAACACCTTGTTCCCCCAGGAGCAGTCACGCATTGTGAATTTGTTGATTGAACGGGTGCAGTTGACCCATGAGAGCGTAGAGATTGAATGGCGTGCCAGCGGCTGGGCGTCCCTGGCAAGCGAGTTTGCACCCAACTCGATCGGTGCAGAGATGGCAGAAATGGAGGAAGTATGAGCAAGCCCACACGTGTAATCACCGCAACGGGCAACGCCCAATTGCTTCAAAGTGGCCGTGGCGACGGTGTGAAACTGACCACGGTGATTCCCATGCGCATCGTGCGCCATCGGTTCAACAAGGTCATCATCCGGCCCGGACAGACCACGGAACCCGATGGTGAGCGCAACTGGCAGGCGGTGATGGATGCCAATCTGATCAAGGCGCTCTCGCGTGCGCTGTACTGGCAGGATTTACTCGACAGTGGCCGGGTGACCAACATCTCGGAATTGGCCAAGGCGGAGGGACTTGAAAAAATGCGGGTCCAAAAGACGCTGAAGATGGCACGGCTGGCCCCCAGTGTGGTGGAGCGGATTGCGCGGGGCAAGGGTCCTGTGGGGCTGTCCTTTGAATTCTTTGTGCGCAAGTTGCTGCCCCACGATTGGCAGGAGCAAGAGGCACTCTTTGCGGAGATGGGCCAGTGAGTTTGAAAGCCAAAGTGCTCACCACCCTGCATGACAACCCACTGCCCGCAAACCCGCATGGATGCTAGAGAGTGGGCTCAGCACGCTCCTCGCATATTCAGAGACTTGAGACTGCGGCGTGGTCTATCCGGGCTGAAATCTTGGGGAAAAGTGGTCCTGATGATTTGGCAGGCTTGGAAATTACCCGCAAACACCGGGAGAAAACGGGCACAAAAAAAGACCCGAGCAATTCGGGTCTTTGATATGTGGTGCCGGAGAGATGAATCGAACACCCGACCTTCTCATTACGAATGAGCTGCTCTACCGACTGAGCTACACCGGCTGGTAAGCCGCAAATTATAGCCTGCCTGCAATGGCTGGTTCAGGGCTCGTTATGGTAGCGGGTGACGCGTTCCACTTCGTTCTTTGATCCCAGAATGACACTCACGCGCTCGTGCAACTGGCCGGGCTGAAGGTCCAGAATGCGCTGCCTGCCGTTGGTCGCAGCGCCTCCCGCCTGCTCGATCAGCCAGCTCATGGGGTTGGCCTCGTACATCAGGCGCAACTTGCCGGCCTTGTGCGGCTCGCGTTTGTCCCATGGGTAGAGGAACACGCCGCCGCGGGTGAGGATGCGGTGTACATCGGCCACCATGCTGGCAATCCAGCGCATGTTGAAGTCCTTGCCCCTCGGGCCCGCCTGCCCAAGCAGGCATTCATCGATGTAGCGCTTGACCGGGGCATCCCAGTGGCGCATATTGCTCATGTTGATGGCAAATTCTTTCGTGTCCTGCGGAATTTTCACGTTTTCCTGCGTCAGCACGAACGAGCCCTGCTCCCGGTCCAGCGTGAACATCGCCACACCATCACCCACGGTCAGTACCAGCGTGGTTTGTGGCCCGTAAACGCAGTAACCTGCTGCGACCTGCTTGCTGCCGGGTTGCAGAAAATCCTGCTCTGAAACACCGGAGCCTTCCGGTTTGACCAGCACGCTGAAGATGGTGCCGATGCTCACGTTCACGTCGATGTTGCTGGAGCCGTCCAGCGGGTCAAACAGCAGCAGGTATTCGCCCTGCGGATACCGGTGGGGCACCAGATAAATGCTGTCCATTTCCTCGCTGGCCATGGCTGCCAGGTGGCCACCCCATTCGTTCGCTTCGATCAAAACCTCATTGGCGATGATGTCCAGTTTTTTCTGGATTTCACCCTGAACGTTTTCACTCTCGGTTGCACCCAGAACGCCGCCCAGGGCGCCCTTGTTCACCGCCTGGCTGATGCTTTTGCAGGCGCGAGCCACCACCTCCAGCAGCAGTCGCAGTTGCGACGGGATCAACCCGCCCTCACGCTGTTGCTCAACGAGATAACGGGTGAGGGATATGTTTTTGGACATGATGAAAAAAGTGCAGGATCAATCGGCCAGCGCGCGGTCAACCACCTCGCGCACATCGTTGCTCAGGTCGGTGCGTGCTGCTACGCGGGCAATGGCTTCGCGCGCGGCGCTGCGGTAGGGCTCGGCCAGTTTCTTCCAGCGGTCCAGCGCACGTGCCAGACGGGCCGCGACCTGCGGGTTGAAGCTGTCGATCTCGATGACCCGTTCACTCCAGAACACATAACCGGCCGCGTCAGGCCGGTGAAATGCACCGGGGTTGGCGCTGCAGTAGCTGAAGATCACGCTGCGTGCGCGGTTGGGGTTGCGCAGGTTGAAATCAGGGTGCAGCAACAGCTGGCGCACGATGGGCAGCACGTCGCCATTGCGGTCGGTGGCGCCAGCCTGCAGCGCAAACCACTTGTCCAGCACCAGCGCTTCGTCCTTGAACATGCTGTGAAAACGCTCCAGCGCAGGGGCAGCCAGCGCATGACCACTGCTCACCAGAGCGGCCAGCGCGTTGAAACGGTCCGTCATGTTGGCCGCATCTTTGAAATGCTGCAATGCCTTGCCGGGCCAGACCGTGTCTGCCGTGTGTCGGGCCGCCAGGCACAGTTGCGACAGAGCCAGGCCGCTCAGGGCCCGCTTGCCGCTGGATACCGCATCGGGCTTGTACACGCCGCTGGTTTGGTGGGTTTCAAACGCCCACTGCCAGTCTGCGACCAGCGCCTGCGCCAGTTGCGCACGCATGGCTTCGCGCACGATGTGAATGCGCTGCGGGTCGACCACATCCAGTTGCTCGGCGATGTAAGTTTCGGACGGCAGTGTGAGCACCAGTTCCTTGAACGCAGCGTCCAGCGTGGGGTGTCGCAAAACACCGCGCATGGCCGCAATATAGGCATCGTTTAGCACGATAGCCCCCGTCAAATCTGCGTGACCAGCTATAAACTTGATAGCGCATCGAAGTGCCAGGCGTTGCCCGGCTTCCCAGCGGTTGAACGGGTCCGGGTCAGACGCCAGCAGGGTCAGCAGCTGTTCGTCACGGTAATCAAACGCCAGTACCACTGGCGCGCTAAAAGCCCGCAGGATGGATGGCACTGGCTCGGCGTCGATGTTTTCAAATGTGACGGTTTCCGTAGCCTGGGTCATCACAAATGTCCGCGAGGCAGCAACCTCCTGGCCGTCACGGGTCAGCAAGCCCAGCCCGATGGGAATGACGAACGGTTCTTTCACCGCTTGCCCTGGCGTGGCCACGCAGCTTTGCGTGAACGTCAGCGTGTAGCGGCGCTGTGTGGCGTCAAATTCCCCTGCGGCGTGCAGATGGGGCGTGCCCGCCTGGCTGTACCAGCGCTTGAACTGGGGCAGTAGCCGGGCAAGGTCAGACGCCGGGTTGGCATCCGCAATCGCCTGCGCAAAGTCGTCACAGGTGACGGCCTGGCCGTCGTGGCGCTCGAAATACAAGGTCATGCCTTTAGCGAAGCCGGCGCGGCCCTGGGGATCGGAGGCCCCTTCGGTAGCCAGCGTCTGCATCATGCGAACGACTTCGGCGCCTTTTTCGTAAATGGTGACGGTGTAGAAATTATTGATTTCTACATAGCTGTCTGGCCGCACCGGGTGGGCCATGGGGCCTGCGTCCTCGGGGAACTGGGCGGTGCGCAGCACACGTACGTCTTCAATGCGCTTGACGGCCCGGGCCGAGGCGCCGCCTGCCAGATCCTGCGAAAACTCCTGATCGCGGAAGACGGTGAGGCCTTCCTTCAGCGAGAGCTGGAACCAGTCGCGACACGTCACGCGGTTGCCAGTCCAGTTGTGGAAATACTCGTGGCCCACAACCGATTCGATATTGGAGAAATCCGCGTCGGTTGCCGTGGCCTGGCTGGCCAGCACGTACTTGGTGTTGAAAATGTTGAGGCCCTTGTTCTCCATGGCGCCCATGTTGAAGTCGCTGGTGGCGACAATCATGAAACGCTCCAGGTCCAGCGGCAGGCCAAAACGGGCTTCGTCCCAGACCACGCTGGCCATCAGCGAGTTCATGGCGTGTTCGGTCTTGTCCATGTCGCCGGGGCGAACATACACCTGCAGCAAGTGGTCTTTGCCCGCACGCGAGGTGATGCGCTGCTCGCGGCACACCAGCTGGCCTGCGACCAGTGCGAAGAGGTAAGACGGTTTTTTGTGCGGGTCCACCCATTTGGCGAAGTGGCGGCCCTCATTGCCCGCGCCGTCCACCGGCCCGTGGGCGACCAGATTGCCGTTGCTCAGCAGCACCGGGTATTTGGCCTTGTCAGCGCGCAGCGTCACGGTGTAGCTGGCCATCACGTCCGGACGGTCGGGGAAGTAGGTGATGCGCCGGAACCCCTCCGCTTCACATTGCGTGAAGAAGGAGTCGTTGCTGACGTACAGGCCCATCAGCTTGGTGTTTTTCGCAGGCACACAGGTGGTGAAAATCTCCAGCTCAAACGGGCTGCTGCCGTATTCTTCCAGGCTAGGCAGGTTTTCCAGCACCAGGCGGGAGCCTTCCATCTTGAACGAAGCGCCCTGGCCATTCACCAGCACGCGGGCCAGGTTCAGGTCTTCACCATCCAGCTTCAACGGCTGCGCGGGCACATCGGGGTTGCGGCGCAGCGTCATCCTGTTCAGGACGCGGGTCTTGGCCGGGTCCAGATCAAACGTCAGGTCAACGGTGTCGATCCAGTAAGCGGGGGCCGCATAGTCGGCACGGTGAACCGCCACGGGGGCGCCCTGTCCATCACGAAGTTGCAACATGCAGTTTCTCCAGAAATTGAGAGCTCATCAGCTCGTGGTAATCGCGCACACTGGCTATGACGTGCGGGCCTGCCAGCTCGGCAGGTGAATGCGTGGTGCACAGCGCCACCGCACGCATGCCCGCGCGACGTGCCGCCTCGATGCCAAAAGGCGCATCTTCAAACACAATACAGGCCTCAGCCCTCGCTGTCATTCGCCTGGCTGCTTCCAGAAATATAGCGGGCTCAGGCTTGCCGGGCAAACCTTCGTCACCACCCACCACGGCGTGGGGCACGGGCGCCATCTTCAGGTGCGAGAACGCGAAGGCGATGTTGTGTTTGTCACCGGCCGTGCCCACACCTACCTTCAGACCCTGGCTGCGTGCCAAGGCCGCAAATGCTTTGAAGCCCGCCACTTCAGAAAAAACCGGTGCAAACAGCTCGCGGTAAATTTCCTCTTTTTCATGGATCAGGCGCCAGCACTCGGCTTCGTCCATCTCGCACCCAAACAGCTCGCGCATGCACTCGGCGCCGGTGCGGCCGGTGGTGCGGGTCATCAGGTCGGGCACGTCAATCTGGATGCCGTGGTTGCGGGTGAACGCAATCCAGCTCTGCGCATGGTAGGGCATGGAATTGATCATGGTGCCATCCATGTCGAAGATCAGCGCTTCGGTTTTCAAAGTTTGCACCGTCATCACACGCCCTGCTTCAAAGAGGCTTCAATGAACACATCCAGATCACCGTCCAGCACCTTTTGTGTGGCCGAGACCTCGACATTGGTACGCAGGTCCTTGATGCGGCTGTTGTCCAGCACGTAAGAGCGAATCTGATGGCCCCAGCCCACATCGGTCTTGGTGTCTTCCAGCTTTTGCTGCGCTTCCTGCTGCTTGCGCAGCTCAAAGTCATACAGGCGTGAACGCAGGCGTTTCCACGCCACGTCGCGGTTGCTGTGCTGGCTGCGGCCGTCCTGACACTGCACCACGATGCCCGTCGGAATGTGCGTCAGGCGCACGGCCGAGTCGGTCTTGTTGATGTGCTGGCCACCGGCGCCGGAGGCGCGGAAGGTGTCAGTGCGCACGTCGCTGGGATTGATGTCGATCTCGATCGAATCATCAATCTCGGGATAGACAAACACGCTGGCAAACGATGTGTGGCGCCCGCCGCTTGAATCGAACGGCGACTTGCGCACCAAACGGTGTACGCCCGTCTCGGTGCGCAGCAGGCCAAAGGCGTATTCACCCTCGATCTTGATCGTGGCGCCCTTGATGCCGGCGGTGTCGCCGGCAGTCTCGTCTTCAATCGTGGTCTTGAAGCCCTTGCGCTCGGCGTACTTCAAATACTGGCGCAGCAACATGCTGGCCCAGTCGCAGGCTTCGGTGCCACCGGCGCCAGCCTGGATGTCCAGAAAGCAGGGCAGAGGGTCTGCCGGGTTGTTGAACATGCGGCGGAATTCCAGCTGCTCGATGGTGGCGGCCAGTTTGGCGGCCTCGGCTTCAATCGTCTGCAGGCCGGCCTCATCGCCCTCGGCCTTGGACATGTCATACAGCTCGATGTTGTCGGCCAGTTCGCTGGTCAGGTTGTCCAGCGTGCCGACCACGCCGTCCAGCGCTTTTTTTTCCTTGCCGAGTTCCTGGGCTTTCTTGCTGTCGTTCCAGACGTTGGGGTCTTCGAGGGATGCGTTGACGGTTCTCAGGCGTTCTGCTTTGGCAGGATAGTCAAAGATACCCCCGTAACTCAGCCGTGCGAGCGCTCAGGTCAGCGAGTTGGGTGCCGATTTGATTGATGCGTTCTGGTTCCATGATGCGGGTCCTGCGTGTGAAAGGGGGTTCAATTAACCCGCTATTTTAGTTCCCGGGCCGGAACGCCAAACCAGGCTCACTCAGGCGGTGAACTGCTCGATCATTGCGGCCAGCGCCAGCGGCTGATCATGGTGCAGCATGTGGCCCGCGTCTGCAATGTGACCTACCTGCACGTTGGGCACCGATTTGAGGCGCTCGTGGTAGTCTGCCAGCGTGTATTTGCCCTGGTACCACAGGCCCATGCTGTTGTCGCTGGCCTCCACCGCCAGCACGGGCGCGGTGATGCGCTGGTAGATGTCCAGCATTTCCTCCACCTGGTACAGGTTGGCGTTGACGATTTTGTGGGCTGGAGCGCCCAGAATGTGCCACTGGCCGTCCGCTTCGGGCCGTGCCCAGTGGGCGGCCAGCCAGGCGGCCTTGTCTTCACCCAGTCGCGGATTGGTCTTCATCAGGCGGCGAGCCACGCCGTCTGCCGAGTCGTAAGCCTTCAGAGCCATGTCGCCACGGTGCAGCGCCTTGATCTCGTCCATCCACTTGGCATAACGACCCGCTGCCTGCGAAGGCCGCGTGGCGGGCATGCCAAAGCCCTCCAGGTTGATCAACCGGCGAATCCGCGCGGGGCGCACGCCACCGTAAATCATCACCACGTTGCCACCCATGCTGTGGCCCATCAAGTCCACCGGCTGCTCTGGCGCATAGTGGTCCAGCAGGAAGTCCAGGTCGGCCAGGTAATCGGGCATCCAGAAGTTGTCTGCATCGCCCGAACCGGTCAGGCCGAAACCGCGCCAGTCGGGCGCAATCACATAACGGTCCTGCGCAAGCGCGTCCACCACAAACTGGTAGCTGGCGGCCACGTCCATCCAGCCGTGCACCATGACCAGCGGCGGCTGGCCGGGCTGCGGCGTTCCCCACAGGCGCACGTGGTAATCGAGGCTGCGAATAGGGACAAACTCGCTGCGGGAAATGCGTTTGGCTTGGTACATTCGGGCAATGATAGTCAAGGCCGACAAAAGTGTCAGTCAATACAGTGACAAAGCTGCGACCCAACCAGAAAAAAGAGGAGCCCAGCATGACCCGCCAGCCCGACCACTACGCCAGCCTGCATGGCCAATTCCGCTGGCTGGTGCCCAAGCGGTTCAATATGGCGCAGGCCTGTTGCGCGCGCTGGGCCAGTCAGCCGGATGCTACGAAAAGAATAGCTATTCGGGCACATTCCACCAGGGCTGAGGGCCAATTTCTCACCTATTTTGAGCTTCAGGAGCAGGCCAACCGGTTGTCCAACGTGCTGGCCGCCAGCGGCGTGCACCGCGGCGACCGTGTGGCCATTGTCATGCCGCAGCGCTTCGAGACCGCCGTGGCCTACATGGCCGTACTGCAAATGGGCGCCGTGGCCATGCCGCTGTCAATGCTGTTTGGCCCCGAGGCGCTGCAATACCGCCTGCACAACAGCGAAGCCGTGTTGGCCATTTGTGATGAATCATCCATCGACAGCCTGCTGGCTATTCGCGAGAACTGCCCGCTGTTGCAAACAGTGATGGGTGTGGGCGCGGCGGGGGTGAAGGCCAGCTTCGGATACCAGCTGGCACTGGATCGTGCGTCGGCCCAATTCAAGGCGGTGGATACGCTGGCCGAGGAGCCAGCCGTGCTGATCTACACCAGCGGCACCACGGGCCAGCCCAAGGGGGCGTTGATCCCGCACCGTGCCCTCATTGGCAATTTGCCCGGTTTTGTCTGCAGCCAGAACTGGTTCGGGTTTGACGGCGTGGCCAACGAGAAAAGTGGCGCGGTGTTCTGGTCACCCGCCGACTGGGCCTGGACCGGCGGCCTGATGGATGCGCTGCTGCCCACGCTTTATTTCGGCCGGCCCATCGTGGCCTTCAACGGGCGGTTCAGCCCCGAGACCGCGTTCACGCTGATGCAGCAGCACGGCGTGACGCACACCTTTTTGTTCCCCACCGCGCTCAAGGCCATGATGAAGGCCTACCCTGAGCCGCGCAAACACTTCAAGCTGAAACTGCAAGCGGTGATGAGCGCGGGCGAGGCAGTGGGCGACGCGGTGTTTGCCTATTGCCAGAGCCAGCTCGGCGTGACCGTGAACGAAATGTTTGGGCAGACCGAGATCAACTACATCGTGGGGAACTGTGCCCCCACGCTTGTCGCTTCGCGTACTGCGCTGCCCCCCGAGGGGGCTAATTTTTCTAGGGGCGGCCCGTCGAAAAATTGCCCTACCCTTGTCGGATGGCCAGCCAAGCCGGGCAGCATGGGCAAGGGCTATCCCGGTCACCGGGTGGCGGTGATTGACGAAGCGGGCAACGAATGCGCGGTGGGCATGCCGGGCGACGTGGCGCTGAACCGTTTTGACGTGCATGGCCAGCCCGACCCGATCTTCTTTCTGGGCTACTGGAAAAACGAAGCGGCCACCACCGCCAAATTCACCGGTGACTGGTGCCGCACGGGTGACCTGGCCACGCGCGATGCCGATGGTTACCTCTGGTATCAGGGCCGGGCAGACGATGTGTTCAAGGCGGCGGGGTACCGCATTGGCCCGGGCGAGATTGAAAACTGCCTGATCAAACACCCTGCAGTAGCGAATGCCGCCGTGGTGCCCAAGCCGGACCGCGAGCGCGGTTCCGTGGTCAAGGCTTACGTAGTGATTGCTCCTGATTTTGTAGCTGCCCGCGAACAATTTACGGGGGAAAAAGGCCAATTTGATGCTAAATTGGCGATCGAATTGCAGGCTCACGTGAAAGGCCTGCTGGCGCCATACGAATATCCCAAGGAAATTGAATTCATCACCGAATTGCCCATGACCACCACCGGCAAGGTGCAGCGCCGTGTATTGCGGCTGCAGGAAGAAGAGCGGGCCAGGGCTGCAACTGCCCCCTGAAGCGCGAATCGGCGGGAAACCGTAAACTCGTGGCTCTTCAAAACCCATGAGCCTTCTCCAATCCATGAAAACGGTACAACTCGGCCAGAGCGACCTGCACGTCACCCCCATTTGCCTGGGCACCATGACCTTTGGCGAACAGGTGGATGAGGCCACATCCCACGCCATCCTGAGCCACTCGCTGGAGCGCGGCGTCAACTTTCTGGACACGGCCGAGATGTACTCGGTGCCCACCCGCGCCGAAACCTACGGTGCCACCGAGACCATCATCGGCAACTGGTTTGCCAAAAATCCCGGCGTGCGGCAAAAACTCATCGTGGCCACCAAGCTGGCCGGTCCGCCGCGCGGCATGGACTGGATTCGTCAGGGGCGCAGCGGTTTGTCATCTGCCGACATCGTGGAGTCGTGCGAAGGCTCGCTGCGGCGTTTGAAAATTGATGTGATCGACCTGTATCAGATTCACTGGCCTGCCCGCCACGTGCCCGCGTTTGGCGTGCCGTACTTTGACCCGGCCAAAGACCTGCCAACGATCTCCGTGCACGAGCAGCTGGAAACCCTTGCCAGGCTCATCAAGGCCGGCAAGGTGCGCGCCATTGGTTTGTCCAACGAAACGCCTTATGGGGTGCACGAATTCATCCGCCTGGCCGAGCAGCATGGCCTGCCGCGCGTGGCCACCGTGCAAAACCCGTATTGCCTGGTGAACCGCACGGTGGACAACGGGCTGGACGAAACCATGCACCGCTTGGGTGTGTCGCTGATTCCGTATTCACCGCTGGGCTTTGGTTTGCTTACCGGCAAGTACGACGAGCACGGCACCGAAGGGCCCAACGCGCCGAAAGAAGGCCGCATAGCGCGCTACGACTCCATCCGCAAGCAACGCTGGGGCCGCCCAGAGGCGCTGGCCGCAGCGCGCCGCTACAACGCACTGGCGCGTGAGCATGGCCTCACGCCCACACAAATGGCGCTGGCGTTTTGTTACACCAGCTGGCGCGTGGCCAGCACCATCATTGGCGTAACGTCGGTGGCACAACTGGATGAGTGTCTGGCTGCCTGGGGAACCACCTTGTCGCCTGAGCTGTTGACTGCGATTGACAAGATTCGCTGGGACATGCGCGACCCGGCACTCTGATGACAGGATGGGTTGAGTAAACTTGCCCCTGTTGTCGGCAAAACAACTGCCGCCCAAAAGCCACCGAGAGTTCATACATGACCACCACCATCAAACAGACCGACCTGATTGAAACCATCGCCGGGGCGCTGCAGTTCATCAGCTACTACCACCCGGCAGACTACATTGCCCACCTGGCGCGTGCCTATGCGCGTGAGCAGTCCGCTGCTGCGAAGGACGCTATTGCGCAGATTCTGACCAACTCCCGCATGAGTGCCCAAGGGCATCGCCCGATCTGTCAGGACACCGGCATTGTCAACGTCTTCCTGAAGATTGGCATGGATGTGCGCCTTGAAGGTTTCACCGGCACGCTGGACGACGCCATCAACGAAGGTGTCCGCCGCGGCTACAACCACCCCGACAACACGCTGCGTGCCTCCATCGTGGCCGACCCGCAGTTTGACCGCAAAAACACCAGGGACAACACGCCTGCCGTGATCCATGTCGAGATCGTTGCAGGCGACAAGCTGGACATCACCGTGGCAGCCAAGGGCGGTGGCTCGGAAAACAAGTCCAAACTGGTCATGCTCAACCCGTCCGACTCGGTGGTGGACTGGGTACTCAAAACCGTGCCCACCATGGGCGCCGGCTGGTGCCCGCCGGGCATGCTGGGCATTGGCATTGGCGGCACGGCAGAAAAGGCCGTGTTGCTGGCCAAGCAAAGCCTGATGGAAGACATCGACATGTACGAACTGCAGGCCAAGGCATCCCGTGGCGAGAAGCTCGGCAAAGTGGAAGAACTTCGCCTGGAGCTGTTTGAAAAAGTCAACGCGCTGGGCATTGGTGCGCAGGGCCTGGGTGGTCTGACCACCGTGCTGGACATCAAGATCAACATGTACCCCACCCACGCAGCAGGCAAACCCGTGGCGATGATTCCCAACTGCGCTGCCACGCGTCACGCGCATCTGGTAATGGACGGCAGCGGCCCGGTTTATCTGGACCCGCCACCCTTGAGCCTGTGGCCCGATGTGCACTGGGCGCCTGATTACAAAAAGAGCAAGAAGGTGGATCTCAACACCCTGACCAAATCGGAAATTGCGCAGTGGAAGGCGGGCGACACCTTGCTGCTGAATGGCAAGATGCTGACCGGTCGTGACGCCGCCCACAAGCGCATTCAGGACATGCTGGCCAAAGGGGAGAAGTTGCCGGTGGACTTCACCAACCGCACCATCTACTACGTCGGCCCGGTTGACCCGATCAAGGGTGAAGCGGTTGGCCCTGCCGGCCCGACCACCGCCACACGCATGGACAAATTCACCGAGATGATGCTGGCGGAAACCGGTCTGATCTCGATGATCGGCAAAGCCGAGCGTGGACCCACCGGCGTGGACGCCATCAAAAAGCACAAGAGCGCCTACCTGATGGCGGTAGGCGGTGCGGCCTATCTGGTGAGCAAGGCCATCAAGAGCGCCAAAGTGGTGGGTTTTGCCGACCTGGGCATGGAAGCCATCTACGAGTTCGACGTGGTTGACATGCCGGTGACCGTGGCGGTGGACTCCACTGGCACCAACGCGCATGACACCGGCCCGGCCGAGTGGCAGAAAAAGATAGCAACCGGCCAGTTCAAGCGTATTCCCCTCACAACAGGTTAAGTGCAGTTGAACGCAACCCCGGTTGGGATTTTTGACAGTGGCATAGGTGGCCTGAGCATTCTGCAGGCACTACGCAGCGAGTTGCCGCAGGAAAATTTTGTATATATCGCCGACAGTGGCCATGCGCCCTATGGTGAGCGCGATGACAACCATGTCATAGGGCGATCCCGGGCCATCACCCGGCATTTGCGAAGCCAGCACGGCATCAAGGCCCTGGTTGTCGCCTGCAACACCGCCACGGCAGCGGCCATTGACATCCTGCGACTGGAAAACCCGGATTTGCCCATTGTGGGGGTAGAGCCTGCGCTTAAACCAGCTGCTGCGCTGACCCGCACGCAGCACATCGGCGTCATGGCAACACGCGGCACACTGTCCAGCGCCCGCTTCCATGCGCTGCTGGGCTCCGTATCAAAACAGGCCCGATTCATTTGCCAGCCGTGCGACGGCCTGGCAGAGGCCATAGAGCATGGCATAACCCCGCAAAACACTACAGATTTGATAGCAATTTGTGCATATTATTCAAGGGCCATGGGCCAATTTGGTCATGAAAACGATCAAATTGACACGTTGGTGCTTGGTTGCACGCATTACCCTTTTGCACAAACGCATCTGCGCGCACTGGTTGGGCCCACCATTAACCTGCTATCCACCGGCGAGCCTGTGGCTCGGCAAACCAGGCGCTTGCTGCAAACAGGTGCTGTGCTGCAAGAAACCGGGGTCGGCCAGATTGGCATGGGAACGACCGGTCACGTAACACACCTGAAAGCTGCCGCCTCGTTGTGGCTGCACTGGCGTGGCCACGTTGAAGGGTTGCGTATCTAGCGAGAAAACCAGGCCGGTGAATTCACTTCGGGACTCTCCTGAATACGCTCACGCCCGTGCTGAAGGCCAACTTCCACGATGCTGGAGAAACTCCTCCAGTCCAGCATTGCGTACCTGGATACGTTGGGTGTGAAGCTCAGATCGAGCTCCTGCCGCATCTTTTTTTCATGCGTGGTGCGGCTCATCACTGTAGCGTTGAAAACAATGGTGGCCAGGCTGGGAATGCCTTTGAACCGGCGCTGCTTGCGCGGACGCACATATCGATCAATGAAAAGTTGCCAAGTTGACGGCAGCGCTTTGTATGGCAAAGGTCGGTAATGCCCACGCCCCAGGTCAACACCGATCAGGCGCCGCACCCCTGAAGCTTTCATGATATCAACCGGATAGTTGTTGAATGAAGCTCCGTCAAGCATCAGATCTCCGTCCCGCAAAATGGGTGGCAGGGCTGCGGGTATTGCTGTGCTGGCCAAAATCGCCTGAACCACCGAACCCCGGCGAAGAATGGCCATTTCCTGGCGCGAGTAATTGGAAGCCACACAAAAATAGGGTTTCCACAAATCTTCAATGTCGATACTGGCACCCGTTGCCTGTCGCAAAACGGCATCTGCCACTTTTTTCAGGCGATGCCCCTTCACAAGCGACATCAGAGGGAGCCAATTCACATCTCCGGTGGGATTGCCCGAAAAAGCCTTCTTGAGCAAGCCAATAACCCTTGGCATGGGCAAGTCCATGGCAGCAAATGCCGCAATCACGGAGCCAATGCTGGTGCCCCCGGCTACATCCCACTCAACGCCATTTTCTTCCAGGGCCAGCATCACGCCGAGATGGGCAAAGCCGCGAGCCCCACCCCCGGCCAATATCAGGCCAACCGCCTGACCCGAGAGCATTCGGGCCAGACGCCCCCAATCTTTTGCGTGGTCGTGGCGTGTATGAAAGTGGGACCAGCCATTGCATTGAATATGTGGACGCGCCTGCAACCATACCGCCGTCTGCGAAGGCATTGCACACGCATTCGGGTGCAACAGCCAGACGCTTTGGCTCGCACCGGGAAAAGTGTTCACATCGGCCAGCAAATCACGCTCAACATCACGCAACGACGCAGCATCCTGCGCATCTGCAACCAGCAAGACATGGTCAGCCTGCCTGACACACATGCGCGTCCATGCGCTGGCGTGCGGGTCTGCCACAAAGACCTGCATGGTGCTGTCAGTCTCTTGCTGATCGAGCCAGACGAGCAAGCGATCGGATTTGACCCGGTCATGGGAGATGGCATCCACCACCTCGGGCCCCAGCGCACGATGCACTGCTGCACGGTCAATCAACCCGACACTCAAAGCGCCGGCATGCTGCTCAGGCGAGCGCGACCTCTGCAGCTGCTCAAGCAGGCTATTTTGCAAGCGCCTGGCCAGATGGGAAACATCAATGCCTGCACTTAAAGGAACAAGGCACACGTTGATAATGCGTTTGCTGATACCTGCGGCATTTTGGTCGTTGCTCAAGCGATGGACCAACTTGCGCGCAAGTTGCAGTGTGACATGCGGAAACCTGGTCAGGATTTCCATGAAATCTGTGGCGGCGAGTTTGAGTAATTTGCAGTCGCGCAGTGCAGTCACCGTGGCAGACCGACCGGCGCCACTGATCACACCGATTTCCCCAATCGGCTCGCCTCGACCAAATTCGCTGCGCAGGCTTGATTGACCATCCGGCTCCTGAATGCTGGCTTGCAGGCGACCGGAGAGCACAAAATACATTGCATCGGATGAATCGCCCTGTTTCATCAAGACGCTCCCCCCCGGCAATTCAATGGTTTGCATCAGAGGCAAAATTTCGGCAAAAAATGCCCGATCAACCGATGGGAAAATTTTCTCAAGCGAATTTTCCAGCAGCTTCTGGTGCCGATATTCAAATGCTTTTTCCATGGACCCCCACCCCGGTTGATTTTTTCAGAATGCTTTGCAAACAGCGCCCGGCAACATGAACGGCAAGTTGGCGGCTTTTGTTTTGCCTACAAATCAGGCGCGATGATTAGCGCCCGAAGGTTTGAAGTGGGGCTTTGGAGCCTTTTATATGGTTATCAGCTAATTCCCTATCTCTTTTGGCCTGCGCCTGCTTGCGCGCCTCTTCTTTTTCCATCAGCTCGCGAATGCGGGCCAGATCGTCTTTGGTTTTGCTATCGGTCATGTCGGCAGGAGATGCCGGTGCAGCTGCGCCGGATGATGCGCCCTCTTCTTTTTTGCCGCAGGCGACAAGAATTGCTGCGGCAATGAATGCAATAGCCAGCTGATATTTCATGGGTTTGATTTTTCTGGGTTGATGGAAAAGTATTATTGCCTCAATGAATTAGAAATGGAATCAGTCATAAACAATCATCACATTTCCTTGATCCGCTTGAGCCCGCCACCCGGCCAGCGCCACATCACTGGGGAAGAAGCGCGCCTCCTCGCCTAGCTGAATTTCTGCGGTAACGCCATTTATCAGTCCTCCTCGGCCATCGCGACGTGAAACCTGCAGGCGCACACCCAGGCCTCTTATCAGTTCGCCCTGCTCCGTGACTTCGCGTTTGGCTGGAAAGTCTCTCAGCAGGCGCGCCACATCGGGCGTCTTGCCGTTCACAGTCACCCGCAGGAATTTACCGAACCGGCACCGGGCCTGGTCCAGGTCCCATATCTGGTTCACTGTGAGTTGCATACCTCCGGAGAAACGGTCTGGCTGGAGTTTGCCCATCACCACAATCAACTCATCGTCTTTGAGAAGGTTGCGGTGCATGTTGATCAGTGCCTCATCTGCACGCGCTTCAATGACGCCCGATTTGTCGTCCAGCTTGAATAGCGCCAGCTTGCCGCGCTGCCCGTTAATTACCCGGAAATCGGTGACGATACCTGCCAGCAATTGCGGCTCACGTGTGTCAATCAGGTCCTCAATCTGGCGTTTGGCAAAGCGCCGCACCTCCAGTGCCACTTCGTCAAACAGGTGGCCTGACAGGTAAAAGCCAACGGCCGTTTTCTCAAACGTGAGCCGCTCCTTCCCGCCCCAAGGCGTCGCCTCCACCAGATCGGGCTCCTGCGTGCTGGAGCCATGACTGTCGTCGCCATCCATGTCGAACAGGCCGGTCTGGTTGGCATTGGCTTGGGTCGCGTTGGCAAAATCAACCGCCCGGTCCACCGACGCGATGAGGGCTGACCGGTTGAGCTGCAGCGTGTCAAACGCACCGGCCTTGATGAGTGCCTCCATGCAGCGCTTGTTCACCCGGTTGCG
The DNA here is from genome assembly GCA_046050465.1 of Pseudomonadota bacterium. Lineage (GTDB taxonomy): Bacteria > Pseudomonadota > Gammaproteobacteria > Burkholderiales > Burkholderiaceae_C > Egaibacter. Next base: position 20,367 of record JBJOPS010000024.1, on the reverse strand, counting down.
ATCCACCCGCACGCAAAAGTCATACAGGCTGGTGAAGGGGCCGTCTTCACTTCTCGCCGCAACGATGGCATCAATGGCCGCCTGACCGGTACCCTTGATGGCACCCAGGCCATAACGGATTACCTGGTCCGACACGGGCTCAAACCGATAGTTGCCCCGGTTCACATTGGGGGGCTCGAACGTCAACCCCATCTTCTGGGCATCTTCGAAAAGCACCTTGAGCTTGTCGGTGTCGTCCATCTCCACCGTCATGTTGGCGCAGAAAAACTCTGCTGTGAAATGCACCTTCAGCCAAGCCGTGTGATATGCCAGTAGTGAATACGCAGCAGCGTGCGACTTGTTAAAGCCGTAGCCGGCAAATTTCTCCATCAGGTCGAAGACTTCGTCGGCCTTGGCTTCGTCGATGTTGTTTTTAGCCGCACCGGCACGGAAGATGTCGCGGTGCTCGGCCATCTCTTCGGCCTTCTTCTTGCCCATGGCGCGGCGCAACATGTCGGCGCCACCGAGCGAGTAGCCGCCCAGAATCTGCGCCGTCTGCATCACCTGCTCCTGATACACCATGATGCCGTAGGTTTCGGACAGCATTTCGGCCACCAGCGGGTGCGGGTATTCGATGTCTTCACGGCCGTTCTTGCGCGCCACGAAGGTGGGAATGAGGTCCATAGGGCCGGGGCGGTACAAGGCGTTCAGCGCAATCAGGTCTTCCAGGCGCGTAGGTTTGGCATCCCGCAGCATGCCCTGCATGCCACGGCTTTCAAACTGGAACACCGCTTCAGTCTTGCCATCTGAGAACAGCTTGTAAACCTTGGGGTCGTTCAGCGGCAGGTCTTCAAAGGCAAAATTCTCCTGGCCTTTGTGACGGCTCACGATCAGGTCTTTGGCGATCTCCAGAATGGTGAGTGTGGCCAGACCCAAAAAGTCAAACTTCACCAGGCCAATAGCCTCCACGTCGTCCTTGTCGTACTGGCTGACCGCCGACTCGCTGCCAGGCTGCTGGTACAACGGGCAAAAGTCGGTGAGCTTGCCCGGCGCGATCAACACGCCCCCGGCGTGCATGCCGACGTTGCGCGTCATGCCTTCAAGTTTTTGAGCCAGCGCAATCAGCGTTTTGACTTCGTCTTCCTTGGCCAGCCTCTCAGCCAGAATGGGCTCCGCCGCAATGGCACCCTCAATCGTGATGTGGGTGCCCGGCTTGTTGGGAATCAGCTTGCTGATGCCGTCACAAAACGTATAGCTCATGTCCAGCACACGACCCACGTCACGAATGGCGGCACGTGCGGCCATGGTGCCAAACGTGACAATCTGGCTCACCGCCTCCTTGCCGTATTTTTCTTTCACGTAGTCAATCACGCGGTCGCGGTTGGCCTGGCAAAAGTCAATATCGAAGTCGGGCATGGACACCCGCTCGGGGTTCAGGAACCGCTCGAACAGCAGGTTGTATGCCAGCGGGTCCAGATCGGTGATCTTCAGCGAATATGCCACCAGCGAGCCGGCGCCAGAGCCCCGGCCTGGCCCCACCGGACAACCGTTGGCCTTGGCCCAGTTGATGAAGTCACCCACGATCAGGAAGTAGCCCGGGAAACCCATTTTGAGGATGGTGGCGATCTCGAACTCCAGCCGCGCCTCATACCGTTCGCGCTGCTTTTCGCGCTGATCGGCATCGGGGTAAAGATGCACCATGCGTGCCTTCAGGCCTTCATGAGAGGCGTGCCGGAAATACTCTTCGGGAGACATGCGCCGACCATCCACCTGGGGCGTCGGGAAATCCGGCAACTGGGGTTTGCCGAGCACCAGTGTCAGGCTGCAGCGCTTTGCAATCTCCAGCGTGTTGGCCAGCGCCGATGGCACATCGGCAAACAACGCCTGCATTTGCGCAGACGACTTGAAATACTGTTCCCGCGTGAAGCGGCGCACGCGGCGCTGGTTACCCAGAATTTCGCCTTCGGCTATGCACACACGTGCCTCATGCGCCTCATAGTCATCTTCCAGCGTGAACTGCACTGGGTGCGTGGCCACCACGGGCAGCTTCATGCGGGCCGCCAGCTGCACGGCGGCGGCCACATGGGTTTCATCGTCCACCCGCCCGGCACGCTGCAGCTCGATGTAAAAACGGTGAGCAAAGATGCTGCCCAGTTGCAGCGCCACCTCATGCGCACGCGCCACATCGCCCTGCACCAGCGCCTGACCCACAGGACCGGCCTGCGCGCCGGACAGGGCAATCAGCCCCTCGCCCAGCTCCTGCAACCACGCCAGCTTGATCACAGCCTGCGCCTTGACGACGTTTTGCGTGTAGGCCCGGGCGATCAGCTCGGACAGGTTGAGATAGCCCTGCCTGCTTTGAACCAGCAGCACCAGCCGGGACAGCGCCGTCGCGTCTGCGCCCAGCCCTTCCAGCATGATCTCGGCGCCGATAACCGGCTTGACGCCCTTGCCACGCGCTTCCTTGTAAAACTTGATGGCCCCGAACAGGTTGTTCAGGTCGGTGATGGCCAGTGCGGGTTGACCATCAGTGGCTGTCGCCTTGATGACTTCATCGATGCGGTTGGTACCGTCAACGACGGAAAATTCGGTGTGCAGGCGCAGGTGTACAAACATGGCGTCCATTGTAGTTTTTACGGCGCCGAGTGCAGCCGCATTCAGTCGTTCAAAACCTGCAATACGTCAGACCTGAACTCGCGGCTGTAGAGAATGGCTACCACCAGAAAGGTGGCCATCAAAAATGCCAATGGCGAGAAGAACCAGGCCATGGCGGCAAAAGAAAAATAATACGCACGCAAACCGCTGTTGAAGGTCTCGGCAGCCAGCCCCAGCATGGCACTGGCGCGGTTGGCAAACTGCTCGCGGTCAAATTTGCCGGTTACAAAGTCTTCTGGATCAGGCATGGAGCCGATGACCAGGGATGCAAATGTATATTGCCGCATCGACCACGAGAACCGGAAAAAGGCGTACACAAATATTGCCACCAGCACCAGAACCTTGAGCTCAAACACCAGAATCGGCGTTTGCTGGGCAAAAGGAATTTCCCTCACCAGTTCGGCTGCCTTGTCGGTGGTACCCATCAACGCAAACAAGCCGCCGGTAATGATGATGGAAGTAGAAGCAAAAAACGATGGGCTGGTGGAGAGGCTCTGCACAATGATGCCATCCAGCACGCGAGGATCTCTGGCCGTGCTTTGTTGCATCCAGAAGCGCCGGTACCGGTTGGTGCAAGCAAGCAACGATGGGCGCCGCAAGCCCCAAACCGTGGCAAACCAGGCGTAGCCCATCCAGGCAGCGATAAACGACAACAGGGCCAGCCAGTCTGCCCAGGGAAGTAACGAGAGAACCTTCATACACCGATGGTAGCAAGCTGCGCTGACTCTCCCGAGCCTTATCGACGTGAACGATGCAAGCTTTGCGGCTGGAGACAAAATTCTAGCGGGTGCGGTATGCCTCACCTCCACCGCTGGCAGTTGCACCACAGCAATGGCAGAGGCGGGCGTGTGGCTCCCGAGAGAGCCACCGAAATCAATCAGCCGCGAAACTTCTTCGCGGTTTCAGCGACGCGTTTGCCAAACAGCTTGGCGGTATCCAGGTCGCCCTGCAGCATTTCTGCGGGAGAGGAATCGGAAGGTGACTGCGCCATGGCGCCACTGAAGGAGCCCACGTAGTTGATGTCATTGCGCTGGGCCGCCTTACTGTTGGAAGGCATCAGTGCAGTGCCAACCCACACGCCACCGTGTTGCATCGCCAGTGTGAACAGGTAATGCAGCGTGGACAGCTTGTCACCGTTCATGGTGGCGCTGTTGGTAAAGCCGGCAAACACCTTGTCTTTCCAGGCCTGGCTGAACCAGGGCTTGCTGGAGGCATCGGCAAATTTCTTGAACTGCCAGCTCACGGAGCCCATGTAGGTGGGGCTGCCCATGATGATGGCGTCTGCTGCATTCAGCGTTTCCCAGCCTGCATCCGGCAGGTTGCCGTCCGCATCGATGGTGACCAGATCGGCGCCCGCGCCCTCTGCCACGGCTTGCGCCATGCGCAGGGTGTGCCCATATCCTGAGTGAAATACAACGGCTACTTTTGTCATGATAATTTTCCTTGAAAAGGAGTTAAGAAAGAAATTCAGGCGCCACGCTTGGCATCAACGCTCCAGGCACCGGCGCCGTGAGCGGCCAGAACCAGCAGTCCACCGACAACAGCAATGTTCTTGAAGAACATCAGTTGCTGCATCATGACCATGTCAGCCGGCACGGCCCAGAAGTTGTGGAAGACAAACGTTGCCACCAGCGTGAAAACTGCCAGTGCAAGCGCTGCGACACGGGTGCCGAAACCGGCGACCAGAGCCAGTCCGCCAACCACTTCCACCAGGATTGCCACTACGGCGGCCAACTGGGGGGCTGGCAAGCCACCGGACTGGATATAACCCACGGTTCCGGCGAAGCCGCTTATTTTGCTGAAGCCAGCAGGCACAAACAGCAGAGCGAGCAGCAGACGACCTGCAAGGGCCAGAGGGTTTTGAAGGGAAGCGATCACGGGAAATTTCCTTTATTAAAAGTGAAGGGAGGGAGCGCGGGAAAAGAAAGAAAACTAGGCTGCGAGGTCAAACACCAATACTTCGGCGTTTTTCCCATTCTTCAGAGACACCTGCGTTTCGCCATCCAGCAGCGCTGCATCACCCGTGGTGAGCATCTGGCCATTGACTTCCAGCTCGCCGTGCACCAGGTGAACATAACTTTTGCGTTTGGGGTCCAGCGCCAGCTCTGCGGCCTGGTCACCGTCAAACAAACCGGCGTACAAACGGGCGTCCGCATGAATCGTGACCGAGCCTTGTGCACCATCACTGGATGCCACCAGCCGCAGGTTGCCCTGCTTCTCGGCGTTGGCAAATGTTTTTTGCTCATAGCTGGGCATGATGCCCGTCACATTGGGCTCAATCCAGATTTGCAGCAAATGTGTGGTGCCGTTGGGTGCATGGTTGAATTCGCTGTGCTGCACGCCTGTGCCGGCACTCATGCGCTGCACGTCGCCCGGCGGAATGGCCTTGACGTTGCCCATGCTGTCCTTGTGGGCCAGCGAGCCGTTGAGCACGTAGGTCACGATTTCCATATCGCGGTGGCCATGGGTACCAAAACCCTTGCCCGCTGCAATCCAGTCTTCGTTGATGACGCGCAGGTTGCCAAAACCCATGTGCCGGGGGTCGTAATACCCGGCAAAGGAAAAGCTGTGGAATGACTTGAGCCAGCCGTGATCGGCATGGCCGCGATCGTTTGATTTGCGTAGTGTCAACATAGTGCTGTGAACTTTAGGTCACACACCATGATTTACAGATCTGCGGGTTTGATGGCATCATTCAAATTATTTGAACTAAAAGCCACTTTATGAGCACACCACGTGATGTCCTGACGCCGGATTCACTCTCCATGCTGCAGTCCATTGCCGATGCGGGCAGCTTTGCGGCGGCAGCCCGGGCCATTGGTGTGGTGCCCAGCGCCCTCACCTACCGCGTGCGCCAGATTGAAGACGCGCTGGACGTGCTGCTGTTTGACCGCAGCTCGCGCCAGGCCAAACTGACCGAGGCGGGGCGCGAGCTGCTACGCGAAGGTGCGCGTCTGCTGGAGGAAATCGATGCCGTGGCCAACCGCGTCAAACGCGTGGCCACCGGCTGGGAGCCGCAACTGACCATTTCGGTGGACGGCATCATCTCCAAATCAACCATGATGGAGCTGTGCGACAACTTTCTGGCGCAAAACCCGCCCACCCGCATCAAACTGCGTGATGAAACGCTGTCGGGCACGCTGGAGGCGCTGACCTCCGGCCAGGCCGATCTGGCCATTGGTGTGTCCGACCCCACCACACACGCTGGCGTTCATGGCAAGCCGCTGGGCGACGTGGACTTTGTCTACGCCGTGGCGCCCCACCACGCGCTGGCCAGCGCGCGTGAGCCGATCAAGGACGATCTGGTGCGGCAGCACCGCGCTGTTGCGGTGGCCGACTCCATCCAGCGTGGTCGCGGGCTCACTATCGGGTTGCTGGGTGGACAGGACGTGTTCACCGTGGCCACCATGCAGGCCAAGCTGGATGCCCAGGTGCGCGGGCTCGGTGGCGGCTTTGTTCCGGCCTGCATGGCCCGCGGCTACATTGAAGCCGGGCGCCTGGTGGTAAAAAAAATGGCTCGTGACCAGCGGGTGGTGCAGGTGCATTACGCCTGGCGTGAGAACCCGCAGTCGGGCCGGGGCCGCGCTCTGATGTGGTGGCTCCAGCAGCTGGAAAGCCCAACTACAAGGCAAGCCCTGCTCTCGCAACACTGGGGGACTTAGTGAAGCGTGTAAAGTGCAAGACATACAACAACACAACTGGAGTGCAGCTCATGACCTCACCAAAACGCGAAGCCCGTCAGATCGCCATCATTGGTGCCGGCATGGCGGGTATTGCGGCGGCGCGCACGCTCTTGAAAGCGGGCCACCACGTCAAGGTTTTTGAAAAGAGCGCCGGTCTGGGTGGTCGCATGGCGTCGCGCAGCAGCCCTTTTGGCACGTTCGACCATGGCGCCCAGTATTTCACCGTGCGCGATGCCCGGTTTGCCAAAGCACTGGAGACCGTGCCCGGGCTGTGCCGCCCCTGGAGCGCCAACACCGTGCGTGTGCTTGACGAGTTGGGTCGGGTTGCCGCCGCGGGTCTGCCTGTGCGCGAACCGCACTGGGTGCCCGCCCCCGACATGAATGCACTGGCGCGCGCGTGGGCGCAACCCCTGGCCGGCGCCCATCGCATCGCCACCGAGACCCGCGTGACGTTGCTGGAGCGTGGCGCAGGCACCGGTCACCGCTGGCAGCTCCACGCCACAGGCTCCGAAACTGAAAAAGGCCATGATCGCTACACCTTCCCCGGTTTTGATGCCGTGCTGCTGGCCATACCGGCTACCCAGGCGCGCGAGTTGCTGCAAAACTCGGACATTCTGGAGCAAATGGCGCTGCGCATCGACGATGTACAGGTTGCACCCTGCTGGACACTGATGCTGGCGTTTCCGCAAGCCATGCAGCCAGGCATGTCGGCGCTGGGGCCGCAATGGAACGCCGCCCGCAGCACACACCACCGCATTGCCTGGCTGGCGCGCGAATCGTCCAAGCCGGGGCGCGAACCCATTGAGCGCTGGACGGTGCAGGCCAGCGCCGCCTGGTCGCAAGAGCATTTGCAGGACGACCCACTGCGCGTGCAGGCCAAACTGCTGAAGGCCTTCTCCGAAGTAACCGGCATTCGTGCCGAACCGGCGCACGCCGTTGCCCACCGCTGGCCTTATGCGCAAACCATTCGGCCACTGGGCAAGAGCCACCTGTGGGATGCCAAGACCGGCATCGGCGTATGTGGCGACTGGTGCATCGGACATCGGGTGGAAGATGCGTTCATCTCCGGACTGGAGCTGGCGCTGGCCGTAGCCTGACCGCCAGATGGCATGAGCGTCCGATACAAGGGCCGCTTCGCTCCTTCGCCGACCGGGCCTCTGCACGCGGGCTCGCTGGTTGCCGCGCTGGCAAGCTGGCTCGATGCCAGAGCCCACGGCGGGCGCTGGCTGGTGCGCATCGAAGACGTGGACATGCCGCGCTGTGTGCCGGGAGCAGACCGGTTCATCCTGAAACAGTTGCAAGCCTGCTCGCTGATGCCCGATGAGCCGCCAGTGTGGCAATCCACCCGCACAGACCTGTACCGGCAAGCGCTGGACACATTGATTGCACAAGGGCGGGCATATCCCTGCGGCTGTTCCCGCAAAGACATCGAAGCCGATCTGCAGCGCCGCGGCTCACCCAGACCGCGCCACGGCGAACTGGTGTACCCCGAAACCTGCCGCACCGGTCTGGGTGGGCGCACCGCCCGCGCCTGGCGTTTGAACACGAAAAACACTGCTTTTCAGGTGCCAAATAGGCCTCTATCCCCCGTGGAATATGCGCGAACAGCTATTGATTCAATAGCAAATCAAATCGTTGACTGGCATGACCGACGGCTTGGCGACCAGCAGCAAAACGTGGCGGAACAGGTGGGCGACTTTGTGCTGTACCGCGCCGACGGCCTGTTTGCCTACCAGCTCGCCGTGGTGGTGGACGACGCCGCGCAGGGCATCACCGACGTGGTACGCGGTGAAGATCTGGCGGACAACACCGCGCGGCAAATCGTGCTGCAGCAAGCGCTGGGCCTGCCCACACCCCGCTACCTGCACACGCCGCTGGTGCTGGGTGACAACGGCGAAAAGCTCTCAAAGCAAAACGGTGCGCAGGCGCTGGATATAAGCGACCCGCTGGCGGCCTTGAATCAGGCTGCCGCCAGGTTGAAACTACCGGCTCAATCGAACACCGTTGGGGACGCATTGACTGCCTGGGTGGCAGCCTTGCAGGCAGCACGGTGTTCAGCTCCGTATCGCGGTCACCGGCAAACTCCCGCTTCAGCGAGGTGACCTCCATCTACACACGTCAGCCAGTCATTTGGGAAAACGACGAAACGCTACAAAAACAATAGCTATTCAAACTTGTACAACAAGGGTTAAAAGCATGTTTTCATGATAAATTGGTACCGCTTTGCGGTCCTTCATGAAAACAAAATATTTCCTTCAGCTCGTCGCTCTGTCTGCGTTATGGGGTTCATCCTTCATGCTCACTCGCATCGCAGCTCCCGTGTTGGGGCCCAACCTGCTGGCAGCCATGCGCATGAGCGTTGCTGCGGTGGTACTGGCCATCATCATGCGCGTGCTCAAGCATCGGTGGCCCTGGGAGCAGTGGCGCCAATTGCTGCTGCTGGGGTTTTTGGCTGTAGCCGGGCCGCACGTGCTGTATTCGTGGTCAGCACTGCACCTGCCAGCGGGGTATGCCGCCTTGCTGACGGTCACGTCGATTCTGTTTGGCGCCTTTGCGGCTGCATGGATGAAGCAGGAAACACTCACACTCTCCAAAGCGCTGGGTTGTCTGGTGGGCTTTGCGGGGGCGGCGCTGGTGGTACAACTAGGACCGGTGCAACCCACACCCACGTTGGTGACATCGGCCCTGGTCTGCGTTGGGGGTTCGGCGTTATCCGGCATTTCAACCCCGCTGCTCAAGCACGCCATCACTCGGATGGAGCCGCTCACCATCACGGCCGGCATGCATGCCACCGCCGTGCTGCTGCTGCTGCCGGGCGCTGTTTACGACTGGCCACATGCAACGTTCACACCCCAAGCCGTCGCAGCGGTGGTGCTGATGGGCTCCACCACTTCCGGCCTGGCTTACTGGATGTACATGCGTATCATGCAGCACGTGCCGCCGGTTGCCGCGCTCAGCTCCACCTTCATGATCACCGGTTTTGGCGTAATGTGGGCCACTTTGTTTCTGGACGAAGCCACCGGCCCGGCCCTTTACGCAGGCGGCGCGCTGATTCTGATAGCCAGCGTCCTGATAACGGGCTTTAACCCGCTGCGCCGCGCCAAGAGTGGTCAACCCGCTTGCGGGAACCCATCTGGCAAGCTAGGTCGTGTTTCGTGCCAATCCCCTGATAGGTGACAGCAACAGTTTGACATCGCCGCACTGCGCACGATGTCGCAGGGCGTGCTCCATCACCACCAGCGCCAGCATGGCCTCGGCAATGGGCGTGGCGCGAATGCCCACGCAGGGGTCGTGGCGGCCTTTGGTGATGACTTCAGTTGGTTGCCCATTCATGTCGATCGACTCGCGTGGCGTGATGATTGAGCTGGTCGGCTTGATGGCAATGCTCACCTCCAGGTCTTGCCCGGTGGAGATGCCACCCAGCACGCCGCCCGCGTTGTTCGACTTGAAGCCCTGCGGCGAGAGTGAATCGCCGTGCGTGGTGCCGCGCTGCGCGATGCTGGCAAAACCGGCGCCAATCTCGACACCCTTCACGGCGTTGATGCCCATCATGGCGTAGGCAATGTCGGCGTCCATCTTGTCAAACAGCGGCTCGCCCAGGCCCACTGGCACATTGGCGGCCATTACACGGATGCGCGCACCGCACGAGTCACCGGCCTTGCGCAGCGCCTCCATATACGTTTCCAGCGCCGACACATCGGCCAGCGGGGCAAAAAACGGGTTGTTGGGCACGTGCTCCCACGACTCGAAACCAATGGGCAGGTCGCCCATTTGCGTCATGCAGCCGCGAAACACGGTGCCATAGTGTTCGGCCAGCCACTTCTTGGCCACAGCACCGGCGGCCACCATGGGCGCGGTCAGGCGCGCGCTGGAGCGGCCACCGCCACGCGGGTCGCGAATGCCGTATTTCTGGAAGTAGGTGTAGTCGGCATGGCCGGGGCGGAAAGTCTGCAGGATGTTGCTGTAGTCCTTGCTGCGCTGGTCGGTGTTTTTGATCAGCAGGCAGATGGGTGTGCCGGTGGTTTTGCCTTCATACACGCCGGACAGAATCTCCACCGCATCGGGCTCGTTGCGCTGGGTGACAAATTTGGAGGTGCCGGGTCGGCGGCGGTCCAGGTCGCCCTGAATGTCGAGTTCGCTCAGGGCCATGCCCGGCGGGCAACCGTCAATCACGCAGCCAATGGCCGGGCCGTGGGATTCACCAAAGTTGGTGACTGCGAATAGGTTGCCAAAGGTGTTGCCGCTCATGCGTCAGATTATCCCAGACGTGGCTCGCACACCCAAACCCAGTTGTTTCGCTTTACGGGAACGGCAGCTGGAGGTGCGACCGCAGCACAGGACGCTACCCTTGAGGGTTGCCCAACCCCTCATCACCCGGCCAATCGCGGATATAGGCCTTGAGCATTTTGTTCTCAAAGTTCTGGCTGTCCACCACGGCTTTGGCGACATCGTAGAAGCTGATCACGCCCATCAGCATTTTTTTGTCCATCACCGGCATGTAGCGGGCGTGACGCTCGAGCATCATGCGGCGTACTTCGTCAAGTTCGGTTTCTGCAGAGCAGGTCAAAGGCGCATCATCCATGGCGGTTCGCACAATGGTGGTGCCGATGGTGCCGCCATTTTTAACCACCGTCTGAATCACTTCACGGAAAGTAAGCATGCCCACCAGATCGCCATGATCCATAACGACCAGCGAGCCAATATCTTTTTCGGCCATGAGATCCAGCGCCAAAGACAGCGCTTCCTGCGGGTTGGCGGTATACAAAGTGTTGCCTTTGACACGCAGAATATCGCTGACTTTCATGCTGTTCTCCTGATCGAATGGGTGACTTTACGTGCGGCTCGGCACGCTTTGAATATAGCCCACAATATCGTCATTCAACCCCTTACCGGCATTCGGGTCAAGTCAGCTTTACCCGGGCAGCCCAACAACGCGCAAAGCTCCTATGCCTGGCTACTCTGATCCCGGTTTTGACACCCTGGCGCTCCACGCCGGCACAGCCCCCGACCCCACCACCGGCGCACGGGCTGTACCGATCCACCTGACCACGTCGTTTGTATTTGAGTCCAGCGACCATGCGGCGGCCCTGTTCAACCTGGAGCGCGCAGGCCATGTGTATTCGCGCATCAGCAACCCCACCAATGCCGTGCTGGAACAGCGTGTCGCCGCGCTGGAAGGTGGCATTGGCGCCATCACCACCGCCAGTGGCCAGGCCGCGCTGCACCTGTGTATTGCCACGCTGATGGGCGCGGGCTCGCACATCGTGGCATCTACAGCGCTATATGGCGGCTCGCAAAACCTGCTGCACTACACCATGCGCCGCTTTGGCATAGACACGACGTTTGTGAAGCCTGGCGACGTGGATGGCTGGCGCGCTGCCGTGCGGCCCAACACCAAACTGTTCTTTGGCGAGACGGTGGGCAACCCAGGGCTGGACGTGCTGAACATTCCCACCATTAGCGCGATTGCCCATGAAGCCGGCGTGCCGTTACTTGTTGACTCGACACTCACCTCACCGTGGCTGATGAAGCCGTTTGAACACGGTGCCGATCTGGTTTACCACTCAGCCACGAAGTTTTTGAGCGGCCATGGCACGGTGATTGGCGGTATCGTGGTGGATGCCGGCAGTTTCGACTGGGCCCGTGCGCATGCGACTTCCGGCAAGTTTGCCGAGCTGGCCACACCGTATGAAGGCTTTCACAACATGGTGTTCACCGAAGAGTCTACGGTAGGCGCATTTCTGCTGCGCGCACGGCGCGAAGGCCTGCGTGACTTTGGCGCCTGCATGAGCCCGCATTCGGCCTGGCTGATTTTGCAGGGGATTGAAACGCTGTCGCTACGCATGGAGCGGCACATGCACAACACGCAAAAGGTGGTGGAGTTCCTCGCCAGCCAGCCGTTTGTATCGCGGGTGGGGCACCCGTTGCTGGAGTCGCACCCCAGTCACGCACTGGCGCAAAAACTGTTGCCGCGCGGGGCGGGTTCGGTCTTCAGCTTTGACATGAAGGGTAATCGCGAGCAGGGGAAAAAATTCATTGAGACGCTCAAGGTGTTCAGTCATCTGGCCAATGTGGGCGACTGCCGCAGCCTGGTGATTCATCCTGCGACGACCACCCACTTTCGTATGACGGATGAGGCACTGGCAGCGGGCGGCATCACGCAGGGCACGGTCCGCCTGAGTATCGGGCTCGAAGACGCGGATGACCTGATTGATGACCTGAAGCGCGCGCTAAAGGCCGCGCAAAAGGCTGGCGAGAAAGCGGGGGCATGATGGAACTGCAGGTCAACGGCCACACCACCTATTGCTACACCGGCGGCAAGTCTTTTGACGCTGCCAAACCCGCCGTCGTGTTCATTCACGGCGTTTTGCATGACCACAGCGTGTGGATATTGCAGACCCGCTACCTGGCCAACCACGGCTGGAATGTGCTGGCTGTGGATTTGCCCGGCCACTGCCGCAGCGCGGGCGAAGCCTCTTCATCGGTGGAGGAAGCGGCAACCTTTGTCGGTGCGCTGCTGGATGCAGCCGGTGTGAAGCGTGCAGCCCTGGTGGGCCACAGCTGGGGCTCACTGATCGCGCTGGAGGCTGCGGCCAACCTGGAAGACCGGGTCAGTCATCTGATACTCGTGGGCACAGCCTTTCCGATGAAGGTATCGCCTCAGTTGCTGGAAGCGTCGCTGAATGAGCCCGAGAAGGCCATGAAGATGATCAACGTGTTTTCCCGCTCCACGCTGGCCGCACCACCCTCCGCACTGGGGCCGGGCACCTGGGTGTATGGCGGCTCGCTGGCGTTGAACCGGCGTGTACTGGCCAGCAACGCGGCCGTCAACGTGTTTCATCGGGGGTTCAAGGCCTGCGACAGCTATGCAAACGGCGAAGCTGCCATCGCCCGGATCACGTGCCCGGTTCTGTTCCTGCTGGGCGGGCAGGACCAGATGACCCAGCCGACCGCGGCACGGGGTTTGATCGCCAGAGCCACGGAATCAGGCAAGAAGGTACAAGCCGTCACGCTGCCGGTAGGGCATCACCAGATGGGTGAAACGCCCGACGAGACGCTGTTTGCGATCCGCAGTTTTCTGGCGACATGATCATCACGCCACCGATGTCGTCACAGCGGGCACAGGAGGTTTTGCAGACTCCATCGACCTGCATGACCTGGCTGCCGGTTCATAACACATCACGTAATCGTACGGACGCCCAGCGAAGACTTTTCCACAAATTCTGATTAGATGGCAGGCGATTGAGGAGCAACTTGTCCATCAGCGGCTCCAGCATCGTTGCATCGGGGTCAGCCAGCAAGACGTATCGGGCATCCCGCCCGGCCTGCTCCTCCTCCAGTCGGCCTGTCCAGTCCAGCAGTCCCAGGGTTTCCAGTATCGGCTCCAGTCGCAAGGGATCCACCCGCAGCGCAGCGGCCAGCTGCTCGATGGTTTGTCCCCTTTGCTCTGTCGGTCGGACCTGATTGAGTTGCTGAATTGTTTCAAGTGCCAGCTGAAACTGCCAGCCCGGGCTCGATGATCGCCGCGCAACCCCGGCCAGCAAACTGGGCAGGTAGGCGGCAATCACCGCGCCCAGCAACATGATGACCCACGCCACGTAGATCCACACCAGCAAAATCGGGACGGTTGCCAGCGCGCCGTAGACCACGGAATAGGTTGGCACCTTGCCCAGATACAGCGCGAGCAGCTTTTTTGCCAGCTCCATGGTGGTGGATACAAAAAAGCCCCCCACCCACGCATGCGACCACTTCACCTGGGTATTGGGCACATAGTGGTACAGCGCCGCAGCGCCCCCTGCCAGCAGGCCAAACTGGATGACATCCAGCAATACACCTACGCCACCGGGCATCACCCCCACCACGCCTCGCGAAGCAGAAACGGCATAAGACGTCATGGTCAGACTGGCGCCCAGCAACAGCGGGCCCAGCGTCATGCCGGCCCAATACACCAGCACCCGCTGCGCCAGCGCGCGTGGCCGCCGCACCCGCCAGATGTTGTTCAGCGTTCGGTCGATCGTCAAAATCAGTGCCAGGGCCGTGGTGAACAGCACCGCCACACCTACCACCCCCAGGCGGCTTGCCTTGCCGGCAAACTGGGTCAGGTAGCCCAGTACCTGGCGGGCAATGTTGTCCGGGATCAGGCTGTCGACCAGCCATTTCTGAAGCACGTCCTGAAACTTGGCAAACATGGGAAAAGCTGAAAATACCGCCAGCGCCACCGTGATCAGAGGGACCAGGGCGATCGTGGTGGTGAAAGTCAGGCTGCTGGCGGTGAGGCCCAGTCGGTCTTCACGGAAACGCTCGCGCAGGGTTAGCGCGGTGTTTTTCCAGGGGAAAACCAGCAAATGGTCGTAGAACTCCGTGGCTCGGGATGGCAATGACTGGAATAAACGCATGGCCGCTATGATGCCACTGCAATGACGACTCCAAACAACACCGAAATTGACCCATCTGTGCGCCTGACCCGCTGGCTTGCCGTGAGCAGCCTGCTGGGACTGATTTTTCTGGGGCTGGCCTGGGAACTGTTCCTGGCACCTGTGCGCCCGGGCGGATCGTGGCTGGCTCTCAAGGTGCTGCCACTGTGCATCCCCTTGGCGGGTTTGCTGAAAAACCGCATGTACACCTATCGATGGCTTAGCCTGCTGGTATGGCTGTACGTCGCTGAAGGCGCCGTGCGTGCCTATGGCGACCGGTCGCCCGGCAACTGGCTGGCCATGGGAGAAGTAGTGTTGTGTGCCGTGTTGTTCGTGGCGTGCGTGTTGCACATCCGCCTGCGCCACAAACATGCGCGTCTGAACGCAGGTCATCTTGAGGTTGCACCTTCAACATCTGCATCATGACGGCCGCATCAGAATTAACTGAACTGCTGGAGGCACTGCGACGTGTCGTGGGCCCTGCCAACGTCCTCACCGAGGGTGACCTGAGCGCATGGGAACTTGACTGGCGCAAGCGAAATCACGGAAAATCCCTCGCCGTTGTGAGACCTGGCGCTACAGAAGAAGTAGCGCAGGTGGTTCACTTGTGCGCAAAGTTTCAAGCTGCGACCGGTGTCAGCATCGTGCCCCAGGGAGGTAATACAGGTCTGGTCGTGGGCTCGACGCCGGATGACTCGGGCCTGCAGATTGTGTTGAGCCTGCAGCGTATGAACACCGTGCGTGCCATGGACGCCGCGAACCTCACCGTGACGGTAGAAGCCGGGTGTGTGCTGCAAACGCTGCAGGAGAAGACTCAGACAGCTGGTTTTCTGTTCCCCTTGAGTCTGGCGGCCGAAGGCAGCTGCACGATCGGCGGCAACCTGGGTACCAATGCCGGTGGCACGCAGGTCGTACGTTTTGGCAATACGCGTGACCTGTGTCTGGGGCTGGAAGTGGTCACCGCACAGGGTGACATCTGGCAAGGCCTGAGTGGCCTGCGCAAGGACAACACGGGTTATGACCTGCGCAACCTGTTCATCGGGTCCGAAGGCACGCTGGGCATCATCACTGCAGCGACGATGAAGCTCTATCCGCTGCCCGCCGCGCAGCTGACCGCCTGGGCTTTGGTGCCATCGCTGGACCACGCGCTGACGCTGCTGGGGCTGGCACATCAACATCTGGGCGCAGGTTTGACCGGTTTTGAGGTTATGGGCCATTTCGCACTGAGTCTGGTGGCCAAACAGTTTCCGCAACAGCGCGTTCCATTTCTGGATGCTGCTGCCAGCCTGCCTGCAGAGTCAGGTTGGTGCGTGCTGCTGGAAAACTCGGATCATGAATCAGAAGCCCACGCACGCGAACAGTTTGAACGACTGCTGGAAGCCGCCATGACCGGCGGTTGCGTGCTGGACGCCGTGGTGGCAGAGAACCTCACGCAGGCCGCAGCGCTGTGGCACGTCCGCGAGAGCATTCCATTGGCACAGGCCCAGGAGGGACTGAATATCAAGCATGACATTTCCATCCCGGTATCCAGCATCCCCGAGTTTGTGCGGGCAACGGACCAGTTGCTGCAAAAGGCTGTGCCCGGTGTGCGGCTGGTGAACTTCGGCCACCTGGGAGACGGCAACCTGCACTACAACGTGCAGGCGCCACAAGGTATGGACGGCCAGGCTTTTCTACGTGACCATGAAGATCAGGTCAATACGCTGGTTTTTGACTCGGTCACCCGGTTTGACGGCTCCATATCCGCCGAGCACGGTGTCGGCAGCCTCAAGGTGGACAAACTGGCTCTCCACAAATCGTCTGTTGCGCTGGGCATGATGGAGTCCATCAAGAAGGCACTGGACCCCAACAACCTGATGAACCCCGGGCGGGTGATCAGAAGCTAAACTTGAACAGCGATTACCGACCCTTACCGACTATGCAGCCGCCCCATTCACCCCGCCCCATTCGCTCCCAATACGAAGACTTCATGCGCCACGTGGACGCCACGGGTGCCGCCAAGACGGATCGCACGGGAACCGGCACCAAAAGCGTGTTTGGCTACCAGATGCGCTTCGATCTGAACGAAGGCTTTCCGCTGGTGACCACCAAGAAGGTTCACCTGAAATCCATCATTCAGGAACTGCTGTGGTTCCTGACGGGCAGCAGCAGCAACAACTGGCTCAAAGAGCGTGGTGTGAGCATCTGGGACGAATGGGCCAAGCCGGATGGTGATCTGGGCCCGGTCTACGGTGTGCAGTGGCGTAGTTGGCCTACCCCGGATGGTGGCCATATCGACCAGATTGCAGACGTCATCAAAACCCTCAAAACCAACCCCGATTCTCGGCGCATCATCGTTAGCGCGTGGAACGTAGCTGACCTGAATAAGATGGCACTGATGCCCTGCCACGCGTTCTTCCAGTTCTATGTGGCTCCGTCCAACGTGCCAGGCGAAAAGGCGAGGCTGAGCTGCCAGCTATATCAGCGCAGCGCCGATATTTTTCTGGGTGTGCCGTTCAATATCGCCAGCTACGCGCTGCTAACCCACATGGTGGCGCAGCAGTGTGATCTTGACGTGGGCGATTTCATCTGGACAGGTGGCGACTGCCATATTTACAGCAACCACCATGAACAGGTCGCGCTGCAACTGAGCCGGGCACCCTACCCTTACCCGACACTCAACATCAAGCGCAAGCCGGCTTCGATCTTTGAGTACGAGTATGAAGACTTCGAAGTTCTGGGCTACGAATGCCACCCCGCCATCAAGGGTGCAGTAGCGGTTTGACGGATTCGATCATGCGCGTGAACCTGATATTTGCCCGCGCCGCAAACGGCGTGATTGGCCGCGACGGCACATTGCCCTGGCATCTGCCCGAAGACATGGCGCACTTCAAACGCATGACGGCAGGTTGCCCGGTCATCATGGGTCGCAAGACTTGGGACTCATTGCCACCAAAGTTTCGGCCGCTTCCAGGACGAACCAACCTGGTCATCACCAGGCAGGTTTTATGGAACGAAAATGGCGCTCAGCCCTCGTCCAACATTCATGAGGCGCTATTATTTTGTGAGCATATGCTGCCGGCTCCCACCGAAATATGGGTGATCGGCGGGGCGCAAATCTATGCCGAGGCTTTGCCACTGGCCCAGCGCGCGGTGATCACCGAAATAGCGCAAAACTTTGAAGGCGATGCCTTTGCGCCGGGGCTTGGCCCGGAGTGGCAGGAGACGTCACGCGAGTCCCATGTGGCCACCAACGGATTGCCCTACAGCTTTGTTACGGTCGAGAAGGCGTGAAAGATAGCCCATGATGACCATGGTGGATTTGCATTTTCATGACCTTAGGCATGAAGCCACATCGCGCCTGGCGGAAAGATTGGAAATGCATGAACTGATGAAAGTAACCGGCCATAAGTCAAGCGCGATGGTGGCGAGGTATTACCACCCAAGGGCATCCCAGCTCGCAGAGAAGCTGGGCTGATTGCTTGCTCATCCCGCCAGCGTGCTTCGCCCGGATAAGTTCAACCAAAAAGTGGCCAGCCAATTGACACGCTGCAGATTGGCATATACAATTCGGCATATACATTGGAGAGCAGTGCCATGCTTACCCTGTCGACGCCGTTCAGGCCAAAGGAGGCCAAGTTGTTTCGCAACAACCGTAGCCAGGCGGTGCGAATTCCTGTCGAGTTCGAGTTGCCGGGGAATCGTGTTCTGATTCATCGCGAAGGCAGCAAACTCATCATTGAGCCAGTTACCAGACCGACGAACATCGTTGAACTGCTGGCTGAGTGGAGGAAGGATGCGCCGCTTGGGCCGGAAGATCAATTTCCGGGCATTGACGACGTGCCTGCCCAGCCGGAGGACATATTTTGAGCAAATATCTGCTGGACACGAACATCATCAGCGATGTGATCCGCAACCCGGATGGGCCTGCTGCACGCCGCATTGAACAGGTCGGGTCGAAGGCGTTGTTCACCAGCATCATCGTCGCAGCCGAGTTACGCTATGGTTGCGCAAAGAAAGGTTCGCCCAAACTACTTGCCAGGGTGGAGGGCATTCTTGAAACGATCCCAGTGCTGCCGCTGGATATTCCGGCGGACGCTGAATATGGCGACATCCGCGCCGAGCTGGAAGCGGCTGGCCAGCCTATCGGAATGAACGATCTGTTGATCGCTGCACACGCCAACGCGCTCGGCCTCACGTTAGTGACGGACAACGCGCGCGAATTCAGCCGCATCCGGGGCCTTAACGTAGAGAACTGGCTGGAAAGATAACCAACACGGCCCGCGCGGGTGGCCAGGGGTGGGGCAGGGCTTGCCTGTTTGCACGAGCTTATTCGCACCGGGAAAAACGTGGTTACAGTGGACTTCCAGCGGGCCGCGTAACTTGCTTACCTACACCGGCCATTGATGTAATAGCCTGCCAAGATCGCAAAAATGAACACAAACAAGACTTCCAGCTGGTGCCCAAAGGTTTGATTTGTGTGGAATGCGTCCGCCATGATGTTCAAATCATAATTTAAAAAAATTGAACATGCAATCGTAAGTTGTTGATTTTAAATGATTTTTGTAAACGTATACATCCGCAAAGTGAGTTTCAAACGTGGGGACGATTCGGAGACGGTGCCAAAAGTCGTCAATGGTGCTCAAACGTAATTGAGCGTAATTCTGGGGACAATTTGGGGACACTCAGGTCATAGGCAACAAAAAGGCCCCCTTTCGGTGGCCTTTTTGTCTTGCAAATCAATGACTTACAAGAATTTTTGGCGGAGCGGACGATCGAATTTTTTCAATTCCGCCATTCTCCACTGGCCGCAAATGGTGTTGTTTGCCAGGGAAAAAGCGATTTTTGATTTCCGTCATTATCCGCCGTTTCCTTATCGGAGCGGCTGATTTTGATGCCGGATTTGATGCCAGCAGTTTGCGCAACGTCCTTCATCTATCAAAATATCACCCATGGCTATCCACAAACTCAACGACCTAAAGATTAAAGCCAAGATACGGGAAATCAAGAATCTATCTTACAGTGCATCAGCAAAAAACGCGATGCTCGGTGACGGCCAGGGGCTGTATCTGAGCATCGCCAAGAACGGAACAGCCAGTTGGCTGTTCCGTTACATGACCAACGGAAAGGCCAAAACTATCGGTCTTGGTCAATACCCTGGTGCGTCACTGCAAAAAGCAAGAGAGAAAGCGCAGACTTACAGAGACTCCAGAACTATTGGTGTGGACCCAGCACACGCCAAAAGGGAGGAGATCAAGGCTCGCAAACTCCAAGAGTCCAAAGAACGTACCTTTGAAGCCTGCGCTACCGACTTTATTGCGTTCAAACGCCCATCGTGGAAAAGTGCCAAGCACGCTCAACAGTGGACAAATACCCTTACTCACTATGCTTACCCCGTGATTGGCGACAACCCAATCAATGGCATCGACACTGACGAAATCGTCAGGATTATTCGTCCCATCTGGCTGGAAAAGCATGAGACAGCGACCAGGGTTCTGGATCGAATTCAAGCTGTACTTGATTACGCACGAGTTCAGGTGACCCTACCCCAATAATCTGAGCCAATCAAAAGTAGAAATTCCGGCATGATTTTCACCCTATGGGAAAGAGAGCATGCCATGAAGAAAAGCAGGTTTACAGAAGAGCAGATCGCATTT
>JBJOPS010000023.1:0-72989 GCA_046050465.1 Pseudomonadota bacterium | reverse complement strand
AAAGCTGCTCCTGCAAAGAAAGCTGCTCCTGCAAAGAAAGCTGCTCCTGCAAAGAAAGCTGCTCCTGCAAAGAAAGCTGCTCCTGCAAAGAAAGCTGCTCCTGCAAAAAAAGCTGCTCCTGCGAAAAAAGCTGCTCCGGTCAAAAAACGGACTGCCAACGCCGCATTCATGAAAGCCCTGACACCTAGCGCAGCTTTGGCTTTCATCGTCGGTAACAGTCCGTTGCCACGCACAGAAGTGGTCAGCAAACTATGGACGTACATCAAGAAGAACAAACTGCAGGATGCAACCAACAAACGGATGATCAACGCAGATGCCAAACTGAAGGATGTATTCAACAAGACTCAAGTCTCCATGTTCGAAATGGCCGGTCTAATTGGCAAGCATCTAAAATAATCTGCACACCCCGATTGCAAAAAGAGCCGACACAAGTCGGCTCTTTTTTTTGCTCAAAATATAAAATCGTTATGCCCTTCTTGTTCTGCACCGTCCGGCACTGCCAGAAAGCTTTTGCCGGGCACGCCAAGCGCGTAGGTCACACCCTGTGCTACCAGTCATTCGGCCAGCAAGTAGTCAGCGATTTTTTGAAGTGTCGGAATGAGTCATACCAGCTATTTTGTCAGCCAAGACTCAAGCCTACGGCTACTCAAACGAGTTGGGACAACTTGGTAGCGTCCGGATTGATCGTCACCAGATCGCGGATATTGACCGGCTGATTGCTGCTGATCGACTGGACAGCTGCAATGCCGATGGCAATCGACGCCGCCCCCTGCTCGTGCCCGGCTGTGCGCCCCAAGGCGTCAGGCGGTGCCGGTGGGCCATAGAAGTGTTCGTTGAGAATGATGTCGGCGCCACCATGCGCCGCCCGAATGTCCGGCATATCCACCACGTAGCTGCTCTTGAAATGCGGGAACACCCGTATCCACTCGCCTTCTGCCTCTGCGCCCGGTTTTTCTTCGATCTTCCAGTTCTTGGGGCTGACCGCCCGGTTCATGTGGGTACCGATGAACTCGTGGTATTCAATGCGGCCGCGGTCGCCATTGAAGGTAACCCGCATACCTTCGCGCGGGCTGTAGCACACCAGCGAATAGGTCAACACCTGCCCGGTGCGGTAGCGGACGTTCAGCGACATCTGGTCCGGTACGGTAATGCCATCACGGAACACGTTCTGGTCGCGCAGATAGCCCGAGTCGGCCTCGCCAGCCAGATAGAGTTTGCGGAAAGACTCACTCTCCGTCAGATCGAGGCAAAACGGATCATCTTTGGCCTCGGGCGAACCGGTATAACGTGCGTAACGGGTGAGCTTTTCATCCCCCCGGTTGATCGCATTCTGTTTGCCATAAAAAACAAGGTCGCCATAGGCAAACACCTGCTGCGGAATAGCATCCAGCCACCAGTTCACCAAATCGAAGTGGTGGGTGCTTTTGTGGACCAGCAGGGTCCCCGAATTCTCAATATGTGCATGCCAGCGCCGGAAATAGTCAGCGCCGTGGTTGGTGTCCAGCAGGTACTCGAGGTTCACGGAGTGAATCTTGCCCACAACACCGCTCTCGATCAGCTCCTTGACCTTGGAACGAAACGGTGCCCATCGGTAGTTGAAAGCGACACGCACACGACGTCCGGTCGCTTTCACAGCGTCCAGAACGGCGCGGCATTTTGCAGCATCCGTCGTCATCGGTTTTTCCGTGATGACGTCACAACCGGCGTGCAGCGCACGCACGATGTAGTCATGGTGCATGGAGTCTTTGGTGCAGACAAACACCTCGTCGGGCTTTTGCTCGCGCAGCATGTCGTCGAAACGGTCGGCCGTGTAGGCTGGCACGGCGTGGTACCCAAGATCGCGCACCAGCAACTCGTTGTAATACGACATGCGTGCAGGACTCAGGTCGCAGATGCCAACCAGTTCGTTTTGGTCGCCATAGGTTGTGACCAGGGGTTCGATGAAACTCAGGGCGCGTCCGCCGGTACCGACAAACGCATGGCGCTTTTTGCTCATGGAAATTTCGTAATGCCTGAAGTAAACGGATTAAAACACCTTGAGGCTGCACATACTAAAACGGCCTTGAAGGACTTGTCTAAATGAGAAATGATAATCTATTTCACCATTTGGTGAATAATGATTTGCTGATTTCGTCGCTGTGTCATACAGTCTCACCCACAAAAACACAGAACAACTTCACATGACGACACGGTCCAAAAAAGAATTGACTGAACCCCGCTCCCGGGATGCAGACCGCTCCCAACTCGCCATTCTGGCATCGGCCCGGGACGAGTTCTCGCGCTATGGACTGGCTGGCGCCAGAGTGGATCGCATCGCCGAAAACGCCAAGCTCAACAAACGACTCATCTACTACTATTTCACCAGCAAGGATGACCTCTTTCTGGCTGTTCTTGAAGGCACCTACGCGGATATTCGCGAAGCTGAGCAGAAGCTTCATCTGAAAGAACTTGCCCCCGCTCAGGCGATCCGGCGACTGACGGAATTTACGTGGGAATACTACATCGAACACCCCGAGTTCCTGACGCTACTCAACAGCGAAAACCTGCACCAGGCGCGGCACTTGATGCGGTCCGAGCGTATTCGGGAAATGAACTCGCCGCTCATTCAGACGCTGGGGGAAGTTCTGGAGCGCGGTCGCAAGGAAGGCATCTTTCGTGGCGGCATTGACCCGATTCAACTTTACATTTCCATTGCCAGCCTGGCTTACTTTTACTTGTCCAACAACCACACACTTTCCGCTGTCTTTGGGCGTAATTTGATGACCGCAAAAGCGCATAGCGAACGCCTGTCACATATTTGCGATGTCATCCTAGGGTATGTACTGAGAGATTGACAGTCCAAATCGCTTTACAACTGATTTGGAGGATTTCTATAATTCACTCAACGGTTAATTAACTGTGCTTCCACCTACTTCACAGGAGTCAGCGATCATGGGTACGTTCACACGTCGTCAATTTGTTGCAGCAGCCGGCACCACGGCTGCATTCGGCCTCAGCCCTTCCCTGAGCATTGCGCAAACAGCCGCCAAATTGCGCTGTTTCTGGTGGGGCAATCCAGACAGGGACAAACGAACCAAAGCACTGCTTGATACCTACGGTCAGAAGAACAACGTTCAGATTGCCGCAGAAACCGTTGGTTGGGGTGACTACTGGACCAAGCTGGCCACTCAGGTGGCGGGTGGCAATGCGCCTGACCTGATCCAGATGGACTATCGTTACCTGTTCGAATATGCCCGCCGCAATACGTTGCTGCCACTGGACAAGCTGTTACCCCTCACAGATTTCACGGCCAACGACCGCAACGGCGGCAAGGTCGATGGCAAACTCTACGGCGTCAACCTGGGCTCCAATTCCAAGGCCATGGTGTACGACACGGGTATGCTGGCCAAGGTGGGCGTCAAGGCGCTTGACCCCAAATGGACGTGGGACGACTTTGGCCGGATCGCCGGGGAAATTTCCAAAGTTGACCCCGGCAAATACTGGGGTGCAAGCGACAACAGTCGCTGGGAACAAGGGTTCGAGCAATGGCTCAATCAGCAAGGTAAATCGCTTTACAACCCGGATGGCCAGGCCGGTTTCTCTGCAGATGATGTGGCCGTCTGGTTCAGCATGTGGGACAAACTGCGCAAGGCTGGCGCCATTCCGCCAGCAGACGTCGGTGCGACCAATACCGGCAAGGTAGAGCAATATGAAGTCAGCCGCGGAATGGCCGCGATGAGCTTTGTCAACTCCAACCAGATCGTGGCTTTCCAGGCGTTGAACAAAAACAGCCTGGCCATCAGCCCATTCCCGCGCGACAAGGGTGGCTCTTCAGGTCATTACATCAAGCCTTCGCAAATGATGAGCATTTCCTCCAAGAGCAAGTCCCCTGAAGAGGCAGCAAAAGTCATCAATTACATGGTCAGTGTGTCCGAAGGCGTCAAGATTCTGGGCATTGAGCGTGGCGTGCCTTGTTCAGCAGCGGCGCGTGCAACCCTCGCACCTGATCTGGACGCATTGGGCAAGATGCAAATTGATTTCATTGCAGCGCTCAGCAAAACTGCAGTGCCTTTGCCACCACCACCACCCAAGGGTGCGGGCGAAGTCGACAACCTGATTCGTCGCGTTGCAGATGCAGTGGCGTTTGGCAAGCTGTCCATCAAGGACGGTGCGCAACAGTTCCACTCCGAATCCATCCGGATTCTGGCCCGGTCGGCCTGATCGGCAAAACAGCCCTGCGAGGGGCGGTAGACAGGCTGATTTTCAGGCCGTCTGCGCATCCATCCAGTACACGACACACGCCACCTGCTCTTCGGTGCAGGTGGCAGAGGTGTCGTTTTCAAAAAAGGCGGGTAGCGTGTCCACCGTTGTCGAAAAAAATCCAACCGAGCGGCAAAGCCGCTCAAACGCGGCTACCCGGCGTGACTTGATCGGGTATGCCTTCCTCACGCCATGGCTGATTGGGTTTTTTTGTTTCTCGCTGGGTCCGGTACTCGTATCACTCTACCTTTCCTTTACCAAGTTTGACCTCTTGAGCCCTGCGGTGTGGGTCGGCACGGATAACTATGCCCGCATGTTTCTGGACGACCCGCGTTTCTATCAGTCCCTGAAAGTCACGTTTACCTACATGACATTCGAGGTGCCCTTGAAACTGGCGTTCGCGCTGGCGGTAGCCATGGTGCTGGACAAGGCCATTCGCGGTGGAGCCTTTTACCGGGCACTTTTCTACATCCCCTCACTGCTGGGCGGCTCTGTCGCCATTGCCGTGTTATGGCGCCAGTTGTTCGAAGGGAACGGAACCGTCAACCAGATTTTGCTTTCGGTCTTTGGCTACAAAGGCGAAAGCTGGATTTCAAACCCCGAGACGGCCATTTACACGCTCGTACTGCTGGCGGTCTGGCAATTCGGATCTCCCATGATCATTTTTCTGGCCGGACTGCGCCAGGTGCCACAGGATCTGTATGAGGCGGCCTCCATGGACGGCGCGGGTGCTTTCCGCAAGTTCTACAAGATTACCCTGCCCATGCTGGCCCCCGTCATTTTCTTCAACATGGTGCTGCAGATCATTGAGGGCTTCAAGGCTTTCACACCAGCATACGTGGTGTCTGGTGGAACCGGTGGCCCTATCGACTCAACCCTTTTTTACACGCTGTACCTCTACCAGGAAGCCTTCTCCTACTTCCGCATGGGATACGCCTCTGCACTCGCATGGATATTGCTGATCATCATTGGCTGCTTCACCGGCATCAGTTTCCTCACGTCCAAGTACTGGGTTTACTATGAAGACGACCCCCGTTAGTCAAGCCCCAACCATGGCAAAAAACACAAAAACAGGCCCAGGCTTTTTCAGCCTGGTGATGGGGACCGTATTGCGTCACGGCTTGCTGATCGGGGCTTCGTTCCTGATGCTTTACCCGCTGTTGTGGATGGCCGCTTCATCATTCAAGCCTGAGTCGATCATCTTCACGGATTTGTCGATCATCCCGCCGTCGTTTGATTTCGCCAACTACACGCTGGGCTGGAATGCACTCCAGCAAAGCTTCACCATCTTTTTCAAAAATTCAATCTTCGTTGCGATTCTGGTTGTCATCGGCAACGTTGTTTCCTGCTCCATCACCGCCTACGCCTTTGCCCGCCTCGAATTCAGGGGGCGCCACATCTGGTTTGTGGTGATGCTGGGCACACTCATGCTGCCGTATCACGTGACGCTGATTCCACAGTATGTGCTGTTCCTCAATCTGGGCTGGATCGACACCTTTTTGCCGCTGATCGTGCCCAAATTTCTGGCTGCCGATGCGTTCTTCATTTTCCTGATGGTGCAGTTTTTTCGCGGCATCCCCCGCGAGCTGGACGAAGCCGCCGTGCTGGACGGGTGCAGCCCGTGGCGCATCTACTGGAAGATCATGATGCCGCTATCGCTGCCGGTGCTGACAACCACGGCCATCTTCTCGTTCATCTGGACCTGGAACGATTTCCTGGGTCCACTGGTTTACCTGAACGATGCATCGAACTACACCGTTCCACTGGCGTTGCGTTCCTTCATGGACTCAACCGGGCAGTCTGCTTTTGGGCAACTGTTTGCCATGTCGGTACTGGCTATTTTGCCGATCTTTCTCTTCTTTCTCTTCTTCCAGCGCCTGATCATTGAAGGCGTTGCCCACTCAGGAATGAAACGATGACTGCTGCTTCCAGGGCCCCTATCCGCTTCGCAGCGATTGGGTTAAACCACAATCACATCTACGGCCAGACCCGCGCCATGCTGAACGCTGGCGCCGAGCTGGTCTCTGTTTTTGCCGAAGAGGATGACCTGGTCGCGGACTACATCAAGGCATTCCCCCAGGTGCGCCGCGTTACCGACAAACGCGCCATCCTGGAGGACAACGGCATTGAGCTGGTGGTTAGTGCCACCATTCCCGATGTCAGGGCCGCAACGGCAATCGAAGTCATGCGCCACGGCAAGGACGTCATGGTTGACAAGCCCGGCGTGATCACGTTGGACGAACTGGCCGAAGTGCGTAAAGTGCAGCGCGAGACAGGTCGCATCTTCTCCGTCTGCTTTTCGGAACGTTTTGAGAACCGTGCGACTGAAAAAGCCAGCCAACTGGTGGCGGCAGGCGCAATCGGCAAAGTGGTGCAGACCGTGGGCCTGGGCCCACATGCACTCCGTAACAACCCCCGCCCCGACTGGTTCTTCCAGCGCAAGCGCTACGGTGGCATCCTGTGTGACATTGCAGCGCACCAGTGTGACCAGTTTCTGCATTTCACGGGTTCAACCAGTGCAGAGGTCGTGGCATCGCACGTAGGCAACTTCGGCAATCCCGAAACACCCGAGCTGGAAGATTTCGGCGAGGTACTCTTGCGTGGAAATGGTGGCACCGGCTTCATCCGGGTGGACTGGTTCACCCCAAAGGGGCTTGGCACCTGGGGCGACGGCCGCCTGACCATTCTGGGGACAGATGGCTACATCGAGTTGCGCAAATACATTGATATCGGTGGACGCCCCGGTGGCGATCACCTGTTCCTGGTGGATGGCAAAAACCTCCAGCACATTGACTGCCAATCCGAAGAGCTGCCCTATGGGCCACGCCTCATACGAGACATTTTGAATCGCACGGAGACAGCCATGTCGCAACAACATTGTTTTCTGGCCACGGAGCTCGCTTTGAAAGCAGAAGCCATGGCAGTTCGTTTGGGAGATTTGAAATGACACGCAAACTGCGCGTTGCCGTTGTGGGTTTGGGTGTTGGCAAAGGCCATCTGGGGTCTTACGCAAAGATTCCTGATCACTTTGAAGTCAAGGCCGTCTGCGATCTGGATGCTGCCAAGGCTAAAGCTGCTGCCGAGCAATTCGGCATAGCCCGACACACCACCCAGCTCAGTGAATTGCTGGCAAGTAATGAGCTCGATATCATCGACATTTGCACGCCACCCAACACGCACCGGGAACTGATCGAGCAGGTTCTGGCCGCAGGCTTGCACGTAATTTGCGAAAAGCCGCTGGTGGGTTCCCTGCAAGACGCCGACGCCATCGCTGCGGCGCAGAAGTCTGCCAAGGGTACGTTGTTTCCTATTTTTCAATACCGCTTCGGTAATGGCCTGCAACGACTCAAACATCTGCAAGCCAAGGGCTTCGCAAGCAAGGCACTGGTCACCACGATGGAAACCCACTGGCGCCGCGATGCCGACTACTACGCCATCCAGTGGCGTGGCAAATGGGCTACCGAAATGGGTGGTTGCTGTCTGACCCATGCGTCGCATTCGCATGACATCCTTTCCTATGTATTGGGTCCTGTGAAAAATGTCTATGCCCGGCTGGCAACCCGTGTGAATGATGTGGAGGTGGAAGACTGCGCCGCCATTGCAGTGGAAATGGAAAACGGCTCTATCGCCACACTGTCCGTAACGCTGGGTGCCGCCGAGGAAATGTCCCGCCTGCGTTTTGTGTTTTCCGATATGACTGTTGAGAGCGCCAGCCCTGAACCTTATCGCCCGGGCAAAGAGCCATGGCATTTCAAGGGGAAAACCCCTGAAATCCACGCGGCCATGGAAAGTGCGCTGGCAGACTTTGAACCGACGCTGGAGTCATTCGAAGGCCAGTTCATTCGCCTGCACGCCACCATCACTAGCGGCGCTCCGATACCCGTCACGCTGGCCGATGCCCGCGCCTCGCTGGAGCTCATCACCGCGATTTACCACTCGGGAGAAACCGGCGTTGCTGTGACGCTTCCGATCCCAAAACACCACCCCAAATACAACAGTTGGGTGCCCGCAAAAGGTGGCTTTCCCAAGGCAATTCATCATGGCTGAACTGACCCTGCGCAACATCATCAAGCGTTATGGCACCACGGAAGTGGTCCATGGCATTGATCTGGACATCAAGAACGGTGAATTTGTGGTTTTCGTTGGTCCTTCCGGTTGCGGGAAATCAACGCTACTGCGCATGATTGCCGGCCTTGAAGAAATCTCGGACGGAGAGCTCTGTATTGATGGTGTGCGCATGAACGAAATGGCGCCAGCCAAGCGTGAAATTGCGATGGTGTTTCAGTCCTACGCCCTGTACCCCCACATGAGCGTTTACGACAACCTCGCCTTCGGTTTGCAGACCGCTGGCGAGAAAAAAGACGTTATTGACCAGCGCGTGCAGCATGCAGCAAAAATGCTGAAGATTGACACCTACCTGCAACGCAAACCCAAGGCCCTGTCGGGTGGGCAGCGCCAGCGTGTAGCCATTGGTCGCGCAATCGTGCGGGAGCCCAAGCTATTCCTGTTTGACGAGCCCCTGTCCAATCTGGATGCCGAGTTGCGCGTACAGATGCGCGTTGAGTTGTCCAAGCTGCACGCTGATCTGGGCACCACCATGATCTACGTGACGCATGATCAGGTCGAGGCCATGACCATGGCTGACCGCATCGTGGTACTGCGCGACGGCGTGATCGAGCAGGCTGGTTCACCACTTGAGTTGTACAACCACCCGGCCAACCGCTTCGTGGCGGGCTTCATTGGCAGCCCCAAGATGAATTTCCTGGATGGCGTGGCCGCAGGCCACACCGCCTCTGGCCTTACCGTCAAACTCAACGGGGGTGAAACTGTTACCGTACCAACAACTGCCGGACAAGCCGACGGTGCGCCAGTTTGTGTGGGCATTCGCCCGGAACACGTGGAACTGTCTAGCGATGGCTTGCCCATGCAAGTTGCCCTGACCGAACAACTGGGTGGCAACACCGTGTTGTACGGCTCGCTAAGCGCCCAGCAATCACTGGTGGTTCAGGTCGTGGGCCAAAGCCGGATCAAGCGCGGAGATACCGTGCACGTGCACCTTCCAGCTGCAAGCTGCCACGGATTTTCAACTGATGGTCTGTCCATGGCAGTGCCACGCTGAGATTTTTCACATCCAGAACAGGTCACTGCCAACCGGAATCGGCTGTCCAGCATTGTCAGTGTGCTGACCACCCAAGCCGGATAAATGCAAACCGCCGCAACAGGAATTCACCATGAGCACACAAACCCTTGGCATCATCATGCACGGCGTCACCGGCCGCATGGGCATGAACCAGCACCTGATCCGCTCCATCGTCGCCATTCGAAAACAGGGCGGTGTAACGCTCTCCAACGGCGACAAGGTCATGCCCGACCCCATCCTGATCGGGCGCAATGCCGAGAAGATGGAAGCCCTTGCCAAGGCCCACAACATCGCCCGCTGGGGTACTGACCTTGAAGCTGCACTGGCCAACAAGAGCGACACCGTCTTTTTCGATGCGGGCACCACGCAGATGCGCCCCACTCTGCTGGCCAAAGCCATCCGTGCCGGCAAACACGTCTATTGCGAAAAACCCATCGCCACTAACCTCAACGAAGCCGTGGAGATTGCACGCCTGGCTGAAAAATCCGGCCTGAAGCACGGTGCGGTGCAGGACAAGCTGTTTTTACCAGGCCTGCGCAAGCTCGACATGCTGCGCCGTGCGGGCTTCTTTGGCCGCATGCTGTCGGTCCGGCTGGAGTTTGGCTACTGGGTATTTGAAGGCGATCTGCAACCGATCCAGCGCCCCAGCTGGAACTACCGCGCACAAGACGGCGGCGGCATGATTCTGGACATGATGTGCCACTGGCGCTACGTGCTGGACAACCTGTTTGGCGAGGTGAAATCGGTCTCGTGCGTAGGCACCACACACATTCCCCAGCGCTGGGACGAAGCCGGCAAGCCTTACGACTGCACCGCCGACGACGCAGCCTACGCCACCGCCGAGCTGACCGGCCACAACGGCGAGCCGGTGATCGCCCAGCTCAACATGTCGTGGGCCACACGCGTGAACCGCGAAGACCTGGTCACCTTCCACGTCGATGGCACACACGGCTCGGCCGTCGCCGGCCTGAGTTCCTGCAAGGCCCAGTCGCGCGTGAACACGCCGCGCCCGGTCTGGAACCCGGACGAGAAGCAGACCATGAACTTCACCGGGCAATGGCAGGACGTGCCCGACACGCAGGTGTACGACAACGGCTTCAAGATCCAGTGGGAGCATTTCATCCGCCACGTGGTGGAAAACGAACCTTACCGCTGGACGCTGCCCGAGGGCGCCAAAGGCGTGCAACTGGTGGAAGTCGCCCTGCAGAGCTGGAAAGAGCGTCGCTGGGTGGATGTTCCAACGCTACAAGTTTAATAGCTACTCACGCATATTCCATAAGGGCCAAGGCACGATTTGGCCTTTAAAAAAGGAGGATTTTCATGTCCCGCACGCTGTTGCTGCCTGATACATCAGGCAAATTGAGCCCCTACGTGCTCACCGGCGCCACGCCCGTGAAGCCCGCGCACAACGCGCCCGCGTTCAACCGTATCGCCTACTCCGCCGCCCACGTGGTGGCCGACCCGCGCGCCGCCATCGACCCATGGCTGCAGTGCGCTGTGGATTGGGATGCCACCATTGGGTACCGCCGCCACCTGTGGTCGCTGGGCCTGGGCGTGGCAGAAAGCATGGACACCGCGCAGCGCGGCATGGGGCTGGACTGGCCCACGTCGCTGGAGCTGATCCGCCGCTCGCTGGACGCTGCCAAAGACTTCTCTGCCCAGGGTGGCACGGCGCTGGTGGCCTCCGGCTGCGGTACCGACCACCTGGTGCTGGAGAACGTCACCACCGTGAACCAGGTGATCCGCGCCTATGAAGAGCAGATGGAAGCCATCGAGAAACTCGGTGGCAAACTCATCGTCATGGCCAGTCGAGCGCTGGCACGCGTGGCCAAAAGCCCGGCGGACTATGAACGCGTATATGACCGCATCCTGAGCCAGGCGAAGCAGTCCGTTATGCTGCACTGGTTGGGTGACATGTTTGATCCTGCGCTGGCAGGTTACTGGGGTACGAAAGATGTGGACGCCGCCATGACCACGGCGCTGGGCATCATCGCAGCGCACCCCGACAAGGTGGATGGCATCAAGATTTCGCTCTTGGACAAGGACAAGGAAATCGCCATGCGCAGGCACCTGCCCGCTACCGGCGGGGCTGACGGACAGGGCGTTCGCATGTACACGGGTGACGACTTCAACTACGCCGAACTGATTGCAGGCGATGGTTTCGGCAAAGTGCCTACCCATGGCAAGAGCGACGCGCTGCTCGGCATTTTTGACGCCATCGCCCCCGCAGCCAGTGCCGCCTTGGGCGAACTGGCGCAGGGCAACACCGAGAAATTCCACGCCATCCTGGGCCCCACCGTGCCACTGTCGCGCCACATCTTTGCCGCGCCCACCCGTTTCTACAAAACCGGCGTGGTCTTCATGGCCTGGCTCAACGGGCACCAGAGCCATTTCACGATGGTGGGCGGCCAGCAGAGCACGCGTTCGCTGGTGCATCTGGCCGAGCTGTTCCGCCTGGCCGATGCCGCCAACCTGCTGGAGCAGCCTGATCTGGCCATTCACCGCATGAAAACGCTGCTGGCTCTGCACGGCGTTGAAGCATAAAAATCCACTCATCCCATGCGCGATTTCTCCCAAGACCACCACTGGCTGTCCATCAACACCGCCACAGTGCGCAAGAGCAGCGGTCAAAACTGGCCTCTCGACCACATCATCGAAGCATGCGCAACACGCAGCATCCGTGCCATCAGCCCCTGGCGAGACCAGGTGGCAGCCGTTGGGCTCGAAAAAATAGCCAAACAGTTGCGTGACACCGGCATTAGCCTCTCCGGCTACTGCCGTGGCGGCTTTTACCCCGCTGTAGATTCTGCCGGCCGGCAAGCTGCGCTGGTAGACAACCGCCGGGCCATTGATGAAGCCAAAACGCTGAATGCCCCTTGTGTGGTGCTGGTCGTGGGCGCCCTGCCCGGTGCATTGTCCGGCAAGGCGGCTTACACCGACATCGGCCGCGCACGCAATGAGGTGTTTGACGGCATCGCCGCCTCGCTGGAATATGCCCGCACCGTGGGCATGCCGCTGGCCATCGAGCCGCTGCACCCCATGCAGGCCGCCGAGCGAGCCTGCATCAACACGCTGGAGCACGCGCTGGACGTGTGCGACGCGCTGGACCCGCAGAAAAGCGGCGCGCTGGGCGTGGCCCTTGACATTTACCACGTGTGGTGGGACCCCAAGCTGCAGCAGCAGATTGAACGCGCCGGCAAACAGCGTTTACTGGCTTACCACGTCTGCGACTGGCTCACCCCCACCCGTGACCTGCTAAACGACCGCGGCATGATGGGCGATGGCGTGGTGGATCTCAAGAAAATACGCGGCTGGGTGGAGCAAGCCGGGTACCAAGGTTTTGCCGAAGTGGAAATATTCTCGGAGCTGGACTGGTGGCAGCGCCCCGGCGACGAGGTGCTGGACACCTGCATCGCGCGGCACCGCACAGCCGTCTAGGCTGGCAACAGGCTAGGCCGGCGCCGGTACCTTGCGCCGAACTCGCTTCACATTGAACGCGCTGGCAATCAACACGCCCTGCACCCATGCCAGAGCGATGAAAACCGTGGCGTACTGGCGGTGGTCCATCAACATGCCAAACACCAATGGTGCAATGGCCTGCCCGATATCCAGCCCCGAATAAACAATGCCATACACCCGCCCGGTTGAATTGGGCGGCGTGGATCGTTTCACAATCAGATCGCGCGATGGCCCGCCGGTACCTGCAGCAAAGCCCATCAGACCGAACAGTACCGGCACCATCAACCCCGACACATCCACCAGACCCAGCACCAGTGCAATGCACGCTGCCGCGCCAAAACCCATACCCACTACACGCTCACACCTCTCGGGGTTCGATGCCAAAAACCCGCCCAGCACCATGCCGCCCGCCGCACAAACCATGTAAATGGTGAGACACGTGGCCACCAGTCCCGGCGGCATACCATGCAACTGGCGTGCCGCTTCTGGCGCAAAAGCCTGCACCACACTGAGCGAAATGGCATACAGCAGGAAGAAGATGAAACACATCCATACCGCGGGAATATTCAGAAAAGCATAGGGGTGATCTTCCTTCGCCGAGGTTTTGCTTTTCTCGGCCTGTACCACCGGCAGGTGCAGTGTGTCGCGGTTCAACAGCACAACGGCCAGCACCACCAACACCAGCACACCCGCACAAGCCAGTGCCACACGCCATGAGAAAGCCATCGCAATCGGCACCACAAAAGCGGGCGCCAGCGCCCAGCCCAGACTGCCGGTGATGCCGTGCACGCTATAGGCGTGGCCCAGACGCGGCGCACTCACCTTGCGGTTGAGCAGCGTGTAATCCACCGGGTGAAACACCCCGTTGCCAATGCCCGCCACCACGGAAAACGCGGCCATCATCCAGTAGCCGGTACTGATGGAAAAACCAAACGCCGCCAGTGCAATCAGCGCCAGACCACCATACAAAACCGGACGCGGCCCGAATTTGTCCACTACAAAGCCCGATGCCATTTGCACCACGCACGACACCACAAAGTAGATGGTCATCAAAAAACCCAACTCGGCGTAAGTGGCGTGGAGTGCCTCCTTCAGCCACGGAAACAGCGGTGCCAGCAGCAGCTGGCTAAAGTGACTGATCAGGTGAACCATGCCGACCAGACCAATAATTCTGGCATCCTGTCGCAGGTCAGCATCGCCTGACTCAATGAGATTGAGGTTGGTTAAAGTGCCCATGCCATCAACATAGTCTGCGCCAATAAGACAAATTACCTGATCAGAGCCAGAATGTCCCTGAATGCGGGGTGCTCCGCGGTACGCAGCCACTCAAACGCCACCATTTCAGTGGTCACGAGCCCGACTCCCGCTCCGGCCAGCCGATCAAAAGCCGCATCGCGATTGCGCTCGGTGCGCGAGCTACAGGCATCAGTTACTACCCAGACCTCGAACTCATCTTCCAGAAGGTCAAGCGCAGTTTGCATCAGACAAAGGTGTGTTTCGCAGCCGGCGATGACGATCATGTTGCGTGACTCGTCACTGGCAGATTTTTGCAAATGTTTTGGCAAACTTCGGGCGTTTCCCTGCAGCGCTTTGACGGGCGGACGCAGCCATTCTCCAAGCCCCTCTTGCACAGCACTGAAGTGCATTTTCATCAGAACCCTCTGACACAACTCACCTAGTTCAGGGACGTTTTTACCCAGTTTTGGGGGGTTCTCTTCGGTCCCCCAGACTGGTACATCCAGCAGTCTGGCAACTTTTGCCAACCGCGCAGCGTTGGCCAGCACCACTTCACTCTCGAAAATATGGGGCATCAAACGTGTTTGGTAATCTACCAGGACCAACTGGGATTCAGAAACGTCAAGCAACATGCATCTATTATCCGCTACAGTTATAGTAGCTGATTATGCATACGTGGCAGATCTTTAGTAATGATCTCTTCGAGGTGGCATTATTGAGTCTTGCCCTGTAATACGGCACAAATCGTTCCATTTGCTCTTGCGCCGACGAACCATGAAGGTCCAACAATTTGCCATGAAACCACTTTTGACCTTTATCGAATATATCCGCCTCGTATCCGGATCCGTTTCACTGTTTCTGCTCGCAAATACCCTGCCCGCGCAGGCCCAGGACACGCCCCAGCTCAACCTGCCACGCGTCCGGCTGTCAGCCGGCATGCACCTGATTGACGCTCAACTGGCGACCACTGGCGAACAGCGACAGATCGGGTTGATGTCACGTAAAGACATGCCGCAGCACGAAGGCATGCTGTTTGTATTCGAGCAGCCCACAGTGCAGTGTTTCTGGATGAAAAACACCATCATGCCTCTGACGGCCGCCTTCGTGGCCGATGACGGCACCATCGTCAACCTGGCCGACATGAAGCCGCAGACAACCGATTCGCATTGCTCCGGGAAGCCCGTGCGCTTTGTCCTGGAGATGAATCAGGGCTGGTTTGCAAAAAAAAACATCAAGGCCGGCTTCAAGCTGGGTGGCAAGCCGTTTGAGGCTGCAAAATAAACTGTGAAAGAGGAATTTCCCCGTAACTGATTTCGCAATCCGGGCGTTTAGACTCGTTTGCAACCGATTTCGGCTATTTTGAGGTCAACTTCGATGGCAGTCATTTCGGGAGCTGACTAGCCCTCTATCGTCGCCTGGTCCATCCAAAACGGCTCCCAAATATGACCATCAGGGTCTGTCAAAGCACGGCTGTACATAAAGCCCAGGTCTTGCCTGGGGTTGATATCAGCAGTACCACCGTTTGCCTGGGCAATATCATTCAGCCGATCAACTTCTTTGGCATCCTCGACCGATAAAGCCAGCATCACTTCGCTAGATGAAGATGGTGGAATCGGACGTTGGGTAAACCTGCGCCATGAACCGTGGGAATGCAGCATCACGTAGACAGCTTCGCTCCATACCATGCAGGCGGCGTTGTCATCGGTGAATTTCGGCTTGTTTTCAAAGCCCAAAGCGGTGTAAAACGCCATGGAAGCTTTCAGATTGCTGATGGGTAGGTTGATAAAGACTGCTTTTGCCATGAAATTTCTCCAAAATTACGAAGGAAGGTCTGCCTGGTGCGCATCTTCATCAGCAACCTGCTAGGCGGCCCAGTCGGCCACCAGCCAGTCAGCTCTCTGACGGCTGTGCAACACGATGTCGGCATTGAGCCGGTCATTGACCGCAATGCGTGCCTGCGCCTCAGCCTGGGTCAGGTTCCACGTGGCTCTGTGACGGGCAGTCAGGCGTTGCATTGCTACGTCCATCGGCACATCCAGATACCAACACTCATCCAGTAAACCAGCCAGATTCCAGCCATCCGCACGGTGCAACAAGTACAAACCCTCCAGCAATACCAGCCGGATCATGGGGGTAATGGCCAAGGCGTCTTCAACCGGATCACCCACGCCATGCTCAAAAGCCGGCCACATGACAGGTGGTTTGTCAGTTCCGGGGGAAACTTCCTGCAGGACCTTTAGTCGGGCGGCCAGTGCGGCCGGATCAAACGTCCACGGAGAGCCGCGCCGCCTCAAGGCGGCGGCAGGATCGGCAAATTGATCCAGCGCTTCCCGCGTCAGGTGAAACCCGTCCATGCCCAAGGCCACCATTGTGCCCATGCCTGCTCTCGCATTTACTTCCCCTGCCAGACGCGCAGCAGTGGTGCTTTTTCCCGAACCAGGCAACCCCACCAGGCCCAAGACAATTCGCCGTGAAGTGGTTTTCAGCAGCTTTAGAAGGTGATCAACCGGATCAACGAGTAACGCGGGATTCATCGTCAGGCCTGCGGTCTGGCTCACCGTTTGCGCAACATGAACGACACCAGCCGTGACTGCTTTTACCGATCATCATTCGCATGCCACCACGCACGCAGTTGCTCCAATGCAAACCCTGTTTCGTCAGACTCCGAAACGTTTGCCGCATCATCGCGTGATCCAGATCACGTGTCACGTCGCGGTCTGCGTCGTAAACATCTGACCACTGATTGCAGGTGGCTTGAATGTTCACGGGCATCTGTGTCCATATTCTTGATCGCATGTATGCAGCTATTATGCAGCCAGTGCCTTCCCAGACGTTCGCGCAGACCAGTCAATGGGGTCTTGCTGCAGTACCATGTCAATATCCAACCCGAGCACCAAGCCCACGGCCCCGGGGAAACTGACAGCCAGTTGTCGGGAGTTCATCTGCGCTTCTTTGGCGCGCACACGCCAAGCAGCCAGATGAATCACGCCAGCTAGCGGCTCATACACGGTGTTGTCAAACGGGGCGTATTGGTGTTCCAGGGCATCCACCATGGCCTGGGGGAAGTGCCACTTGCGCGCCAGACCCGCCCCGACCTGGGCATAGCAGTAGCCCAGGACGCGCCGCTCCACCTTGGCTCGCTTGAGGCTCTGCGGACCACAGTCTTTGTCCAGACGTGCGGCTATTTCCGGAATACCTTGGTGAATAGCCAGTTCGCCAATGCAGTGAATCAGCCCGCAGGTAAAGGCGGCGGACTGGTTTTGCTGCACCACACCGGCCAGCGAGCGCGCCAGCTTGGCCACATTCAGGCTGTACTTCCAGAATTGATGCAACGGCATGCCGGGGACGGTTTTGATGGAGCTGCATACGGCAGCATCTTGAGCCATGACGTAAACGTGTTGCAGTTTAAGCAGCGCCAGCGCTTCAGACACGCTATTTACCTTGCCTGACATTTTGAAATAGCCAGAGTTGGCCAATTGCAGCACCCGTATGGTCAACGCCGGATCGGTCTTGATCACCTGGTTGATCTTGCTCAGATCGGGTTTGTCCAGCTTGATTTCACCGAGCAGCATGGCGGCTACTTTGGGAATGCTGGGCAAAGCAATTTGCCGCGCCAGCAGTGCGTTCATGTCCATGAGTAAGCTTCCGTCTTGGTTGTGGCTGGCGTACTTTTCGGGCGTCTTGCTTCCATATCGACAAATGCAGGCCGGACTTTAGCGAATTGCCTGCAGGACAGACCAAAAAAAACCCCGCCTAAGCGGGGTTGATGCATCAATTGGAGCTTGCTCAGTCTGCTTGCGGTTTATTTTTGCGGCGCTGCACAATGGACCCCATCAGCCCCAAACCAGCCAACATCAGCGCGTAGGTCTCAGGCTCAGGTACTGCTGAAACCGCAACCACAACGCCTGTTGTGGCGCCATCAATTGCCCCACCGGATCCAGTTCCATTTCCGGCAAAAGATGGCGCTCCACCCCCAATACCATTGCCCCGTGACTGGCTACCTGCAGGCAACCCGGCTTGGCCTGTTTCAAAATGTGATCCACCTGCGATTGAAGACGCCTGCGCCCCGCGTTCAAAACTGTTTCCGTAAGGCGCTGCGCCTGTGCCAGCGAAACTATCCGCAACGTCAGCAGACACCATTTGTACGGGCGCTCGTCCCGCATGTGCGCCAGAAGAGGTACCCACCCCCGGCGCCCCGGCTACATCGCCATGATCACCTGTTATCTGGCTATGCGATCCTGAAGAAGCCAGTGAGCTTGCGGGAGCTGATCGACCAGCGTTGCCATGATCCCTGCCATTTGCCAGGTTGACCTCAAGGCCCCTTGTTGAAATAGCTCCACCAGAGACATGAGCACCAATAGCCATGTGCTCACCGGGAAGCTTTATGTCGAGCAAATTCGATGCAAACGGGGGGCCCGTGGCTGGTGACAGCGTCGTGAATGCCGTCAAAATCAAGGTTCTTAGACTCATGTTCAATCCCCGGGTCAGATGTAAAAAAATGTTACGTGCCGTATGGGGCAGATCTTCTTGCATCCGGACAACACAACCAATAGTCTGTTCGGACTAATGGAGGGCTTGGGGCCACAATTACCCGTGAATAAGTCACGTTTTTCTTAAAAACCTCACCCTCTGTTGTCAATTCAACGCTTCAGCTTCGCAAACGCCGACGCCATGGCCGATGAACCCATCGAACCACCGTCATTCCCCGTCCGCCCACGCTGGCCTTGCGGCGCTGCCTGGTAGCGATTGTCCCCCGCCGACCGGTCCGCACCGTCGCGCCGCGCGGGGGCCGTGCCCCTGGGCACACCATTTCCGAGCTTCATCGTCAGCGCAATGCGCTTGCGACTCACGTCCACCTCCACCACCTGCACCTTCACGATATCGCCGGTTTTCACCACTTCCCGGGCATCGGTCACAAACTTGTGGCTGAGCTGGCTGACGTGAACCAGCCCGTCCTGGTGCACGCCCAGGTCGATGAACGCGCCAAAAGCCGCCACGTTGCTCACCGTGCCCTCCAGCACCATGCCCTCCTTCAGGTCCTTGATGTCTTCCACGCCGTCGTTGAAACGCGCCACCTTGAAGTCCGGGCGCGGGTCGCGGCCCGGCTTTTCCAGCTCGGTGATGATGTCCTTGACGGTGATGACGCCAAACTTCTCATTGGCAAACAGCTCGGGTTTCAGCGTTTTGAGCATGTCGGCCCGGCCCATGATTTCGCCCACGGGCGTGCGGGCGTGGCCGATGATGTTTTCCACCACCGAGTAGGTTTCGGGGTGCACACCGGTCATGTCCAGCGGGTTGTCGCCACCGCGAATGCGCAGGAAACCCGCCGCCTGCTCGAAGGTTTTGGCGCCCAGCCCGGTTACCTGCATCAGCTGCTGGCGGTCCTTGAACGCGCCATTGGCCTCGCGCCAGCGCACCACCGCCTTGGCCACGCTGCCACTCAGGCCCGACACACGGCTGAGCAGCGGCACGCTGGCGGTGTTCAGATCCACACCCACGGAGTTCACACAGTCTTCCACCACGGTCTCCAGGCTGCGGGCCAGCTCGCTCTGGTTCACGTCATGCTGGTACTGGCCCACACCGATGGATTTGGGGTCGATCTTCACCAGCTCGGCCAGCGGGTCCTGCAGGCGACGGGCGATGCTGGCCGCGCCGCGCAGGCTCACGTCCACATCCGGCATTTCTTGAGAGGCGAACTCACTGGCGCTGTAAACCGAGGCCCCGGCTTCGCTGACGACGACTTTTTCAACCGCCCTCTCCGAAACTTTTGCCATTAATTTGATCAAATCTGACGCCAGCTTGTCCGTCTCGCGACTGGCCGTACCGTTGCCAATGGCGATCAAATTGACGCCGTGTTTCTCGCACAGCTTGCCCAGCGTATGCAGCGAGCCTTCCCAGTCCTTGCGCGGCTCGTGCGGGAACACGGTAGCCGTTTCCACCAGCTTGCCGGTGGCATCCACCACGGCCACTTTCACGCCGGTTCGAATGCCGGGGTCCAGCCCCATGGTCACGCGCGGGCCGGCTGGTGCAGCCAGCAGCAGGTCGCGCAGGTTGTCGGCAAACACCTTGATCGCCACCTTTTCGGCGTCTTCACGCAGCCGTGTAAACAGGTCGCGCTCGGTGGACAGGCTGAGCTTCACGCGCCAGGTCCAGGCGACACATTTTTTGATCAAATCGTCGCTGGCCCGGCCCAAATGGCTCCAACCCAGATGCAGGGCGATGCGGGCCTCGGCCAGTGAGACGGTTTGCCCGGCTTTCGCCGCTGGCAGAGCATTTGCTCCTGTTTTAATAGCTTCCTGCCCAATGGATACAAGGGCTGGAGGCACATTTGATGCCTTATTTTCCCTATTTTCCCTATTTGGCACGGTTTCAGGCTCCGGCAACACCAGCTTGGCATCCAGAATCTCCAGCCCACGGCCACGAAACACCGCCAGTGCGCGGTGCGACGGCACGCGACCAATCGGC
The DNA here is from genome assembly GCA_046050465.1 of Pseudomonadota bacterium. Taxonomy (GTDB): domain Bacteria; phylum Pseudomonadota; class Gammaproteobacteria; order Burkholderiales; family Burkholderiaceae_C; genus Egaibacter. The sequence goes on along the minus strand of JBJOPS010000023.1, from coordinate 52,450 downwards.
TCATCGTATTCAAAATAATCACGAAACTTGGCCACGTCGGGGTGGTTTTCGTCCTTGCCCGCCATCAGTTTGGACTGTAGCAGCCCCTCGGTCCACAGCCATTCGCGCAGACGCTGCACCAGGCCTGCGTCTTCCGCCCAGCGTTCACTCAACAGGTCGCGCACGCCGTCCAGCACGGCGGCCACGGTGGAGAAATCGGGCTGCTTGCCATCAGCAGTGTTCTGGCCCTCCACCACCGGTTTGAGCGCAATCACAAAGGCCTGCGCCTCATCAAACGGGTTCAGCACGGGGTTGGCAAACAGCTTGTCGGCCAGCGGCTCCAGCCCGGCCTCGCGCGCCAGCTGGCCCTTGGTGCGGCGCTTGAGCTTGAACGGCAAATACAGGTCTTCCAGCTCCTGCTTGGTGGCGGTGGCGGCAATGGCGGCGCGCAGTGCGTCGGTCAGCTTGCCCTGCTCGTCGATGGCCTTCATCACGGTGATGCGCCGCTCGGCCAGCTCGCGCAGGTAGCCCAGGCGCAACTCCATCTCGCGCAGCTGGATGTCGTCCAGGCCGCCGGTGGCCTCTTTGCGGTAGCGCGCGATGAACGGCACCGTGGCGCCCCCGTCGAGCAATTCCACCGCCGTTTTGACCTGATCCTCTCGAACCCTGATTTCTGCTGCCAGTTGGTGAATGATGCTTTGCATTGGTTTTGCACCAAAGTGGTGCGGATTTTCATGGTTGTTGAAATTCGAGCGGGCGAGTTTGCCACAGGAAATCCGAAGGCCACTACACATGCCAAGGAAGTATTCGTAAACATCCGCTCTGATGGAGTCGGGTTTTCCCAGTAGTGCATCACCCCGGACATTAGCCCCGGACGTTAGCCCCGCTGTTGCGTTGCATTGAGTCGTTGACAATACGTACGGTATTACGTACCATTGAATGCATCTCCAAAGGGAAACAATATGCATGCACTTACCGCCAGCGAAGCTCGCTCAAATTTATACCGAATCATTGATGAGGCGGCAGCGTCTCATGAACCGATCATCATTTCCGGAAAGCGCTCAAGTGCTGTTTTGCTGTCGGCTGAAGACTGGAATGCAATTCAAGAGACGTTGTACCTGCTCGCAGTGCCAGGCATGCGCGAGTCCATCAAGGCAGGTATGGCGCAACCGTTGGCAAAAAGTGCGAAGGCACTCAAGTGGTGAGTTGGGAGGTTGTGTTTGCCAAGCAGGCTCTCAAAGATGCACAGAAGTTGGCAGCCAGCGGGCTCAAGCCCAAGGCGCAAGAATTGCTCGCAGTGATTGCCGCCAATCCTCTTCAAAACCCGCCACCGTACGAGGAGTTGGTCGGAGACCTGACCGGCGCTTACTCGCGCCGCATCAATATTCAGCACCGAATGGTGTATGAGATTTTCGCCAAAGAGAGAGCTGTTCGGGTCTTGCGTATGTGGACGCACTATGAGTGAGGCGGCCGAGCAGCAGGCCCGCATGAACCACGCATGAGAGCCTGCTCGGCAAACACGACCTCCCAACTCACCACGGAGCGTCTTTCAAGCCTTCGGCAACGTCACCCCAACCTGCCCCTGGTATTTGCCACCGCGGTCTTTGTAGCTGGTCTCACACACATCGTCCTTGTCGCTCTCGAAGAATAGCACCTGGGCGCAGCCCTCGCCCGCGTAGATTTTGGCGGGCAGCGGCGTGGTATTGGAGAACTCCAGCGTCACATAGCCTTCCCACTCGGGCTCAAACGGCGTCACGTTGACGATGATGCCGCAGCGTGCGTAGGTGCTTTTGCCCAGGCAGATGGTGAGCACGTTGCGCGGAATGCGGAAGTACTCCACAGTGCGCGCCAGTGCAAAACTGTTGGGCGGGATGATGCACACCTCATCATGGAAATCGACGAAGCTTTTTTCGTCAAAGTTCTTCGGGTCCACCACGGTGCTGTGGATGTTGGTGAACACCTTGAATTCGGGCGCGCAGCGGATGTCGTAGCCGTAGCTGCTGGTGCCATAAGAGATGATTTTTTTGCCGTCGGCCTGGCGAATCTGGCCGGGCTCGAACGGCTCGATCATGCCGGTGGTCTCGGCCATGCGGCGTATCCATTTGTCGCTTTTGATGCTCATCTGATAAATCTCCGGAATGCGGAGGATTGTAGGCAAGCCATTGCGTGTGAAGCCTCGCTCACGGCGTTTGCTATACTTTTAATAGCTAATTACGCATATTCGGTAAGGGATAGAGGTCAATTTCGACCTGAAATAACGGCTTTTTCGATCAGCCGGTCGTCCCCCAGCACGATCATGGCAAACAGCAGTTCGTCCAGATTGGCCGCCCGCGCGGTTTTGCGCGCCAGCAGCGGGGTTGCCTGCGGGTTCAGCACCACGAAGTCCGCCTCGCAGCCGGGTTGCAGGTTGCCGATCACACCGTCCAGCCGCAGCGCGCTGGCGGCACCGGCCGTGTGCTGCCACCACAAATGTTGCGGACTCAAAGACAGGCCCGGCTTGGTCTGGCCCTCGCGGCCCACGTAATATGCCGCCAGCATGGTGTGAAACGGGCTGAACGAGGTGCCGCCGCCCACGTCGCTGGCCAGGCCGTAGCGGTAACCCACGCGGTCTGCGCCCTCATAGTCAAAAAAACCACTGCCCAGAAACAGGTTGCTGGTGGGGCTGACGGCCGCTGCCGCGCCGGTTTCGCGCATCAGGGCACGGTCGTCGTCGTCGAAGTGGATGCAATGGGCGTAGATGGCGCGGTCACGCATCAGGTCAAAGTCGGCGTAGGTGGCGAGATAACTGCGTGAGTTGGGGAACAGCTCACGTGCCCAGGCGATTTCGTCCCTGTTTTCGGCCACATGCGACTGAATCCACACGCTCGGGTATTTGGTGGCCAGCTCGCCCGCGCCGCGCAGCTGGGCATCGGTGCAGCTGGGTGCAAAACGCGGGGTGATGGCGTAGCCCAGGCGGCCCTTGCCATGCCAGCGCTGGATAAGCGCCTCGGAGTCGATCAGGCTTAGTTCGGTTTCATCGCGCACGCCATCGGGCGAGTGGCGGTCTTGCAGGCATTTGCCGGTGATCATGCGCATGCCGTTCGCCTGCGCTTGCGCGAACAGGGCATTGACCGATTCAGGGTGCGAGGTGGCAAAGGTGAGCGCCGTTGTCACCCCGTTGCGCAACAATTCCGCTATAAAAAAAGTAGCTGCTTGTGCACTGTATTCGCGGGCCGAGAAGCGTTTTTCCTCCGGAAATGTGTAGTTTTCCAGCCAGGGCAGCAAACCCGGTGCGGGTGAGCCGATCACATCGGTCTGCGGGTAGTGGATGTGCAGGTCCACAAAACCGGGCGCGATGATGCGCCCCGGCAGGTGCTCCACGGTGATGCCGGGGAACTGGCCAATCAGGGCATGGTACGGCCCCACGGCCTTCACTGCCTGCACGCCTGCCGCGTTGGGTGCGACCACCAGCAGCCCGTCTTCTTCCAGCACGGCGGCGTGGCTCGGCGCCCGGTCAGGGGCGAATCGGAGGATGGATGATCGGTAGGCTTTCATGTTGGCCACAGCTTACTCAATCCTGGCGGCCAGCCAATACGCGCAAGCGAATAATTTCCATAAAGCGTACGTCCAGCAGGCAAAAAAGTGCCACCTGCGATAATGCTGGCCATGAACACGCCCACCCCCACCTCCCTCATGACGCCCAGGCTGACCCAGCTGTGGCGCCCGATTCTGGCGATGCTGATTGTCATTGCCTCGTCCAATTATCTTGTGCAATTCCCCATCAACGACTGGCTGACCTGGGGTGCCTTCACCTTCCCGGTCGCCTTTTTGGTGACCGACCTGACCAACCGCGCCGTCGGTGCCACCGCCGCGCGCCGCGTGGCCTGGGCTGGCTTTGCCATTGCCGTGGTTGCGTCCCTGGCGCTGGCGCCCTGGCGCATCGCCGTGGCGTCAGGCATTGCCTTCATCATCGGGCAGCTGCTGGACATCGTGGCCTTCAACCGCCTGCGTACCCTGTCGTGGTGGAAGGCGCCGTTCATTGGCTCGCTGGTGGCCTCGGTCATCGATACCGGCCTGTTCTTCTTCCTCGCGTTTGCCGGGACCGATCTGGACTGGCGCATGCTTGCCGCTGGCGACCTGGGCGTGAAATGGCTGATGGCCGCCGTGCTGCTGGCACCTTACCGCCTGATGCTGCCGCGTCTGCAACTCTGGGTTCCTGCCGCACGCGCCTGAAACCCCTAATCCCAAGCACTGTCGCGCGCCTTTGAAGCGCATGCCAGCTGGGCTGGCGGCGGCAATCGGTCAGATTGGCGCCTCGAACGCCGCGTTCAACCGGTCTACGTAATTTCGCCTGACGTTCGCATCGATGAAGCTGGCATCGAAACTGTTGTGGGCCAGCGTGTAGGCGTGTTGCGCCGTAAGACCGGTGGCAGCAAAGGTCTGTGTGAAATTCTCGTTCAGATAACCGCCAAAGTAGGCCGGGTCATCCGAATTGACAGTAGCCACGATACCCGCGTCCAGCAGCAGTCCCAGGTTGTGATCGGCCAGTTTGGGGAACACACACAGTTTCAGGTTCGATAGCGGGCACACCGTGAGCGGCACTTTGTCCTTGACCAGCCGCTGCATCAGCGCGGGGTCTTTGAAAGCCTGCACACCGTGGTCAATGCGCTCCACCCGCAGCACGTCCAGCGCGCTCCAGATGTAGGCGGGTGGGCCTTCTTCCCCAGCGTGCGCCACCAGACGGAACCCCAGTTCGCGACAGCGTGCAAACACACGCGCAAAGTTTTCAGGCGGGTTGCCCACCTCGCCCGAGTCAAGGCCCACACCAATGATCTTGTCGCGATAGGGCAGTGCCTGTTCCAGTGTTTCAAACGCTTCCTGCTCTGACAGGTGGCGCACAAAACACATGATCAGTGCGGCACTGATGCCAAACTCGGTCTTCGCATCCATACAGGCACGGTACAGGCCATTGACAACCGTTTCCATGGGCACTCCACGCGCCGTATGGGTTTGCGGGTCAAAAAACAACTCTGCATGCACTATATTGTCGATAGCAGCCCGCGCAAGGTAGGCGTGGGTCATGTCGTAAAAGTCCTGCTCATGCAGCAACACACTGGCCCCGGCGTAATAGATATCCAGAAAACTCTGCAGGTTGGTAAAAGCGTAGGCTCGACGCAAATCTTCAACCGAGGCATAGGGCAACGTGAGGCCATTGCGCTGCGCCAGTGCAAAAATCAACTCGGGCTCCAGCGAACCCTCGATGTGCATATGCAGTTCAGCTTTTGGCATGCGGCGCAGCAGATCGGGCAGACGATCGAGGGAGATAGGCCGCATGATCATGACTTCCTCCAGAAGTAGAAAACCGCCAGAAGGCGGCTTTCCCGTGAATGAATCCGGCCGCTTACTTGCCGCCGGGAACCTTGCCTTCCACGCCCTTGACGTAGAAGTTCACACCACCGAGGAATTTGTCATCCGCCACAGCGTCTTTAGCCAGAATTTCCTTGCCATCCTGACCCACGATCGGGCCTTTCCAGATACTGAAGGTGCCCGCCTTCAAACCAGCCTTGATTTCGTCAATCCTGGCTTTGGTTTCTGCAGGCACGTCTTCAGCAACGGACACCAGGTCAATTGCACCTTCCTTATGACCCCACCATGAACCCGTGCCACCCTTCCAGGTGCCGTCCAGCGCGTCTTTGGTGGCCTTGATGTAGTACGGACCCCAGTTGATCACGGCAGACGCCAGGTGGGCTTTGGGGCCATAGGCAGTCATGTCAGAGTCCCAGCCGAAAGCGCGTTTGCCTTTTTCCTGGGCAGTTTTCAGAACAGCCGGTGAATCGGTATTCTGGAACAACACGTCCGCGCCGCCGTTAATCAGCGAAGTAGCAGCTTCAGTCTCTTTGGGTGGGTTGAACCACTCGTTCACCCACACCACTTTGGTCTTGACCTTGGGATTGCTGGACTGGGCACCCAGCGTGAAGCTGTTGATGTTGCGCAAAACTTCAGGAATTGGCACCGAGGCCACCACGCCCAGCGTGTTGCTCTTGGTCATCTTGCCGGCAATCACGCCCGCCATGTAGGCGCCTTCGTAGGTGCGGCTGTCATAGGTGCGCATGTTCTCGGCCTGCTTGTAGCCGGTGGCGTGCTCCAGCATCACGCCTTTGGTGTCGGCAGCCACCTTGAGCATGGGCTCCATGTAGCCGAATGTGGTGCCGAAAATCAGCTTGTTGCCCTGGGCGGCCATGTCGCGAATCACGCGCTCGGCGTCGGCAGACTCGGGCACGTTTTCGACGAACGAGGTCACAACCTTGTCGCCAAACTCCTTCTCGACAGCCTTGCGACCGTTATCGTGGGCAAACGTCCAGCCACCGTCACCAACCGGGCCAATATAAGCAAAGGCAATTTTCAGGGGCTCGGCCTTGGCAGGCGCGGCGGCCACCGGGGCTGAAGCTGGAGCCGTGGCGGCGGGTGCAGCCTCTTCTTTCTTGCCGCAACCCACCAGCGCAGCGGCAGCCACAGATGAGAATGCCGCGAGCTTAAGCAGCGAACGTTTTTGCAGATCAGTCATGTCAATTCCTTGTTTGGAGAAGGTTGAAGCAGGGTTAAAAAGGGTCAATTATGAACCGGAAAAATCAGGATCCGGGGTAAAAAGGCTTGCCAATCGACGCCGGCATGTTGATGCGTATCCACTGCGGGTTGCGGGAAATCAGCGCCAGCACGACGATGGTGGCCACATAAGGCAGCATGCTCAGGAACTGACTGGGCACATCCACGCCGCCGCCCTGCAGGTGAAACTGCAGCATCGTCACGCCGCCAAAGAGATAGGCACCCAGCAGCACCCGTGCCGGGCGCCAGGTAGCAAACGTCGTCAGGGCCAGCGCAATCCAGCCCTTGCCGGCCACCATGCCCTCCACCCACAAGGGGGTGTAGATCACCGAAATATAAGCACCTGCCACGCCACACAACGCCCCGCCAATCACCACGGCTGCAAGGCGGATGCGGCGCACCGGATACCCCAGCGCATGGGCCGACTCGGGGCTTTCGCCCACGCTGCGCATCACCAGACCGCTGCGCGTGCGGTACAAAAACCAGATCAGGGCCAGCGCGAAAACCACCGTCAGGTACACCAGCGGGTGGTGCCGAAACAGCGCGGGGCCAACCAGTGGAATGTCTGACAGCCCCGCAATGGCGTAGCTGGCACGGTCCGAAATCTTGGCCTGCACAAACGAGGTGCCGACAAAGGCCGAGAAACCCGTGCCAAACAGCGTGAGCGCCAGCCCGGTGGCAAACTGGTTGGTGTTGAGCCAGATCACCAGCACGCCAAAGATGGCGGCCAGCGCAGCGCCCACTGCAATGCCCGCAGTAAAACCCAGCCAGTCATTGCCCGTGTGAACCACGGTAGCAAACCCGGCAATGGCCGCGCACAGCATCATGCCCTCGGCGCCAAGGTTCACGATGCCGACCTTCTCGTTGATCAGTAACCCGAGCGAGGCCAGCGCCAGAACCGTGCCTGCGTTCAGCGTGGCAGCCAGCAGCAATGCATAGGATTCCATTACTTGCCTCCCTTGAATTTAAGCCGGTAGTTCACCAGCGTGTCACACGCCAGCAGGCTGAACAGCAACAACCCCTGGAACACCCCGGTCAGCGACTTGGTAAGCCCCAGGCGCGACTGCGCCATCTCGCCACCGATGTAGAACATGCTCATCAAAATGGCCGAGAACACCATGCCGATGGGGTGCAGGCGCCCCACATAGGCCACGATGATGGCGGCAAAACCATACCCAGCAGGCACATAAGGCGTGAGCTGGCCAATGGGGCCTGCCACTTCCAGCGCGCCCGCCAGGCCTGCCGCACCGCCGGAGATCATCAAGGCCGTCCACAGCGCCTTGCGGGACGAGAAACCCGCGTATCGGGATGCGGCGGGTGCCAGCCCCCCCACTTGCAGCGCAAACCCGGCCCGCGTGCGAAACAGGAAAATCCACATGCCCACCACACCCAACACGGCCAGCACCACACCAATGCTCACCCGTGAGCCCTCAAACAGGCGCGGAATGCGCGTGGCCGCTTCAAAGGTTTTGGTTTGCGGGAAGTTGAACCCCTGCGGGTCTTTCCACGGCCCGCCCACCAGATAACTCAACACCTGCACGGCCACATAAACCAGCATAAGGCTGACCAGAATTTCATTCGCATTGAACCGATCCCGCAGCAGCGCCGTGATACCCGCCCAGACCATGCCACCCAGCACACCGGCCAGCATGACGGGCACCACAATCCAGCCACCGGTAGTCTTGTCTGCCAGCAAGGCCACACCGCCAGCGAATATGGCGCCGATGATGTATTGCCCTTCAGCCCCGATGTTCCAGACATTGGAGCGGAAACACACCGCCAGCCCCAGCGCAATGATCAGCAGCGGCGTGGCCTTCACCAGCAGTTCGCCCACCGCATAGCCGTTGCGGATGGGTTGCCAGAAAAACATTTCCAGCCCGCGCATCGGGTCTTTGCCCAGCGCCAGAAACATGATGATGCCGATGATGACCGTTATGCCCAGCGCCAGCAGCGGTGAGCCGTAACTCCAGGCGCTCGATGGCTGGGGACGCGCTTCAAACTTCAGCATGGGTAGTCTCCATTGACTTGCTCGCCAGATGCGCTTGCGCGTCTTCATGCCACAGACCACTCATCCATTCACCAATTCTCTCAATCGTGGCCTCCCCAATCGGCACGCAAGGCGACAGTCGCCCTTTCGCGATCACGTGGAGCCGGTCACTCAACTCGAACAGTTCGTCCATCTCTTCACTCACCACAAGCACGGCGCAACCCTTGTCCCGCAACGCCAGAATTTCACCCCGAATTTGTGCGGCAGCACCCACGTCCACGCCCCACGTCGGCTGCGAGACGATCAGCAACTTCGGGTTCGCGTCGATTTCGCGTCCCACGATGAATTTCTGCAGATTGCCCCCGGACAGCGACCGCGCCACGGAGTTGGGTCCACCCGCCTTGACGTTAAAGCGGCGAATGATGTCTGCCGCCTGCGTCTGCAGCGCCTTGACCCTGATCCAGCCAGACTTTGACAGGGCATTGTTTCGGGTCAGCAGCAGGTTGTGCGCCAGCCCCAGTGTCGGCACCGCGCCACGGCCCAGACGCTCCTCCGGCACAAAGTGCAAGCCCAGTTTGCGCCGGTCGCCCGGATGCAGGCGGGAGGCATCCACCTCACCCATGCGCACGGACCCGACAGGTGAGCGGACATCTTCGCCCGACAACGCGTAAAGCAGCTCTTTCTGACCATTGCCAGATACCCCGGCGATACCCACAACCTCACCCGCCTGAACCTGCAGGGAAATGCCATCGAGGTCGACGCCAAACTGATCTTCCTTGGGCAAGTTCAACCGGTTCACCGTGAGCACTGGCAAGCCCGGCTTTTGCTCACGGTGCGTTAGCTGCGGCGGCTCGGCGCCAATCATCAGTTTGGACAGCGAGGCGTTGGACTCTTCACCCGGGTTGCATACGCCGGTTACCTTGCCACCGCGCAGCACCGTGCACGCCGTGCACAGCTCGCGGATTTCGTGCAGCTTGTGGCTGATGTACAAAATGCTGCAACCCTCGGACGCCAGTTTCTTGAGCACCACAAACAGTTTGTCCACCGCCTGTGGCGTCAGCACCGATGTGGGCTCGTCCAGAATCAGCAATTTGGGGTTGGTCAGCAAAGCCCGGATGATCTCCACGCGCTGCATCTCGCCCACACTCAGCGTATGAACCGGGCGCGCCGGGTCAATGTCCAGGCCATACTCCTGCGCCTTGGCGGTGATGCTGTGGGTGACTTCATCGAGTGTGAGCGTTTTGCTCAGGCCCAGCCAGACATTTTCAGCCACAGTGATGGTGTCAAACAGGCTGAAATGCTGGAACACCATGCTGATGCCCATGGCACGGGCTTCCTGCGGGTTGCGAATGTGCACCGGCTGGCCGTTGAACATCACACTGCCTTCATCGGGCTTGACCGCCCCGTAGATAATCTTCATCAATGTGGATTTACCGGCCCCGTTTTCACCCAGCACCGCGTGGGTTTCACCCGGCATGACGGTCAACGACACCTCGCTGTTGGCCACTACCGAAGGGTAGCGTTTGGTAATGCCGCAGAGGTGAAGTCGGGGGGTCGTCATGGATTCGTTCCTCATGGATTCGTTTCTTATTGTGCGGCCGGTCATATTTGTGGTTGTATCCGGGTCATCTTCCGGGCCATATGCTAGCGCGTATGGACAGACCTTGCCTCCTGTTTTACCCTCGCGCACAAGGACACTGTCATGAACACCAAAACCATTCAATTCATCCGGCGCGGGGAAATCGTCTCGTTGGCCAATGTACCGCCAACCCGCACCCTGCTGGAGGTACTGCGCGAAGACCTGGCCTGCACGGGAACCAAGGAAGGCTGCGGCGAAGGCGACTGCGGCGCCTGCACCGTGGTACTGGCAGAACTGACGCCCGCATCCGCAGGCGGGGCTGACAGCGACCACCTGAACTACCGCGCCATCAACAGTTGCATCCGCATGGCGCACTCCATCGACGGCATGGCGCTGTGGACCGTGGAAGACATCGCCGATCAAGGCAGCCCCGCCGCCGGGCCGCCCCAAGGCGAGGGCAGTCCCCACGGGGGGCAGCGACCCGCGTCAGCGGCGGAGCGTGGGGGCGCACGCCTGCACCCGGCGCAAGAGGCGATGGTGCAGTGCCACGGCTCGCAATGCGGTTTTTGCACGCCCGGCTTTGTGATGAGCCTGTTTGGCATGTATCAGAACCATGTCTGCCAGGGCACGACCATCACCCGCGAACTGGCGCAGGAAGATTTGTCTGGCAACCTGTGCCGCTGCACCGGCTACCGGCCGATTCTGGACGCGGCGCAGCAGATGGGTTCGCTGCCTCCGGTACGTGTCGATGAATCCGGTTTGCTACAAAAATTGAAGCTACTCACGCATATTGAACAAGGGCTGGAGGCCAATTTTGCTTATATTTCACCCAGAAATCTGTCCACCCTGCTCGCCGCCCGGTCTGCGCATCCGGATGCTCAAGTGGTGGCGGGTTGCACCGACGTGGGCCTGTGGGTGACCAAAATGCACATACAGTTCGGCCAAGTGCTGGACGTCACCCGGGTGAAGGAGCTGCGTCAGGTGGAAGACTACCCGCACCACATGGCCATTGGCGCGGCCGTGCCGTTGACCGACGCGTTTGCTGCGCTGGTGGCCCAGCGCCCCCAGTTGCGCACCTTTGCCAACCGGTTTGCCGGCCTGCCGGTGCGCAACTCCGGCACGCTGGGCGGCAATGTGGCCAATGGCTCGCCGATTGGGGATTCGATGCCGATGCTGATTGCGTTGGGAGCCAACGTGGTGCTGATGAGCAAAAGAAGCGGGAAGATGGGTCATCGAGAAATGCCGCTGGAACAGCTTTACACCGGCTATCGCAAAAACGTGATGGCGGCGGATGAACTGCTGGCCTGGATCAAAGTGCCCAAACCCACGGCAGGCGAACTGGCCCGGGTGTACAAAATCTCCAAACGGTTTGATGACGATATTTCAGCCGTCTGTCTGGCCCTGAACCTCCATCTGGACGGCGGAAAGGTGATGTCAGCATCCATCGGCGTAGGCGGTGTGGCGGCTACGCCCGTGCGGGCGGTCAAAACCCAGGCGGCACTGGTGGGCCAGCCGTGGAATCTGGCCACGGTGAAACGTGCCATCGACACGTTGCGCGCCGAGTTTCAGCCCATTTCCGACATGCGAGCCTCATCAGCCTACCGCAGTGAGGTGCTGGGCAACCTGCTGCAGCGCTTCTGGCTGGAAAGCCAGGGCATGCAACAGATCAATCTGGAAGCCTTCACGCTGGAAGGAGAGCCGGTATGAACGCACCTGAGAAACTGCCAGTTTTACCAACTGACAAGGCGTCGCCCAGCGCGGCGGGGTACTCCAAACACCACGAAAGCGCCCGTGCACAGGTGGCCGGTGCGGCGACTTATGTAGACGACATCCCCGAGATCAAGGGCACGCTGTACGCCGCACCGGTTTTGTCCACCGTGGCGCATGGCAAGCTGCTGGGCGTGGACACCAGCGCCGCGCTGGCCATGCCAGGCGTTCGCGATGTGCTGTTGACCCGCGACATTCCGGGCGACCCGATTCTGGCGTCGTTCACCGGGGACGAGCCCATCTTTGCCATTGATACCGTGCAGCACATCGGCCAGGTGGTGGGCGTGGTGGTGGCCGACACCGTGATGCAGGCCCGCCGCGCTGCCCGCAAGGTCAAACTGAACATCGAAACGCTACCCGCCATCCTGAGTGTCAAGGACGCGCTGGCGGCCAAAAGCTACGTCTTGCCGCCCGTGTTTGTCACCCGCGGCGACGCCACCACCGCGCTGGCCAGGGCGCCCCACACGCTGAGCGGCACGCTGGAGGTGGGTGGGCAGGAGCACTTTTATCTGGAAGGCCAGGTGGCCTATGTGGTGCCTGGCGAGCAGAACCAGTGGCTGGTGTATTCCAGCACGCAGCACCCGGGCGAAGTGCAGCACTGGGTATCCCACGCGCTGGGGCTGGACAACCACGCGGTGCGCGTGGAGTGCCGACGCATGGGCGGTGGGTTTGGTGGCAAGGAGACGCAGGCCGGACACATGGCCGTGTGGGCCGCGCTGGCCGCACACAAGCTCAAACACCCGGTCAAGCTGCGGATGGATCGCGACGATGACTTCATGGTCACCGGCAAACGCCACCCGTTTGCTTATGAGTACACGGTAGGGTTTGACGACACCGGATTGTTGAGCGGCCTCAAACTGATGATGGCCGCGAACTGCGGCTTCAGCGCTGACCTGAGTGGTCCGGTGGCTGACCGCGCAGTGTTCCACAGCGACAACGCCTACTTTCTGGAAGACGTGGACATTGCGTCCTACCGCTGCAAGCTCAACACCCAAAGCCACACCGCCTACCGCGGCTTTGGCGGGCCGCAGGGCGTGATCATCATCGAGGCCATCATGAGCGACATCGCCCGCCATCTGGGGCTGGACCCGCTGGATGTGCGCATGCGCAATTTGTATGGCGTGGAGACACGCAACACCACCCACTACCAGATGAAGGTGGAAGACAACATCTTGCAACCTCTGCTATCAAAACTGGAGCTGACCACGCAATACCGACAAAGGCGAAAGGCCATTTCGGCATGGAATTCCGGCAGCCCGGTCATCAAGCGCGGGCTGGCCATGACACCCGTCAAGTTTGGCATTTCCTTCACCGCCACGCTGTTCAACCAGGCCGGCGCGCTGGTGCATGTGTACACGGATGGCAGCGTGCAGGTAAACCACGGCGGCACCGAGATGGGCCAGGGCCTGAACACCAAGGTCGCCCAGATCGTGGCCGATGAGCTGGGCGTGCCGTTTGAGCGCGTGCTGGCCACGGCCAGCGACACCAGCAAGGTGCCCAATGCATCGGCCACGGCGGCATCGGCCGGAACCGACCTGAACGGCCGCGCCGCGCAGTTTGCAGCCCGCCATGTGCGCGACAACCTGGCCGCCTTTGTGGGCGGGCTGGACGGTTGCGGCGCCGGTGCGATCCGCTTTGAGGGCGGGCACGTCATCTCGCCCACGGTCACGCGCAGCTTCAACGACGTGGTGAAAGCGGCCTATGCCAACCGCATCCAGCTCTGGAGCGACGGCTTTTACCGCACACCCAAAATCCACTACGACAAGGCCACGCTCACCGGCAGGCCGTTTTATTACTTTGCCTACGGCGCGGCTTGTACCGAAGTGGCCATCGACACCCTCACCGGCGAGAGCCGCGTGCTCAAAGTGGACATCCTGCACGACGTGGGGCGCAGCATCAACCCGGCCATCGACATCGGCCAGATCGAAGGCGGCTTTGTGCAGGGCATGGGCTGGCTCACCACCGAGCAGCTGGTCTGGAACGACAAGGGTTACCTGAGCACCCACGCGCCCAGCACCTACAAGATTCCCGCGACTGGCGACATTCCGGCACACTTCAAGGTGGAGCTCTGGCCGCAGTCGAATCGCGAAGACAACGTGTTTGGCAGCAAGGCTGTGGGGGAGCCACCCTTCATGCTGGCCATCAGTGTGTATGAGGCGTTGCGGGACGCGGTGGCGCAGACCTACAGGAATCCGGGAGCAACCGGCCCATTGAAATTAACTGCACCGGCAACAGCAGAACACGTGCTGGTGGCGTTAAAGAACGGGTAATGACACCCTGATTTACGGTTGAACCCCCTGTGAGCTACTGAAACGCAAGGCCGCTCGGTGGACGGATTTGCCACAGTTCTCCGCTACAGTTACGAACTTAGCCCCCTATCCTCCATGCCTGCACCGCCGCCATGAGCAATGTTTTTAATTTCACCTTCGTCCCGTGGTTCCGCTCGGTCGCACCGTACATCCACAAATTTCGCAACCAGACCTTTGTGGTGGGCATTGCGGGCGAAGCCATTGCAGCGGGAAAGCTGCACCATCTGGCGCAAGACCTGGCGATGATTCAGAGCATGGGCGTGAAGATTGTGCTGGTGCACGGTTTTCGACCGCAGGTGAACGAGCAGCTCAAGGCCAAGGGCCACACTCCCAAATACTCGCACGGCATCCGCATCACTGACGAAGTGGCGCTGGACTGCGCGCAGGAGGCCGCCGGGCAACTGCGCTACGAGATCGAGGCCGCCTTCAGTCAAGGGCTGCCCAACACGCCGATGGCCGATTCAACGGTGCGCGTGATCTCCGGCAACTTCATCACCGCCCGGCCCGTGGGTATTGTCGACGGCATTGACTTTCAGCACTCCGGGCTGGTGCGCAAGGTGGACGTGGCGGGCATCACCCGCACGCTGGACATGGGTGCGATGGTGCTGCTGTCGCCGTTTGGCTTTTCACCCACGGGCGAGGCCTTCAACCTCACCATGGAAGAAGTGGCTACTTCGGTTGCCGGTGCGTTGCAGGCCGACAAGCTGATTTTCCTCACCGAAATATCCGGTATCGGCATGAACGCCCTGCAACCGGTCAGTGAAGACAACCCCATTGATACCGAGCTGCCGCTGGCTACTGCCGAAGGTTTGCTGGCCAAACTACCCTCTGCTTTGGTACCCACCGACACCGCTTTTTACCTGCAGCACTGCGTAAAGGCCTGCAAGGCGGGTGTTGAAAGAAGCCACATCATTCCGTTCAACGTGGACGGTGCCATTTTGCTGGAGGTGTATGTGCACGACGGCATTGGCACCATGGTGGTGGACGAAAAGCTGGAGAGCCTGCGTGAAGCCTCTGTGGACGATGTCGGCGGCATCCTGCAACTGATCGAGCCGTTCGAGAAAGACGGCACACTGGTCAAGCGCAGCCGCACCGAGATCGAACGCGACGTGGCGAACTACACCATCCTGGAGCACGACGGCGTCATCTTCGCCTGCGCCGCGCTGTACCCCTACCCCGAGTCCAAAACCGGTGAGATGGCGGCACTCACCGTATCACCCGAGTCCCAGGGCCAGGGTGATGGCGAGCGCGTGCTCAAACGGGTGGAGCAGCGCGCCAAGGCCATGGGGCTGGACAGCATTTTTGTGCTGACCACCCGCACCATGCACTGGTTTTTGAAACGGGGTTTTGTGCAGGCCGACCCGGACCGCCTGCCCGAGGCCAGAAGGCGCCTGTACAACTGGGACCGCAAAAGCCAGGTGCTCGTTAAGAGAATCGGCTAACGTCGCGTCACCGCGCTGCGTCGTCAGCGATAACGTGCCTGGCGCCAGACCAGCACGGCACCCACCAAAGCCATTACGCCAAACCACAGGAACGACCAGTTGGCAATAGACAGGCCCAGAAACGTCCAGTCCACCCGGGTGCAATCGCCGCCACCGCGAAAGATCATCGGCAGCGCGCGTTTGAGGGGAAAAGTCTCAATCATCCCGTAAAGATCACGTCCACAAGACACCACCTCGGGCGGATACCACTGCAGCCAGCTCTGGCGGGCCGCTACAAAGGCGCCCGCACAGGCCAGCAGCACCAGCACGATAGAGCCTGTCATTTGCACGCTTTTTCGAGTGCCGGCGCTCGTCAAACCTGCGCAGATAGCTATCAAAACAAGAGCATACCGTTGCACGATGCACATCGGACAGGGCTCCAGCCCCACCACATGCTGCAAATACATGCCGAATGCCAGCAAGGCCACGCAAGCCAGACACAGCACCGCCATCACACGCCGCGGCGCGTTGTCAAACCAATCCATCACGACATTCAAAATAAAAGTCCTTCATCAAGCCCGCCCTTGCGGCGGATGCCAGGTTGGTGCCCATTGTGCCTTTGAAGTTCCCGGCATCGTCGGGCATTTGCAAACCGAATAAGATTCAGGCTTAGGTTTTCACCAACAAAACATTCCCACTCAAAGGTAATTCATGGCACGCACCGTCAACTGCATCAAACTCGGTAAAGAAGCCCAAGCTCTGGACTTTCCACCCTATCCCGGTGAACTGGGTAAACGCATCTGGGAAAGTGTCAGCAAGGAAGCGTGGGCGGCCTGGCTCAAGCACCAGACCATGCTGGTCAACGAAAACCGGCTGAACCTGGCCGACGCACGCGCCCGCCAGTATCTCGCCCGCCAGATGGAGAACCACTTTTTTGGCGATGGTGCCGACGCGGCGCAGGGCTACGTACCGCCTGCTGCCTGACCCGGCCCCCAGGTCTGGCATCCCGGCTAACGTGCCAGCAACTACCTGCTCAGCCTTTCGTCAGAGATGGCAGAGCCTGCCTGCCTGGTGTGTGCTGGACACCACTTTTGGTGACGGCACAAATTTTCTGTCCACCTGGCAGGCGTGGCAATGTGACCCCCAACGGCCGCGCATGCTGCATTACGTGGCCATTTGCGAGCAGGCCCCGAACCCGGAATCGCTGCGACGCTTGATCGACGCCTTTTCGCAGCTGCGGCCCCATGCTGCGACGCTCAATCGCCAGTGGTTCGGGTTTCTGCCCGGGTTTCATCGCATTCATCTGAGCGCAGGCCATGTGCTGCTGACCATGTGTATCGGCGGGCTCAAGACCATGCTGCGGGAGCAGCATTTCACCGCAGACGCGGTTTTTCTCGGGCCACTGGCGGCGTCAACTGCCCCCCGCTCTTTCCCGTCATCCGAACCTGCCCATTGGGCTCTGAAGGCCGTGGTGCGATGCTGTCGCCGCGGCACGGAGCTGATCCTCCTGCACGATGCCAACGACCGCCTGCGCAATGACCTTGTCCGGCTGGGCTTTGAGTTCCACACCCCGGTGGCTCCTTTTCAAGGGCATTTCAATCCCGGGTGGAACCTCAGCAACAGCCGTGGGGGCCGTCCCGGCGCGCATCCGGTGGCCGTTTCGCCCAGCCGCTGCGTGGTGATTGGGGCCGGACTGGCCGGCGCCAGCGTCGCGGCTTCGCTGGCACGACGTGGCTGGGAGGTGCAGGTGCTGGACGCCGCCGACGCACCGGCCGCCGGGGCTTCCGGTTTGCCCGCCGGGCTCGCCGTGCCCCACAACTCGCCCGACAACAGCCCGCGCTCCCGTCTGTCGCGCGCCGGTTTGCGACTGACGCTGGAGCAAGCTCGTACGGCGTTGACGCCGGGACAGGATTTTGAAGAGCGCGGCACACTGGAGCGTCGGCTCGATGGTGCGCTGGGTCTGCCTGCCAACTGGCCATTGGCTGGAGAAGAATGGTCCCGCACAGCGGTACATGAAAGCATCTCAGCGGACTTTTCCGGGCCTGACAAAGCCCTGTGGCACGCACACGGCGCCTGGATAAAACCGGCCCGTCTGGTACAGACCTGGCTTGATGAACCCGGTGTGCGCCTTGTGCCCAGGACGCGGGTAAACCACCTCGCCCGCACGCCACAAGGCTGGGCGGTGTCAGACGATTCCGGGCGGGCGTTGGCCACAGCACCGCTGGTGGTCGTGGCGGCTGCGGGTGGATCGCTCACTCTGCTGCGCCATGCACAACAGATTTCCATTGACAGGCCCGCGGGCCGGCTCGATTCGGCGCGCGAGCTTGCCGGCCAGGTGTCATGGGCGCTGCACCACAGCGGTGACAACGCGGTGTTTCCCGAGACACCGGTCAATGGGTCAGGGAGCTTCATTCCGGCGGTGCCGGTGAAGGATGGACTGGCGTGGTTCGCGGGGGCTACCTACGAACAACTGGATTCTTCAAACCAGCAGAGGGCATCGCATCAAGCCCGGCATCTGGAAAATCTTCGAAAACTCGAAGCCTTGCTACCCCGTGCTGCGGCACACCTGAAGCAACAATTCGCAGGCGAAGAAATTCAGGCCTGGTCGGGAGTGCGCTGTGCCACATCCGACCGCCTGCCGGTAGTCGATGCAGTTCAGGGCGACGGGTCAGCCAGCCTGTGGGTCAGCGCCGCCATGGGTTCACGGGGGCTCAGTCTGAGCATGCTGTGTGCCGAGTTGCTGGCAGCCCGTCTGCATGCCGAACCCCTGCCCATTGAGAGCCGCCTGGCCCGCTTGCTGCAGGCGTGATCAGCTACACTTTTTGCAGCAACTGAATGATCTGGCCAGGGTCAAACGGGCGCTCCAGCACCGCAAAGCAACCGGCCTGCTCGGCGCGTTCCTGCATATGCCACGAGGTATCACCGGTGCTCAGCACCACACGGCCAATCACCGGCTCCATGCCAACCAGCTTCTCGACCAGCTTCCAGCCATCCATGTCGGGCATGTCCAGACTGACGATCACCAGGTCGTAGTGGCGCCGCCGCGCCATGTCCAGAGCAAGCGCACCGGTATCAACTTCTTCCACCTCATAGAGCCCCGCCAGCGCCAGTCTGGCGCGCAGGTACATGCGCTGATCGCGTGAAGCGTCAACCAGCAGGGACACCTTCACGCCAGGTGGCAGGAAATCCATGTGGCCAACATCGGTATTCAACAATTCCTGGGCCTGCGAGGGCGGCATCATGAACAGATCGTCCATCGCCTGTACCACGGCAGCCCAATCCAGGGGCCGGCCAAATATCCGCCATGCGTTTTCCGGTGCACCTGTACCGACGCAAATCAGTTTCAAGTTGGCATTGTGACCAGGGGATGCCAGTTCAAGCCGAGCCTCGTAACTGTCGCAGTCGATCAGACCCAGGTGCGGTGCCAACGCAGCCTCCGGTGTCCACAGGGTATACGACACCTTGCGCTCTCGTGACAGGCGAAATACCGTGTTGAGGGCGTGTCTTTCAACGTCCGTAAATCCCACAACTTTGACAAATACAAGAGGTACCATTCGATACGGCAGCTATTTGCACTACCCAAATAAGCAGATTATGACTGCTCTGCCACGCTTTCGAATCACCTCATCTCACTCAGTGAAATTGGTTTGACCATGATTCTTGTTGCCGGTTCAGCCAACCTGGACTTTGTCGTGCGCGCCTCGCACATCCCCGCTCCGGGTGAAACCGTGCTCGGGCGCGAGTTCAAAACCTATCCCGGCGGCAAGGGCGCCAATCAGGCCGTGGCGTGTGCCCGCGCAGGCGGTGCACCGACACAGATGCTGCTGGCTTTGGGTGATGATTTGTACGCCCGGCCACTTGAAGAATCGCTGCTCGGGGCAAATGTAGAACTTCACATAGTCCGCGACAAGACACAGGCAACGGGCACCGCTTTCATCTGCGTGTCTGACGACGCCGAAAACGCCATCACGGTAGCTCCCGGCGCCAACGCGGTACTGCAGGAAGGGCATTTGCCGTCTCTGGAAGGCGTTACCCACCTGCTGATGCAGCTGGAAACACCGATTGAATCGGTCGCTGCGTATGCCCAGGCGGCCAGAGCCAAAGGCGTCGCCGTTGTGCTCAATGCCGCACCGGCTCAAAGCCTGCCTGCCGGGTTGCTGAAAAACATTGACGTGCTGATCGTCAACGAAGGCGAGCTGGTCGCCATTGCCCACAATTGGGCTCAGGACAAAAGCAGCATTGCCCAGTCGCTGGCGAAGATTGATGTGCCCTGTGTGGTGGTGACATTGGGACACCACGGTTGCTGTGCCCGCATCAATGGCCAAGTGCTGTTTCAACCCGCCTTCGACGTGACGCCGGTTGACACCACGGGCGCGGGTGACACCTTCTGCGGCGCACTGGTGGCAGCGTTACAGCACAAACAGTCCTGGCCTCAGGCTCTGGCCGCCGCCAGCGCGGCAGGTGCGCTGGCCTGCACCCGGCCCGGCGCGCAATCCAGCATCCCCGCGCATGCCGAGGTTCAGGCGCTGGTTGCGAAAACCGCCGCCGTCGCCGAGGACAAGTTGTCCGCCTTGAGAACCTTCTGCGGCTTTGCCGCCTGAATCGACATTTCTTTCCCCCATGACCAGCACCCAACCACACAAAGTCATTTACGACACCGACCCCGGCGTGGACGACGCCATGGCGCTTTACTTCGCGCTGGCGCACCCGGCCATAAACGTGGTGGGCATCACCACCACGTTTGGCAATGTGTCCGTCGAGCAGGCTGCCACCAACGCGCTGTACCTCACCGCGATTGCGGGCCGGCCCGGCATCCCGGTCACCCAGGGCGTCAAAACCCCGTGGGTCAAACACCCCGAAGCGCCGCCCGCCTTCATCCACGGCGATGACGGTCTGGGCAACCTGACCTCGCGCGTGGCCACACACAACCAGGTCGATCCGCGCTCGTCCGCCCAGTTCATCGTGGACATGGCGCGCGCCCATCCCGGCGAAATCACACTGGTGGCGGTGGGGCCGCTGGGCAACCTCAGCCTGGCGCTGAAGCTGGAGCCCGAGTTGCCCACGTTGCTGCGTGAGGTCATCATCATGGGCGGCACCGTGCTGGAGCCCGGCAACGTCTCCCCTGTGGCCGAGGCCAATATCTGGAATGACCCCCATGCGGCCGACGACGTGTTCACCGCCGGCTGGAAGCTCACCATGGTTGGCCTGGACGTGACACATCGGGTGATCACCGAGCTGGCGCTGTTCAGGAAGATTGCCGACCGCCACCGGCATCTGGCGACCAGCACGCTGCATCAGGCGGTCGAGTTCTATTCCCGGTTTTACAGCGGTCTACACAAGCAGCTGTTCAGCAAACCCGGCTGTTTTGCCCATGACCTGCTGGCCTTCATCTACCTCGTGAACCCCGAGCTGTTCACCGTGGAAAGTGGCCGCGTACGCGTTGCCACGGACGGCCTGGCCGAGGGGCAAACCATCATGAACCGGCGCGACTACATCAACTACCCGCTGACCGACTGGGGCAAGGACAAGCCCATCACCCAGGTCTGCATGGCGGTGGATGCACCGGGCTGCCTGAAAGTCTTTGAAAACACCCTGATGAGCGACTGGCTCAAGGAGAACTGACCTCATGAAATTCCCCATCGTTGACTACCGCAGCCCCACCGCAGCCAAAGATTTCTGCACCAGCCTGCATGAAACGGGTTTTGGCGTGTTGTCCAACCACCCGCTGGACCAGAAGCTGGTTGAAGGCATCTATACGGAATGGCTGGCTTTCTTCAGCACGGACGCCAAAAACAGCTACCCCTACAACTTTGACAAGCTCGACGGCTACTTCTCCCCCAAGGTGTCGGAAACCGCCAAAGGCCACACCAAGCGCGACCTGAAAGAGTTTTTCCACATCTACCCCTGGGGCCGTTACCCGGCGGAGGTGTCTGACGCCGCGCGCCGTTACTACGCCGCAGGCAGCCAACTGGCCGCCACCTTGCTGCAATGGGTGGAAGACAACTCGCCGCCCGAGGTGAAAGCGCGGTATTCCATGCCGCTCACGAAAATGATAGCCGGCTGCCAGGAAACCCTGCTGCGCGTGCTGCACTACCCGCCGCTGGTGGGCGACGAGGAACCCGGCGCCGTGCGCGCCGCGGCCCATGGCGACATCAACCTGCTGACCATCCTGCCGGCCGCCACCGAGCCGGGCCTTCAGGTGCTGGGCAAAGACAACGCCTGGTACGACGTGCCCTGCGACTTCGGCCTCTTGATCGTCAACATCGGCGACATGCTGGAAGAAGCCTCCGGCCACTATTACCCGTCCACCGTGCACCGCGTGCTGAACCCGGTAGGCGCAGGCGCCAAAAAGTCACGCATCTCCATGCCGCTGTTTTTGCACCCACGCCGGGAAATCGTGCTGTCAGAGCGCTACACGGTCGGCAGCTACTTTGAGGAACGCATGCGGGAGTTGAGCCGGAACGGGCCTTAAAAGGGTCAAATTTGATACTAAATTGGCATCCAGCCCTTGTGATATATGGGTGATCAGCTATTTATTTGGTAGCAAACTGGATGAATAAATTCGGATCTGACCCCAATTAAGTACAAATAAGTACCCGAAACCGAGAGGCCCAGGGCAGGCTGTCCCGACGATTTCGAGGCGCGCAGCGACGTATGAGGAGGGCAGCCTGCCCTGGGCCTCTCGGTTTCGCCCACCCGGCTCCGCGAAATACGAACCACATACAGGTCTTTATTCAAATCCAGAATAACGACATCACATAAATGTAGTTCGCAATATAAGCGAGGCGCCCTACAGTCTCCCCCATGCACGATTTGGCGTTTGTCTTTGCGGGGTTTTTTGTCGGCCTGGTGGTCGGGCTCACGGGTGTGGGCGGCGGCTCGCTGATGACCCCCATCCTGATCTTTTTCTTCGGTGTAAAGCCCTATCTGGCTGTCGGTACCGACCTGCTGTTCGCTGCCTTCACCAAAATGAGCGGCACCGTGAAGCTGGCGCGCGCCAAACGGGTTGACTGGCGCGTGGTGTTCCAGCTATCGGCCGGCAGCATTCCGGCAGCGCTGATCACGCTTTACATCCTGCGCACCATTGGCCCGGCCAGCGCGCAGGTCCAGGCTGTCATGACCACCACGCTGGGCGTGGCACTGCTGCTCACCGCTGCGGCCACGTTATACAAGGCGCTGCGCGGCAAAGCCGCCCCCACCAGAGTTGCGCTGGGCGAGGAAATACTGGCCGCCACACCCCGCCACTGGAGCCTGCCTTTGCTGTTTGGCGCCCTCATCGGCACGCTGGTCACCCTCACATCCGTTGGCGCTGGCGCCATTGGCGTCACCGTTTTGATCATTTTGTACCCTCGCCTGCCGCTGATGCGCATCGTGGCCGCCGATATTGCCTACGCCGTGCCGCTGACGCTGGTGGCTGGCCTCGGCCACGCATCGCTGGGCTCGGTGGACTGGTCACTGCTGGCCAAGCTGCTTATGGGCTCCATTCCCGGCATCTGGGTGGGTTCCCACCTGATGGCACGTTCGCCTGAGCGCGTCATCAGATCCCTTTTGTCCGTGCTGCTGGCTTACGCCGGCGTGAAACTGATTGCTCTTTAAGCCCTCTTTGAAGTTGTCTCGCCATGTATCAATACACTGACTTTGACCGCCAATTCGTCAAGCAGCGCGCCGCGCAATACCGCGACCAGCTGGAGCGCAATCTCAAAGGCCAGCTCGGCGACGACGAATTCAGGCCGCTGCGCCTGCAAAACGGCTGGTACATCCAGCGGTTTGCACCCATGCTGCGCGTGGCCGTGCCCTACGGCGAGCTGTCTACGGCGCAGTTACGTGTGCTGGCCAAAATCGCCCGCGATTACGACCGCAAGAGCGAGAACAACCTGGACAAAGCCAACCCAGGCCTGTCCGACCTGAGTTCGCTGCCCAGCGGCGTGGGCCACTTCACCACGCGCCAGAACGTGCAATACAACTGGATTCCACTGGACAAGAGCGCCGACGTGATGGACCTGCTGGCCAGCGTCAACATGCACGGCATCCAGACCAGCGGCAACTGCATCCGCAACATCACCAGTGACGAACGTGCCGGCATTGCTGTGGACGAAGTGGCTGACCCGCGCCCTTTTGCCGAAATTTTGCGCCAGTGGAGCACGCTGCACCCTGAGTTCGCGTTTTTGCCACGCAAATTCAAGATCGCCATCACCGGCGCCACGGAAGACCGCGCAGCCACTTATTGGCACGATGTGGGCCTGCACGTCATTCGCAATGACGCTGGCGACATTGGATTTCGGGTCATCGTCGGCGGCGGCATGGGCCGCACCCCGGTTGTGGGCACGGTCATCCGCGAGTTTTTGCCATGGAACCAGATCCTCAATTACCTGGAAGCCGTGGTGCGTGTCTACAACCGCTGGGGCCGCCGCGACAACATGTACAAGGCCCGCATCAAGATTCTGGTGAAAGCCGAAGGCCAGCGCTACACCGACGAAGTGGAAGCCGAGTACCAGCAGATTCTGGATGTGGACGGTGCGCCGCACACCATAGACCAGGCCGAGCTGGAGCGCGTGTCCGCCTCGTTTGTGCCGCCCAACCTGAGTTGCAACCGCAAGGATGCCGACGCCAAAATCGCCCACATCCTGCGCGCCGCCGCCGAAGATGATGTTGAATTTGGCCGGTGGCTGCAGCAAAACGTCGCCCCGCACAAAAACCCCGATCTGCGCGCCGTGACGCTGTCGTTCAAACGTCTGGGCTACGCGCCTGGCGACGCCAGCGCCGGGCAGCTGGAGGGTGCCGCTGCGCTGGCTGACGAATTCTCGGCCGGTGAAGTGCGGGTCACGCACGATCAGAATCTGGTGCTGCCCTGGGTGCGTTGCGACCAGCTGCCCGAGCTGTGGCGCGCCGCCCGCAAGCTCGGCTTTGCACGGCCCAACATCCGCCTGCTGTCCGACATGATCGCCTGCCCCGGCGGCGATTTCTGCGCACTGGCCAATGCCCGTTCGCTGCCCATCGCGCAAGCCATCACCGAGCGCTACCAGGATCTGGACGAGCTGCATGATCTGGGCGAGATTGACCTGCACATCAGCGGTTGCATCAACTCCTGCGGTCACCACCACACCGGCCATATCGGCATTCTGGGCGTGGATAAAGACGGCAAGGAGTGGTATCAGGTGTCGCTGGGTGGCTCTGACGGCTCTGCCTTGAGCGGTGCGCCCCTGGCCGGCAAAGTGGTTGGTCCTTCATTCGCTGCTGACGAAGTGGCCGACGTGATCGAAGCCATCATCGACACTTACCGCCGTGAACGCCAGGTCATACAGGGTGGCAACGAGACCTTCATCGCCACCGTTCGCCGCGTTGGCGCCGAGCCCTTCAAGCTGGCCGCCAACAGCATGCGCACCAGCACCGGCAAAGCCGCCCACGCCACCGAAACAGAGGCTGCCTGATCATGCAAACTACTATCAAATTAATAGCTTCTCACGCACATTCGACGAGGGCTGAAGGCCAAAAAGACCTGAAGATTCTGGAAATTGCCAACACCGAAGACCCCCGCACCCTGGAGCTGGCTGGCGTGGACCGTGTGGACCTGAATTTCCCCAAGTTCAGCGATGGCCGGGCCTACAGCCAGGCGTTTCTGCTACGCCGCCGTCTGGCTTTCAAGGGTGAAATTCGCGCCACCGGCGATGTGCTGATCGACCAACTGGTGCAGATGCAACGTTTGGGCTTCGATACAGCCGTGTTACGGGCCGATCAGGACATCGGTTTTGCCCAACAGCAGTTTGACCGCTTCAACGCCTTCTACCAGGGCGATGCGGTGCAGACCGCGCCTCTGTTTGCCACAAAGGCCGCAGCATGAGCACTATCGCCTCTGCCATCAGCCTTAACGCCCGCGCTTCGGCTGATTTTGACGCCAGGCTGGCCGAGACCAAAGCCCTGCTGCAGTCCGCCGCGCGTGATTACGCAGCCACATCGGCCGGTGCTACGGCTCTGGTTACCCAGGCTTCCAGCCTCGGCGCCGAAGACATGGTGGTCACCCATCTGATCAATGCGCTGGCGCTGGACATTCCCGTCTTCGTGCTGGAAACCGGCATGCTGCACAAAGAGACGCTGCAATTGCTGGAGCAGCTCAAGGCCGGTTCACGTGCGCCCATCCATGTGTTCACGCCCAAAAACGAGGCCGTGGTGCAGTTTGTGGCCCGTGAAGGCAAAGACGCGATGTACAAGAGCATCACGCTGCGCAAAGCCTGCTGCGACATTCGCAAGATGGAGCCGCTGGAGCGTGCGCTGGCCGGTAAAAAAGCCTGGATCACCGGCCTGCGCCGTGAGCAATCCGGCGCCCGCGCCGACGTGCCGCTGATCGACACCACCTACGCCGAACGCACCAAACTCAACCCGCTGGCCAACTGGACCTGGGGCGACGTGTGGCACTACATCAACGTCAACTGCGTGGCCTACAACCCGCTGCATGACCAGTTTTTCCCCAGCATCGGCTGTGCGCCCTGCACCCGTGCTGTGTCCGCGGGCGAAGATTTCCGCGCCGGGCGCTGGTGGTGGGAAGCTGAACTCGAAGGTGGGGCGGCCAAGGAATGTGGCCTGCACGTCAACCATGACGACGACGCTCCCAGCTCGGCCCTGCCGCCGAGAAACACAGAAAAGAGCCCGGCATGAACGCACGCCTTTCTCCTGAATTCATCGACCCCACTGCCACCCTTGTACCTGCGAACCTGCCCGTGAGCCATCATCTCAGCAACACCCACCTTGATGCGCTGGAGGAAGAAACCATCTTCATCCTGCGCGAAGTTGCCGCCACGTTTGAGCGCCCCACGCTGCTGTTTTCGGGCGGCAAGGATTCGCTGGTGCTGCTGAAATGCGCTGAAAAAGCCTTCGGTGCCAAGAATGTAGCCACAACCGGCGGCGGGGGCATCCCCTACCCGCTCTTGATGATCGACACCGGTCACAACTTCCCCGAAGTAACCGCATTCCGTGACTTCCGCGCCCAGGAACTCGGCGCCGAACTGATCGTGCGCAACGTGGAAGACTCCATGAAGCGCGGCACCGTGCGCCTGGCCCACCCTGGCGAGAGCCGCAATGTGCACCAGTCGGTTACGCTGCTCGAAGCCATTGAAGAATTCCGCTTTGACGCGCTGATTGGCGGCGCCCGCCGCGACGAGGAGAAAGCCCGCGCCAAGGAGCGCATCTTTTCCCACCGCGACAGCTTCGGCCAGTGGCAGCCCAAGGCCCAGCGCCCCGAGCTGTGGACGCTGTTCAACACCAAATTGCAGCAGGGTGAGCATTTCCGCGTGTTCCCCATCAGCAACTGGACCGAGCTGGACGTGTGGCAATACATCGAGCGCGAGCAGATCGCCCTGCCCTCCATCTACTACACGCACAAACGTGAAGTGATCGAGCGCAAGGGTTTGCTGGTGCCGCTGACCGACCTCACCCCCGCGCGCGACGGCGAGCAGGTGGTCACCCGTGACGTGCGTTTTCGCACTGTGGGCGACATCACCTGCACCTGCCCGGTGGAGAGCCTGGCCGCCACCCCGGCGGACGTGGTGATCGAAACGCTGGCCGCCGACGTGAGCGAGCGCGGCGCCACCCGCATGGACGACAAGACCTCCGAGGCTTCGATGGAGAAGCGCAAGAAAGACGGGTATTTTTGAACACCCCCCGGCTTGCCCACTTCGTGTGGCCGCTTTCCCCCTTGCTGGGGGCTGCTGGACAAAAGACGTGCTGGTTTACTAGGATTCTTTAAAATGACAACCGCTACAACTTTGATAGCTGAATCTGCATATTCCACGAGGGCTGAGGCCACTTTTGGTACTGAAAATACGCGTTCTGCACTGAAATTCATCACCTGCGGCTCGGTGGACGACGGCAAGAGCACGCTGATTGGCCGCCTGCTGGTGGACAGCAAGGCCGTGCTGCAGGACCACCTGGCCGGTGTGCAGCGCCAGGGCGAGACCGACCTGGCACTGCTGACCGATGGCCTCTCGGCCGAGCGCGAGCAGGGCATCACCATTGACGTGGCCTACCGCTACTTCAACACCGAAGAGCGCAAGTTCATCATTGGCGACGCACCCGGCCACGAGCAGTACACCCGCAACATGGTCACCGCCGCCAGCAGTGCCGATGCCGCCGTGGTGCTGGTCGATGCCACCAAGCTGGACTGGAACAACCCGCAGATGGAGCTGCTGGTGCAAACCCGCCGCCACAGCCTGCTGGCCAACCTGTTGCGCGTGTCCAGCATCGTGTTTGCCGTGAACAAGCTCGACGCGGTGGCCAACTCCACACTGGCTTACCGCAACATCAGCGGTGCCCTCACCCGCTTTGCGCAAGCCGCGCAGATTCCGGTGAAAGCCATCGTGCCGGTCTCGGCCCTGAAAGGCTGGAACGTGGTGGACCGCTGTGGCGAAGGCCTGGCGGCGCAAAACAGCGGCTGGTGCGGCTACACCGGCCCCAGTCTGCTGCAGATTCTGGAGCACCTGCCCGGTACCCTGGCTGAAATTGGCCAGGCATTCGCCTTCCCGGTGCAATGGGTCGAAAAGTTTTCTTCCAGCAGCGACACCTCGCAGGGCCGCCGCGTATTCTGGGGCCGCGTGGCCACCGGTGCCGTGCAGACCGGGCAACAAATCTCCATCCTGCCCAGCGGCCAGACCGCCACGGTAGCCCAGGTGCTGGACCATGCCCGTCGCCCAACCAACGTGCTGGCGGGTCACAGCGCCGGCATCGTGCTGGACCGTGAAGTGGATGTGTCGCGTGGCGACTGGCTGCTGGCCAGCGAAGCCGGTTTCACCCCCTCGCGCGAGTTGCGTGCCACGGTGGCCTGGCTGGATGACGAGCCGCTGGTAGCCGGACGTGTCTATTGGGCGCTGCATGGCCACCGCTGGGTGAAAGCCAGGGTCAAACGTGTGGTTCACCGGCTCAACGTCAATACGCTGGCCGAGGAAGACGCCACCCAGCTCGAGCCCAACGCCATCGGCCATATCGAGCTGAGCCTGCAGGAGCCGATTGCCACGCTGCCCTATAGCCAATCCCGCGTTCTGGGGTCGGTGGTCCTGATCGATACGGCATCCCACAAGACCTCGGGTGCGGTGCTGATCAACTAACTGAATAAGCCCATAGCGAACAAATATACCTGCCACCGCATTTGCGTCGCCCGCGCGGCTCCTTGTGGAAACCCAATAAAATAGAGGGTTTCCACCTATTCGTCGAAAAACCATCACATGACTCACATCGTCACCGAAGCCTGTATCAAATGCAAATACACCGATTGCGTGGATGTTTGTCCCGTCGATTGCTTTCGCGAAGGCCCCAATTTCCTGACCATCGACCCCGATGAGTGCATCGATTGCGCCGTGTGCATTCCCGAATGCCCGGTGAACGCCATCTATGCTGAAGAAGACGTGCCCGCCGACCAGCAGCACATGACCCAGCTCAATGCCGATCTGGCCAAGCTGCCCACATGGAAAAGCATCACCAAACGCAAGGCGCCGCTGCCCGACGCCGACGACTGGAAAGACAAGACCGACAAGCTCAACCTGCTGGTCCGTTAAGAGAAATCATGGAACCCAAACTGAATCAAGAAGTGATCATCAATACTGCGCATGCCCACGACGGGCCTATCGAGACGGATGCGGTCATCGTGGGCGCCGGCCCGGTTGGCCTTTTTCAGGTGTTTGAGCTGGGCCTGCTGGAAATCAAGGCCCACGTGATCGATTCACTGGCCTACCCCGGTGGCCAGTGTGTCGAGCTATACCCCGACAAACCCATTTACGACATCCCCGCCGTGCCCGTGTGCACCGGCCAGGAGCTGACCGACAACCTGCTCAAGCAGATCGAGCCGTTTGGCGCCACGTTCCATTTCGGCCAGGAAGTTACCGTGGTTGAAAAGCGTGACGATGGCCGCTTCTTCGTTCAGACGTCCAAGGGCACCCGGTTCCTGACCAAGACCATCTTCATCGCAGCCGGTGTCGGCGCGTTTCAGCCACGCACGCTCAAAGTGGATGGCCTGGACAAGTTTGATGGTTCGCAGCTTTTCTACCGGGTCAAAAACCCGATGGACTTTGCCGGCAAAAACCTCGTCATCGTGGGCGGCGGCGACTCTGCACTCGACTGGGCGCTGGATTTCGTCAAGGACAGCCCGCACAAGGCCGAAAGCGTCATCCTGGTGCACCGCCGCGACGGTTTCAAGGCTGCACCAGCCAGCGTGGCCAAGATGAAAGAACTGTGCGACGCATATGAAATGCAATTCGTCATCGGCCAGGTAACCGGCCTTGAAGAAAAAGACGGCAAACTCACCGGCGCCAAAGTTACCGGCAGCGACGGCATCACCCGCGTGGTGCCGCTGGATGTGATGCTGGTGTTTTTTGGTCTGAGCCCGAAGCTGGGCCCTATCGCCGAGTGGGGTCTGGACATCGAGCGCAAACAGCTCAAGGTGGACACCGAGAAGTTTTCCACCAGCGTACCCGGCATTTTTGCTGTGGGCGACATTAATGTGTATCCCGGCAAGAAAAAGCTGATTCTCAGCGGTTTTCACGAATGCGCCCTGGCTGCCTTTGGCGCCGCGCCATTCATCTTCCCCGAGAAGAAGATTCATCTGCAGTACACCACCACCAGTCCGAAATTGCACAAAGTGCTGGGCGTTGAGACACCGGTTTTCGATTGAGCGTTCGCGTTCGCGTTCGCGTGCGCTTGGTGGTTGGCGGGGTTTTGCAGAGACTCCTTAGCCCCAGATTAGGAGGGCATCTCTCTCATCCACCGCGAGTTTTACCTTTGCACCAACCGGCAGCATCACTTTGGTCGGAACGTGCCCATAAGGGAGGTTGGTCAACACAGGGACCTTGATCTGGCTACGCAACCAGTTGACCACCGTTTGAAGCTTGAAACCCTTGTCATGCTGCGCCAGTTTGTATTCTGTGAACTGGCCCAGAATGATTGCTTTTTGTCTTGCCAGTATCCCGGCATATAACAGCTGCGTCAGCAACCGTTCTATCCGATAAGGGTGCTCAGCCACATCTTCCAGAAACAAAATACCGTTTTTGACATCGGGCAAATAAGGAGTTCCGACCAACGAACTTAGTACGGCCAGATTGCCACCCCAAAGGATCGCATTTTTACAAAAGAAATTTGATTTACCCCTTGTCGAATATGAATTTCCTACTGATAAATTTGGAGCAGTGGCAAGAGGTGCGGGGCTTTGACGCCAACCGGCACCCTCGCCCTGACCGGTCAGCACGTCGTTGAAACAATCTTCCATGATTTCGTCCGGCCTGATGATAGCGTCATGGCCGTGGCCGTCAGTTTTGCCACCCACGCCAAAACCCTCACACAGTGCCGGGCCTGCCCAGGTGACCCTGCCAGTTTTCGCCAGTACCGCCAGAGAGAAAGCCGTGAAGTCGCTTATTCCGACAAACATCATGCCGTTGTCAATGGATCGGGCTACCATTTTGTAATTGACGCCTCTCAGAATACGTGTAAGACCATAGCCACCGCGTGAAATCAGTGCTACGTCCGCGCCACTGGCGGCAGCCCGATGAATGGCCGCAAGCCTGGTTTGGTCATCACCGGCAAAACGCATGTAACTGGCCAATGCATCTTGATCCACCTCGACCTCATGGCCCAGTGTTTTTAAGCGGGCAAGGCCCCTCTTGAAGGCGGCCCTGTCTCTTACGGCGCCAGACGGTGAGTAGATGTAAATATGCTTTTTTTGCACAACGAGATTCGGGCAGCGTAGCCGGAATGGTTATTAATTAGTACGGATATGGGGCATTGCATTATGCAGGCCTGAAATGCACAACCGCAGCTTGAGCAATCGACTCGCCATGCTCCTGCACAAAATGGCCCGCCTGAGGCACCTCCATGATCGGCGGGCAACCTCGGATCAGTTGCCGCAGGTTTTGCATCGCGGACAAATTCGCCAACGGGTCTTGCAAGCCGGCTGCCATCAGGGTCTGTCCTTGCCAGTGATCAGACCAGAACAAGCGCGCCATACGGGACAGGTCAGCCCCATCGGAATCTGGAAACTGGGGCTCCATGGCGGCAAAAGCGCGCAGAGCCGCTTGGTGGCCATGACCCGGGAATGGGGCATTGTAGGCCGCACACTCCGGTTCACTCAAAGGCGGGTTCACTTGAGCGATTAAACGTGCCACGTCGAGTTCAGGGTATTTTGCACACATCTCGCGCAAGTTCAGGTATCCACAGGACAAAGGTATGTCATGTGTACCCAACCAAGTATTCATGATCAGCAGGCCGCGGTAGCGATCAGGTGACGCCATCGGAAGCGTCAGACCTAATACCCCCCCCCAGTCCTGTACCACAAGCACAACGTTGCGCAAACTCAGTCGCTCGACCAGTTCAAGGAGAATCTGCCGATGCCAGAGGAAATGATGGGCCGTGTCTTTTTTGGGTTTGTCACTCTTGCCAAAGCCAATCAAGTCAGGGGCCACGATCCGAAAACCTGCAGCCAGAAAAATGGGAATCATCTTGCGATACAGGTAGCTCCAGGCCAGGTTACCGTGCAGGCATAGCCACGTTAATGAGGCATCGCGCGCGCCTTCGTCCAGATAATGAAGCCGCAGACCAGCAAGACTTGGCAAATTGCTGATATAGCGCGGCTTCCAAGGATACTCCTGCAAATCTGTAAACCGCTCATTCGGCGTACGTACAGCGTCTTCGCGCAACGGTGAACAGGCGCGCCGGGCCTCAACTCGCCTGTTCCGGAAAAACTCGTGTACCACCGCCGCGCATTCAGCTGCCAACACACCACCAAGCACTTGCGTTTGATGATTTAAACGTCGGTTCTCAAACAGGTTTGTCACCGAGCCTGCAGCACCGGTCTTGGGTTCGGTTGCACCATAGACAATGCGGTTGAGCCGCGAGTGGAGGATGGCCCCGCTGCACATGGGGCAAGGCTCCAGAGTAACGAATAATTCACAGCCATCCAACCGATAATTGCCCAGTACCAGCGCGGCAGCCCGTAGCGCCATGATCTCGGCATGTGCCGTGGGATCGTGACGGCCAATCGACTCATTATGG
Organism: Pseudomonadota bacterium; assembly: GCA_046050465.1. GTDB lineage: Bacteria > Pseudomonadota > Gammaproteobacteria > Burkholderiales > Burkholderiaceae_C > Egaibacter. Next base: position 19,807 of record JBJOPS010000023.1, on the reverse strand, counting down.
CCCGTGGCAATGACCGAGCCGTCTTTGACAACTACAGCACCTACTGGCACTTCCCCCGCATCAGCTGCACTTCTGGCCTGCGCCAGCGCCATGGTCATGAAATAGGCATCCCTCATTTACTTCAGAACCAACCACAATGCACAGCCAGATAATTCCATGTGTGGGTTAGCCTTTGAGGCATATCCCAGCAGCATGGCTTCTTTGTTCGCAGGTTGAAATGTGCAGGGAGGTGCATCGTGGTTAAGGGCAGGCTACTGCGGGTAATTATCATCTTCTCTTGAATCCGATGAAATGATGAATACGTTGCGCACATGAAAAAAAAGCCCGGCAACCGAAGTTGCCGGGCTTGGAGCTGATCCTAAAGGGTTGATCAGCTGGATTTCAGGTTGGGGTAGCGTACATATTCCACCAATTCCTGAACTTTTTTGCTAGGTGCTGGAGTGACCAAGCTGACCAGGATAATAGTCAAAATACCAGCCGGCACGCCGAACAATCCTGCCGAGATCGGCTGGATGTCCCACCAAAGCTGGATAGGTGACGTGACACCAAACACGCCTCTTAGCCATGGTTGGGTGGTCACCATGTAATAGAACGTGGTGCCCAGTCCGACAATCATACCCAGCGATGCCGCAATACCTGTTGCCCGCTTCCAGAAAATACCCATGGTGAGTGCCGGGAAGAACGATGCTGCGGCAAACGAGAACGCTGCGGAAACCAGGAACAGAATGTCCGCAGGCTTCTGTGCGGCCACATACGCTGCAGCCAAGGCGACGATCAGCAGCAATGTCTTTGATATTGCCACACGACGTGCTGTTGATGCGTTCGGGTCGATCATCTTGTAGTAAAGGTCATGGCTCAGTGCATTGGCAATAGTCAGCAGCAGGCCATCAGCCGTTGAGAGTGCTGCGGCAAGGCCACCCGCCGCAACCAAGCCGGAGATGACGTATGGCAGACCACCAATTTCCGGTGTGGCGAGCACAACGATGTCGCCACCAATAGACATTTCATTGAGCTGCAGCAATCCATCCTTGTTAATGTCTGTCACTGACAACAGCGTCGGGTCTACCTTATTCCAGGCAGCGACCCATGCGGGCAACTGATCCATTGGAGTTCCGATGAGCACCGAAAATACCTCAAACTTCACTAGAACAGCGAGGGCCGGGGCCGTGAAATACAGCAGGAAAATGAAGAACAGTGACCAGCTCACAGACTCACGGGCTTCCTTGACACTTGGCACAGTGTAGTACCGCATCAGGATATGTGGCAGCGCGGCTGTACCGACCATCAGACAGAAAATCAGAGCGAGGAAGTTACGGCGTGAAACGTCGTAAGCCTTTTGCGCTGCCGCATCCCCATTGGGGTCACCGGCATACTGTTGCGCATGCGGGGGCATTCCATTTAGCGGTTTGGACTTGGTATCAGCACCAGCTTTGGCAGCTGTCCAGGCTTTCTTGGCGCCTGCCTCATCTTTCGGCAAGGCCGCGAGTGCTTTTTCAGCAGCTGTGATTTCCGATGCGGCACCATTGGCAGCTTTCAGGTCAGCCAGTTTTTTCTCAGCAGCTGCCCTGTCTGCCGCCAATGCGGTCGCTGGGTCTTTCAGCTTTTCAGCCAATGCTGCCGAACGCTGCTTGAAGACTTCACGTACTTCCAGCTCTTTGGGGTCATTAGTCAGCTTCTTTTCCAGCTCGGTCACTTTTTCCAGCTGAAAACCATAAATGGCCTGAGGAACAGGGACACTGGTCTGCTTGATCGAAAGCCACACCACAGGGATCATGTAGGCCACGATCAGGATGATGTACTGTGCTACCTGTGTCCAGGTCACAGCACGCATGCCACCCAAGAAAGAGCAAACCAGAATACCACCCAAGCCCAGGAAAATCCCCAGCTCAAACGCCACGCCAGTCAGTCGTGAAGTAATCAGACCCACGCCATAGATCTGTGCTACCACATAAGTGAAGGAGCACAAAATAGCTGCCAGGATGCCGATAAAGCGCGGCAGGTTACCACCGTAGCGCTCACCCAGAAAATCAGGCACTGTGAACTGACCAAACTTACGCATGTAAGGCGCCAGGAACAATGCCACCAGACAGTAGCCACCTGTCCAGCCCATAATGAACGCCAGGCCGCTGTAGCCCGTCAGATACAGCGTTCCCGCCATACCAATAAACGACGCAGCAGACATCCAGTCGGCACCGGTTGCCATGCCGTTGTAGATAGCAGGCACCCGGCGACCGGCAACGTAGTATTCGGCTGCATCATTGGTACGACTCATGATACCGATGCCTGCATATAAACCGATGGTCGCCAGCAAGAAGATGAAACCGATCCATTGCCTGGACAGCCCCATTTGCTCCAGCACTGCCAGAACCGCGACGAAAATGACGAACCCACCTGTGTACCAAGTATAAACCTTGTTCAAGTTTTGCTTGAAGGCCGCCTTGGAGGCAGCATTGCTGACGGTATTGTCGTCAGAGCCAAACATTCCAGCCATGATCAATCCTCACTTTCTTGAACACCGTGCTCGATGTCGAGCTTGCCCATGTAGCGGGCATAGAACCAGATGATCACACAGTAAATCACCAAAGAACCTTGCGCCCCCATCCAGAAGCTAAAGGGCCAACCAAAAAAATTGAAACTCAGTTCGCGGGCATAGTAGCTCACGACAAAAGTCACCACGAACCAGATCGCCAGCAACACGGCTGTGATATTGAGGTTCTTGCGCCAGTACCTTAGATGGTTCTCGCTTATCTGCTGCATGTCATTACCTCCAACAACAAGACCCTTTCGGGCATATCACGATCACCACTTGTCTCCTCAAGCGTGGCCTGCAAGCCGAATCGTGTACTGTTTCAAATATCCGCCCGGTGAAAAGCGTGCCCTCGGGAATTACGCTATGCGTACCCCGATTTCACGCTCCAGCTGGGCGGCCACTTTGGGCTCGAACCCTTTGAGATGGCGAATGATCTTCTCCGCCTCATCAGGTTGTTGCCGGTCAACATGAACCCGTGCCAGCTGATACCAGCCAAACGGGCTCATGGGTTGCAGTTCAGTGTTTGTCTTGAGGGCCTCAACAGCCTCGTCAAATCGGCGCTCCTTAATCAGCACCAGGGCCAGCCCATACCATGCACGATCCATTTTGGGTTCGGCCTCAATTGCCCGGCGAAAAGCTGGTTCAGCATCAGCGTGGCAACCGATCTCATCCAGCATGTAACCGAGATTGAACCACGCCGCCGAATTGTCCGGATGCGCAGATGCCAGCTCCTGCAAGACAGCAACGGCACCACGCTTGTCACCCAGCTGTCCCAACAGGTGCGCACGACTTGCCATGACATAACGGTTGCGCGGTGCAATTTCGAGCATCGCGTCAAACCGTCGCAGTGCAGCTCGACGCCGACCAAAAACCAGCAGCGCGACCGCCTGCATCTTGAGGAACAGGTAATGGATCAGCGTCATCCCTTGCACCCGACCATGTTCACGCTTATGCAGTAATCGATTTTCCACAGCGACACCGAAACATAGAAGATGGCAACAATAAAAGCGGCCACAAACCCAATCTGCGAGTCGGCAATCTGCTTAGGAGCCATGAGTCGAGCCAGTGCAAAAAATGGCCGATTGATGATCTGGAAGACTTGGTAGAAAAAATTACCGGCCCGCTTGGCACCTGCCAAAACGTAAAGCAAACCCTGCCCCAGCAAAGCAAGCGCTGCGATATAGAAAATCAGCTGAAGGATATTGATCGTGAAGAGCATATCGAAGGTTAGTGGCGCCATTGTTGATTCGGGGCTTACCGTATGCTTACAAAGACTGACAGAATCTAGCGCCCTAGGGAATACCCATTTCGGGTTTCCCCCTATGACTCGGACTATTTGGTCAGGTTGCGTCTGCTATCCAGTGGCCAGGCGACGCCAGGTCGCCACAACAGAATCCGGATTAAGGGAAATGGAGCTGATACCTTGTTCCATTAACCAGGCTGCAAAATCCGGATGATCACTGGGTCCTTGGCCACAGATGCCCACATACTTGCCCTGGGCCTTACAGGCTTTGATGGCCATGTCAATCAGAGCTGTAACCGCCGCGTCCCGTTCATCAAAGTCCGCCACCAGTAACCCCAGACCTGAATCACGGTCCAAGCCCAGCGTGAGTTGGGTCAGATCGTTGGAGCCAATCGAGAAGCCGTCAAAAAATTCCAGAAACTCGTTCGCCAGAATCGCGTTGCTGGGAATCTCGCACATCATGATGACCTTCAGACCCGCCTCGCCGCGCTTGAGGCCATGCTGCGCCAGCAACCGGGTTACCTTTTCAGCCTGCGCCAGTGTCCGCACAAAGGGCACCATCACTTCCACATTGGTCAGGCCCATGTCGTTGCGCACCCGCTTGAGCGCCTCGCACTCCATCGCAAACGCCTCGCCAAACTCGGCACTGATGTAGCGCGTGGCCCCACGGAAACCCAGCATCGGGTTTTCTTCTTCAGGCTCGTAACGGCTGCCGCCAATCAGCTTGCGGTACTCATTACTTTTGAAGTCTGACAGCCGCACGATGACGGGCTTGGGCCAGAAAGCCGCTGCAATGGTGGCCACACCTTCGGCAACCCGGTCCACGTAAAAAGCACGTGGTGAGGCATGACCACGGGCAACCGACTCGACCGCCTTTTTGAGGTCAGCGTCCACATTGGGGTAGTCCAGAATCGCCTTGGGGTGCACACCAATGTTGTTGTTGATGATGAATTCCAGCCGCGCCAGGCCCACTCCGGCGTTGGGCAATTGGCAAAAATCGAAGGCCAGCTGCGGATTGCCGACGTTCATGGAAATCTTGACAGGGATATCCGGCATGGTGCCACGCTGCACTTCAACCACTTCGGTTTCCAGCAAGCCGTCGTACACAAAACCAGTATCCCCTTCAGCACAGCTCACGGTGACGAGAGTGCCATCCTTGAGCGATTCCGTCGCATGGCCACAACCTACAACGGCGGGAATGCCCAACTCTCGCGCAATGATGGCGGCGTGGCAGGTGCGCCCGCCGCGGTTGGTCACGATGGCCGATGCACGCTTCATCACGGGTTCCCAATTGGGATCGGTCATGTCGGTCACCAGAATGTCGCCGGCCTGTACCTTGTCCATCTCGCTGATGTTGTGCACGATGCGCACCGGGCCGGTACCGATTTTCTGGCCGATGGCACGGCCTTCGACCAGCACATTGCCCCTACCTTTGAGCTTGTAACGATGTTCGGCCTTGCCGGCACTCTGACTCTTGACGGTTTCAGGCCGGGCCTGCAGGATGTACAACTCGCCATCAAGACCGTCTTTGCCCCATTCAATATCCATGGCACGGCCATAGTGCTTCTCGATGACCAGAGCATAGGAGGCCAGCTTCTCGACATCTGCATCAGTCAGCGAATACCGGTTGCGCATTTCGGTGGGCACATCGGTGGTTTTCACCAGCTTGCCCTTCAATGGACCATCCGACGCTTTTTCCTCAGCTGAAGTGAACTCCATCTGGATCAGTTTGGAGCCCAGACTGCGGCGAATCAGCGCCCGTTTGCCCGCGCGCAGCATGGGCTTGTGTACATAAAACTCGTCCGGGTTCACGGCGCCCTGCACCACCGTTTCGCCCAGGCCGTAGCTGGAGGTGATGAACACCACGTCTTCAAAGCCGGATTCGGTATCAATGGTAAACATGACGCCTGCCGCACCCAAGTCAGAGCGGACCATGCGCTGAATACCCGCGCTCAGTGCCACATGCTCGTGTGCAAACCCCTTGTGTACGCGGTAGCTGATGGCACGGTCGTTATAGAGCGAAGCGAACACTTCCCTGATTTTGTGCAGGATGGCTTCGATGCCAATCACATTCAGGAACGTCTCCTGCTGACCAGCGAAAGAGGCGTCAGGCAGATCTTCTGCGGTGGCGGAGGAGCGCACTGCAAAAGTTGCGCCTGGATCACCCGCAGTCAGAGTGACGAACTCGTCGCGAATGGCCTGCTCCAGGTCAGCAGGAAAAGGCTGCGCCTCGACCAACGCCCTAATCTCGGCACCTGCAACCACCAATGCCCGGACATCGTCGGTATCCAGTGCCAGCAAACGGGCATTGATCTTTGCGCCCAAACCACCAAAACCCAGAAAATCACGGAATGCGTGCGCCGTTGTGGCAAAGCCGGTCGGCACTTTCACACCGGCGGGCAGCTGGGAGATCATTTCGCCGAGGCTGGCGTTTTTGCCGCCAACTGCCTCGACGTCAGTCATTCTCAGGTTTTCAAACGGAACGACCAGGGCGGTCGAATTGAATAGTGCAGACATGGGGAGACTCCAGAGTTTAAAAACCGGTCTGCCAGTGCGCCGCGCTGATCAGGCGGCCTGGCTGCGCCCGACCACGCCGCACAGCGTTGTTGTTCTGGTTGTGGTGTGCGGTTCATGAACGGGTGTCAGAATGTACTTTGGCGATTGCAATTTATTGTGATCATTGTAGGACGCGGCCCTGCCGCGAAACAGCCCCGGTTCTTGGAAATTGCTGAATCCAGACTTATTACTCAAAACATGCCCAACCGCACTGTATTCTTTGTCTCTGACGGTACCGGCATCACCGCCGAAACCTTTGGCAACGCCATCCTGGCCCAGTTCGAAATAGAACCCAAACACGTCAGGCTGCCATTTGTTGATTCGGTCGACAAAGCGTATCAGGCGGTGCGGCAAATCAACCATACGGGTGCGGTGGAAGGCATCAAGCCCATCGTTTTCACCACATTGGTGAACATGGAAATCCTGAAAATCATCCAGGATGGCTGCCAAGGCATGTTGCTGGACATGTTCGGCATGTTTGTTCACCCGCTGGAAACCGAACTGGGGCTGAAGTCCAACCACCGGGTAGGCCGGTTCAGCGACGCCAGCAAGAGCAAGGAATACCAGAGCCGCATCGAAGCCATCAACTTCTCGCTGGAGCACGACGACGGGCAGTCGCATCGGGATCTGGAGCACTCCGACGTCATTCTGGTGGGCGTCAGCCGCAGTGGCAAAACGCCGACGTCGCTCTATCTGGCCATGCAATACGGCTTGAAAGCTTCCAATTACCCGCTGATTCCGGAAGATTTTGAGCGCCAGCAGCTGCCGCCATCCCTCAAGGCACACCGGCACAAGATATTTGGCCTGACGATTCAACCTGAACGCCTTGCCGAGATTCGCAATGAGCGCCGCCCCAACTCCAGATATGCGTCTCTGGAGAATTGCCGCATGGAGGTGGCAGAAGCTGAGAGCATGATGCGTCGCAGCGGCATCCGCTGGCTATCCACCACCACCAAGTCGATTGAAGAGATAGCCACGACCATCCTTCAGGAAATTCGGCCAGAGCGGCTGGTTTACTGATAACCAACAGTCAACCTTGGCCCGACTATCCACAATGCATGGTCGCCCTACAAAACTTCTGACGGGGGCACGTTCTTTTTTCCGGAAATTGGATGCAAATGAGATTTATTCTCATTTATAATCTTTTCATGCTTCAAATCGACCATGCAACCCCATGCCCATGAACCGCAATCTGGTGATCGCGTCCAGTGTCGTGTTGTTTCACGTCGCGGCACTGTGGGCGTTGCAGACAGGTTTGCTTCGCCGCGCGATGGAAGTCATCGTACCGGTCGAAATTTTCAGTGAATTCATCGCGCCACCGGCACCCAAAATCACACTGCCACCGCCCACCTTGCCAGTCCCCGTCAAACAGGCTGTCGCCAAAGCGCCCGCTGTGGCCAGGGCCCCTGCTCCCCAACCTCTGGCCATTTTGGACCCCACGCCCGAGCCCCAGGCGCCCACCGGAGTTGCCACGCCCGTGCCCCCGGCTCCAGAAACAGCGGTGGTCGCTCCCGTGGTTGCCGCTGCAGCAGTGGCACCCGCGCCACCCAAGCTGGAACTCCCGTCCAGTGATGCGGACTACCTGAACAACCCCAAGCCAGCTTACCCGCCCATCAGCAAACGTCTGCGCGAAGAGGGTACGGTGATCATTACCGTCCTCGTAGGCGTTGATGGACGACCGCAAAACGGAGATATCAAGAAGTCCAGTGGCTTTGATCGCCTGGATCAGGCGGCTTACGCGGCTGTCATGAATTGGCGTTTCGTGCCCGGAAAACGCAATGGCGTGGTAACTGCCATGCCTTACGACGTACCCGTCAAGTTCAATCTCAAATAATTTCTACCTGGAGTATTCAATGGAATCCCAACTCGGCCTCTTCAACGTCTGGTCCCAAGGCGACTGGGTCACCAAAACCGTCGCCCTGCTGCTGCTGGTCATGTCGCTCGCTTCATGGATGGTGATCGTCCTCAAGGCGCTGGACATTATCAAGTTCAAAAAACTCTCCAATGGCGCCGAAGCGTTCTGGCACAGCGCCGATTTTGCAGAAGGCCTGACCCGGCTCGGCTCTGACCGCAGCAACCCGTTTCGCCTGCTGGCTGAAGAAGGGCGCGAAGCCACGGCACATCACCGCAATACCAAAGCCCAGTTACATGACACACTGGACGTGAGTGACTGGGTGACGCGTTGCCTGCGCAATTCGATTGACGACACCACTGCCCGGCTGCAAAGCGGGCTGGCCATTCTGGCGTCTGTCGGCTCCACTGCGCCGTTTGTGGGCCTGTTTGGCACCGTCTGGGGCATCTACCACGCACTGATGAGCATCGGCATGGCCGGCCAGGCCACGATTGACAAAGTAGCCGGCCCGATTGGCGAGGCACTGATCATGACCGCGCTGGGTCTGGCGGTGGCAATTCCTGCCGTGCTGGGCTACAACGCGCTGGTGCGGGGCAATAAATCCATCATCACCAAGCTCAACCGCTTTGGTCATGACCTGCACGCCTACTTTGTTACCGGTGCACGGGTGAGCGCCGCGGGCGAAGGCAAGGTTGTGCTTATGAAGAAAGCCTGAGGAACCACATCATGGCCTTTGGAACGCAAGACGAGCCCGACGAGGTGATGAACGAGATCAACATGACGCCGCTGGTGGACGTCATGCTGGTGCTGTTGATCATCTTCATCATCACCGTGCCGGTGATGAAACACGCTGTCAATATCGACCTGCCGCGTGCATCGAATCAGGCACAGGAGGTCAAACCAGAGACCATCCGCCTGAGTGTGGATGCCTCCGGCAGCTACTTCTGGAACGATGAAGCGGTTGATGACGCTGCGCTCGCCCTGCGCCTGAAGGCTGAGTCGGTCAAAACACCGCAACCCGAACTGCACATCCGCGGCGACAAAGACGTGCGCTATGAACGCGTGGCGCAGGCCATGGCTGCAGCGCAGGTCGCCGGGGTGAAAAAAATCGGCTTTGTAACCGAACCCAAAACGCCATGACCACCGCCGTGCCCGCCGAGCCGCACCGCTCAAGCCATCTTTCAGAGCCTGAAAGCCGCGCCATTGCCCGGGACGCGAGCAGCACGGTACAGAGCGAAAGCCTGCTGCGCGGGCAGAAAAGCGTGGCGATCCAGCACAACGGCTCGGTTTACCGGCTTCAGGCTACCCGGCTGGGCAAACTGATCCTGACCAAATAGATTTCTTCGTGGTGCGGCCCGGGAGGCGGGATACGCTTTTTGAGCCGCTTTGTACCAACCAGACCATCAAATCGCCCAGCCAGGCATTTTTTATGCCAAATCGGGGCTTGGCCCTTATAGAATATACGCTAATAGCTATTATTTTTATAGCAAATCAGCTGGTTCATCCGGCGCTGATTACAGACCGATGGCGGCAATACCCGCCTTGCCGATCTGCGCATCTTCCGTTGACTTCACGCCACTCACACCCACGGCGCCCAGGCATTGCCCGCCCTTCATGATCGGCACGCCACCTTCAAGCATGCCTTGAACATTCGGCACGCTCAGAAACGAGTAACGGCCACCGTTGATGATGTCTTCGTAAACCTTGCTCTCACGGCGCCCCATGGCTGCCGTATGGGCCTTGGCTGGCGCGATGTGGGAAGAAATGGCGGCGGCACCGTCCAGGCGCTGGAAATGCAGCAAATGGCCCCCGTCGTCCACGATGGCGATGGACACGGCCCAATTGTTTTTCAGCGCTTCCGCTTCGGCAGCGGCGGCGATGGCTTTGACGTCTGCCAGTTCGAGTACAGGTTTGTTTTTCATGGGTTGGAGCCGATATACGGTATAGGAAAATGCAGGTTGAAAAATGGATTTCCCCGAGCATAACGGCTTGTACGCCCCGGTAACCCGCACGAAATAGCAAAAGTACCCGCAGAAAATGTAGGTAATCTGCCTCGGCGGCTTTCGGGTCCGCACCTTGAATTGCCCTAGAATCCGCCCCACATGCCTGATACAGGTATTTACAGGAGTCCATCACATGAATGACCGCGTACAAACAATTGACCAGGGCGCAGGCCTTGGTTACGGCGTATCCGCCGAGCAGCGCAACAAGGTGTTGCGCAACACATATTGGCTGCTCGCGCTGAGCATGCTGCCCACGGTGCTGGGCGCCTGGCTGGGCGTGGCCACGGGCATCACCGCCTCCCTGACGGGTGGCTTGGGACTGATCGTTTTCCTCGGTGGCGCTTTTGGCTTCATGTATGCCATCGAAAAGACCAAAAACTCGGCCGCGGGCGTGCCCGTTCTGCTGGCTTTCACTTTCTTCATGGGTTTGATGCTGTCGCGCATGATCGCGATGGTGCTGGGCTTCAAAAACGGCTCCGAACTGATCATGACCGCGTTTGGCGGCACGGCAGGCATCTTCTTCGTCATGGCCAGCCTGTCCAGCGTCATCAAGCGCGACCTGTCCGGCATGGGCAAGTGGCTGATGGTGGGCGCATTGGCCATCATGATCGGCGGCATCATCAACGTTTTTGTCGGCTCCACCGCAGGAATGATGGCCATCTCGGTCATGGCTATCGGTGTGTTCAGCGCCTTCATGCTGTATGACCTGAAACGCATCGTTGATGGCGGAGAGACCAACTACATCAGCGCCACCCTGGGTCTGTACCTGAGCGCGTTCAACGTATTCCAGAGCCTTCTGGCACTGCTGGGCATCGCTGGCGGCGAGCGCGACTGATCAGCCAGACTGATCCCGCGCTCCAAAAAAGTGAGAAAAGTGGCGCAAAAATCAGACGGCCACCAGGCTCAAACCACCCGCTCGAAAACAGCCATGCTTTCCACATGTGCCGTGTGTGGAAACATGTTGATGACCCCGGCTGCCACGCAGCGATAACCGGCCTGATGCACCAGCAACCCGGCATCTCGCGCCAGCGTGGCGGGATTGCAGCTTACATAAACAATCCGGCCGGGAAATGTCCAGCTACCGCGCTCCAGCTTTCGGGGCGCAGCGCCTTCCCTCACCGCACCGCCCTCCAGCACCTCGGCGCCCACATGGCCCCGGTGCAGATCAGCCAGCGCCTTTACCAGCGAAAACGCGCCCTCGCGCGGTGGATCTACGAGCCATTTATCAGCGGCGCCGTCCTGCATCAGCAGCTCGGGCGTCATCTCGAAAAGGTTTCTCGCTACAAATTCAGTAGCAGCCAACGCACTGTGGATATAGGCTGAAGCCCTATTTTGTTTGTAATTCTGACGTGAGCGAGCCACCAGTACATCGCTACCCTCAATGCCCAGCACTGAGCTGGCCTGCGTGGCAATGGGCAGTGTGAAATTACCCAAACCACAAAACCAGTCGATCACCCGCTCCGTTTTCTTCGTATCCAGCAAACGCAGTGCACGACTCACCAAAACGCGGTTGATGTGCGGGTTGACCTGCGTAAAGTCGGTGGGTTTGAACGGCATGGTGATGCCGAATTCAGGCAAGGCATAGGCCAGTTGTACGTCTGAAGCCGTGCCGGGCGCCGGCTCATCCAGCAGCTTGACGGTTTCCGGACCTTTGGCCTGCAACCACCACTGAACCACAAACCTGTTGCCCTCTTGCGTGCCGGCCTGCTGCACAGCGAACTCACGCAGCCTGGCGAGGTCGCCTTGGCTCAATGGCTCCAGATGCCGCAGCACCAGCGCGATGACGTCATTGCCGCCCATGTCGCCGACGGCCAGCTCGATTTGCGGGATCGTTTCAATCGCGTCCATGGACGCAATGAGTTCGCGGATGGGTATCAGCATGGCGCTCACCGACGGCGGCAGCACGTGACACACTTTCATGTCAGCTACATACCGGCTCTTGCGCTCGTGAAAACCCACCAGCACCGTGCCCTTTTTGTGCACGTGGCGAACCGACAGGCGCGCCCGGTAGCGATAGCCCCAGGCGGGGCCTTCAATCGGCCGCAGGATGTTGTCAGGCTTGACTTTGCCCAGATGCCACAGGTTGTCTTCCAGCACACGCTGCTTGACTGCCACCTGGGCGCCCACGTGGAGGTGCTGCATTTTGCAGCCACCACAGGCACCTTCGTGCAGGCCGAAGTGGGGACAACCTGGTTTGACGCGCTGTGAGGACTCGCGGTGAATCGTGGTTAATGTGGCTTTCTCGAAGCTGGCTTTCTTGCGGTTGATGTTGGCAGTGACCACTTCAAACGGCAACGCACCTTCAATGAATACCACCTTGCCATCGGGTTTGTGGGCGATGCCCTGTGCTTCAATGTCGAGCGACTCCACCGTCAGCCATTCGGTCGGGTAGTCTTTTTTGGTTGTTGTTTCTTCTGTCATGCCTGAATTGTCTCAGGACATGACGGGTGCCCGGTCAGCTCAGCCCCAGGCCTTCAAATACTCATCCCAATGCGGCTCGGTGGGAGCCAGATTGCCCAGTGTTTCTTTCACCATCGCAATTTCCTGCTCGTACTCCTTCTCCAGCAAGCCGCCACGCATTTTCTGAAAGCGGCAGTACATCAGATAGGTGTTCATCACGTCGGTTTCGCAGTAGCGGCGAATGTCGTCGAGCTTGCCATCCAGGTATTGCGGATAAACCTGTGAGCCGTCCATGCCCAGCTTGCCGGGAAAGCCACAGAGCTTGGCCATCGCATCCAGCGGCGCGTTGTTCTTGGGCTGGTACATCGCCAGCAGGTCCATCAGATCAAGATGGCGCATGTGGTATCGGCTGATGTAGTTATTCCACTTGAACTCGCGGTCGTCCTCGCCCATGTCCCAATACCGGTCCGCCACCACGCCGTGTTTGAGGCCCCGGTAGTGCAGCACGGGCAAGTCAAACCCGCCACCGTTCCAGCTCACCAGTTGGGGGGTGTGTTTTTCCAGTGTGTTGAAAAAAGTCTGAATGACTTTGCCTTCACTGGCGTCGTCCTTGTCTACAAATGAATGGATGCGCAACCCTTCTGCGTTGCGAAACACGGCGCTGATGACCAGAATACGCTGCAGGTGCAGCGGCATGAAGTCGCTTTTGCCTTCGGCTTTTCGCTCCTGCACCCAGGCTTCGTATATCTGGGCGTCGGTGGCATCAGCAGGCGCATCACGCAGCGCGCGCAGGCCCGCGATATCGGGAATGGATTCAATATCAAATACAAGGACAGGCCAGCTCATGCCACGCACACCAAAATGCCTACCTCGGCGGCAAATGCTTTACCGGATCGACCGGTTTGCCTTGACGGCGAACCTCAAAATGCAACTTGACTCGATCAGCATCGCTATTGCCCATTTCGGCAATTTTTTGTCCTTGGCGAACTGACTGATCTTCCCGGACCAGCACGGATTGGTTATGGGCATAGGCCGTCAAATAGGTATTGTTGTGCTTCAGGATGATGAGATTGCCATAGCCCCGCAAGCCGGCGCCTACATAAACAACCCGGCCATCCGCCGCGGCAACGACCGGATCACCCGCCTTGCCGCCCAAATCCAGCCCCTTGTTTTTGATTTCATCGAAACCGGACAGAATTACACCATTGGCAGGCCAGATCCAGTTGATCTCATCCTGGGAGGACGCAACAGCCGGCGCGGTGGGCGCAGGAGCTGGCACCGGCACAGAAGCGGATGCAGGAGGTTTGGCTGCACTGGCAGGTGTTGCGAACGGCACCGTGGCAGCGGTAACCGTTGTTGTGGTAACCGGCTTCGCCACAGCGACACCGGCTGGCGGCGCAACAGCCACAGGAGGCGTGATGCGCAGAACCTGCCCCACTTCAACCTGATTGGCGTTATCCAGACCATTCCAGCGGGCAATGTCTTTCCAGTTTTGGCCAGTTTCGAGCCCGATTCTGATCAGCGTATCACCAGGCTTGACGGTGTAATAACCCGGTTTGCCTGCGTTTTCGACACCAGGAAGCGGCTTGCCCAGCTGCCCCTGCGCATCCATGACCGCAGGTACAGCAGGCTTGCTGGCGCTGGTTCCCCGGTCTTCCACCGGGGCAGGGTTGATAGCCCTGGATCCGCACCCGACCAGCAGCACGGTGACCAGCACCCCGGCCAGCGAGGTACCACGACCCAATAACCCGACCAACCCGACCATAGAGACTCCCATTACGCGACGCCCGATTTTAGAGGCACAAAGTGCACCGTTTCCAGTACCGTTTGCCGTATTCCCTGAGGGGTTCTGTCCAGAACCAGCAAAGCCTGCTGATTTCGGCCAACACCATTGACAACCGGCGCAACCAGTCGCCCGCCCATCGCCAGCTGATCGGCCCAGGCTTGCGGAACAGCCTCTCCACCTGCAGCGGCGATGATGCCCGCATAAGGCGCACCTTTGGCATAACCCACCATACCATCACCAAACAGCAAATGCAGATTGGCCAGACGTAAATGCCGAAGGTTCTCACGAGCTTTGTCATGCAGGCCACGCAGCCGCTCGATGCTGTAAACCTCGGTGGCGACCAGGCTTAGTAACGCAGCTTGATATCCGCAACCTGTGCCTATTTCAAGAACTCTGCCGAGTTTGCCCGGAGCACCATTGCGTAGCAACTCAATCATGCGGGAAACCACACCGGGTTTGGAAATGGTCTGTCCCAATCCGATGGGCAGGCTGGTATCTTCATAGGCTTGATTGACCAGCGCACTATCGACGAAGCGGTGCCGCTCGATAGCTCCAAAAGCTGACAAAACCATGCGATCAGTGACACCTTGTCCAGCCAGTTTCTGCACCATGTTCATCCGCACGGCGCTGGAATCCAGGCCATGCCCCTGATTGGGGGCCGAGCTCGCCTTCAAAATCTGTGAAGCACCTGAATTGCCTGCCATGCCCCCGGCCCGGGCCAGCCGCACCTTGTCCGCAGCACCATCCATGCGAACCGGGAATGAAGGCCTGGGCTTCATGAGCCTGCCTTGTGTGCACCCAACGTCAGACCCGCAGCAGCTTGTGCCCAATAACCCAGCGCATCATGGTCAGTCAGATCAACCTTCAGGGGCGTAATGGAGACATGTCCTTGCGCCGTTGCATGGAAATCAGTGCCATCTCCATCGTCCTTAACCGCTCCTGCGCTTCCGATCCAGTACATGGTGTCACCACGCGGACTGATCTGGGTAATGACGTTTTCCGCGGCATGACGGCGCCCAAGGCGGCAAAGCTTGGTGGCACCCAGTTGCTCTCCGGGCAAATTGGGAATATTGATGTTGAGCAACCAGGGTGTGGTACCCACCAGGTGCTGTTGATTCATCTGCTGGACCAGCTCGCGTGCCTTGTGCGCGGCTGCCTCAATCTCACCCCAACCCTTTTCCACCTGTGAAAAAGCAATGGCCGGAATGCCAAACAGATAACCCTCCATGGCAGCCCCAACCGTACCGGAGTAAATAGTGTCATCTCCCATGTTCGCACCGTTGTTGATGCCGGACACCACCAGATCAGGCCGGTACCCCAGCAGCCCGGTCAATGCGATGTGCACACAATCTGCCGGCGTTCCGTTGATATAACGAAACCCGTTGGCAGCACGGGTCACCGACAGGGGTGAGTGCAAGGTGAGTGCATTGGACTTGGCGCTGTTATTCTGCTCGGGCGCAACCACTTCAACATCCGCCACATTCTTGAGCGCGTCATAAAGGGCTACGATGCCTGGCGCCTGGTAGCCATCGTCGTTGGAGATCAGGATTTTCATAGTACCAAAGAGTTGGCACTCATTGTAGGGGCCCAGTGCTGCAGGAACATTCAGAACCCTATTGGCGTGATGCCCACTCTACCTCAATCGAAGAATCTTTAAGTAAATCAACGCACTCAATCTACCAGGTGCCTTTTGGCTGGCGGGCCCGGACAAACGCGGCCACAATTTCTGCTGAGTCTTTTCGTTCACCGCGCCGGGCGAAGTCGATGGCCGTCAAACCCTGGGCATTCTTGATCATCGGGTCTGCACCGGCTTCCAGCAACAGCTTCACAGCGGCCGGCGTGCCGTACAAGGCGGCCATCATCAGTGGCGTACTGCCGTTCGGTGAACTGGCGTCGATGTAGGCATGTTCATCCAGCAGCAAGCGGATAATCTCGACATGCCCTTTGGTTGCCGCGTAATGCAGCGGTGCCCAGTCGGGTTTGTTCACATCAGCATCCCTGGCAATGAGCAACTTGCACAGGGCCAGGTCGCCGGTGAACGCAGCCATCATCAGCGGGCTTTCATCGGCGCGGTTTCGCACTTCCACATCAAGCCGGGGCCAGCTCAACAAAGCGGCAATCACTTTGGGTGAGGGCTCCCGAATTGCCAGCGTCAATGCAAACTCGCCCGATGGATCGGGTGTGTTGGCGTCGAAACCCCGATTGATCAGCTGGGTGACCTTGCTGCCATCGTCGAGCTTGATGGCTCTGAAAAAATCATCGAAGGAGCCAGCATTTGCAAAAGAAAATCCAATTAAAACAATATATTGAAAAATATACTTAAAGTATTTGATCATATAAAACTCCTGCGAACAGGGTGTCAAAATTAGCGCTTGTCAGTCCGGCAATGTGTTCGACACTGCACTTTCTGATGCTCGCCAGCTGTCTGGCCACGTACGGCACCAGTGACGGGTTGTTCGTCTTTCCACGGAACGGCACCGGCGCCAGATAGGGGCTGTCGGTTTCAATCAGCAGCCGATCATCGGGCACAAACGATGCCACATCCCGGATGTCCTGTGCGTTTTTGAACGTCAAGATGCCAGAAAACGAGATGTAAAAGCCCAGGTCCAGCGCAGCCCTTGCAACTTCGGCGGTCTCGGTGAAGCAGTGCAATACACCGCCCGCGCTCCCCGAACTGCCGTCTTCCCCCTCCTCGCGCAAAATCGCCAGCGTGTCGTCGGACGCGCTACGGGTGTGGATGACCAGCGGTTTGCGAAGTTCCCGGGCGGCCCGGATGTGGATGCGAAAGCGTTCGCGTTGCCATTCCATGTCGGCAATGCTTCTTCCAGCCAGCCGGTAATAGTCCAGTCCGGTTTCCCCGATACCAACCACGCGCGGCAAGCGGCCAAGACGCAGCAGATCGGCCAGTGCGGGCTCGATTTGCACCTCGTTGTCGGGGTGCACACCCACGGTTGCCCAAAAGTTGTCATGCGCCAGCGCAAGCCTGTGAACGATAGGAAATTCTTCCAGCGTGGTGCAAATGCACAGTGCACGATCAACCTGCGCCTGCTTCATGGCCGCGCGGATTTCGGGTAATTTTTCCTGAAGTTCTGGAAATACCAGGTGGCAATGTGAGTCGGTAAACATGGCGGGCTGGCGCTTTGCAAGAGCGGGTGTGAAAGACTCAGAAGCGCCCGTTTTCAAACAGTTTGGGTGGGTCGGTCCGAGCCAATGTTGGCGCCTAGAATTTCTTCAATCCGGATCTTCAGCAAACGAGATTTTTCATCGCGTGGGAACAGGATACCAACTCCTTGTGTACGATTTCCTACCGCCTTGGCTGGTGTTACCCACGCCACTTTGCCTGCGACCGGGTAACGCTGCGGGTCATCGGGAATGGACAGCAGCACGTAAATATCGTCGCCCAGCTTGTAGTCGCGCGAGGTGGGAATGAAGATGCCGCCTTCCGAGAACAGCGGAATGTAGGCAGCGTACAACGCAGCTTTTTCCTTGATGGCAAGCTGGATAACGCTCGGGCGTGGTGCGGAAGGGGGTACGGTGGCCATGATTTGCTTCAGTGCCCAGAGTTTAGGGCATTTAGCGCATGTTGGGCCTGACTCACGAGGGCTTCCAGCATCAGCCCGGGATTGAAGGGGTGTTCCATGGTGCGCGAGGCGTCCGCCAGCTGCTTTGACCAACGGCTCAAGGCCGCGTGAGAGCCGGCTTTCGGCAGGTCCACCGCCTCAAAAAACCGGGGTGACGCACCTACCCTCACGGCCAGCACATCGTGGCACAGCTTGTGCAACACGTCGATCACCTGCGGCGGGCTCCAGTCCTTGAAACCGCTGCCATCTCCCCGCGCCACAGCCTTGGGCAACAGGCTCCAGGTGCGGGCATCGCGGCCGGTTTGAGCCAGCAGCACGGCATCATCCGGGCGGCCACCCGAGGCGCGCAGCAACACGTCGGCCTGCGCCGATGGCACGCCCTGGGCCTCCATCCACGCCAGGGAAGCGGCTTTATCCGGCCACAGCATGGCATGCCCCAGGCAACGGCTGCGGATGGTAGGCAGCAACTGGTGCGCCGCTTCGCTGGCCAATACAAACTTCACATCACC
This sequence comes from Pseudomonadota bacterium, assembly GCA_046050465.1. Taxonomy (GTDB): domain Bacteria; phylum Pseudomonadota; class Gammaproteobacteria; order Burkholderiales; family Burkholderiaceae_C; genus Egaibacter. Next base: position 1,347 of record JBJOPS010000023.1, on the reverse strand, counting down.
GGGTGGCTCCTCCAGCGTTTTGAGCAGGGCGTTGGCGGTGATGTTGTTCATGCGCTCGGCCGGAAACACGACGACGGCTTTGCCGCGCCCACGCGCGCTGGTGCGCTGCGAAAACTCTACGGCGTCGCGCATGGCATCCACGCGAATTTCCTTGCTGGCCTTGCGTTTTTTGTCGTCAATCTCGCCCTGCGCCTTCTCACTGAGTGGCCAGTTGCGCGCCAGCATTTCTGTTTCAGGCATCAGCACACACAGGTCGGCATGGGTGCGCACGTCGATGGCGTGGCAGCTGCCGCAGGTGCCGCAAGCGCCCTGCTCCGTTGGGTTTTCACACAGCCAGGCGCGGGCCATAGCCATTGCCAGGTCGTATTGGCCCAAACCGGAAGGGCCCTGAATCAGCCAGGCGTGGCCGCGCTGGGCCAGCAGCGAGACCAGTTGTTGCTGAATCCAGGCCGGGTGATCACTCATGGTTTCACGCGGGCCCGCTTTGTGCTGTCACCATAATGGCCAGCCAGCCCCGGCGCACCATCACGCTGGTGATTTGCTGCCACACCTTGTGCCGCTCCAGCGCCGCGTCCACCCGCACAAAACGCTGTGGAAACTGGGCAGCCCGCTGGGCGTAACCAGCGGCTACACGGGTGAAAAAGGCGGTGTCCTGCGCTTCAAACTTGTCGGGTGCACGGGCGGTGCTCAGGCGCTGGGCCGCTACCTCGGGCGCCAGGTCAAACCAGAAAGTCAGGTCCGGTTGATGCACATAATTGGCCCCCAGCCCTTGATCCTGCTGCACGGTCTGCTCCAGAAATAAGAGCACGTCCGCATCAAAACCCTGCCCGCCACCCTGGTAGGCAAAGGTGGAGTCGGTGAACCTGTCGCACAGCACCACCTCGCCACGGGCCAGTGCAGGCGCAATCACCCGCTGCAAGTGGTCGCGCCGGGCGGCAAACACCAGCAGCGCCTCGGTCATGCCGTCCATGGCGTCGTTGAGCACCAGCGTGCGCAGCTTTTCAGCCAGCGGCGTGCCCCCCGGCTCGCGGGTAAGGGTGACCACCCTGCCCTGTGCCCGAAACGCCTTGGCCAGGCCCTCGATGTGCGTGGACTTGCCCGCGCCGTCGATGCCTTCAAAACTGATGAAAATTCCGCTTCTTGTCATGCTGCTCATGTGGATGGGTCACGCCGCCGGGTCATTATTTATTTGCGTTGGTATTGGTTGACCGCCCGATTGTGCTCGTCGAGTGTGGCGCTGAACTGACTGGTGCCGTCGCCCCGGGCCACAAAATACAGCGCTTTGGACGTTGCCGGGGCTACCGCTGCCAGCAGCGCCGCTTTGCCGGGCATGGCAATCGGCGTGGG
>JBJOPS010000022.1:0-49939 GCA_046050465.1 Pseudomonadota bacterium | reverse complement strand
TTCCCTTTTTAAGAATGTGGAGCGGGAAAAGAGTCTCGAACTCTCGACCTCAACCTTGGCAAGGTTGCGCTCTACCAACTGAGCTATTCCCGCATTTCAAGCCTCAAATTATAGCCTAATTTTCAAACGTTTGGACAAATCAGTGTTTCACCGATTCGCTCACCTGCAAAACCGGAGCCACCGCTGGCGGCGTATCAGATCCAGTCACTGCAACAGGCTCATCGTCCGGCAATGGTGTTGGCATACGCTCCAACGCCACTTCCAGCACCTTGTCGATCCAGCGCACCGGGACAATCTCCAAACCATTTTTGACATTTTCGGGAATGTCCTGCAGGTCTTTCGCGTTCTCTTCAGGGATCAGTACCGTCTTGATGCCACCACGTAACGCAGCCAGCAGCTTTTCCTTCAAGCCTCCAATAGCCGTCACTTCGCCACGTAGGGTAATTTCACCTGTCATGGCAACGTCACTGCGCACCGGAATGCCCGTCATCGCGGAGACAAAAGCGGTCGTCATGGCAGCGCCTGCGCTGGGGCCGTCCTTGGGTGTTGCACCGTCAGGCACGTGAACGTGGATGTCGCGCTTCTCGAAGTGCTCGTCCTTGATGCCCAGGCGGTGAGAACGACTACGCACCACAGTACGAGCCGCTTCCACAGACTCTTTCATCACATCACCCAGCGAACCGGTCCGGGTGATCACGCCTTTACCGGGCATCATCGCAGCTTCGATGGTCAGTAGATCACCACCCACTTCAGTCCAGGCCAGACCAACGACCTGACCGACCTGATTTTGCTGCTCAGCGCGGCCATAGTTGAATTTGCGAACACCCAGAAAGTCGTTAAGGTTGTTCGCGGTGACCTGGACCTGAGGTGTCATCTTCTCAAGCTGCAAACCCTTCACCACCTTGCGGCAGATTTTGGACAACTCGCGCTCCAGCGACCGCACGCCAGCTTCGCGGGTGTGATAACGCACGATGTCGCGCACAGCGTCTTCAGTCACCAGCAATTCGGCTTCCTTGACGCCGTTATTCTTCAACTGCTTGGGCAACAGGTAAGTGATGGCAATATTGACCTTTTCGTCTTCCGTATAGCCCGACAGGCGAATGACTTCCATGCGGTCCAGCAAAGCTGGCGGAATGTTCATGGAGTTTGACGTGGCGACAAACATAACATCGCTCAGGTCGAAATCCACTTCAACATAGTGGTCACCAAACTTGTGGTTTTGCTCGGGGTCCAGCACCTCCAGCAGCGCGCTGGACGGGTCACCCCGGAAATCGGTTCCCAGCTTGTCAATTTCATCGAGCAGGAAAAGCGGATTGCGCGTTCCAACCTTGGACAGGTTTTGCAGTACCTTGCCCGGCATCGCACCTATGTAGGTACGGCGATGTCCGCGAATTTCAGCCTCGTCACGCATGCCCCCCAGTGCCATGCGAACATACTTGCGCCCCGTCGCTTTGGCAATGGATTGGCCCAAAGAGGTCTTGCCCACACCGGGGGGGCCGACTAGGCACAGGATGGGCGCCTTCACCTTGTCCACGCGCTGCTGCACAGCGAGGTATTCCAGAATACGGTCCTTGACCTTGTCCAAACCATAATGGTCTTCGTTCAGAACAGTCTCGGCGGTACCCAGGTTATGTTTGATCTTGGTTTTGACTGCCCACGGCAGGCCGGTCAGCACATCGATGTAATTGCGCACCACGGTGGCCTCGGCTGACATCGGCGACATCAGCTTGAGTTTTTTCAATTCACTGTCTGCCTTCTTCAAGGCATCTTTTGGCATCTTCGCAGACTTGATCTTTTTCTCGATCTCGTCGATATCAGCACCTTCCTCGCCCTCGCCCAACTCTTTCTGGATAGCCTTGACCTGCTCATTGAGGTAAAAGTCGCGCTGATTCTTTTCCATCTGCCGCTTGACGCGACCGCGAATCTTCTTGTCTACGTTGAGGATATCAACTTCGTGTTCAACCTGCTGGAACAGGTTCTCCAGGCGCTCCTTGATGCTGGACAAGCCGAGCACGACCTGCTTGCTGTCCAGCTTCAAGGGCAGGTGTGCGGCAATGGTGTCCGCCAGGCGCCCGACATCGTCGATGCTGGAGATGGACGTCAAAATTTCGGGCGGTATCTTCTTGTTGAGTTTGACGTACTGATCAAACTGCTGCATCACGGCACGACGAAGAGCCTCTATTTCACTGGCCTTGTCACGCGCTTTGCCTTCTGGCTCGGCGTCAGTCTCAACCGGCGTGACGTTAGCCGTAAAGTGTGACTCGCCTTCTTCAATTTTGTTAACCAACGCGCGCTGCTGGCCCTCGACCAGCACCTTCACGGTGCCATCGGGCAATTTCAGCATCTGCAAGATCGTGGATACGCAGCCGACATCAAACATGTCGGACACCAGCGGGGCGTCTTTGGCAGCAGCTTTTTGGGCAACCAGCATAATGCGACGCTCGGCCTCCATAGCAGCTTCCAGCGCCTTGATGCTTTTTGGTCGCCCCACAAACAGTGGAATGACCATGTGTGGAAATACCACCACATCGCGCAGAGGCAACAAAGGCAATTCAATAGCAATCGCAGGTAGTTGAGTTTGACCGGACATGGGAATCCTTAAGAGTTACCTGTTGAATATGGACTATATAACCGTGTTTTCAAGCGGCCAGCCATTATTGACCGCTCAGGCCCATGGCGAGTTCAGGTAAACCCGTCCAAATACCCTTCAAATCAAGCCTTCCTCGCGGCCTCACGGTACACCAGAAGCGGCGGCTTGTTTTCTTCAATCGTGGACTCGTCCACCACCACTTTGTCCACATTGAGGGTGTTGGGTAAATCGAACATGGTGTCGATCAGGGATTGCTCCAGGATCGAACGCAAACCCCGTGCCCCGGTTTTACGGGCCAACGCCCGCTTGGCAATGGCCTTCAAAGCGGACGGGCGAATTTCCAGATCTACGCCCTCCATGGCCAGCAACTTGCCATATTGTTTGACAAGTGCATTCTTGGGTTCCGTGAGGATTTGCACCAACGCATCTTCGCTGAGTTCTGCCAGTGTTGCGACCACCGGCATGCGGCCGACCAGTTCAGGTATCAACCCAAATTTGATCAAATCTTCCGGCTCTACCTCCTTGAACACCTCGGTCAGACTGCGCTGCTGCCTGCTCTTGACGGCCGCTCCAAAGCCGATGCCAGAAGACTCCGTGCGGTTTTCGATGACTTTTTCAAGGCCTGCGAATGCACCACCGCAAATGAACAGGATGTTGGTCGTGTCGATTTGCACAAAGTCCTGATTGGGGTGCTTGCGCCCGCCTTGTGGCGGTACGCTGGCCATGGTGCCCTCGATCAGTTTCAGCAAAGCCTGTTGCACGCCTTCGCCCGACACGTCACGTGTGATGGACGGATTGTCTGATTTGCGGGAAATCTTGTCGATCTCATCGATATAAACGATACCTCGCTGAGCCCGATCCACCTCGTAGTTGCAGCTCTGCAACAACTTCAAGACGATGTTCTCAACGTCCTCCCCCACGTAACCGGCTTCAGTTAACGTGGTAGCGTCAGCCATCACAAAGGGAACATCGAGCATACGTGCCAGCGTTTGGGCAAGCAGTGTTTTGCCGGAACCAGTAGGGCCAATCAACAGAATATTGCTTTTTGTCAGTTCGACATCGTCTTTTTTGGCTTTTTCCTTGTGGTGCAAGCGTTTGTAATGGTTGTAAACCGCCACTGCCAGTGTTCGTTTGGCTGGCTCCTGGCCTATGACATAGTTGTCCAGATTGGCCTTGATCTCGGCTGGCGCAGGCAGCTCGCCCTTTGCATCCCGCACCTCCTTGCCGACAGGCAGTTCGTCACGGATGATTTCGTTGCAAAGTTCGATGCACTCGTCGCACACAAATACCGAAGGGCCGGCGATCAGCTTCTTGACCTCATGCTGACTCTTCCCGCAGAACGAGCAGTAAAGTGTTTTTTCGCTGGAGGAGCCTTTTTTCTCGGCCATGGGTGGAACACCTTTTTGAGGAGATTTCAGATGATACTCAAATAAAAACGGCGGTTTCCGAGACAGAAAACGCCGTTACAGCCCAATAGCTGCGCAGAAACAGGATCAGGACCGCCTGGAAATCACCTGATCAATCAACCCGTACTCTTTCGACTCGTCGGCAGACATATAGTAGTCACGCTCAGTATCTCGTTCAATGCGATCCAGTGGCTGGCCCGTGCGTTCCGCCAGTATTTTGTTCAACTGCTCACGCGTCTTCAAAATTTCTCGCGCCTGAATCTCGATTTCAGTTGCCTGACCCTGACTGCCACCGGATGGTTGGTGAATCATGATTTTGGAGTTAGGTAGCGAAAACCGCTTGCCTTTGGCACCTGCCGCCAACAAAAACGCGCCCATGCTGGCGGCAAAACCGGTGCAAAGCGTAGATACATTGGGTTTGATGAAGTTCATGGTGTCGAAAATCGCCATGCCGGCTGTAACCGAGCCACCGGGAGAGTTGATGTACAGCGAAATATCCTTGTCCGGATTCTCGCTCTCCAGAAAAAGCAACTGGGCCACCACCAGATTGGCCGTCTGGTCATTGACCGGACCCACCAGAAAAATAACACGCTCCTTGAGCAAGCGTGAATAGATGTCATAAGACCGCTCCCCACGCCCGGACTGCTCTATAACCATCGGAATCATGCCCAAGCCCAGTATTTCCTGCGAGTTATTTGTAAAACCCATGTCGCCTCCAAAGATACCTGCACTGTACAGAAGAAAATACCTGTAACCAAAAACGGGACTTGCTATCGCAAACTCAAATACAGTACAAGCCCAAGTGATTGATCAAAACAGGCTCAGCGTCCGTTTTGCCCCATCAATTCATCAAAAGAAATCGACTTCGCGTTAACCTTGGCTTTCTCCATTACAAAATTAGTGACATTGTTCTCAATAACGATGCCTTCAATTTCTGCCATGCGCTTGGGGTCGCCGTAGTACCAGCGAACCACTTCCGACGGCTTCTCATAGCTGGCCGCCATCTCTTCAATGTGCGCTTTCATCTGCTCCGGCTTGGCCTGCAGCTCGTGGGTCTTGACCAGCTCAGCCACGACCAGACCCAGGCGAACCCGGCGCTCGGCCTGCGGGCGGAACACATCTTCCGCAATGGGGGCGTTTTCTGCGTCCTTGATGCCGCGCTGCTTGAGCTCGGCACGAGCGCCTTCAATCAGGCGGGCCAGCTCGGACTGCACGCTGGCGTTGGGCAAATCCAGTTCTGCCTTGGACACCAGGGCGTCCATCACGGCCTGCTTGTTGCGGGACATCAAGCGGGATTTCACCTCGCGTTCCAGGTTTTTCCTGATATCGGCGCGCAAACCATCAACCGTCGCCTCGGCAATGCCCAGTGACTTGGCCAGCGCCTCATTGACCTCGGGCAGATGCGCTGCTTCGATCTTCTTGACCGTCACCATGAAATCAGCCATTTTGCCCGCCACGTCCTTGCCGTGGTAATCGGCCGGGAACGCCAGCTGGAAGGTCTTGCTTTCGCCCAGCTTCATGCCACGAGTGGCTTCTTCAAATTCCTTGAGCATCTGACCATCGCCCAGAATGAACTGGAAGTCATCGGCCTTGCCGCCGGGGAACACTTCGCCATCAATCTTGCCTTCAAAGTCAACCGTCGCGCGGTCACCATCCTGGGCAGCGGCATCCTGTGCGCGCTGGGCAAAGGTGCGGCGCTGCTTGCGCAGGATGTCCAGTGTCTTGTCGATGGCGGCATCGGTCACGTCAGCGTCCAGCTTCTCCACTTCAGCAGACGAGAGGTCGGAAAACTTGACTTCGGGAAACACCTCAAACACCGCGTCAAAAGCCATTTCACCTTCTGGCGATCCCTCTTTTTCTGTGATGCGCGGCTGGCCGGCCACGCGCAGCTTGGCTTCATTGGCAGCTGATGCAAAGGCTTCACCAACCTTGTCATTCATCACTTCGTAGTGAACTGAATAACCATAACGCTGGGCCACCACGTTCATCGGCACCTTGCCAGGACGAAAACCGTCCATCTTGACGGTACGAGCCAGCTTCTTCAAACGGGCTTCAACTTCGGACTGCACAGCACCGACAGGCAATGTCAGCGTCATCTTGCGTTCCAGCTTTTCAAGGGTTTCAACGGTTACAGCCATGATGGGTCTCCTAAGTTCTGTCTGTGGTGCGCGGGGGGGGACTCGAACCCCCACACTGTTGCCAGCGTCAGGACCTAAACCTGGTGCGTCTACCAATTTCGCCACCCGCGCACTGAAATAAAAAGGGGAGGTCTTTCGGACCTCCCCTGTGAAATCGGTCAACTTTCTATTTTAACCTGCTGCGAGACCTTTGGCATAACCTTCCCCAGACCCGTTCCCTGGCTCGTTCCGCCAGACCCTGAGCCATACTGTGTACATGACGGGCAAGGCCAGTGAGGGATACAGTCCGCGTGGAAGAATGTGACAGATACAACATGGCAGATGGATAGGTAGACTGAGGAGCAACCCCTGAAACCGGGGTGCGATATTTAATTAATGACCACGGGTTGGTAGGATGGGTATTTACCGATACCTGTCAACCTGCCCCGATTCAAAACCTGTTTCCCGATACGCCCTTGTCCAGATCACCAACACCGCCCTCCCCGCAGAGCCACTACGAAAACTTCCCCGTGGCATCGTGGCTGTGCCCGCCCCGGCTGCGACCACCCATTGCCGCAATCTACTGGTTTGCGCGCACGGCAGACGACTTCGCTGATGAAGGCGACGCCCCGCCTGAACAGCGGCTGGCAGACCTGGCCGCCTACCGGGAAGACCTATTCGCTGTGGCTGAGGGCCGGGCGCCGTCGGGCCGCTGGCCCCATGTTTTCACGCCGCTGGCCCGTGCGCTGGTCGAATTCGCCCTGCCCACCCCGCTGCTGGCGGACCTGCTGGACGCCTTTGTGCAGGACGTGCACTTCACCGCCGCCGGGCGGCGCTATGCCGACGACACCGAGCTGCACGACTACTGCCGCCGATCAGCCAACCCGGTGGGCCGCCTGCTTCTGCACCTTTACGGCATCCACGACGAAGCCTCGCTGGCGCAGAGCGACCATATCTGCACCGCGCTGCAACTCATCAATTTCTGGCAGGACGTGCGTGTAGACGCATCACGCAATCGCTGGTATGTCAGCCAGGCTGCCATGCGCCAGTTTGCGGTAACCGACGCTGATTTTCAGCCAAACAGCCAGTCAGAAAACGCTACTAAATTAATAGCTACTCAGGCATATTCAGCAAGGTCTGGCATGCTAAAAGGCTCTCAATTAGCACTCAAAATACCCGGCCGGGCCGGTTGGGAGCTGCGGCTGGTGGTGCAAGGCGGCTTGCGCATACTGGACAAGATCGAGGCGTTAAACTTCCAGACTTGGCGCACCCGCCCCAAAATCGGTGCGCTGGACCTGCCGGTTTTGCTGTGGCGGGCCCTGCGAATGTCTTCAACTCCACACCTTTGAACGTAGCCCCATGACCCCGCAAGACTACGTCCAGCAAAAGGCCGCCGCCTCGGGCAGCAGCTTTTATTACGCCTTTTTGTTCCTGCCCAAAGAGCGGCGCGCCGCCATCACCGCGTTTTACGCCTTCTGCCGCGAAGTGGACGACGTGGTGGACGAGATGGTGGACCCCGGCGTGGCCGCCACCAAACTCGCCTGGTGGCAAAGCGAAGTGGCCAAGTCATTCGCGGGCCAGCCCAGCCACCCGGTCATGAAGGCGCTGATGCCGCTGACCGCCGCCTACCAGATCGAACAGCGTCACCTGTTGGCCGTGATTGACGGCTGCCAGATGGACCTGGACCAGACTCGTTACCTCGACTTCCCTGCACTGCAACGTTACTGTCACCTCGTGGCAGGCGTGGTGGGCGAGGTGGCGGCCCATATCTTCGGCCAGACGCAGGAGCAGACCACGGCCTACGCGCACAAGCTGGGCCAGGCGCTGCAACTCACCAACATCATCCGCGACGTAGGCGAAGACGCCCTGCGCGGACGCATTTACCTGCCGGTGAATGAGCTGCAGCAGTTTGACGTCAAGGCGCATGAAATACTGAAACGCCAGGGTGCTGGCGACAACAGCGAAGACTTTACGAAGCGCTTTACAGCCCTGATGGGGTTTCAGGCTGCGCGCGCTCATGGTCTGTATGACGAAGCGTTTGCACTGTTGCCCGAGGCTGACCGCCGTGCACAAAAGCCGGGGCTGATGATGGCCAGCATTTACCGCACGCTGCTGCGTGAAATCGAGCGGGACAACTTTGCCGTGTTGAACCAGCGCGTCAGCCTCACGCCCCTGCGCAAGCTGTGGCTGGCCTGGCGCGTTCAGGCTTTGGGAAAAGTCTAGAAATGACCCCCACGCTTGCCACTGCGTGTGCTGTGCCCGCTCAATGAAGATTGCCATCATCGGTGCCGGGTGGGCGGGACTGGCCGCTGCAGTGGCGGTTAGCCAGGCAGGCCAAAGCGCTATCGTTTTTGAAGCATCCCGCGCACTGGGCGGGCGGGCCAGGGCTCTAAAAGGCACCATGCCAGACGGTTCTGACGTGACGCTGGATAACGGCCAGCACATCCTGATCGGCGCCTACACCGAAACGCTGGCGCTGATGCGTCAGGTCGGCGTGAATCCCGAAGAAGCCCTGCTGCGACTGCCGCTGACACTTCGGTTCCCCGACGGTGGTGGCTTGACCCTGCCCAACTGGCCGCCGCCCTGGGACGCCCTGGCGGGCATGCTGGAAGCGCAAGGCTGGGGCCTGAAAGACAAGGGGTCACTGCTGGCCGCCAGCACACGCTGGCAACTGGCCGGGTTCCAATGCCCGCCGCAAACCAGCGTGGCATCTTTGTGCCGCCGTGTCAGCCCCAGGGTGATGAATGAGCTGATCGAACCGTTGTGCGTATCCGCCCTCAACACCCCGGCAGATCGCGCCAGTGCGCAGGTCTTCCTGCGCGTGCTAGGCGACTCGCTCTTTGGCACGCGAGGCGGGGGCACGCGAGGCGGCTCGAACCTGCTGCTGCCCCGAACGGACCTGTCGGCACTGTTCCCGCAGGCCGCCGCCGACTGGATCACCCAGCGCAGCGGTGCAGTCAGGCTCGGCACACGGGCAGAACGCATCGCGCCGGCTGGCGATCAGTGGCGGGTGAATGACGAGCCATTCGATGCGGTCATCCTCGCCGTTTCGGCGCCTGAAGCGGCCCGAGCCCTTGTTGATTGTGCACAATATGCTCCGAAATTAATAGCAAAAAGGTTGGATCGATGGACCGCCATCACCAACCAGTTGCACTTCGAGGCCATCACCACCGTATATGCCCATGCGCCTGCAGCGGCCCTGAAACACCCCATGCTGGCCCTGCGCAGCCATACCGATCAGCATGCACCCGCGCCCGCACAATTTGTATTTGATCGCGGCCAGCTTGGTGGTCCTGCGGGTCTGCTGGCATTTGTCGTCAGCGCCAGCTCGGGCGACCGCGACGTGCTGCAAGCGCAGGTGCTGGAGCAGGCGAAACAACAACTGGGCTTGGATCTGCAACCCATACAGACGGTGGTTGAAAAACGCGCCACATTCGCCTGCACACCGGGGCTGGAGCGCCCCACCATGCAGATCACGCCAGGGCTGCTGGCCTGTGGTGACTACGTGACTGGCCCCTACCCTGCCACGCTGGAAGGTGCCGTGCGCGCCGGGCAGGCAGCCGGTCTGGCGGCAACGCAAACGTATGCATCATGAAGCCCTTGTTTTCCATCCCATTGATTGCGACCCACCTGGGGCCGGTCATCGCCGCCGACTTTATTGTTGTTACACGGTAATTCATCAACTTCAGCACAGACACGGGAAACTACTGTATGCCCCTTTTTTTACTTGCATCCTCGTTTACCAAAGAACCTCCCTTTACACATGGCCAAGCAGGTCGTACCGCCGTGCTGCTGTGCAACCTGGGCACACCCGACGCGCCCACCTCATCCGCCGTGCGGCACTACCTGGCCGAGTTCTTGAGTGACCACCGCGTGGTGGAAATTCCCAGGCTCATCTGGTGGCTCATCCTGCACGGCATCATTTTGCGCACCCGCCCGGCCAAGTCGGCAGCCAAATACGCCAGCGTCTGGACTGCCGAGGGCTCACCGCTCAAAGTGTGGACCGAAAAGCAGGCCAAACTGCTGGAAGGCTGGCTGGGCCAGCGCGGCCACCTGGTGAAGGTGCGCTACGCCATGCGCTACGGCAGCACGTCCATCGCGTCTCAGCTCGATGCACTGAAGACTGAAGGTTTCACACGCGTGCTGGTGTTGCCGCTGTACCCGCAGTATTCCGCCACCACCACCGCCAGCGTGTTCGACGCGGTCTACACCTGGGCTGCGCGCACGCGGCTGATTCCCGAGCTGCGGTTTGTGAACCACTACCACGACGACGCGGGCTACATCAACGCGCTGGCCGCACGCATCAAGAAACACTGGATGCAAAACGGCAAACCCGACCAGCTGGTGATGAGTTTTCATGGCGTGCCCGAGCGCACGCTGCATCTGGGCGACCCCTACCACTGCGAGTGCATGAAAACCGCGCGGCTGCTGGCCTGTCAACTGGGCCTGAACAAGGACCAATTCAAGGTAACCTTCCAGTCCCGCCTGGGCCGCGCCAAATGGTTGCAGCCCTACACCGAGCCCACACTCATCGAGATGGGCAAGGCGGGCGTAAAACGCGTGGACGTGGTGTGCCCCGGCTTCACCAGCGACTGCCTGGAAACGCTGGAAGAAATTGCCATGGAAGCGCGGGAAGCCTTTTTGCACGCGGGGGGGCAGGAGTTTCATTACATTCCTTGCCTGAATGACGACCCGGCATGGGTCTGCGCGCTGTGCGAAATTGCAATGCGCAACCTGACGGGATGGGCCACACAGGTTTCGCCGGATGCTGCTGCACTGGCAGCATCTCAAGTAGCAGCACTCGCTTTAGGTGCGAAGCAGTAGCCTGTGCTTGACCAGAATGCAGTCCACATACAGGAACAGGTTTCCTTCTCTGTGCAGCACCACCGTATTGATACGCCATAATCGATATCAGCGTCAACGTTACCCTTCCCAACCGACTCAGGAACTCAGATCATGAACATCTCAGGCAAAGTATTCATCGTCACCGGCGGCGCCTCCGGATTGGGTGAAGGCACGGCACGCATGCTCGCAGCCAACGGCGCCAAAGTAGTCATTGCGGACATGCAAATTGAAAAAGGGAGTGCCATTGCCAAGGACATTGGTGGCACTTTTATTAAATGTGACGTGAGCAATGAGGCAGATGGTCAAGCAGTGGTATTCAAGGCTGTGTCCATTGGCAAATTAATGGGACTGGTAAATTGCGCCGGCATTGCCCCGGCAGAAAAGACAGTTGGCAAAAACGGGGCGCACAATTTGGGTGTTTTCAGCAAATGCATCACCGTCAACCTGATCGGCAGCTTCAACATGATCCGTCTGGCAGCAGACGCCATGTGCAAAAACGAGCCTGAAACCACTGGTGAACGTGGGGCAATGATTTCGACCGCCTCGGTGGCCGCCTATGACGGCCAGATTGGTCAGGCCGCTTACAGCGCGTCCAAGAGTGGTATCGTCGGCATGACTCTGCCTATCGCACGTGATCTGGCACGCAGCGGCATTCGCAACATGACCATCGCCCCCGGCATATTCGGTACGCCCATGATGTTCAGCATGCCAAAAGAAGTTCAGGATTCGCTGGCTGCAAGTGTGCCCTTTCCCTCGCGTTTGGGCACACCACAAGACTACGCAAAGCTCGTCAAGCATATTTTCGAAAATGACATGCTCAACGGGGAAGTTATCCGGCTCGACGGTGCGATTCGACTGGCACCTCGCTAACCGCTGCCACGGGGACGCCCCCACCGCCGCCGCAAAAGCTTCGAGATGAGGGATTGAGCCACAATATCCCGGTGACCATTCCCCAGACATTCATTCAGGAGTTGTTAACCCGCGCCGACGTGGTGGACATCGTCGGGCGCTACGTACAGCTCAAAAAAGGCGGCGCCAATTTCATGGGGCTGTGCCCCTTTCATGGCGAGAAATCGCCCTCTTTCAGTGTCAGCCCGTCCAAGCAGTTTTATCACTGCTTTGGTTGCGGCAAAAATGGCAATGCCATCAGTTTTCTGATGGATCACGCAGGCATGACTTTCGTCGAGGCCGTAAAAGACCTGGCCCAGCAATACGGCATGCAGGTACCCGAAGACGAGGCCTCGCCGCAAGACCGGGCCCGTGCAGCGGAGCACCGCGAAAAGCAGGCCACTCTGTCGGACGTGCTGGAGAAGGCGGGCGAAGCCTACAAACGTCAGCTCAAGGTAGCCATGAAAGCCGTGGATTACCTCAAAGGGCGAGGTCTTTCCGGTGAAATTGCGCGTCAGTTTGGCCTGGGTTATGCGCCAGAAGGCTGGCGCAGTCTGGCCAGTATTTTCCCCAGCTATGACGACCCGTTACTGGTAGAAAGCGGCTTGGTCATCCTGAACACGGAAGAAGGCGAAGACGAAAAACGCTACGACCGGTTCCGTGACCGCATCATGTTCCCCATCCGTAACGTCAAGGGTGAATGCATCGGTTTTGGCGGGCGCGTACTGGGTGACGAAAAGCCCAAGTATCTGAACTCTCCCGAAACCCCGGTCTTCAGCAAAGGCCGCGAACTGTATGGCCTGTTTGAGGCACGCAGCTCATTGCGTGAAATGGGCTATGTGCTGGTCACTGAAGGCTACATGGACGTGGTGGCGCTGGCGCAGCTCGGTTTCCCGAACACGGTAGCCACGCTGGGAACCGCCTGCACGCCCGACCACGTGCAAAAGCTGTTTCGCTTCACGGATTCGGTGGTTTTCAGCTTTGACGGTGACTCTGCCGGCCGCCGTGCGGCCCGCAAAGCGCTGGATGGCGCCTTGCCTTATGCAACCGATGTGCGCAGCGTAAAGTTTCTGTTCCTGCCTGCCGAGCACGACCCGGACAGCTACATCCGCGAATTCGGCAAGGATGCTTTTGCGCGCTACGTAAGCGAGGCCACACCGTTGAGCCGATTCCTGATTGAGGCAGCACGGGAAGGTTGCGACCTCAACTCGGCGGAAGGTCGCGCCCACATGGCCAGCAACGCCAAGCCTTTGTGGATGCAGTTGCCGGACGGCGCACTGAAGCGCCAGTTGCTCACAGAGATGGCCGATATGGTCCAGCTCACCGCGCGTGAGCTCAGCGAACTCTGGCTACCCCCGACATCAACCGCTCAGGATAAAACTGAAAACTACAAAAAAAATAGCTACTCACGCAATAAATACGAGGGCCACAGTCAAAAATCAAGGGCATTTGAGTCCCCCCGCCCACGCTTTTCTGGCCGTGCACCGCCCGCAAGCCGGGTTGACCATGCAGCGCGCCTGATTCTGGGCAATATGGCCGCCTGGGACCAACTCTCGGGCGAGGATCACGAGATGTTGTGTGCGCTGCAGGCGCCGCACGGGCCGCTGTTCATGTGGCTGGAAAGCCAGCTTCATGAACACGGCGTGCAGCCCTGGTGCGCTCTGCGCGAAGGCCTGCGCGGCCACGAGGCCGAAGAGCTGGCCATCAAGCTGATGTCCGGGCCGCAATTGCACGCCTCCTTTGAGGAGAGTGATGCCTCCAAGGAACTGCGCCAGGTACTCAACCGCATGCTGATCGAGCGCATCAACACCCTGCAAAACGAAGCTATTGAGGCCTCCAAAGCCGACCCGTCTGCACTGCAGCAGTATCGGGAATTGCAAACCCGAAAACTGGAACTGCAAGCACTGACCCGTGCGGGCTGACGGCAAAATGGTATTTTGAATCCTCGAGGTATAATCCAAACCCGATTCGGCAAGAGCGACAGCAGCACCTCCGGGCCCGGCCAACCGTTGAGCAAACCGCTCACAACCAGCCACCTTACCGCAAGGACTGCACCCCAAATGTTCGCCCTTACATCTTGCCTGTGGAGAAATTTCTCTGCCAACCCTTGCGCGCTGGTCCATTCGGCGCCTGTTCGTCTTAATTGTCTTTGTAGTTCTGAGGTTGTCCAATGCCCGCTCAAAAGTCCAAAAAGTCCGTCCAGATCGCCGCCAAACCTGCCAAGAAACCAGTTACCAAGACCAAGCCATTGCCAAAAGTAGCCGCCAAAAAGGCGGCTCCCAAGGTAATCAGCAAGGCCATGCCCGCTACGAAAGTCAAATCAGTGCCCGCTACGAAATCCCCATCCAAAGCCAAAGCCGAACCGGTCAAGGCCGAAAAACCAGGCAAGGTTAAAGCACCTGCAGCGCCAGCAAAAGCTGCTGCTCCGGTCGCAGCAGTCGAGCTGCCCGTCAAGAAAAAACCCGGCCGACCACCTAAAACCGCCTCCGCTGAAGCCGACACTCCGCCAAAAACCGGTGCCAAACGGGGGCGCAAGCCCAAAAATGCAACCGAGTCTGCCAGTACTGATGATCTGGATATGGCCGACATCGAGGCTGACCTGGCTGGCGAGCCGGTTACCGCCGGGGAAAAGGTCAAACCTCTTCGCATGAAAATCAGCAAGGCAAAAGAGCGCGCCTTGATGAAAGAGTTCGGCCTGGATGAGACAGTCCTGTCAGAAGAGGACATGGCCAAGCGCCGCCTGCGCCTGAAAGCCCTGATCAAGCTGGGCAAAACACGTGGCTACCTGACGCATGGTGAAATTTCCGACCACCTGCCCGACAAGCTGGTTGATGCCGAGACGCTGGAAGTCGTGATCTCCATGTTGAACGACATGGGGGTGGCTGTCTACGAACAGACGCCCGATGCAGAGACCCTTCTGCTCAACAACAATGGCCCTACCGCTGCCACTGATGAAGAAGCCGAGGAAGAAGCCGAGGCCGCCCTCTCCACTGTGGATAGTGAGTTCGGCCGCACCACCGACCCGGTTCGCATGTATATGCGTGAAATGGGCACGGTTGAGCTGCTGACCCGCGAAGGCGAAATCGAAATTGCCAAACGCATCGAAGGCGGCTTGATGGCGATGATGGAAGCCATCAGCGCTTCTCCCGCCACCATTGCTGAAATCCTGCGTCTGGGTGAAGACATTCGAGAAGGCAAGGTCGTCATCACCACCATCGTGGACGGCTTCTCCAACCCCAATGAAGCCGACGACTATGTGGCCGAAGAAGACTTTGACGAGTTTGATGCCGAAGACGATGACGACGGCAAGGGTGGCTCCAAGGCGCTGACCAAAAAGCTGGAAGAGCTCAAGCGCGAGGCCCTCAGCCGCTTTGACAAACTGCGTGAATTGTTCGAGAAAGTCCATAAAATCTACGACAAGGAAGGCTACGGCACACCCAACTACGTCAAAGCCCAGAAGGCTTTGTCTGAAGAGCTGATGTCCATCCGCTTCACCGCCAAAGCCATTGAAAAACTATGCGACATGGTGCGCGCCCAAGTGGATGACATCCGCAAGAAAGAGCGTGAACTGCGCCGCATCATCGTGGACAAGTGCGGTTACCCGCAGGAGCATTTCATTGCGGACTTCAGCGGCCGCGACAAGGCTGGCAACAAGGTGGCTTCGCAGTTGTTGAACCTGAAATGGATCGAAAAGCAGGCTGCCTCCGGCAAGCCATGGGCCGCCGTGATGGGCCGCAACATTCCGCCCGTGCAGGACCTGCAGCAAAAGCTGACTGATCTGCAAGCCCGTGTGGTGGTGCCGCTGGACCAGTTGAAAGACATCAACAAACGCATGAACGAAGGTGAGTCCTCATCACGCGCAGCCAAGAAGGAAATGATCGAGGCCAACTTGCGCCTGGTAATTTCGATCGCCAAGAAATACACCAACCGTGGCCTGCAGTTCCTGGATCTGATCCAGGAAGGCAACATCGGTCTGATGAAGGCCGTGGACAAGTTTGAATACCGCCGCGGCTACAAGTTCTCGACCTACGCCACCTGGTGGATTCGCCAGGCGATTACCCGCTCCATTGCGGACCAGGCGCGCACCATCCGTATTCCGGTGCACATGATTGAGACCATCAACAAGATGAACCGCATCAGCCGCCAGCATCTGCAAGAGTTCGGTTTCGAGCCTGATGCTTCTGTATTGGCCGAGCGTATGGAGATTCCGGAAGACAAGATCCGCAAGATCATGAAGATCGCCAAAGAGCCGATCTCCATGGAAACGCCGATCGGGGACGATGACGACAGCCACCTGGGCGACTTCATCGAAGACAGCGCCAACACCGCGCCCATGGAAGCCGCCATGCAGGCCGGTCTGCGCGATGTAGTGAAGGACATTCTGGACAGCCTGACGCCGCGCGAAGCCAAGGTGCTGCGCATGCGCTTTGGTATCGAGATGACTTCCGACCACACGCTGGAAGAAGTGGGCAAGCAGTTTGACGTGACGCGTGAACGCATCCGCCAGATTGAAGCCAAGGCACTGCGCAAGCTCAAACACCCATCGCGCTCGGACAAACTGCGCAGCTTTACAGACAGCCTGTAACCGTTGCCGCCACGGTCAAAGCCCCAACATCCCTCACCGGCGGTTGGGGCTTTTCTTTGTGCAATAGCAACGAAGAGTTTCAGTGCCCTGGCTCCAGGCAGGGCCGACTCGCGGCCAGACAGATGGTCGCCCATTCAGTTGGATCGGCTGTTGCCTCACGCTCGAAATTCACAATCTCCACACTGACCGGCAAATCAGCCGGTAGCGCGTCGAACAGACCTTTCAGATCAATATTGCCATCGCCCGGCAGCAGGCGTTCGCAGCGTGCGGTGTGGATCATCTGCTCGGTGGTGAAATGCGTGCCCGCTTCGGCGTCGCACATCTGGGCGTAGTGCAGCAGCTCGCGCGGGATGGCACGGATGTCCTCCAGCGAGGTGGTAGAGCGGCCAAAGTGCAATGCATCCACCAGAATACCCGCGTTGGACGGTTTGCCCGCGTTATGGATGATGCGCAAAGCTGACCGAGCGTCCGGCACGGCCGTCCAGGGCATGAATTCGAGGTCAGCCGTCAAGCCATACGGTTTCATGACTTCGCATAAACGAGCGTAGTTATGGGTCAGGCGTGCTTCCTCCCTGTCGTCACCGGCCACCAGAATGGCTCTGGCTTTCAGTGCAGCGCCCGCTTCATACAGGGCATCCCAAGCATACGGGTCAAAGTTGTCGCCGATGCGGATAATTTCCAGATCAAACACGCCCACACCCGTGTCCTTTTGCGCCGCTATGGTTTCACGCAGCACATCGGGCAGGCCCAACAGATGCTGCAGCGGTGCGCCGGGTGCATTGGGCCACAGGCGCAGGCCCACATGGGCGTAGCCGTTTGCTGCGGCAATACGGATCGCCTCGGGCGGGGTGCAGCGGCGCGAGGTCAGATAGGCCAGGGAATAGACGCGAGACATGAGGGACATGGCAGGCTCCAGCCATCTACTTTAACGGCGACACCGCAGTGGGCATGGCAATGGTCGAGACCATGTTCGTAGTGAGGTGCGCCGGGCCACCCTTGGGCGGCCAGATGCCCTGCGCTACCGCGTCGGCCCGCGCTTTGCTGCGTGCATCCAGCGAGGGGTAGGCCCAGATATTGGTGAAACGCAGCGGCCCGTCCAGCGCGACCATGGCGATGACACAAGGCGAGAGCTTCTCGCGTGGCGGCACGTACTGTGCCCACAAATCAATCGTGGGCTGCACACCACCGGGCTTGATGCCGTAGGTGCGAATTTCATAGACCGGACCGGTGATGCCGGACTCGGCGCTGGGGCGCACCGGCTTCATCCACGGAAAACCCTGGTAGCTGTGCTGCTCCAGGCTCTGGAAGATATCGCCGCACCCGAAAGGGCTGGGGCTCTGTTGCGTGCGCTCGCGCTCTGCCTGCAACGTGGCCAGGTCAGCAAAGCCGCGCAGCACGATCATCTGGTTGAGCTGGCCAATATCCGTGAACCAGCAGCCCAGCAGTTCGCCTCCGGCATCAGGGCTGCTGCAATAGGTCTGCACGTTGGTGGCGGCTTGCCCGGCGGTGCCAAACGGCAGGGTCATGGTGGCGAGTTCGTAGTACATGATGAAGGGTCTTTCGTGTAAATGCTATAAAAATAAGAGCTGCTCACGCATATATCATGAGGGCTTAGGGCTTTTTTTATGGGTAAAAAAGCCTTGAAAATGGTTTTGTGGCTCCACACCCGCTGCATGGTGCGCGGCGATAAAACCAAAGGTCATGGCCGGCCCCAGCGTGATGCCGCCTGCGGGATAGTTGCCCCCCATCATGCTGGCCATGTCGTTGCCCCCGGCGTACAGGCCCGCAATGGGCTGGCCCTGCGCATTCAGCACCTGCGCCCGGGCGTTGACGCGCAGGCCTGCAAACGTGCCCAGGCTGCCGGGCACCACTTTCACAGCGTAATACGGCCCGCGCTGCATTGGCGCCATGCAGGGGTTGGCCAGCCCCGTGGCCTCTGCATGGGCGGTATCGCCCTGGACTCGGTTGTAAGGGGTTTCGCCTTTGGCGAAGTCGTCGTCCACACCTTTGAGCGCCTGCAGGTTGTAGCGCAGCACGGTTTTTTGCAGTGCTTCGGCGTGGATGCTGCAGGCCTGAGCCAATGCTTCCAGCGTGTCGCCGCGTTTCAGGTAGCCGTTGGCCAGCATGCTGCTCATGGGCATGGGCGCTGGCTTGACTGCGCCCAGCCCGTAGCGGCGAATGAAGCGGTGGTCACACACCAGCCAGGCTTCAACCGGTTCCCCGGCAGGCGTGGCGGCCAGCAGACTGCACATGAAGTCGTGGTACGAGTCGGCCTCATTAGTGAAACGGTTCCCGTGGCGGGTAACAGCGATCAAGCCCGGCTTAGCGCGTTCGATCAAATGCGGGAAATGGGCCACTGAGCCGTCGGCGCGAGGGACCAAAGACACCGGAGCCAGCGCGGCGGCCTGCACCAGATCGGTTGCCACCACGCCGCCAGCGGCTTCGCCCAGACGCAAACCATCACCCGTGTTGCCACGCGAGGCGGCAGACCAATGCTCCTGACCAGTGGGCGCATGGGGCAATAGTTCTTTTTTACGGGCAACGTCGTGGGGGAACCCGCCACAAGCCAGCACCACACCACAGCGGGCACGAACTTCGACGTCACCGCCAGGGCAGCCCACAACAGCACCCACGACCCTGCCTTCTTCCACCAGCAAGCGGCGAGCGGGACTGTTTGTGCGAATCTCTACCCCCTTGGCAAAAGCAGAGGCCGCGAGACCTGCGACCAGCGCATTGCCGTTGACCAACCGCATGCCGCGGCGATGAATCAGCTGGTCGCACCAGTAGCGCAGCACCTGTTTGGTCACGTACCAGAACGAAACTGGCGACCGCATGGCGTTCAGGAAATGACGCAGCTCCGCGCCCGACGCAATGCCCATGCCCCATAAGGTTGTCTCGGGCAACGGAGGCTTCAAGGCCGCGATGTTGGCACCAAGCTGGCGACCATCAAACGGTGCAGCGCAAATGGAACGTCCACCCACAGAAGCATCCGGCGTGCGGCCATGGAAGTCAGGGATGGCGTTGCCATCGATGAATTGCAGCGCGGTCTGATCCTTGAAAAACTCGACCATCCGGGGACCATTACTCAAAAAGGCCAACGCAAGCGCCTCGTCATACCGGGCACCCAGCTCGTGCTTCAGGTAAGACAGCGGTTGAGAGATGTCTTCGGCAATTCCCGCTGCAATCGCCAGCGGATTGCGTGGCACCCACATCCAGCCGCCGGACCAGGCGGTGGTACCGCCGTATTGCGCTTCCTTCTCCACCACCAGCACCTTGAGGCCCAGGTGCGCTGCCGTCACCGCCGCAGACAGCCCGCCGGCGCCCGAGCCAATAACGAGAAGGTCGACAGATTCGTCGAGCCGGCCAGCCCCGCTCATTCTGCGTAAATAGGCTGGGCCAGCGCCTGACGCCCCACCTTGGGCAAACGCTGATTAAAGAACGGTGATGCTCCGCTGGCAGCGGCCATTTGCGCAGCCACCTCCAGCAGTGTGGGTGCCAGTGCCCGCATTTTTTCTTCGGTAAATCGAACGGTCGGGCCTGCGATGGTGATCATGCCCATCGGCGGTTGACCCTTCAAACGCACGGGCGCACCAATGGCGTTCAGGCCCGGCGTGTAGGTTTCCACCGTCAGGCTGTAACCCAGCGTGCGCGCCTCGTGCACAGCGTCGAGCACCGCTTTCAGGCTGGATGGTGCGTTGGGGCCGAACTCGCTGGATTGCCCCAGGCCCTGCTGCGAAACCAGCGCCAGCGCTTCTTCATCAGTCAGGCACGACATCCACGCCAGGCCGGACGACGAACACGACAGCTTCGCATCGCTGCCCATGTCCGGATCATAACGAAGCCCCTGCCGGGCACCCTGCGCGCGCGCAACCCAGGTCAGGCGGTTGCCATCAACCACCGACAGGCGCACCAGCTCACCGGACACTTCCGCCAGGCGGTCCAGCAGCGGCTGGGCGAAATCCACAATGCCGCTTCGGCTCAGAAACGACAGGCCCATCGACACCAGCTTGGTGGTCAGCATGTATTCACCGTGATCGCGCACCTGCCGCACATAGCCGCAACGTACCAGGTCGGTCAGCAGGCGGTGCGCGGCACTGCGGGGCATGTTCAACTGATCCGCAACCGTAGCCAGTTCGACGCCCTCGCCGTGCAGGGACAGCAATTCCAGAATGCCCAGGGTTCTATCCAGTACGCCACTCATCGTGTGCCCTATCTGTCATCCATTTCTGTCATCCATTTCCGTGGATGTCTCGGTTTTCTGAATTATATTCCATTTTGGAATTATGTTCCATTTATTGTAGAATTCAATTCCATTTACGCCAAAACCGCTCAAAGCTCCCATCACCATGCAAGACACACTCAACGGTGCCACGCGCGTGCACTTCATCGTCGGCGACCCCATCGCCCAGGTCAAATCTCCCGCAGGTGTGACCCAGGCTTATCAGGAGCGGGGACACAACGCCATGGTCATGCCCGCCCACGTGGCGCCAAGTAATCTGGCTGCCTGGCTGGCGGGTGTGGCGCTGGCCAAAAACGTGGACGGCATCATCGTCACCGTGCCGCACAAGTTTGCCTGTTTTGACCTGTGCGCAACCGCATCGGACAGCGCCGCGTTCCTGCACACCGTCAACACCATGCGCCGCAATGCCAACGGCACGTGGCACGGTGACATGTTCGACGGCCTGGGCTTCGTGCAGGCCATGCGCGACAACGGTTGCCAGCCCGAGGGTAAAAAAGCCCTGCTGGTCGGTGCCGGGGGTGCCGGTTCGGCCATTGCCCATGCGCTGGTAATGGCCGGCGTCAGCCAACTGGCTATCCACGACGAAGATGTGAAGCGCCGCACCACGCTGGTGGACCGCCTGGCCAGCCTGAACAAGGCGCAGGTGACACACGGCAGCCCCGACCCCACCGGCTATGACATCGTGCTCAACGCCACGCCTGTGGGCATGAAGGAGACAGACTCCTATCCACTGCATGCGGGGAAGCTTGCAGCCAACACGTTCGTGGGCTGCGTCATCACAGCGCCCGCCATCACACCACTCATCGCTACGGCACGCGCCAAGGGCTGCGCCACCATGACCGGCGCGCATATGTTTGGCCGCGTGCGCGATCTGATGGTGGACTTTCTGCTGAAGGCCTGATGACATGCAGGTTCTCGATACATTGCCTGACGCCACGTCTGGAAATTCCGCCTACGACATCGTCGTGATAGGCGCCGGTGGTGCAGGCCTGGCCGCTGCCCTGTTTGCCGCACTGGCAGGCAAAAGCGTTCTCGTGGTGGAGCGCACCCCCTATGTCGGTGGCACCACCGCACTGTCTGCAGGCACCACCTGGGTGCCGGGTACGCATCACGCCGCAGCCGTGAACCCCACCGACACGCTGGCCGACGCCGCCCGCTACCTGACCAACGCCATCGGCGAGCGCACACCCGCATCGCTGCGCCAGGCGTTTCTGGACGCCGGGCCACAGGCGATCCGGCACATCGAATCGAATTCGGACGTGCAATTTCGCCCCTACGCCAAACACCCGGACTACATCTCTGATCTGGGCGGCTCCACGCTGAACGGCCGCGCACTCGAACCGGTGCCGTTCGACGGCCGCCTGCTGGGAGACCTGTTCAAGCTCATCCGCCCGCCCATTCCCGAGTTCACCGTGCTCGGCGGCATGATGGTGGACCGCACCGACATCAACCACCTGCTGGGCATGACGAAATCTTTCGCTTCACTGAAGCACTCGGTAAAGATCGTGCTGCGCCACGCGTCAGACCGGCTGGGTCATGCACGTGGCACCCGTCTGGTGATGGGCAATGCATTGGTCGCCCGGCTGTTGTATTCGCTGTCAAAACACAGCAAGGTGTCGCTTGCGCTGAACACGTCCATCGAAGGCATCACGCACAGCAACAACGCGGTGACATCCGTCACCTTGCAGCACAACGGGCAGCTTCACAACGTGCGGGTCACCAACGGCGTCATCCTCGCCAGCGGTGGTTTCAACCGCCACCCGGCCCTGCGCCAGACCATGCTGCCGGGCGTTGATTCCCTGTGGTGCCCGGCCGCACCGGGTCACACCGGTGAGGCACATGACGTGGCCCGCCAGATTGGCGCGCACTACGGCCAGGCCGACATCACCCACGCGTTCTGGGCGCCCGTGTCGCTGCGCAAGCGCGCCGACGGCAGCACGGCTGCGTTCCCGCATTTCGTGATGGACCGCGCCAAGCCCGGCATGCTGACGGTGAACCAGGCCGGCGAACGTTTCGTGAACGAAAGCACCTCGTACCACCAGTTTGCCCTGGCCATGCAGCAGGCCAACCAGCGCACTCCGTCCACACCGGCTTATCTGATTTGCGATGCCGAAGCACTGTGCAAATACGGCCTGGGCATGGTGCGCCCCGGTGGCAAATCGGGTGGAAGAGCATTAGCGCCTTTTCTGGCCGATGGTTACCTGACCGAGGGCAAAACGCTCGATGAACTGGCCAGCAAGCTCGGCATCAACGCCGAAGGCCTGAAAGCCAACGTTAGCAAGATCAACACCTACGCCCAAACAGGTGTGGACCCCGACTTCCAGCGCGGCGTCACCGCTTACCAGCAAAACATCGGTGACCCCACCTCACCCGGCAAGAACCCCAACCTGGGTGCGCTGACGCAAGCGCCCTATTACGCCGTGCGCCTGTACCCCGGTGACATCGGCGCCAGCACCGGCCTGGCCACCAACGAACACGCCCAGGTGCTGGGCAACAACGAGCAACCCATCACCAGCCTGTACGCCGTGGGCAACGACATGCATTCCATCATGGGTGGTGTCTACACTGCGCCGGGCATCACCATCGGGCCAGGGTTGGTGTTTGCGTATCGGGCGGTGCAGCACGCAGTCAATCGATAGGCTCATGCGCCATAGCATGTGCATGTCGGGTTTGGGACATCCAATAAACACTTCACCTCGCCTCCAACGGTGGCATTGCCCTCTTTGACGCCCCGGCCGAAGAGCGTCTGCAAATGTTCGCCACGAAGGACCAACCCAAGCACGACGTGCAACGCAAGGCCGTGCAACCTATCGTGGTGCCGGACAAACCAACAGACTCGCAAGGCCTGCTGGACGTGGGGTCGCTCAACCAGAACAAAGACCTGCTGGTTGAACGCCGTCAAACCCGCACACGGCGCAACCCATTTGCTGGCCACCAGTAATGAGGCGGCCTACCTGCTCGACACCAACATCATCAGCAGCATGCAGGGGAGCTATGCCGGTGTGCTGGTCGCTTGACCCAATTGTCCGTCGGACAAGCCTCAATGTGTCCACTCAATGACTTTGAGATGATGATGATCGCTGCCCACGCCCTGGCATTGGATTTCAATCCACTTTCAGCCGGGCAGGCTGGTCAAAGAAATGCAGCGCTACCAGCAATAAAAGGGTTACCAGCGGCATGGCGAGTGGAAACACCACACCGGCAACCAGCGGTGCGACCATCAAGAACAGGCGCAAGCCCCATCCGTACAATAGACCAGCCCGCCGTACATGATCTGCCGCCATCGGGTTGAAAGCAACACGCTGCGCCGACCCGACCGGCATCGACATGATGAATGATGCGTGACCGTAGTAGCGCATTGCCATCGTTGAACAGATATAAGATGCAAACAGGGCTGTCACGAGTATGGTTTGCAGCACTGTGTGCAACCCGCCGGAAGACATATGCGTCACGAAGTTGGGCAGATCCGAAACCAGCGTGGTGCCGATGAGGGTAAGTGCCCCCATAACTGCCAGTGCTGCTGTCGACGCCGATATCGTGGCCGACATGAGTGAGTTGCGCAATGCCTGCACTGCAACAATCTCAAAGCCGGGCTGCGCCGAAAGCACCTCCACCCAATGCACCCGGGCATTGGCATTGGCATAGCGTGCAAAACGGGCCGGGTCGTGCCTGCCAATGAGGTGGGCTCGCACTTCGTACGCACCCAGCAGCAGCAGGCTAATAAAGAATGCCAGCCAGGAAAAGTTTGCAGTCATGGTAGGGCTACGTCCCTGAGTTGTGTTGATAACAAGTCTGCGATCATAGCGATGGCACAGCACCATCGCTCATATCAAGCCAGCTGTCGCCCCAGATCGTGTAGCACCTGATAACAGGGCAACACTTTGGCAACGCTGCTGTTGGGCTCGCGGCCTTCACGGATGGCGGCAAAGAACTCGCGGTCCTGCAGTTCGATGCCGTTCATGCTGACGGCCACCTGGCTCACATCGATCTTCTCTTCCTTGCCGGTGTACAGGTCGTCGTAACGGGCTAGGTAAGTGGCCGTGTCGCCGATGTAGCGGAAGTAGGTGCCCAGGGGGCCATCGTTGTTGAAGCTCAAGGAGAGCGTGCAGATGGCGCCGTTGGCCGCGCGCAGCTGGATGCTCATGTCCATGGCAATACCTAGCACGGGGTGGATGGGCCCCTGGATGGCGTTGGCCTGCACGATGGGGCTGTTGGCCTGGTAGGCGAACAGGTCCACGGTGTGGGCCGCGTGATGCCACAGCAAGTGGTCGGTCCAGCTGCGGGCCTGGCCCAGCGCGTTGGTGTTGGTGCGGCGGAAGAAGTAGGTCTGCACATCCATCTGCTGGATGTTGAACTTGCCGGCCGTGATCTGCTCGTTCACGTACTGGTGGCTGGGGTTGAAGCGGCGCGTGTGGCCACACATGGCGACCAAACCAGTACGCTTTTGCTCCGCCACCACGGCCTCGGCACCGGCCCAGCTGTCGGCCAGCGGGATTTCCACCTGCACGTGCTTGCCGGCTTTCAAGCAAGCAAGCGTTTGCTCGGCGTGCATTTGCGTGGGAGTGCAGAGGATGACAGCGTCCACCTCGGGCAGAGCCAGGCTCTCGGCCAGTTCGGTCGTCACATGGTCAATACCGTACTTGGCAGCGACTTCCTTGGTCTTCTCCAGGTCGCGGCTGATCAGAGAGACGACTTCTACACCGTCAATGTTTTGGATGCCATCCAGATGCTTGATGCCGAAGGCACCGGCACCGGCCAATGCGACTTTGATGGTTTTGGTCATATCAGTTGTTCTCCAAGATCAAATGCCCCACCGCGGTGTTGCTGGCAGGAACATGGTAAAAACGATGTGCAACCCTCACAGAATGTGCGCGAGCCGCTTCCAAATCTATAGCACTCTTGTCGTTGCAGGGCACATCGGACATCGCACCACGGGCGATCAGCCACATCACCAGCTCAATGCCTTCGCTGCCGGCTTCACGCACATAGTCAATGTGCGGCGTGGCGGCGCAGGCGGCGGGGTCGGCAATCATCTGGTCCAGCCAGGCGTTGTCCCATTCGCGGTTGATGAGGCCCGCACGTGCGCCTTGCAGCTGGTGGCTCATGCCACCGGTACCCCAGATGTGCACGTTCAGGTCTTCGTCGTAACTCTCCACCGCCTTGCGGATGGCCTTGCCCAGGTTGAAGCAGCGCTGGCCACTGGGCACCGGGTACTGCACCACATTCACTGCAAACGGAATCACGGGGCATGGCCAGGCTTGGGGTTGCCCACACATCAGGGAAAGCGGCACTGTCAGGCCGTGATCGACATCCATCCTGTTGACGATGGTGAGATCAAAGTCATCCTGAATCACCGACTGGGCAATGTGTGAAGCCAGTGCCGGATGACCCTGAACGACCGGCACCGGCCGGGCACCATAGCCTTCATCGGCCGGGGTGAATGAATCCGCGCAGCCAATGGCAAACGTGGGAATCATCTCCAGGCTGAAAGCCGTCGCGTGGTCGTTATAAACCAGAAAAATGACGTCGGGCCGCTTGTCTTTCATCCATTGTTTGGAGAAGTCATAGCCCCGGAACAGGGGCTGCCAATAGGGCTCCTGCGTTTTTCCGAGATCAAGCGCTGCGCCAATGGCGGGCACATGGGAGGTGTAGACGCTGGCGGTGATTTTTGCCATATTCAGAGCTTTACTTTCTGCCCGGCCTTGCCTTGCGGCTGGCGGTGGGCCTGTGCGTCGCCGTCTTCGCCGACAACGCGGTTTCCGTTGGCCGAGCGGCCGCCGCCAATCATCATGTTGCGGTATTCCTCTTCCGTCATGCCGGTCATGCTGCCGGCCATCTGCTGGAAGCTCTTGCCGTGAGTCGCGCCAATCTTGGCCAGAAAGTAGATGTTGCCGCCCAGCCTGATGCACCAGTTCAGGTCGCGCGCGAGCACCGCCTTTTTCTGCTCTTCCGTCATGGGCCATTCGTCGAGGTAGGCTCGCTCGTTGGCCTTGAAGCGTTCGCGGTTGGCCGCCTTCATCAGCGACATGCAGAACTGGTTCAGGTGATAGCCTTTGCGACTCTGCTCTGCATCAAAAATGGTGGTGCCGGGTACATCGAGATAGGGTTTGTAGAGGGACATGATCAGACTCCCCGTTCTTCAGGCCAGTAGAGGCGCATGGGATTGTCCACCAGCAATTTGCGTTGCCGCTCGGGCGTGGTGGCGATGTGGGGAATGAAGTCCACCAGCAGGCCGTCATCAGGCATGTGGTTCTTGAGATTGGGGTGTGGCCAGTCGGTGCCCCACAACACGCGATCAGGGAAAGTTTCCACAATCAGGCGTGCAAAAGGGATTACGTCCTGATAGGCGTTGCGTTCGCCGTCCAGAGCCTTGGGGCCTGTCACCGACAGGCGCTCGGGGCAGCTCACCTTGCTCCATACATTCGGATGCTGGCGCATGAACTTCACGAACAGTTCAAACTCGGGACCATCAATCGGCTTGCTCACATCCGGGCGACCCATATGATCCACCACCACGGTCGTGGGTAACGCTGTGAAGAAATCCCACAGATCGGGCAGATCAACGGCCTCAAAATAGATAACCACATGCCAGCCTAGCGGCTTGATGCGGTTGGCAATCTCAATCAGTTCGTCTTTGGGCGTGAAGTCAACCAGGCGCTTGACGAAGTTGAAGCGCACACCGCGCACACCAGCCGCATGCATGGCGTGCAGCTCTTCGTCGGTCACGCTGCGCTTGACGGTGGCCACACCACGCGCTTTGCCGCCAGACGACACCAATGCATCCACCATGGCGCGGTTGCCGGCACCGTGGCAAGTGGCCTGAACCACGACATTGCGCTCGAAACCGAGGTGATCACGCAATGCATATAGTTGGTGCTTCGATGCATCACACGGCGTGTACTTGCGCTCAGGCGCGTAAGGGAATTCAGCGCCTGGGCCAAACACATGGCAATGCGCATCCACAGCGCCAGCGGGCAGCTTGAACTGGGGCCTGGCGGGGCCGGTGTACCAGTCCAGCCAGCCGGATGTCTTTTCGAAGGGGCCTGTTGTGGGTTTGGACATGAAATGCTCCTGCGATTATTCTTTTTTTTGCTGGCTGGTCAGTCAATGTATTTGAGGCCCGCTTTTTCCAGCGGTTCACGCATCTTGTACATGTCCAGCCCCAGCACACCAGCGGCCAGCTTGGCGCGCTTTTCACCTTCCAGTGCCTCACGTGCCTCGGCTGCATCGGCCACTTTTTTCGCATCGGCTGCAGCAACGACCACCACACCGTCCTCGTCGGCAATGACCACGTCGCCGGGATTGACGCTGACACCGGCACAAACGACGGGGATGTTCACCGAGCCCAGCGTGGCCTTGATCGTGCCCTTGGCATGAATGGCTTTGGCAAACACCGGAAAGTTCATTGATGCAATGTCTTTCACATCGCGTACACCGGTGTCACTGATCAGGCCGGCGCAGCCGCGTGCCTGAAATGAGGTGGCCAGCAGGTCACCAAACATGCCGTCGTTGTTTTCCGACGTGCAGGCCAGCACCACCACGTCGCCAGGCTTGATCTGCTCTGCCACCACGTGCAGCATCCAGTTGTCACCCGGTTGGGTCAGCACGGTGACGGCGGTACCGCACACCCTGGCGCCCGGGTAAATGGGGCGCATATAGGGCTTCATCAGGCCCACGCGGCCTTGCGCTTCGTGAATGGTGGCAACACCAAATTTGGAGAGTTTCTCAACCACGACTTTGTCGGCGCGGACGATGTTGCGTTTGACAACACCGAGTTGGTTGGCGAGGGAGGTCATGATCATTTTCCTTTGGCTGCAAGAGCGGCATCAAGCCGCGGGAACACGCGCCGGGCGTTGCCTTCGTATACCTTGTGGCGATCATCACCGACAACGATGGTGGAGGCTTCGATATAACGCTTGGTGTCGTCGTAGTAGTGACCGGTCTCGGGATCAATGCCACGTACGGCGCCAATCATCTCCGAGGCAAACAGGATGTTGTCCACCGGAATGACCTTGGTCAGCAGGTCGATGCCGGGCTGGTGGTAGACACAGGTGTCGAAGAAGATATTGTTGAGAACATGGTCCTTCAACAAAGGTTTTTTCATCTCCTGCGCCAGACCACGGAAGCGGCCCCAGTGGTAGGGCACCGCACCGCCGCCGTGCGGGATGATGAACTTCAGCGTCGGGAAGTCCTTGAACAGGTCGCCCTGGATGCACTGCATGAAGGCGGTGGTGTCGGCATTCAGGTAATGCGCGCCGGTGGTGTGGAAGCAGGCATTGCAGCTGGTGGAGACGTGGATCATGGGCGGGATGTCGTACTCGACCATCTTCTCGTAAATGGGGTACCACTGCCGGTCGGTCAGCGGCGGGCTGGTCCAGTGGCCGCCACTCGGGTCCGGATTGAGGTTGATGCCGACGTTGCCGTATTCCTTGACACATTTGTCCAGCTCGGGGATGCAGGTGGCGGGATCCACGCCGGGGGACTGCGGCAGCATGGCCACCGGAATGAAGTGGTCCGGAAACAGCTGACTGACGCGGTAGCAAAGCTCGTTACAGATGGCAGCCCAGGTGGACGAGACATTGAAGTCGCCAATGTGGTGCGCCATGAAGCTGGCGCGCGGACTGAAGATGGTGAGGTCGGAGCCGCGCTCCTTCATCAATCGCAGCTGATTGGTCTCAATTGACTCGCGCAGCTCGTCATCGCTGATTTTCAGGTCGGCCACTTTGGGCATGAGGGCCGGGTCCTTGATGCCCGCGATCTGCTGGTTGCGCCAGTTTTCCAGTGCCTTGGGTGCAGTGGTGTAGTGCCCGTGGCAGTCGATGATCAGTGGTTTTTTCATTTTTGTCTCCTGGGATTCACTTTAAATTAGCAGCCATCAGGCCGTAGCCGGCTCCATGCCCTGGCGGCGCTTGGCGGTTGCAACCTCAGGCGAATTCATGTCAGCGAGCATGGTGCGCACAGCTGCAGCCTGCCGGGTGCCGGTGCACACACCGGCAGAGAAGGTGGTGGTGATCTGGATAGCGGGCGGCAACGGACCCAGCACGGTGATGCCTTCGAGGTTTATCAGCTCGCTGAGTTGCTGGAAGCCGAGTTCGACCTCGCCTCGCGCCACCAGCGTACCGACTGGGATGCCAGGCGGGGGGGTCACGATGCGGCCCCTGATTTCGTCGGCAATGCCCCAGCGTTCGAACAGTTTGGCCAGCGCTACGCCGCTGGGCCCGGTCGAGTAGCTGATGCTGCGTGCAGCCCGCACGGCCTCGCGCACCGCGGCTTCGGTAGAGATGTCGGGTTGCGGCGCACCGTCGCGCACGGCCACCGCCACGCCGGAGCGGACCAGATCCACCCTGGAGCCGGCTTGCAAATGGCCAGAGCCAATCAGCTTGTCGATCGCGTCAGACGCCAGGATGACAACGTCAAAGACCTCTCCTGCCTGCACACGTCTGGCAGCATCCACCCCGCCAACCGACTCGATGGCCAGGCGAGTACCTGAACGGCGCTGAAATGCATCCGCCAAATCGGCCAGGACCTGGCGCGTGGCCATGGAGGAAATGCCTTTGATTTCGGTCGTCATGGCAGTGATTGTGGCCTTCCCGATAGCCTCCGCCAAGATGGGGTGGTTTCTATCAGGTATCACGATTCGGCATAATACAGTTGAAGTTATGCCTTAAAGGAAATGGATCTCAAGCAACTCGAATACTTCGTCCGCGTGGCCGAGCTGGGCAGCTTTACCCGCGCCTCCAGCGTGCTGGACATCGCCCAGCCCGCGCTGAGCCGACAGGTGCGCCTGCTGGAGGTGGAGCTGCGGCAAAACCTGTTGCTGCGAAATGGCCGAGGTGTCACCACGACCGAGGCGGGCAAGCTGCTGCTGGAGCATGGGCGCGGCATCCTGCATCAGGTGGAGCGCGCCCGCGAAGACCTGGGCCGCGTGCGTGGTGCGCTGGCGGGCCGCGTGGCGCTGGGCCTGCCACCCAGCATTGCCAAGATGATGACAGTGCCGCTGACGCGCGAATTCCGCAAGCGCCTGCCCAATGCGGCACTGTCCATCAGTGAGGGACTGTCGATATCGATGCAGGAAGGGCTGCTGACCGGCCGTCTGGACATTGCCCTGCTGTATAACCCGTCGCCCTCGCCCGAGCTGGAGACCCGGCCACTGATGGAGGAAGAGCTCTATCTGATTGCGCTGCGCCCACCCAAATCGTCCAAAGCGCAGGCTTTGCCGATCACGTTGAAAGACGTGGCCGAACTGCCGCTGGTGATTCCCAGCCGCCCCAATGCCATCCGCATGCTGGTGGAAACCCAGATGGCCGGCATTGGCTGCAAGCCGCTGATCAGTCTGGAAATTGATGGTGTGGCGGCCATTCTGGATCTGGTCGCTGACGGCGCTGGCAACGCCATCCTGCCGCGCTATGCGCTGGCTTCCACTGCCAGGCCCGAGAACTATTGGGCTCACCCCATTCTCAAACCGCGTCTGGTCAGCAAGCTGGCTCTGGCCTCCGCATCAGGCCGTACGACGACGTTGACGCAACAATCCATGCTGAGCCTGATACAAGAAGTAGCCACGATCGTGTTTGGAAACGCCGGCTCGGGGGCCGGAGTCTGATACTCTTGCGAGAAGAATAACAACACAGAAAAGCAGCAGGAAGCACATGAACATTGCAAAGAAATTCGTACTGGCCGGGGTGATGGGCTGGCCCGTCTCCCACTCGCGTTCACCCACGCTGCATAACCACTGGATTCAACACTACGGCCTGACCGGCTCTTATGTCCTGTTGTCAGTAGAGCCCAAAAACCTGCCAGACGCCATGCGTGGCCTGCACGCACTGGGATTTGCGGGCTGCAACGTCACCATCCCGCACAAGGTAGCAGCCATGACATGGGTGGACCGGGTAGACCCCATGGCGCGGCGCATCGGTGCCATCAATACCGTGGTGGTGAAGCCGGATGGCTCGTTGACCGGGTCCAACACTGACGGTTTTGGCTATATCCAGAGCCTGCTGGATGCCCAGCCCGATTGGCGTGCAGATGCCGGGCCGATCACCGTGCTGGGGGCAGGCGGCGCAGCACGCTCGGTGATCGTAGCGCTGGCCGAGCGGGGAGCCCGGGAAATCAGGGTTTGCAACCGCAGTGCAGACAAAGCCGTCGCACTGGCGCAGGAATTTGGCGCCCCGGTACGGGCCGTACCATGGGAGAGGCGCCATGAAGCGGTGGCCGACGTGGCACTGCTTGTCAACACGACAAATCAGGGGATGGACAAGCAGCCTGCGCTGGATCTGTCACTGAAGCTGTTGCCGGCACACGCGTTGGTGTCGGATGTAATCTATACGCCTCTGGAAACACCGCTGCTGCGGAATGCTCGCCTGCGCGGCAATACCACGGTCAATGGATTAGGCATGCTGCTCAATCAGGCTCGGCCAGCGTTCAAATCATGGTTTGGTGTGATGCCGGATATCAGCCCTGCACTGATGCAGGCCGTTCACGCCACGTTTTAATCCGTATCCAGGAAGAGTTTCATGAGGCCCATGAGAAATAGCTGTTTAATCTGCGATTAACCGGTCTGCATAAGACTGCCAGGGAACGTCCTTGTCAACGCCATTGAACACGCCGGCACGAGCCTGATCAGCCACCCACTGCTGCTTCTTCGCAATGGCGGCCGCCATGAAAGGCTCAAAGCCTGCTTCCTTCACGGTGTTGGCTGATTCACGCATTTCCTCGGCACGGCGCTGGCCGTGCTGAGCCACGCGATTGAAAAAATAGGCCCCCTGCTTTTCCCAGTCAATGCCGGGAAAAGTCTCGGCCAATGTAGGCAGTACGTAGTCCTCCACACCATAGGCACGCGCCGTGGTGTAACTTTCGATTACCAGTGCTTCCAGGCCCTTGATCATCACACTGCGGCACATCTTGATGGCGCTGGCCACCCCCAGCTGGTCTGACACGGCTTTCGCATCCATGCCCCACGATGTGAGCACGTCAGCCAGCCCGGTTGCACTGGCGCCTCCCAGTAACATGGGCACCCGCACGCCATACGGTGGCACCGATGTCATTACACCGGCCTCCACATAATGGGCGCCGCTTGCATCGATGAGCCGGGCAGCCTGCTGTTTGGTGCCAGGTGATGCAGAGTTCAAATCCAGAAACACGGTACCGCTGCGCAGGTGAGGGGCCGCCGCCTGCGCAACCGCGAGCGTACTGGAAGCCGTCACCGCAGAAATCACCAGGTCTGCATGGGCGCACAACTCCGCCACAGACTGGCAGGCCGTCACACCGGCCTGGGCGGCATGGGCCAGCTGCACGGCCTTCAATTCGGGCGCATCAAACTTGAGGTCCCAGGCGCTGACAGCCGATACCTTGTCTTTGAGACCGGCCGAAAAGATCCGGCCGACTTCACCGTAGCCAATGAGCCCGAGGTGTTGAAATTTCACGTCTTCAGTCCTGTTGCACTCACTGTTGAGGAATTTTGGCTCGAACGATCACGGCCCCCCAACGCCTGATTTCACTGGACAGCAATTCTGAAGCCTGTTCAGGCGTGCTGACGTAGGCTTCCACATTCAGATCGTGCAGTTTTTTCTTCACGTCAGGTGAGTTCAATGCGGCGGCAATCTCCTTGTTCAGTCTGGCAATGACGTCTTTTGGTGTCTTCGCCGGCGCGGCCAATGCATTCCAGCTGGAGACAACAAAAGTGGGCAGCCCACTTTCTTTCGCGGTAGGCACG
This sequence comes from Pseudomonadota bacterium, assembly GCA_046050465.1. Classification (GTDB taxonomy): domain Bacteria; phylum Pseudomonadota; class Gammaproteobacteria; order Burkholderiales; family Burkholderiaceae_C; genus Egaibacter. Next base: position 16,559 of record JBJOPS010000022.1, on the reverse strand, counting down.
TCGGGAAGGACGGCTGCCCGCTTCTCTCCGGTAACGGCCAGCGCACGCAACGCCTTGGTGTTGATTTGCGGCAGGACGGGGCCGAGGATTTCAACCGCAGCATCAATCTGACCGCCACGTAATGCGGTGATCACGGCGGGCGTGCCGTTGAATGGCACGATTTGCATGTCAACGCCAGATGTCGTCTGGAACAATTCTGCGGCCAGATTCTGCGTACTGCCGATATTGATGGTTCCCAGGTTGAGCTTGCCCGGATTGGCCTTGGCAAAAGCCAGCAACTCACCCAGGGTTTTGAATCTGGACTCAGCTGGCGTGACAATGGCAATGTCAAAGAAGCCAAGTGTCGAGATGGGCGAAAAATCCTTGGCGGCATCAAACGGCAAAGACTTGAACATGCCCGCACTCACAGCCGTACCGTTGGACATCAACAGCAGCGTGTGACCGTCCGGCTCGGCCTTGGTCACTGCTTCACCCGCCACGATGCCACCGGCACCGGGCTTGTTTTCAATGACTACCGGCTGACCCAGCGATTCAGACAGCTTCTGACCCACAGTGCGTGCGGTCAGATCAGCCACACCTCCGGCCCCAAACGGAACCACGATGCGAACCGGTTTGGAAGGAAAGGTCTGGGCACTAACCCCAAAACCCATCGCCAGTGAAGCTGTCAGAACCAAAACGCGTGTCAAACCATGCTTCAAAACGTTCTCCCCAGTCAATCAAAAAAAATCAGGCGCGCAGCGTCTGGTTGAAAAATGCCAGCGTGCGGTCCCAGGCCAGCTTGGCAGCTGCAACGTCAAACCGGGGCGTGGTGTCGTTGTTGAAACCATGCTGGGTACCAGCGGCGTACTGGTGCGCCGTGTAGCGAACACCTGCCGCCTTGAGTGCGGCCTCATAGACGGGCCAGGATGCATTGATGCGTTCATCAACAGCCGCGAAATGAATTAACAGGGGTGCCTTCACTTTGGCCGCATCTTCGGCGGCCGGATGGTTGCCATAGAAAGACACTGCTGCGTTCAGATCAGGCAAGCGCGTGGACAAAATATGGGCCATGCCCCCGCCATAACAAAATCCCACCACACCAATCTTGCCGCTGCATTCCGGCCGATTCTTCAGAACACCTGCAGCGGCTACAAAATCTTCCCGCGTCTTGGCCTGATCCAGCTTGGGGAACAACTCACGTGCCTTGTCTTCATCACCCGGGTATCCACCCAGTGGTGTCAACGCGTCCGGCGCAAAAGCCACGAAGTTGTCGAGCGCGAGACGTCGGGCAATGTCTTCGATATGTGGATTGAGCCCCCGGTTTTCATGTACCACCAGCACGCCTGGCAACTTGCCGGTCGCATTGGCGGGTTTGGCCAGGTAACCTTTGATGGCTCCATAACCATTGGGCGACGCAAACTCAAACACCTCGGTCTTGATGCGTCTGTCGTCTTTGGGCACAACCTGGGCAGCCGCAAAATCGGGGCTGAGCGACGCCAGCAACATGCTGGCTGTCACGCCACCCACCGCGAACTTCTGCGCACGGTCCAGAAAGCCGCGGCGGTCTATCGCACCATGCACATAGGCATCAAACAGAATCAGTAGTTCCTGGTCAAAGTCGGCAGCAGTTTTACGGGTCATGGTGATTTTCTCAGAGGGTTGATGAAATGCCTTTGATAATAGCGCCACGCGAACCAGTGCTTTGGTGACGTCGATAACAACTGCCTGTCCGATATTGCCAGCAGTCACTATCTTCACGCGCTGTACCTCCATACACGCGGCCCTGCTGCACGCAAGATCAAGTTAGGGACGCTTGCCAAACTCTGCAGTTGCCGCCGTCCATGCCAACGCCTGATCGCTCAGCGAAAAACCCAGGCCCGGTCGGTTGGGCACGTGCATGCGCCCGGCCTTCAACTCCAGCCGTTCATTGAACATCGGCTCCAGCCACTCAAAATGCTCCAGCCAGGGCTCCTGCGGGTAAGCCGCCGCCAGGTGCAGGTGTATCTCCATCGCGAAATGCGGCGCCAGCTTGCGCCCCTTGAAGTCGGCCAGCGCCATGATCTGCAGAAATGGCGTAATGCCGCCCACGCGTGGCGCGTCCGGTTGCACAAAATCACTGCCATCCGACATGATGAGTTGGGTATGCTCGCCCAGGCTGGTCAACATCTCTCCCGTCGCAATGGCTGTGTCGTACCGTTCAGCCAACTGGGCATGCCCTTCAAAGTCATAGGCGTCCAGCGGCTCTTCAATCCACGTCAAGTCGAATTGTTCAAAGGCGCGGCAGGCACGCGTGGCTTTAGGTCGGTCCCACTGCTGGTTGGCGTCCACCATCAGCGGAAAGCCCTCACCCAGCAACTTGCGCACCTGGCCCACACGCTGAATGTCGGAGAGCAAATCCGGTTGGCCAACCTTGATTTTGATACCCCCGATGCCGCTGGACTTGTTCATGGCCACATTCTCCAGCACCTGCTCGATCGGCATGTGCAGGAAACCACCTGAGGTGTTGTAGCACTGCACGCTGTCGCGGTGTGCACCCAACAACTTGGCCAGCGGCAGCCCGGCTCGCTTGGCCTTCAAATCCCACAGGGCAATGTCAAACGGTGCAATGGCCTGGCTGGTCATGCCACTGCGGCCCATGGATGCGCCAGCCCACATCAGCTTGTTCCACAATTTGGCAATGTCATTCGGATCTTCACCGAGCAGGTTGTCCGCAATTTCCTTGCCATGCGCATACATGCCCGGACCACCGGCGCGCTTGCTGTAGCCAAAGCCGATGCCCTCAAACCCGTCACGGGTATGGATTTCGCAGAAGATGAAGGCGATTTCAGTCAACGGCTTCTGGCGACCCGTCAGCACCTTGGCATCACTGATGGGCGCAGCCAGCGGCAGGTAAACCAGAGAGAGTTTGACCCAGTCAATACGGTCTGCCGAGACGGTAATGTCTTTCTTCACAAGTTGTTCCTTTGGTAAAAATCATGGGCAATAAATGCCCGGCTCGGGTTCTGTCATGCACACCCATCCGTCAATCGACAGAACCAATCCTGTACAACCAAACGCGCGTACGGTGACTTACTGGTTTTTGATCCCGGCCGTCTTGATCACCTTGGTCCAACGATCAATTTCGCTCTTGACAAACGCGGCATAGGGTTTAGAACCCTGCGCCGGGACCACAAAGCCTTGGGACTCCATGCGTTGCTTGATCGTCTGGGATTGCATTACCTGAGTCATGGCTGCTTCAATCTTGTCTACGATCGGTTGTGGGGTACCTTTGGGTACCGACATGCCAGACCACGACAGGGCTTCAAATCCTTTGTAACCGGATTCGGCAACAGTAGGTACATCGGGGTAAAGCGGGTTCCGCTGGACGCTGGAAACCGCCAGCGGCCGCAACTTGCCTGCCTTGATGTGCTGCAGCGCCACGTCCTGATTGATGAACATGAGCTTGATGGTGCCACCCAGCATGTCGGTCATCATCGGGCCACCGCCACGGTAAGGGATGCCGGTCATGAAGATGCCTGCGGTCTGCTTGAAAAGCTCCATTGCCATGTGGCCGGAAGCCGCATGAGTGTAGCCATAGTCCAGCTTCCCGGGATTGGCTTTGGCATAGTCCACCAGTTCCTTTAGCGTCTTGAATGGTGTGCTGGGGTGCACAACCAGCAGGTTGGGACCAGAGTGAACCTGCGTGACATGAATGAAATCGGTATTGGAGTTGTATTTGAGATCTGGGTCGAGACCATGGGCAACGGCACTTTGGCCAACACCGGTCTGAATGATGGTGTAGCCGTCTGGCGCTGCCTTGCTACCCCGCTCAGTGCCTACCACACCACCTGCACCACCAATGTTTTCGATGATGACAGGCTGCTTGAAAATTTTACCTAGCTCTTCAGACATCATTCGCCCCATGACATCGCTGGTACCACCAGGCGGGAATGGCACGATGATCTTGACAGGCTTGCTGGGGTAGTCGGATTGAGCCATGGCAATCAGCGGCAAGGCTGTGCTTAATGCTGCAGCCGTAACCAGGGTGATGAGTTTTCTTCGAATGGTCATACATTGTCTCCTGTTAAAAATGGTCAAAATTCAATCGGGCGGGCAAACCCACCCCTTAGATAGGCATGCTATTTTGCTGCTCTTAGAGATACGCACATGGCATGGGGCATTAAGCCTGGGTGTACGCAGTTTTCACTGTAGTAAAAAATTCCTGTGCATACCGTCCTTGCTCGCGTGACCCGAAGCTGGACCCCTTACGCCCACCAAATGGTACGTGATAGTCCACGCCGGCAGTCGGCAGATTCACCATCACCATGCCTGCCTGGCTATAACGCTTGAAATGCGTGGCATATTTAAGACTGGTGGTAGCAATGCCTGCTGACAGGCCAAATGGCGTGTTGTTGGCCTCAGCCAGGGCTTCCTCGTAACCCTTGACACGGATGATGCTGGCTACCGGGCCAAACACCTCTTCGCGGTTGATGCGCATCGTGGCGGTGGTATCGGTCAGCAGGGCCGGGGCCATGTAGAACCCCTCATTGTCCCGTTTCAGCTGTTCGCCGCCCGCCACCAACACCCCACCTTCAGACTTGCCGATTTCAACGTAGCTCAAGTCTTGCTCCAGTTGGGAGCGCGAGGAAACAGGCCCGATATCGGTGCCCGCCTGCAACGCATCACCCACTTTGAGGCCCACCATACGCGCCCTGATGGCTTCGACAAATTTCGGATAAATGCCGTCTGTGACGATCAGGCGGCTGGATGCGGTGCAGCGCTGGCCGGTCGAGAAGAAGGCGCTCTGGACGCTGAGCTCCACCGCCTGGGCCAGATCAGCGTCGTCCAGAATGACTTGCGGGTTCTTGCCACCCATCTCCAGCTGCACTTTCTTGAGGTTGACGGCACATTGCTGGGCAATACGCCCGCCCACACCCTGTGACCCGGTAAAGCTGATGGCATCAATACCGGGGTGGTTGACCAACGGGTCACCAATCACACTGCCGCGCCCCATCACCAGGTTGAACACGCCCGCCGGAATGCCGCTGCGGCTGATGATTTCAGCCAGCGCCCAGGCACAACCAGGTACCAGATCGGCAGGCTTCAACACAACGCAGTTGCCATAGGCCAGTGCCGGCGCAACTTTCCAGGCAGGGATCGCAATGGGGAAGTTCCAGGGCGTGATCAAACCAATGACGCCCAGTGGCTCGCGAGTAACCTCCACCCCGATGCCGGGGCGCACGGAAGGCACAGATTCACCGGCCTGGCGCAGGCATTCACCAGCGAAAAACTTGAAGATATTGCCGGCACGGGCGGCTTCCCCAATCCCCTCGGGTTTGGTCTTGCCTTCTTCGCGGGCCAACAGGGTGCCCAGTTCTTCACGACGGGCCAGTATCTCTGTGCCAATCTTGTCCAGTGCATCGGCGCGGGCCTGAATACCCGAGGTGGACCAGACGGGGAAGGCCGCGCGTGCGGCCTGTACAGCCGCGTCAAGCTGCACGGTACTGGCTTGTGTGTATTCGCCAATCACGTCGGCCAGGTTGCTGGGGTTGATGTTGGGGGTGTAGGCTGATCCCGCGACCCATTGGCCACTTATCAGGTTATCGTACGTTTGTGTCATCTGAATGTTCCGGAAAAATTGATTGGCTTACTGGGGCCCGAGTGTCTTGATCAATGCGGCCAGCTCTTCCCTCTCATTGGGCTTGAGATCAGTCAGCGGTGCGCGCACCGGCCCGGCATCGTGGCCCACTATCCTGGCACCTGCCTTGACGATACTCACAGCATAGCCCTGCATCTTGTTGCGAATAGCCAGGTACGGCATGAAAAAATCATGCAATAACCGGTGCTGTGTCTTCAAATCATCAGAAGCGACGGCACGGTAAAAATCCATGGCAGTCTTGGGAATAAAATTAAACACCGCCGATGAGTACACGGGTGTGCCCAATGCCTTGTATGCCGCGGCATATACCTCAGCAGTCGGCAGACCACCCAAATAAGAAAACCGGTCACCCATTCGCTGATAGATGGAAACCATGGTTTCAATGTCGCCGATGCCGTCCTTGAAGCCAATCAGATTCGGGCAACGATCTGCCAGTATGGCCAGCGAGTCTGGGGTCAGTTTGCAAACGTTGCGGTTGTACACAATGACCCCGAACTTCACACTTTTGCAGACAGCCTCGACATGGGCGATCAGACCGTCCTGACCGGCTTCAGTCAGATAGTGGGGCAACAGCAAAATGCCATGTGCACCTTGCCGCTCGGCTTCCTGCGCACAGGCAATTGCGAAGCGGGTGGGTCCACCAGCACCCGCAATGATGGGCACCTTGCCGCGGCAGGTTTGCACCGCTGTCTTGATGATGGCCGAGTATTCATCGCCTGTCAGCGAAAAAAATTCGCCAGTGCCCCCTGCGGCAAACAACGCCGTTGCACCATAGGGCGCCAGCCATTCCAGACGTTCAATATAGCTTTTCGGACGGAAGTCACCCTGCTCGTCAAAGTCGGTTACCGGGAAAGACAACAGTCCGGAGCTGACAATGGTCTTGAGATCTTGGGGATTCATGGTGTGTCCTTTAAGTTGGTCAATTCAGTGGGGTTGCGTCAGATAAGAATCGGTTGCCTTTTGGGTCAAAACCGTGGCTTGACCTGCTGCCAGTCAGGCCGGTAGCGGCGCATTTGTGCCACGTCATTGCGGGTACGGATCCGGCAGCGTTGATAGGCCTCATGCAGCTCAGCCAGCTTCTCGTGGTCGAGTTCCACGCCCAGGCCAGGCTTGTCAGTCAGGTGGACACACCCACCCGTAATGGGTACTTTGCCGCCCACCAGAACTTCGTCGCTTTGCCATGGGTAGTGGGTGTCGCAGGCATAGGTAAGATGGTGTACCGAGGCTGCCAAATGGGTCATCGCCATCAGGCTGATACCCAGATGCGAGTTGGAATGCATGGACAGGCCCAGTCCAAACGCCTGGCAGGTACGTGCCAGCGCCTGTGTTGCGCGCAGGCCACCCCAATAGTGATGGTCCGATAACAGGATCTGCACGGAATTGAGTTCCACACTGCGTCGCAATTCAGCCCAATTGGTCACCACCATATTGGTCGCCAGCGGCAAACCGGTTGCCTTGTGCAATTCGGTCATGCCTTCCAGAGTGGGTGTGGGGTCTTCGTAGTACTCCAGGCAACCTGCCAGCTTCTTCGCCACGCGCAGACTGGTTGCCATGGTCCAGTTGCTGTTGGGGTCAATTCGCAGTTGATGTTTGGGAAAAGCAGCCCTGAGCGCCAGAATGGCATCGGCCTCCTCTGCAGGATCAAACACACCGGCCTTGAGCTTGATGCTCTCGAAGCCATATTGATCGATCATCTGTCGCGCCTGCTGCACGATCTGCCGGGGATTGACGGCTTCACCATATGGATCCGGTGCGTACTCGGGGTCCACTGCAGCATCCCATTTGTAGAACAGGTAAGCCGAATACGCCACCTTGCTACGGACGGCGCCACCCAGCAACTCCACGAGTGGAATACCCAGTGTACGGGCCTGCAAATCGAGGAACGCAACCTCGAAGGCCGAGAACGCACTGTTAATCAGGTTGCTACCCAGCGAACCAGGGGCCAGCTCCATCTCCAGGTGGCCCGTGCGTGCTTGTGGCGCATGGGCCAGCACCCGCGCCCACAAACCGTTCAAGTCAAATGCCGAGAGCCCCACCAAACTCTCACGGGCACGTGTCAGCAGGTCAAGCACCGGGGCATCGCCGTAGGTTTCGCCCAGACCAACCAGCCCGTTGACACCCTCGACTTCAATGATGGAGCGCAACCCAAATGGCTCATGCACCCCGGCAGCGTTAAGCAGCGGTGGATCGTTGATGGCAATGGGCGTGACCCGAACAGCGGCGATGGTGAAATGCATTGGTGTCTTCGCTCAGTTCTTGAAAGTTGCCGGAAATCGTGAGAACACCGGCTCTGGCAAACCACAAACACCGGCCTCCAGCGCAAACACTGCCCCACTCAGGCAGACGTCTTTTCCGGATGCCGCCGCAGGCTGGATGGACGCCACCAGCAGCAGATCCAGATTCGGGCCACCGAATGCGCACATCGAAGGCTTGGAAACAGGCACATGGACGGATGACACCAACTCGCCAGTCGGGCTGAATCGGTGCAACTGCCCCGCGTCGTTCGCACAAATCCAATAATGACCTTCGCTGTCCACCGCAGCGCCATCCGGACGGCCAGGAAGCGGTGTCATGTCCACGAAATCACGGCCGGCGGACAAACCGGCTGTCTGCGCATCGAAGTCGAATGCCCAGATTTTTTGTACCGTGGGATGCGAGTCAGACAGGTAATAGGTATGGTCATCCGGACTGAACGCCATGCCATTGGGCGTGATCAATCCATCAATTTTGGCTTCGCTCAGGCCGGCTTCGTCCAGACAAAAAACGCCGCCTACCTGGGCTGCGCGCGCCATGTCCATACACATTGTGCTGACCCAAAAACGCCCCAGTCGGTCGCATCGGCCATCATTGAAGCGCATATTGGGTTGCGGGTGGGAAATTCCTGCAAGCAGCGTGACACCGACGTCGGGTACAGCCAGAAATTTCACCAAAAAGACACCGGATTCCATCGCGGCCACAACACCACCAGACGGCTCCAGACGGTCGGTGAGCGCGATACACCCCACCCGTTGCGGTGTGTTCCAGGTTTTTTGGGTCTGGGTTGCCCAGTCGTATCGGTGAATGTGGCGGCCTTCAATATCCACCCAATAAAGTGCCTGCTCCGCAACCGACCACACCGGCGACTCACCCACCCGGTCACGCGTGGTCGACAAAACTCTGACTTCAGACATGGCAGCTCTTCACAAGAACTATTCAAACGGGCCGGTACGCACGAACGCACCACCCTGGAACTGCACTGCCGGATCACTCAAATCAGGTGCCGGTGTGCGGGCATAAACGGTTTCCCGATACACGTCCGAGCTATCCTGAGGCACATAACCCACGTGGCGCGCCTGGGAGTTGTCCCACCAGGTGACCGCATTGTTGGACATGCCGAAGATGATGGTGTGCGCCAAAACGGGCGTCGTGAGACAGGCGGTGATGAGCCGATGCAGATCATCAAAGCTCAACCACGTGGCCAGCATGCGCCGGTCGCGTGGTTCCGCAAAGGACGAGCCGATGCGGACACAGGCGGTCTCGATTCCGTAGCGGTCAAAGTACAGGCGTGAAATATCTTCACCGAATGCCTTGCTCAGGCCATACAAGCCATCCGGACGGGCGGGTTTGTCTGCGGTGATGGTTTCAGACTGCCTGTAAAAGCCGGTTACATGGTTGGAGCTGGCAAACACGATCCGCTTCACGCCCTGTTTGCGTGCACCTTCGTACAGGTTGTAGGCCCCGATGATGTTGGCCTGCAGGATGGGAGCGAACGGCGATTCCACGGAAACACCACCGAAGTGAACCACGGCATCCACATCCTTCATCGCGCCGAGCACAGCATCCGCATCCGACAGATCCGCCAGCACAATCTCCTCGCGATCACCCGCCGGGCCGAATTCCGCGCGATCAGACAGGCGCAGCACATTGCAGTTGGCCTTGAGCCGATCACGCAGAGCCTTGCCCAAATTGCCTGCGGCACCGGTCATCAGGATCCGGTTGTGAACATTGATCGTCATAGAAAGGCCTAAAACTGAAGAATCTGCTGTCAGGTCAGATTCGTTGGCGACTCGACATTTCAGATAAGTTTGATACAGTAAGCATCAGACAACATATCAGTCATATGTTGTCTGATGACCTGGAATTTTAAAGCTACGCCTTCGTCTGTCAAGCGTTTTTGATGAGCCTTATGCAAAACCCCAGCCTTGAGCCTTCCCTCCAACCTGACAGACTGGCCGAAGAGCCAGCTCGCCCTCGCCGCCCGCGGGGCCTTGTCAGTGAAATCGTGGAGGAGCTCGGCCACAATATCCGCGAAGGTGTGCTCAAACGCGGCGACAAATTGCCAACTGAAGCGGAAATCATGGCCCGGTTTGACGTCAGCCGCACGGTGGTCCGGGAGGCACTCTCCAAACTGCAGGCGTCTGGCCTGGTAGAGACACGCCATGGAGTCGGCACTTTTGTCATTGAACCTGCGCAAGGTGGCAATTTCAAAATCGCCGCTCACGACCTATCCACAGTCGCTGATGTGATTCTGGTTCTGGAATTGCGCATCAGCCTGGAAACTGAAGCAGCAGGGCTGGCAGCGCAGAGGCGAACACAGACCAACCTGGACGCCATGCAAGCAGCACTTCGGGCGTTCCAGAACTCGATTGACCTCGATTCGGATGCCGTCCCGCCTGATTTCCAGTTCCACATGGAAGTAGCACGTGCCACAGGCAACCAGCATTTTTCCGACCTGATGACTTACCTGGGCACCATGATCATTCCGCGTACCCGGGTCAACACCACACAGCGCGGACCTGAGGGGCGTTTGGTGTATTTGCAGCGCGTCAATGGTGAGCACGAGAGTATTTTTGTTGCAATCCGCAACCAGGACGCAGAAGCTGCCCGTGCAGCCATGCGTACCCACCTGTCAAACAGTCGGGAACGCTTGAAAAACACACAAACAATCAAATCACTATCAACCCATAGCATCGCCACTTTCACATAACGACCCGGCAAGAGGTGGTAAAAATAAAAGTCGTCTTAGTTGTAAGATGACTGATGAATGTCAGTCTTTAAATCCAAAATGATGTCCAGCTCACGTATTCCCAACTATCCTGTTATCACACAAATACAGGTAATTCCCGTTGCAGGCCATGACGGCATGCTGCTCAACCTCAGCGGCGCACACGGCCCGTTTTTCACGCGCAACCTGGTCATCCTGACCGACAGCGCTGGCAACACCGGCGTCGGTGAAGTGCCCGGCGGCGAAAAAATCCGGCAGACACTGGAAGATGCCCGCGAGTTGATCATTGGCCAACCCTTGGGCGCATGGAACCAGGTGCTCAACACCCTGCGCGTGAAGTTTGCCGAGCGCGACAGCGGCGGGCGCGGCAACCAGACCTTTGATTTGCGGGTGGCCATTCACGCCGTCACCGCCGTGGAAAGCGCCCTCCTCGATCTACTGGGCCAGTTTCTGAATGTGCCGGTCGCCGCCCTGCTGGGTGATGGCCAGCAGCGCGCCAGTGTCGCCGTGCTGGGCTATCTGTTTTACGTGGGAGACCGCAACAAGACAGACCTGCCCTATCGCTCGGAACCCGATATGGCCGACGACTGGCTGCGCCTGCGCCATGAACCTGCGATGGACGCGAAGTCCATCGTGCGTCTGGCCGAGGCCACTTATCAGCGCTACGGCTTCAAGGACTTCAAACTCAAGGGCGGCGTACTCAGCGGCGATGAAGAAATGGAAGCCATTGTGGCGCTGCACGAGCGTTTCCCCGATGCGCGCATCACGCTGGACCCCAACGGCGGCTGGCTGCTGAAAGACGCCATTCGCCTGTGCCGCGACAAACACGCGGTGATGGCCTATGCCGAAGATCCTTGCGGCGCAGAAGGTGTGTTCTCGGGCCGCGAAGTGATGGCCGAATTCCGCCGCGCCACCGGCTTGCTGACCGCGACCAACATGATCGCCACTGATTGGCGCGAGATGGCTCACTCCATCCAGCTGCAGTCCGTGGACATCCCGCTGGCCGACCCGCATTTCTGGACGCTGCAGGGCTCGGTGCGCGTGGCGCAGCTGTGCCAGATGTTTGGCTTGACCTGGGGTTCGCATTCCAACAACCATTTTGATGTGTCGCTGGCCATGTTCACCCATGTGGCTGCGGCCGCACCCGGCAAAACCACAGCGATTGACACGCACTGGATCTGGCAGGATGGCCAGCGCCTGACCAAAGACCCACTGAAGATTGTGGACGGCACCATCACCGTCCCCACCAAACCGGGCCTGGGCGTAGAGTTGGACATGGCAAAAGTCGAAAAAGCCCACCAGCTCTATCTGAAACACGGGCTCGGCGCCCGCGACGATGCCATCGCCATGCAATACCTGGTCCCCAACTGGAAGTTCAATCCCAAATCACCCTGCATGGTGCGCTGACAACCCGATAGAGTGAGTAAAGCATGCACAGTCCCGGCGCACGCGCAGCCTTCTGGGTTGGTGTTCGTGAAGCAGTCATCGTTGCACCATCCTACCTGCCATTTGCGCTGGTCTGCGGTGTGGCTTCCGTCAACGCCGGCTTGACGACCGGGGCCGCACTGGCCTTGCCCGCACTGGTTTTTGCCGGGTCGTCGCAGGCGGTGCTCACGCAGTTCATGCAGAATTCGGCATCGCTATGGGTCGCCATTTTGTCGGGCTGCGTGATCAACTTGCGCATGGCGGTTTACAGCGCGGCGCTGAGCGCCAAGGTGCGCTCATTCAGCACAGGTCAGCGCATGCTGATTGCAGCCTTTCTGGTAGACCACAGTTTTGCCTTTATGCAAAAACGTGAGGAAGAAAACCCGACAGACCCGCACATCATTGCCTACTACGCCGGCCTGACAACGGTGTTCTGGCCGACCTGGCTGGTGTTCTGCGCCATCGGTATCTTTGCCGGAAACATCGTGCCGGCAAGCTGGCAGCTGGAGTTTGCCGTGCCGCTGTCGTTCATTGCCATTGCGGCCACGTCCATCCGCGGCCTGCCTACGGCCACCGCTGCGTTGGTGGGCGGTGCCGCCAGCGTGTTGCTGTTCTCGTTGCCGCTCAAGCTCGGGCTGATTGCGGCCTGCCTGTTCGGTCTGATGGCGGGATTGATTTCGGAGAAAGGAGCCCGGTTATGGACAGCACGCAAAGCTGGATAGTGGTTCTGGGCCTGGCCCTGGGCACTTTTTTGATTCGTTATTCATTCATCGGCCTGTTCGCCAACCGGGACATGCCGCCCTGGCTGGCGCACTCGCTCAAACTGATGGTTCCCGCCATCTTTGCAGCCATCGTGTTCAGCGGCGTGATGATGGTCAACGGCCATGTGGCTGGCCTGGCATTCTGGCCACGTTATGCAGCCGCAGCCGTGGCAGTAGTCGTCGCGATATACACCAGCGGCAACATGCTGATCACCGTGGCGGCGGGTATGTCAATGCTGCATGGGCTACCCTGGCTGATCACCCATCTATAGAACAAGCATGGGCAAGATAATCCAGCGCTTGAGGTGAAATACCCAAGCGGTCTTGTGCCGGCGCCAGAACCCAATCGGGGTTTCAGTGCGCTGGTTTGCGCCGGGCCCAGTTCACCAGGCGTCGCATCAGGTGTTCAAAGTCATCCATTACTGTAAACACGGATGGAATCACCAGCAGGCTCAGCACCGTGGAAGTCATCAGCCCGCCAATCACGGCAACCGCCATCGGGCTGCGAAAGCTTGAATCTGCAGCGCCCAAGCTCATGGCCAGCGGCAGCATGCCCGCGCCCATAGCCAGCGTGGTCATGATGATGGGGCGCGCACGTTTGTGGCATGCATCCAGCAAGGCGTCGAAGCGGCTCATGCCCGCGACGGCTGGTTGGCCGTCGCTTCCATCATTACCACGTCTGGCCACGATGGCATATTCCACCAGCAAAATCGAATTTTTGGTGGCAATGCCCATCAGCATGATCAGGCCGATCAGCGAGGGCATGGAAAAGCTCTTGTCGGCAATCAGCAGCCCGACAAACGCACCACCCAAAGACAGCGGCAACGCGGCCAGAATGGTGAACGGGTGCAAAAAGTCCTTGAAAAGCAGCACGAGAACGATGTAGATACACAACACACCGGTGAGCATGGCCAGGCCAAAGCTGGCAAACAGCTCGCCCATGACCTCGGCATCGCCCAGCGCCAGCTGCTTCACACCAGCCGGCAGGTTCTGGATGGAGGGCAATTTCTCCACTGCCGCTGTCACATCGCCCAGCGGGGCGCCAGACAGTTCAACTTCAAAGTTCACATTGCGCGCGCGGTTCAGGCGGTCAATCACTGCGGGGCCGCCCGTCATCTCCAGCGTAGCTACCTGGCTCAGCATGACCGGGCCTTTGACGCCAGGCACAGCCAGACGGCCCAACACATCCAGATCTTTGCGGGCGGCGTCTTCCAGCTTGACCACAATGGGCACCTGGCGTTGCGAGAGGTTGAGCTTGGATAGTGAGGCGTCGTAGTCACCCACGGTGGCTATTCGCAGCGTTTCGCCAATCGAAGCACTGGTGACACCCAGATCGGCAGCACGCGCAAAGTCGGGTCGCACTGCAATTTCGGAGCGGATCAGGCTGGCACTGGACGCAATGGTGCCCAGGCCGGGAATGGTGCGCAGGTCTTTCTCCACCGCTGCAGCGGCAGTGGCAAGCGCTTGCGGGTCTTCACCCGTGAGCACGAGCTGATATTTTTCACCCGAGCCGCCCAGCCCTACTTTGCTGCGCACACCGGGCAGATCCGACATGGCTGTACGAATGTTGTTTTCGATACCTTGCTTGCGCGGGCGTTGTCCCCGCTCATCCAGCAGCACCGTCAGCGTCGCCTTGCGCACCTCGGATGCGCCTTGGGGCGCGAAGGGGTCAGTACCGGCCGCGCCACCGCCCACGGTGGTGTAAACGCTTCTCACGTGCTCAACTTTGGCAACCAGCAAACGCGCAGCTTCTGCGGCCACACGGGTTTGGCTGAGTGTGGAGCCGGGAGGCAACTCAATGTTCACCTGAGTTTGTGAGTTGTCATCCGGAGGAACAAAGCCCGTGGGCAACAGCGGAATCAGCATGACGGAGCCTACAAAAAATGCAGCTGCAGCCCCCATGGTGATCCAGCGGTGTTTCAACGCCCACGTACTCCAGATCATGTAACGGTGCATCCACCACGGCTCTTTGTGCTCGCGCGGGCTGCGCTTCATGATGTAGGCAGCCATCATGGGGGTCAGCACACGGGCCACCACCAGCGAGGCGAACACGGCCAGCGCCGCTGTCCAGCCAAACTGTTTGAAGAATTTACCGGGAATGCCGCTCATGAAGGCCGTGGGCAAAAACACCGATATCAGCGTGAAGGTGGTGGCAATCACGGCCAGGCCAATCTCGTCCGCGGCTTCCATGGCCGCCTGGAAAGGCGTCTTGCCCATGTTCAGATGACGCTCGATATTTTCCACCTCCACAATGGCGTCGTCCACCAGCACACCAATCACCAGCGAGAGCGCCAGCAGTGTCACGACATTGATGGAAAAACCCAGGTAATACATGCCAATGAATGCCGGAATGGCCGACAAGGGCAAAGCGACTGCCGACACAAACGTGGCGCGCCAGTTGCGCAAGAACAGCCACACCACGATCACGGCAAGAATGGCACCCTCGTAAAGCAACGTCATGGAGCCATCGAACTCTTCTTCAACCGGCTTCACAAAATTGAAGGCTTCTGTCAGTTCAATATCAGGATGCTGCGCTTTCAGCTCGTTAAGCGCAATCTGCACCTCGGCTCCCACCTCCACTTCAGAGGCGCCTTTGCTGCGGGTAATCTCAAACCCCACCACCGGCACACCATTGAGCAAGGCGACCGCGCGTGGCTCGGCCACGGTGTCTTTGACTGTGGCGACCTGGTCCAGACGCACGCGCTGGCCGTTGCTGAGGGTCAACTCCAGGCGGGCCAGCTCGTCCACGGTTTTCACGGTAGCCAGCGTGCGCATGGGCTGCTCACTGCCACCCAGATCTGCACGGCCACCAGCACTTTCGGTTTGCACCTGCCGCAACTGGCGCGACACGTCGGCTGCAGTGGCACCCAGCGCCTGCAACTTCATGGGGTCCAGTGCTACATCCACCTGGCGGCTCACACCACCCACCCGAACTACCGAGCCCACACCCTTGACACCCAGCAAACGGCGCGCAACGGTGTTATCCACAAACCAGCTCAGCGCCTCGTCGTCCATGTTCGCGGAGCGAATGGTGAGCGCCAGAATGGGCGAGCCTGACAGGTTGATCTTGCTCACCGCCGGATCGCGCACATCCGATGGTAAATCGCTGCGCACTCCCTGCACCGCGGAGCGCACATCGTCCACCGCTTCCTGCGTGGGTTTTTCCAGCCTGAACTCGGCGGTGATGGTGACACCGCCGTCCTGCACCTTCGTGTAAATGTTTTTCAGACCCTGCAGCGGTGCAAGGGCGTTCTCGATCTTGCGGGCGACCTCGGTCTCCAGCTGAGCAGGTGCAGCGCCGGGCAACGAAGCCGACACGGTGACGGTGGGCAGTTCCAGATCAGGAAAGTTTTGCACCTTCATGGATTTGAAGGACAACACGCCCGCGAATGTCAGCATGACAAACAGCATCACCGCTGGAATCGGGTTTTTGATCGACCATGAGGAAACATTCATCATCAGAATGCTCCTTATTTCGCAGCGGCTGGCGCAGCATCCACAACGCGCACCAGATCACCTTCGCTAAGGAAACCGGCTCCACTGGCAACCAGACGGTCCTCGGGCTTGAGGCCGCCGAGAATTTCCACCTGATCGCCCAGCAGTCGGCCGGTCTGTACTTTGAGCTGGGCAACACGGTTGCCCGCGCCCACGCGGTAGACATAACTGAACCCATCTCGCACCACCAGGGCGGTCTGCACCACAGTCAACGCACCCGAACTGCCCAATTCAAACTCGCCCCGGGCAAACATGCCCGGCTTGAAAGTACCGGGTA
>JBJOPS010000021.1:0-13576 GCA_046050465.1 Pseudomonadota bacterium | reverse complement strand
GGGTGAACCCTTTATCAAACACCTGATCCAGGCTGCCATTGAGGCCTATCCCAACATTCCGCTCGTGATGCACCAAGACCATGGCACCTCTCCGCTGATTTGCCAAGGCGCCATCGACTTGGGCTTTGGATCGGTGATGATGGACGGCTCTTTGATGGAGGACGGCAAAACCCCCGCCAGCTTTGACTACAACGTTGAAGTCACCCGCAAAGTGGTCGACATGGCCCATAAGAGGGGCGTGACCGTAGAGGGCGAACTGGGTTGCCTGGGGTCGCTGGAGACCATGAAAGGTGACAAGGAAGACGGCCACGGCACCGACGCCACCATGACCATGGACCAGCTCTTGACCGACCCCGAGCAGGCAGCTGACTTTGTGAAGCGTACACAGCTCGATGCGCTGGCCATTGCCATTGGCACCAGCCACGGCGCCTACAAGTTCACGCGCAAGCCCACCGGTGACATTCTGGCGATCGAGCGCATCAAGGAAATCAACCGCCGCCTGCCCAACACACATCTGGTGATGCATGGCTCCAGCAGCGTGCCGCAAGACCTGCTGGTCATCATCAACCAGTACGGTGGCAACATGAAGGAAACCTACGGCGTGCCGGTGGAAGAGATTCAAAAGGCCATCCAATTCGGTGTGCGCAAGATCAACATCGACACCGATATCCGGCTGGCGATGACCGCTGCCGTGCGCAAGTTCATGGCAGAAAACGCGGACAAATTCGACATGCGCGACTGGCTCAAGCCCGCCCGCGAAGCCGCCAAACAAATCTGCAAGCAGCGCTATTTACAGTTTGGCTGCGAAGGCCAGGCTGGCAAGATCAAGGGCAACAGCCTGTCCGTCGTGGCGGGCCAATATGCCCGCGGCGAACTGGCGCAATTGGTGAAATAAGGCGCGAATCACGCGCCTTGCGATAATCGGGGCCTGCAGTCGGCAAACGTGCCGTTTGCAGGTCTTTTCTCTTGCTTGGTTCCGACATGACATCCCCCGTTTCGTCCGTACACACTTCTGCCCTACACAGCCTACCGTTGCTCGCACGTGGCAAGGTTCGTGACAACTACGCCGTGGGCGACCAGCACATCCTGATGGTGGCGAGTGACCGTCTGAGCGCGTTTGACGTGATCATGGGCGAGCCCATTCCCGGTAAAGGCGTTCTCCTGACGCAAATGGCGCTGTTCTGGTTTGACAAGCTGGGCTACGTTTGCCCCAACCATTTGACCGGCGATGCGCCCGAAAGTGTGGTGGCCGCTGATGAATTGCCTCAGGTTCAGGGCCGCTCCATGCTGGTCAAACGGCTAAAACCCCTGCCCGTGGAGGCCGTGGTGCGCGGCTATCTGGCGGGCAGCGGCTGGAAGGAATATCAGGAAAACAGCGCCGTTTGCGGCGTGAAGCTGCCGCCGGGGCTGAAGAACGCGTCGAAATTGCCGGAGCCCATCTACACCCCCGCGGCCAAAGCTGCCGTGGGCGACCATGACGAAAACATCACTTTCGAAAAGACGGTGGAGATGATTGGCCTGGATCTGGCCACCCGCATCCGCGACATCAGCATCCAGCTGTACAAGGCCGCCTGCGAGATGGCCATCAAAAAAGGCATCATCATTGCCGACACCAAGTTTGAATTTGGTCTGGACACCGATGACACGCTGACGCTGATGGACGAGGTGCTGACGCCTGACTCGTCCCGCTTCTGGCCTGCGGAAAGTTACCAGGAGGGTATCAACCCGCCCAGCTACGACAAGCAGTTTGTGCGCGACTGGCTGGAACAGGTGCGCATAGACGGCAAGCCCTGGGGAAAAACCCCGCCAGCGCCCCGCGTGCCCAACGAGGTGATTGCTAAAACGGCCGCGAAATACCAGGAGGCGCTGACGCGCCTGACCAGCGCTTGAAAGCTCGCAATCAGTTCAGCGCCATGCTGAGCTTGCGCCGGTAAGCCGACACCAGCTGGGCCTGCGGGTCCTGCTCGGCCACCACCTTGCCGGCGATCTCGATGCCGCCTGCGGTCTTGCCGGTGTCCTGCGGGTTTGCCTTGGGTTTGGGCGGGGTCAGTAGTTCCAGAATGGCCACGAACGTCTTGCGCGGCACCGCATCGCCCCAGGCCTTGTCGCGCATGATGATTTCCAGCAGCTCGTCCATGGCCCCTGTCCAGTTGCCACCCACCATCAGCACGCGGGCTTTGGCCAGCCGGGTGTCAAAATCACGTTTATTGGTTGCAATCAGGGTATCAAATTGCTCTGTAGCCCACGTCCCTTGTGCATGAGTAGTTACAAATTTAATAGCATTCAGAAATTGCTCAAGGGCATCAAAGCGCAACTGGCGGGGGATGGCGGCCAGCGCCGGTGCCAGTGCAGCTTCGGCGTCTTCCAGCAGGTTGTTCTCGATTAGCAGCTTGACGTAGTCGTAGCGTGCGTCGTCGTTGCCGGGGTTGATGGTCAGTGCCTCGTGCAATTTGTGCAGAGCTGCGTGCGGGTCGCCGGCGGCAATCAGGGCCTGCGCGTCTTCGGCGTCCGCCTCGACTTCCAGCTCGCCCAGCGAGGGCACATGTTTATCCAGAAACGTCTTGAGCTGACCCTCGGGCACCGCGCCCATGAAGCCGTCCACCGGTTTGCCACCCATCATCAACACACAGGTGGGGATGCTGCGGATGCCGAATGCCTGGCTCAACTCCTGCTGCTGGTCGGAATCAATCTTGGCGAGCTTGAAGCGCCCGCCGTAGTCCACTTCAGCCTTTTCCAGCAGCGGTCCGATGACCTTGCAGGGGCCGCACCAGGGTGCCCAGAAATCGACCAGCACGGGGGTGGTCATCGAGGCTTCAATTACCTCGGCATCAAAGTTTTGTACGGTTACATCAATCATTCGGCATCACTTGGGGGTGAAAAAGTAAAATCAAGGCTAAATATGGGGAGACAAGCCGCTGTTGCTGAGCATATTGCCACAGCCACCCGGTCCTCCAACAATCCTATGAACATTCAAATTGGCGTGGTGATGGGCTCCAGTTCCGACTGGGACACGATGCAGCACGCAGTAGAGATTCTCCAACAGTTTGGCGTGACATACGAAGCCAGGGTGGTTTCAGCCCACCGCATGCCTGACGACATGTTCGCCTATGCCGAGAGTGCCGGCACGCGTGGGCTGCAGGCCATCATCGCGGGTGCGGGCGGTGCGGCGCACCTGCCGGGCATGCTGGCGGCCAAAACCACGGTGCCGGTGCTGGGTGTGCCGGTGGCCAGCAAACACCTCAGCGGCGTGGATTCGCTACACAGCATTGTGCAGATGCCTAAAGGCGTGCCGGTGGCGACTTTTGCGATTGGCGCAGCGGGCGCAGCCAACGCTGCGCTGTTTGCCGTAGCCATGCTGGCGCTGCACGACCCAGCACTGAAGGCGAAACTGGAAGCGTTTCGCACGAAACAAACGCTGGCCGCAAGGGACATGATCGTGCCTCCGCCGGACGCTGGCGCCAAGGCCGGCGCATGAGCGCACAAACCATTCTGCCGGGCACCACGGCCTCGGGGCAGCAGACCACACTGGGTGTGATGGGTGGCGGCCAGCTGGGGCGCATGTTCGTGCATGCTGCCCAGCGCATGGGTTATTTCACGGCGGTGCTGGACCCCGATCCGGTCAGCCCTGCCGGGCTGGTGAGCCACTTTCACATCCAGACCGATTACCTGGACGAGCAGGGCCTGGCGCAGCTGATGCAGCGCTGCGCAGCGATCACCACCGAATTTGAAAATGTGCCGTCACCGGCGCTATTCACGCTGGGCGCCCACCGTCCCGTGGCGCCAGGCGCGAACGCTGTCAGTATTGCGCAGGACCGCATCAAGGAAAAGGCCCACTTTGTGCGCTGCGGCGTGCCCTGTGCACCCTATGCTGTGATCACCACGCCCGAGCAACTCGCCAGCGTGGCGGACGGCTTGTTGCCCGGCATTCTGAAAACCGCCAGGCTGGGTTACGACGGCAAGGGGCAGGTGCGGGTGGCCGATCGTGCGGCGCTGCAGGCAGCCTGGGCCGAGCTGAAGTCGGTTCCCTGCGTGCTGGAAGCCATGCTGCCCCTGCAGGCCGAGTGCTCGGTGATCGTGGCGCGCGGCTGGGACGGTGCCATTGTGAATTTCCCGGTGCAACTCAACGAACACCGCGCCGGTATTCTGGCTGTCACCGAAGTTTATGAGGGAAATGTGCCCTTAGCCCTTGCCAGTCAAGCAGTAGTAGCTGCAAAATCCATAGCAAACGAGTTGCAATATGTCGGCGTAATGTGCGTGGAGTTTTTCGTGGTGGCGGGTGAGAATGGCCAGAGCGCGTTGGTGGTGAACGAAATTGCCCCCCGTCCGCACAACAGCGGCCACTACACGATGGACGCCTGCGACGAGTCGCAGTTTGACCTGCAGGTGCGTGCGCTGGCAGGTTTGCCGCTACAACAGCCGCGCCAGCACAGCCCGGCCATCATGCTCAACCTGCTGGGTGACTTGTGGAAAGACGGCGTCACGCCGCCGTGGGATCAGGTGCTGGCCTTGCCGGGTACCCATTTGCATCTGTACGGCAAGCTCAAGGCCAGCAAGGGCCGCAAGATGGGGCACCTCAACATCACCGGCGCCACCATCGGGCAGGTGCGTGATACGGCTGCGCGCGCTGCCGGTCTGCTGGGCATTGTCTTCTCGTAATCTGCCGTTGTGAAGTACCCATGATTCTGGACGGACGTCTTGCCGGGTCGATCATCCGTGGCGCTGAAGCGGCAGCCCGCGGCGAACTGGTCGCCTTTTCGACCGAGACGGTTTACGGCTTGGGCGCCGATGCGGGCAGCGATGCCGCGGTTGCCAGAATCTTCGCGGCCAAAGGACGCCCCAGTGACCATCCTTTGATCGTGCACGTTACCGACACCGATCAGGGCGCCGCTGGCGTGGCGTATTTCGCCGCCGAAGTGCCGGAGTTTGCCCGCAAGCTGATGCAGGCATTCTGGCCGGGGCCGCTGACCCTGATTTTGCCGCGTTGTGCAGACCGTGGCGCGGCGGCAGCGGGCGGGCAAAATTCCATTGGTCTGCGCTGCCCGTCACACCCGGTGGCGCAGGCCCTGCTCAAGGCGTGTCTGGATGTGGGTGTCATGGGCCTGGCTGCCCCCAGTGCCAACCAGTTTGGCCGCGTGAGCCCCACGACTGCGGCCCATGTGCGCGGTGAGTTCGATGACAGCTTGCTGATTCTGGACGGTGGCGCCTGCGCGGTGGGTATCGAGTCCACCATCGTCGATTGCACCCGCGGTGCGCCGGTGTTGTTGCGCCCTGGCGCCATCACCTGGGAGCAGGTTCAGGCAACCTGCGCTCAGTCCGCGCTATTAAATGATGAGCTGCTCACGCAGAATTTGCCTGCCCCCCGGGCCCCTGGCACGCTGGAGTCACACTACGCACCACGTGCCCGTGTTCGCCTGATGGAGGCCCCCGCGTTGCAGGCGGCGCTGGATGTGCTGGGGTCGGAAATCGACGGCACTGGCACCGTCATTGCCACGTATTCCCGGGTCGTTTTGCGGTCGTCGTCATCCAAAGTGTTGCGCCGTCGCATGCCTGATGACGCTGCAGCTACGGCACAGCAATTGTTTGCCGTGTTGCGCGACTTTGACGACCAGGGCGCGAAACTCATCTGGGTGGAAACGCCGCCGGATGAGCCCGAGTGGGCTGGTGTGCGGGACCGGTTGCAGCGCGCGGCAGCGTCATAGCCTGCCGTCCAGACACAACTCAGTTGTCTTTCCAGGCCCAGTCCATCAGCGCTTCAATGGCCGGTCTCGTGGCGCCAGCATTCGCATGGTTGGTGATGGCCACCAGCACATAACGTTTGCCACTGGCGGCGTGCACATAACCCGCCACACCCACCACGTCGCGCAGGGTGCCAGTCTTCAGGTGGGCGCTGCCAGAGGCTTTGGTGCGGCTGCGGCGCAGTGTGCCGTCCACACCGGTAATGGGCAATGACGACATCAGTTCCGGCATCAACGGCGACACATAGGCGTTTTGCAGCAAACGCCCCAGTGCCTGCGCGCTGATGCGCTCCACACGCGACAGGCCCGAGCCGTTGTCCATAGCGGGCGCATCGTCGGTGCCAATACGGTCTTTCCACCAGCGGCGCACCACGTCGCGAGAGGCATCCAGCGTGGCCGGGCCGCCGCCATTCATCACGGCTTTGGATTGCAGGCTGAGTGTCAGAAACACCTGCTGTGCCATGACGTTGTTGCTGTATTTGTTGATGTCGCGAATCACCTCCGCCAGTGCCGGTGAATTGACCTCGAACACCGGTTTCATGGCGGTGCCCTGCACCAGTGGCACCTTGCCTTCGTGCACGGTGCCACCGATCTTGCCGCCCATCTCCAGCCACATGCCTTCCACGGCGCGTGTGGCGTAGGTTTTGGGGTCGGCATAGGCCACGGGCCAGGCCTTTTCGCCGCAGCTCCACGGATAGGTGCCGGTGAAATGGATGTGTTTGGGGTCGGCGAATTCCGCTTTGAGCGTGCCGCGGTAGTCGGCACAGTCACCGGCGGACAATGGCACGGTGGTCTGCATCTGCACGCCCGCCAGCGGTGGGTCAAAGCTGACCTGAGCGAGGTTGGTGGTGCGGTCGGGCGAGAACGTCATGACCACAGATTTGAAGTTGATCAACAGCGCATCCGGCGCCACGTTGTAGGGCCGCAGGGGTTCGCCGTCGAAATTGGCGGGGTCCTGCTCCACGGTTTCAAACGCGCTGCGGTCCAGCACGATATCACCAGCAATCGTCTTCACGCCCAGACCCTGCAGGCGCCGCAGCAGCAGCAGCATGCGCTCCAGCACCAGCTTGGGGTCGCCCTGGCCCTTGATATACAGATTGCCGTACAGCGTGCCCTCGCGCACCGCGCCTTCGATATAAACCGGTGTGTTCCAGGTGAAGGCAGGCCCCAGCAAGTCCAGCGCGGCGTAAGTGGTCACCAGCTTCATGATGGATGCCGGGTTCACGGGCACATTGGCACGGTGGCTCAGGCGCGGCGCGGCCTTGCCCTCGGCATCCACCACCAGCAGGCTGATGGCATCGCGCGGCACCCTCGCCCGCTGCAGGGCGGCGTCCACTTCGGCCGGAAAACCGTTCTGGGCAAAAAGAGACCCACACCAGATGCCCAGCGCCGCAACTAGTGCCGTGGGGCATCGGGCAAGCCACCTCCCATTCGGGACAAAGGACGACGGCGCTGTGTGCAGATTGGTTTGTGTGGTCAAAAGCATGTTCACACGAGTCTACAGCCCAGCGCCAGACGGTGAACCCGCGGTCGGTCGATAATCACCCCATGCGTTTCTTTAAGGGTCTGTCCCCCACTCTGGTTGGCCGGGCTGCTGCCGTCATCACTGTCATCATCTGGACATCGTTCATCGTCATTGCCCGGGCCTCGGCCGATCCCGCGCGAGGTGCGACGCTAACGCCGTTTGACATTGCGCTGGCCCGCATTCTGGGCGCCAGCGCCGTGTTGTTGCCCTGGGGCTGGTGGCTGGTTCAGCGCGACCGGGCGCGAGGGTACGAGCGAGGGCACGAATCTCCCGCCACTCAGACTGGCTTGGCGCAAGCGTCTTCGTTCTTTGGCCTGTCACCCCTGTCGCTGCGCGTGACGGCCACGGCTGGCGTGTTTGGAGGCCTGCTGTACGCCATGCTGGCCTATAGCGGCTTTGTCTATGCGCCAGCCGCCCACGCCTCGGTGTTGATGCCAGGCAGCCTGCCGCTTTGGACGGCTTTGCTCGCCATCTGGGTATTGGGGGACCGCATCACACCCTCACGTGCGTTGGGTCTGGGTTTCATCGTCGCAGGTGATTTGATGGTGGGTGGCGCCAGTCTGCTGCACGCCTTTGATGGCGGCAACGTCTGGAAAGGCGACATCCTGTTCATGGTTGCCGCGTTTTGCTGGTCGGTCTACAGCGTGCTGGCGCGCCGCCATAAGCTGGACGCCGTGCGTGCCACCATCGCCATCACCGCGTTTGCGTTTTTTACCTATGTGCCGGTCTATGGGTTGCTGCTGGCGCTGCACGCGGTGCCCAGCCATTTTCTGACAGCACCGGTGGGTGACGTGCTGTTCCAGATGTTTTTTCAGGGCTGCGGCTCGGTGGTGATATCGGGAATCACCTTCACCAAAATGATCCAGCACTTCGGCCCCGTGCGCTCCACCATGATCACGGCGCTGGTGCCGGGTCTGTCGGCACTGGCTGCCGTGGTGTTCCTGGGTGAGCCATTGCACTGGAATCTGTCAGCAGGCCTGGTGCTGGTGACGGTGGGCATCCTGTTTGGCGTACGCGCTGCTGCACCTGTCGCTATGAAAAAAGAAGCTGCTCAGGCATATTCGACGGGGGCTAAGGGCTGATTTGACCTCTAAATTGACATGAATTTGCTCAGTTTTGACACCTGTACCGATGTGATGTCGATTGCGCTGCAACGCGACGTCGATGGGGTGCCTCGCACCTGGGCGCACACCGGTGCAGGTGGAGCGCAGGCTTCCAGCACGCTGATTCCGGCGATCCAGCAGCTCATGCGCGAAGCTGATTTGCGCTTTGAGGAACTGGACGCGATTGCATTTGGGCGCGGGCCGGGCTCCTTCACGGGGCTTCGAACGGCATGCTCCGTGGCGCAGGGCCTGGCCTTTGGTGCTGGCGTGAAGGTGTTGCCGGTCGATACGCTGCTGGCCGTGGCCGAGGAAGCCCGATACCAGGGCGCGCCGGATGATGCCAGCCTGCGGGTGCTGGC
Organism: Pseudomonadota bacterium; assembly: GCA_046050465.1. Classification (GTDB taxonomy): domain Bacteria; phylum Pseudomonadota; class Gammaproteobacteria; order Burkholderiales; family Burkholderiaceae_C; genus Egaibacter. The sequence continues at coordinate 4,854 of JBJOPS010000021.1, read as the reverse complement.
GCTGCTGGATGCCCGCATGGACGAGGTGTACGCCGCAAACTATGAATTCAATAGCGGACAATGTAAGCAACATGAGGGCTACAGCCTGATTCGGCCAGAAAACCTGCTGCTGCCGACTGGCTGGCAGGACGCCAGCTGGTTGCTGGCGGGTAACGCGTTTGCCGCTTACGGCGAGCGGCTGCCGTTCCCCGCCCCGGTGCGCCGCGTCCAGGCCTTGCCAACCGCGACGGCCATGTTGCGTCTGGCGCCCGCCTTGCTGGCCGCTGGCCACGCGGTGCGCGCCGACGAGGCCTTGCCCACCTATATTCGCGATAAAGTGGCGCAAACCACGCAGGAGCGCGCCGACCAGAAAGCCGCGCAACAAGCGTGATGCCGACGAAACCCTGCTCATGAACGCTGTTGTCAAACCTCTGGAAGTCCGCTTTGAGCCTTTGCAAACGCACTGGCTCGATGTGGTGCTGTCGGTTGAGCAGCGGGTCTATCCCCATCCCTGGACCCGGCTCAACTTTGCCGATGCCGTGAGCTCGGGCTACCAGTCGCAGCTGCTGATGGCTGGTGACACGCTGCTGGGCTATTTTGTGGCGATGAAGGGGGTGGACGAGGTGCATCTGCTCAACATCACCGTGGCGCCCGACTACCAGCGCCAGGGCTGGTCACGTGTGATGCTGGACGCGCTGGCGGTCTGGGCCAGGGGGCAGGGCGCGCAGTGGTTGTGGCTGGAGGTGCGGGTGGGCAACCAGCGTGCGATGCAGGTGTATGAGAGCCATGGCTATCGCCGGGTGGGGCAGCGCAAGGACTATTACCCCGCGGGTGGCAACCAGCGCGAAGACGCGCTGGTGATGAGCCTCAAATTATGAGTTCCACGCCATGATCCAGGAACCCGGTTTGCAACTCGATGAGCGCCAGCGAGCCATGCTGGAGGCGATGCACATCAAGGTGTGGCAGCCGCCCGCGCGACCTGTTGCTGCGCCAGCATCACCATCGGCGCAAGTGCCTTTTGCTATTAAAAAAATAGCTACTGATGCATATCCGGCGGGAGCTGAGGCCATAAATGACCCTGTAAAACCGTCTAAAACCATTCCAGTTGCTGCCCGTCAGCCCGCCACCCAGCCCGCCGCTACAGGTTTGATGCAGCGCCCTGATGGCATCGACCGCATGGATTGGGCGCAACTCGAAGCCGCCGTGTCGGGCTGCCGTGCCTGCACGCTGTGCGAGAGCCGTAAAAACACCGTGTTTGGTGTGGGCCAGGTGCCTGCCGGCCCCGGTTTGGCGCCGCAGGTGGACTGGATGATTGTCGGCGAAGCGCCCGGTGAAAATGAAGACTTGCGGGGCGAGCCCTTTGTCGGGCAGGCGGGCAAGCTGCTGGACAACATGCTGCGTGCCATTCAACTGGACCGCCACCACAACGTCTACATCGCCAACGTGCTGAAGTGCCGTCCGCCAGCCAACCGCAACCCCGAGCCGCACGAGGTAGCGCAGTGCGCGCCTTATTTGCAGCGCCAAATCGAGCTGTTGCGGCCCAAAGTCATTCTGGCCATGGGGCGTTTTGCGATCCAGTCGCTGCTGCAAACGACGGAGCCCATCGGCAAATTGCGTGGCCGCGCGCACCAGTACCACGGTGTTCCAGTCATCGCCACTTATCACCCGGCCTATCTGTTGCGCAACCTGCCGGACAAGGCCAAGGCCTGGGCTGATCTGTGTCTGGCCATGGATGTGATGCGCCAATCGGTAAAATCCTGACATGACTTTTCTGGACATGCTGCGCAATGCCGAGCGCCAAAACGGCTCGATGTTGTGCGTGGGGCTAGACCCCGAACCCACCCGGTTTCCCGGGTCGTTCAAGGGTGACGCCAGCAAGATTTACGACTTTTGCGCCGCCATCGTGGACGCCACGGCCGATCTGGTGATTGCGTTCAAACCACAAATTGCCTACTTCGCCGCGCATCGGGCGGAGGACCAGCTGGAGCGGCTGATGGCGCACATGCGCAAGGCAGCCCCGCAGGTGCCCGTCATTCTGGATGCCAAGCGTGGCGACATTGGCAGCACCGCGGAGCAGTACGCGAAGGAAGCGTTTGAGCGTTACGGCGCCGATTGCGTGACGCTGTCACCCTTCATGGGCTTTGATTCCATCCAGCCCTATCTGAAATATGAAGGCAAAGGTGCGTTCCTGTTGTGCCGCACCTCCAATCCGGGAGGTGATGATCTGCAGAACCAGCGCCTGGCCAGCGTGCAGGGTGAGCCGCTGCTGTATGAACACATTGCCCGGCTTGCTCAAGGTCCGTGGAACCTGAATGGCCAGTTGGGCCTGGTGGTGGGCGCCACCTATCCTGCAGAAATTGAGCGTGTGCGGGTGGTGGCCCCCGCCATACCCCTGCTGATCCCCGGTGTGGGGGCGCAAGGCGGTGATGCTGCGGCAACGGTGATGGCGGGCTGGCGAGGCGCGGCCGGGCAAACCACGGCACCTATCATTGTCAACTCGTCCCGGGCCATTTTGTATGCCTCATCCGGCCCTGATTTTGCTGCCAGGGCCCGTGATGAAGCTCTCGCAACCCGCCGGGTGCTGCAGTCAGCCCGCGACCAGGTGATGACATAACGTATCGGTGCGGTTGTAAGCGGTTGCTTGCAAGTCGTTGCAGTTACTCACGTAACAAACTGAAAAGTCGCTTGGAGGGGCTCAGGCCGGTCTCTAGTATCGCGCCAAACCACTGACACAGTGGCTGACTTACAAGGCGCACACCATGTTACAAGACGTAATTGAAGAGCCGGCTACCGCTGTAGCGGCGACTTCACAAACCGAGACCAGGGCACTGGAATCCAGTAGCGTACTGGGTGCCTCTCTCATTACAGCCGCGGCCCTGACTGCTTGCGGGGGTGGTGCAAGTGCAGGTGATGAGGCTGGTGTCAGCAATGACCCGGTTGCAGGACGTACGGTAGTACTGAGTGCTGGCACAACGTTATTTCCCACCGCGGTTACGGACGAAGAAGCCGCCCGGTTTTTGCTGCAAGCGCAGTTCTCGGCAAGTGATGCCGAGATTGCCTCGGTGCGCTCGCTGGGTTTCAAGATCTGGTTGGAGCGGCAAATGGCCATGCCAGGTCCGACCGGATGGGATTGGCTCAATAACAAGGGGTATGCCGACGTTACCAATCCCGCCAAATATTATGACAACAGCTATCCGGCAGATTACATGATCTGGAGCCAGCTCATGACAGCACCGGACGCCATGCGCAAGCGGGTGGCGCTGGCGTTGTCCGAGTTTTTTGTGGTGTCGGTCAATAGTCTGGACCTCAGCTGGAGAAGCCACGCCATTGCCCACTACTGGGATCTGCTGAATACCCACGCGTTTGGCAATTACCGGGATTTGCTGGAAGCTATCACGTTGAATCCGGCAATGGGGCATTTTCTTAACACGAAAGGCAATCAGCGGGAAAATTCTGCAGGGCGGCAACCCGATGAGAATTTTGCACGTGAGGTCATGCAGTTGTTCTCACTGGGGCTCAACCTGCTGAACATTGACGGCACGGTGCAAACGGTTGGGGGTGTTTCTCAAAACAGCTACACCGAAAGCGATGTGTCCAACCTGGCCCGTATCTTTACCGGCTATGACGTGGACATGCGCCAAAACACCAATACGAATCTTGGTGGTCGTAACATCCCGAATACGACCTATGTGCGCTTGCCCATGCGCATGATCGTCAGCAGGCACTCCGTGCTGGCGGTTACGTTCCTGGGGACTACCATCCCGCAACGTGCTTCTTCAACAACGGGCAACGCGACAGAAGATGTGGCCAAGGCAGCGCTCAAAACGGCGCTGGACACGATCTTCAACCATCCCAATGTAGGCCCATTTTTCTGCAAGCAGATGATTCAGCGGCTGGTGACCAGCAACCCCAGCCCGGCCTACGTTGCGCGCGTGGCCACCGTGTTCAATAACAACGGCTCCGGGGTGCGAGGTGATCTGGCTTACGTGTTTGCCGCCATCCTGATGGATGACGAAGCGCGGGGCCCCACGGGGCTGAGCAGTCCTGAATACGGGAAACTTCGGGAGCCCATTGTGCGGCTGGCGCAATGGGGGCGAACTTTCGGCATTACCTCAACCAACGGGGGTTGGCAGATTCCGGATCAGAGCCAGGCTGGAACCAACCTCGGTCAAAGCCCCTTGCGTTCGCCCTCCGTGTTCAACTTTTTCCGTCCTGGCTACGTGCCTTCTTCCACGACGTTGACAGCTGGCGTCGTGGTGCCTGAGTTCCAGTTGCTCAACGAAAGCAGCACCGGGGGTTACCTCAATTTCATCATGAGCACAATCTCTGCCGGCATTGGCCCCAATAACCCCAGAGACATGAGAGCCGGCTATGCCGCCGAATTGGCACTGGTGACAGACGCTACGGCGCTGGTACAACGGGTGTGCCTGTTGCTGAGTGCGGGGCAGGTTTCTGCTGCCAATCAACTGGCGATTGTGAATGCCCTGAACAACACCCCGGTCACAGCTGCCAGCTCGTCCAGTACCAAGCTCAACCGTGTTTACGCAGCCGTGCTGATGGTGATGGCCTGCGCCCAATACCTGATCCAGAAATAAGAAGGCCCATCATGCACCTGATTCAGCAACCTCAATTCCACAGCCGCCGCGCCTTCCTGCGCCGCTCTGGTCAACTGGCCATGACGGTGACCCTAACCCCGAATCAGTACCGTTCAGAAGTTAGATTTTCCGGCTGTTTGCTTGCCTTGCAGGCTGGCCTTAAGGCCAGCCTGCAAGGCAAATTCGTGTGGCGTGCGCCAGTCTAGCGCACTGTGAGGACGCACCTCGTTATAGTCCCGCCGCCAGGCCTCGATCTTGGCTTTCGCATCCTCCAGGCTCA
>JBJOPS010000020.1:0-126554 GCA_046050465.1 Pseudomonadota bacterium | reverse complement strand
AACTTGGTTGCCAAAACAGTGGTGATGGCCGCCGTCAGCGTGGTTTTACCGTGGTCAACGTGACCAATCGTGCCCACGTTCACGTGGGGCTTGGTTCGCGTGAATTTTTCTTTTCCCATTTCAGACTCCGAAAAGTAACTAATCTACCCAATCAAACCAAAACTGGTGCCCATTCCGGGAATCGGACCCGGGACCTCTCCCTTACCAAGGGAGTGCTCTACCACTGAGCCAAATGGGCCTTGAGCTGATCACCGAGATCAACCCACACAACCATCAACCTGCACAACTTGCCGCGTGGAGCGGGAGACGGGAATCGAACCCGCGTCATTAGCTTGGAAGGCTAGGGTTCTACCATTGAACTACTCCCGCCCTGAAGTCGAACTCTTACCCCGAATTCTCAACCGCAAAACGTGCCACCCACGCGCGCCAACCTTACTCACAACTACCAGGCCCCGTCGATTTCAACGTCGCCTTAAAATCCATTTATCACTGGTGGAGAGGGCTGGATTCGAACCAGCGTACTCGCAAGAGGGCAGATTTACAGTCTGCTGCCATTAACCACTCGGCCACCTCTCCTTCAGAGAACCTTGGATTATGCCATGGAACTCAGGACACTGACAAGGACAGACGCCCGTTGACTTCTACCAAATAATGGGGCATCGACCCCCGCGCCGAAGAAATTCATTGGCCAGGCCGAAATGTCCGCAGCCAATAAACGGGCTCGGGGGCCGCAGCGCAGACAGCGGCGAAGGGTGGTTCGAGCACAACACCAAATGCCGCTCTTGCCCACCGGCCTGGCCCGACGACCCCGCCAGCAAAGCCCGCTTCCCGTGCGCATGAGCACCCCATAGCATAAAGACGACCGGAAGCACACTCTCTGACGTAGCCTTGATTATTTCGTCAGTAAGCACTTCCCAACCTTTTTTGGAATGGCTTGCGGGTTGCTCTTTTTCTACTGTCAAACAGGTGTTGAGCAACAAGACACCTTGCTGCGCCCACCGGATCAGCGACCCATTCAACGGCTGGGACAGCCCCAAGTCGCGTTGCAGTTCCTTCTGGATATTTCGAAGAGATGGCGGCGGCTTGACGCCTGCCGACACCGAAAACGACAAGCCCTCCGCTTGCCCCGGCCCATGATAGGGGTCTTGCCCGAGAATGACCACCGAAACATCGGCCAGCGGCGTCAGGGCCAGTGCGCGCAGGGGTAGCGGGGGATAAATCTGGGCACCTTGATCAATCCGCGCCTGGATGAACCGACCCAGCGCCAAACCAGTAGCGCCATTGATAAAAGTATCCACAACGCCGCGCCAATCAGGCGCCACCGGCCAGTCAGCAGGATTCCAGCCTGTCAGACCCGAAGCACCCGACGAAGACTGGTTTCGCCCAAAATCAAGTGTCAAATTGGCCCTAAGTCCTCTATTCATAAGCATGAGTAGCTATTAAAATAGGAGCAAAACAGGGTTCGGATTGAAGCAGGCGTCTATTGCCCAAACAGTGCGGCTAGCGCAGCGCCCGGATCGGGCGCACGCATAAATGCCTCGCCCACCAGGAACGCGTTAACACCCGCCGAACCCATGCGCAGCACGTCATCGCGGCTGAGAATACCGCTCTCGGTCACCAGAATACGGTCTTGGGGCACATCACCAATCATGGACAGGGTGGTATCCAGCGTCACTTCAAACGTGTTGAGGTTGCGGTTATTGATGCCCATCAGCGGTGTTTTCAGCTTGAGCGCACGCTGCAACTCGGCTTTGTCATGCACTTCCACCAGCACCGCCATATCCAGGCTGCGCGCGATGGCCTCGAATTCAGCCATCTGCGCATCATCCAGACAAGCCGCAATCAACAAGACGCAATCAGCCCCCATGGCGCGCGACTCGTAAATTTGATACGCATCAATCATGAAATCCTTGCGCAACACGGGCAACTGGCAGGAAGCGCGCGCCTGCTTGAGGAAGTCCGCACAACCCTGAAAAAACTGCGCGTCGGTCAGCACAGACAGACACGCCGCACCAAACTCGGCATAACTCTGCGCGATGTCGGCCGCAATGAAATCTTCGCGCAGGACGCCCTTCGAGGGACTCGCCTTCTTGATTTCAGCGATGACAGCGGGACGGCCTTTGGCGATCTGTGCCCGCATGGCGCCAACAAAGTCACGGGTCAGCACCCGGGACTCGGCGTCCGAGCGCATCAACGCAAATGATTTGCGTTTGATGGCCGCAGCTACCTCATCACGCTTCACGGCAACAATTTTTTCCAACACGCCTGACATCGCCATGAATTAGCACTTCCTGAAAAAATGGCCCGAGCGTCTTTTGATGGACTGCACTTGGGCGAATCATCTGATTTTCGCAGAAAGCCCGGTAAGTCAACGTAATGCGCTCCATGCACGGGTGATAACCTCGGTTGTTTCACACCACCAACCAACCAACCCTTCCCCATCATGAATCAACAAGTACCCGCTTCTTCTTTGAACGCCCGCATGGCCTTTGCCGAAAAGCTGGCCCGCGCATGTGGAGAACTCGCCGTGCGCGAGTCAGCGCATCTTGCCGTCAGTTCCAAAGGTACGCATGACGTACTGACCCAGGCCGACCTGGCTGTGGAGCGCCACATTCGAGAGGCGGTCGCCCAAGCTTTTCCCGGTGATCAGGTTGTTGGTGAAGAAATGGGCGGGCAAGGTGATGTTGCCGCCGACCAGGACTTCTGGCTGGTGGACCCGATTGATGGCACTGCCAATTACGCCACCGACATTCCGCGCTGGTGCATTTCCATCGCTTACCTGAAAGCAGGGAAGCCCGTCATTGGCGTGTTGTTCGACCCTGTCATCAACCGCATGTACACCGCCACACTGGGCGGCGGCGCGCACCAGAATGGCAAGCCGATTCGCGCCCGATCGGCATCATCACTGGTCGGCGCCACCATCGAACTGGGCTGGTCGGCACGGCGCAGCTACACCGCCTATCTGAAGAAGGCAGAAGCACTCATGAAGGCCGGCAGTGCGTTTGTACGCCGGGGCTCAGGCGCGCTGGGACTGGCCGACGTTGCAGCAGGGCGCGTGGATGGCTACGCCGAACTTCACATCAATGCATGGGACTGTGCCGCGGGCATTTTGCTGGTCACGGAAGCTGGCGGGCGAGCCAATGATTTCTTCACACCTGAGGGTATTCACTCAGGTGGAATTCTTGTCGCCAGCACGCCCGGCATCTATGATGACTTGTCTGGGTTGATGACAGACTAATGTCAATTTGATGCCCCCTGATCACCCATTGGATGCTACTTATTCTGGAGACAAACTTGAAGAATTCTTTCCCTAACATGAAAACTGCTGTTGCCACGGCTTTTGGCGCTGTGCTGATGAGCCTGGGCAGTGCTGCGTCGGCCCAGGGTCAGTTAACGGTGTACTGCGGCGTGCAGGAAGAATGGTGCCGCCCCATGGTCGCGGTATTTGAAAAAACCACCGGCATCAAGGTGTCCATGACCCGCAAGAGCAGCGGTGAAATCTACGCGCAAATCAAGGCCGAGGCCGCCAACCCCAAGGGCGATGTCTGGTGGGGCGGCACCGGCGACCCGCATTTGCAGGCTGCCGAAGAAGGCCTGACCGAGGTGTACAAATCACCCAAATTGCCCGAGCTGAACGACTGGGCCGTGCGCCAGGCCGAGCAATCCGGTTTTCGCACTGTTGGCATCTACTCTGGCGCTTTGGGTTTTAGCTACAACAAGCCTGCGCTGGAGAAAAAGGGCATTCCGGCACCCAAGTGCTGGGCTGACCTGACCAAACCAGCTTTCAAGAACGAAATCCAGGTGGCGGACCCCAATTCGTCAGGTACCTCGTACACCATGCTGGCCACCATGGTGCAGCTAATGGGTGAAGACAAGGCTTTTGATTACTTGAAAGCCCTGCACAAAAACGTGAACCAATACACCAAGTCTGGTGCGGCCCCGGCTCGTGCTGCCGCTGTGGGGGAGTCCATCGTCGGCATCACATTCATGCACGATGGCGTGACCCATGCGCTTGGCGGAGCACCGCTTGTTGTGGTGGCGCCTTGTGAGGGCACCGGGTATGAAATCGGCTCCATGAGCATCATCAAGGGCGCCCGCAACCTGGAGAATGCCAGGAAGTGGTATGACTTTGCCCTGGGCGCACAGATTCAGGTGCTGGCTGCCAATGCCAAGAGCTATCAGGTGCCATCCAACAAGGCAGCTTTCGCACCACCAGAAGCACCCAAACTCAAAGATATCAAGCTGATCAACTACGACTTCAAAAAGTACGGGTCATCGGCCGAGCGCACACGCCTGCTCTCCAAGTGGGACAAGGAAGTCAAGGTGCTTCCAAAATAATAAAGAAGCTCCCGCTGAACGCCCCCAAGCCCGACTGATTTGACCTCCAGGAGTCTGCCTTGCGCACAGCCAGTGGCCGCACTGGCTGTGCGGACTAACTACACCATGCCCGCGCTGCTGGCGCTGGGGCTGGTGGCACTTGCCGCGCTACCCTGGTACGGCGAGCGCGTTGAAGGATCAGCCCTGTCGCTGGCCTTCAGTTCGGGACGTTGGTGGCTGGCGCCGCCCCTGATGGGATGGCTCGCTGTGCTGGCTGGCTGGCGACTTCACCGTGCATCCGTATGGCACGGCAGAGTCATGACTGTCGGGGCCCTAATTGGCCTGATCTGGATCCTGCTTCAGGGGTTTGCAGTAGGCATGCGCGGCCTGGACTGGGCGTGGTTCTCGGTTTTTGGAACCGTATCAGAAGGCCAACCCGGCTTGGGCTGGGGCGGCTTTCTCACGTTGGGCATATTCACCGTGCTGTTTTCCCAAGGCATCGCCGCAATGGGAAAATTCCGTGGCGACGGCTTCGTCTCGGGGTCGGTCTGGACTATCGGCCTACTGGTTGCCCTGTTTGTATTTTTCCCTGTCGCACGCGTGTTGGTGTCCGCCTTTACCGGGCCAACGGGCCATCTGGACCTGGCATTGACCTGGGAACGCCTGACCGCCTCTGACATTTGGGGTTTGAGCTGCCTGGCGGGTGGCACCACATGCGGCGTGGCATGGAATTCCCTGTTGCTGGCGGTATTGGCAGGTGTGCTCAGCACCTTGCTCGGGCTGGCATTTGCACTGCTGGCCCTGCGCTCCGGTTTTCGCTGGCGCAAAAGCCTGCAGGTCATGTCCATCCTGCCCATCATCACGCCACCTTTTGTGATTGCCTTGTCCCTCGTCGTGCTGTTTGGCCGAACCGGCATGGTGACCGTGTGGATGGAAACCCTGTTCGGCATCGAACCATCACGCTGGATCTATGGCCTGCCAGGTGTGCTGATTTCGCAGATGCTGTCACAGACACCACTGGCGTTCATGATCATGCTGGGTGTGATTCAGGGCGTGAGCCCGACGCTGGAAGAAGCAGCGCAGACCCTGCGCGCCACGCACTGGCACACCTTCAAGACCGTCACATGGCCATTGTTGCGCCCAGGTATCGCCAACACCTGTTTGCTGGGGTTTGTGGAAAGCCTGGCCGATTTCGGCAATCCGCTGGTACTCGGCGGCAATTTTGAAGTGTTATCCACCAAGATCTTCTTCGCCGTGGCCGGGGCACAAAACGACCCGGGCCGCGCCGCCACGCTGGCTTTGATCCTGCTGACCTTCACGCTGGGTGCGTTCTGGCTGCAGCAGCGCTGGTTGGGTCGCGCATCCTATGTCACTGTCACCGGCAAGGGTGACGCCGGTCTGCCCACGCCACTGCCCAAACGCGTTTCAGCGCTGTGCTACACCACCGCCCTGCCTTGGGCATTCTTCACGGCGGTGTTGTACCTGCTGATTTTGATTGGCGGCTTCGTACATGACATTGGCCGTGGCAATTTCGAGCCCACACTCGCGCACTTTCGCACCGGCTTCCTGGTGGAGTGGGGCGAGCGCGGCATCAACTGGACTGGTTCGGCCTGGGACAGTTTTTTCACAACCGTGATGGTCTCGGGGATTGCCGCACCATTGACCACCATCATCGGGCTACTCACCGCCTATGTGATTGCACGCCAGCAATTCGTCGGCCGTCGCAGCTTCGAATTCATGACCATGCTGAGCTTCGCCATCCCCGGCACGGTCATCGGCATCGCCTACATCGTGGCCTTCAACGTGCCACCATTCGAGCTGACCGGTACCGGGCTGATTCTGGTTATCTGCTTTGTCTTCCGCAACATGCCGGTGGGTGTGCGCGCCGGACTGGCAGCGCTCAGCCAGTTGGACAAAAGCCTGGACGAAGCCTCGCTCACGTTGCGGGCGGGTAGCGCCTACACCTTGCGCCGCATCATCCTGCCACTGCTGCGACCGGCCATTGTGGCCACGCTGGTGTTCAGCTTTGTGCATGCCATGACGGCGGTCAGTGCGGTCATCTTCCTCGTCAGCGCCGAATACAACATGGCGACCGCCTATATCGTGGGCCGCGTGGAGGTTGGGGAGTATGCGCTCGCCATTGCCTACTCCACCCTGCTGATCATCTTCATGCTGCTCGTCATCGGGCTGATCAAACTCGGCGTCGGCGAGCGCAAGCTGGGGCGCCGCTCGGGCGCTACAACCGACCTCATTTCTGGAGCACATTGATGGCAGCCAAGTCAGTTAACGCAGCCAACGTGGTGTTCGAAAACGTCAGCAAGGTGTTTGGCAATTTCACTGCTGTGGATTCAGTGAGTTTCACGGTCGAGGCTGGCACACTGGTCACCCTGCTGGGGCCGTCGGGCTGCGGCAAAACCACCACGCTGCGCATGATTGCTGGGCTGGACTCGGCGACCAGTGGCCGTGTGCTGATTGGTGGCAAAGACGTCACACGGCTGGCTGCGTCCGAGCGTGACGTGAGCATGGTGTTTCAGTCCTACGCGCTGTTTCCGCACCTGAACGTGATTGACAACGTGGCCTATGGTTTGCAGGCCGGTGGCATGCGCAAGGCACAAGCCCATGAACAGGCCAAGGCCAAGCTGGAACTGGTGGGTCTGGCCGGGCTTGAGCTGCGCCTGCCGTCCGAGCTGTCTGGCGGGCAACAACAACGTGTGGCCGTTGCGCGAGCCCTGGTGCTGGAGCCGCAGGTGCTGTTGTTTGACGAGCCGCTGTCCAATCTGGACGCCAAGTTGCGCCGCAAGGTGCGCGATGACATTCGGGGTTTGCAGCAGTCGCTGGGTTTGACCGTGGTGTACGTCACGCATGACCAGTCCGAAGCGCTGGCGGTGTCGGACCGTGTGATCGTGATGTCCAACTCGCGCATCGCGCAGATCGGTTCACCACGTGAACTGTATGAGCGCCCGGCTGACCGCTTTCTGGCCGACTTCATTGGTGATGCCAACCTGATCACGGGTGAAGTGGTGCAGGATGGCGCGAACCAGGTATTTGTTGCAGGTAGTTTGCGCCTGCCCCTGCACGCCAGCAATGTGAGTGGCCCCGCGCTGTTTGCTGTCCGGCCCCAGCGCCTGACCTTGCACCGCGAATTACCGTCAGCGCCGTCCATCAAGGGCACCCTGCTCAAGACCGCCTATCTGGGAACCCACCTGGAACACAACGTGCAAACCGAGTTCGGCGACATGCTGATCATCGACTCGGATGTGGACCGTAATTTGATGCCCAATGAGCCGGTTTACATTGGCTTGGACTCAAAAGCTGGCGCAGTGGTTCGCGCCTGATTACGTCGAGGCTTGAGTTGCGGCCACCAGCTGCGCCAGTTTCGCCTTCGCCGCTCCGGATTCAATAGCTGATCGCGCTTTATCTACGCCAGCTTTCATCGTATCGGTCACGTTGGCCGCATACAGCGCCACACCGGCATTGAGTATCACAATGTCTTTGGCTGCACCGGGCGTGTTGTCCAGCACACCCAGCAGCATGGCTTTGGACTGCTCGGGGGTTTCCACCTTCAGCGCGCGGTTGCTGGCCATCACCATGCCGAAGTCTTCGGGGTGAATCTCGTATTCGATGATCTCGCCGTTTTTCAGTTCACCCACCAGCGTGGCCGCGCCCAGACTCACTTCGTCCATACCGTCTTTGCCATACACCACCACGGCATGTTCGGCACCCAGGCGCTGCAGTGCCCGTACCTGAATGCCCACCAGGTCCGGGTGAAACACCCCCATCAGGATATTCGGCGCACTGGCCGGGTTGGTCAACGGCCCCAGCAGATTGAAGATGGTCTTGATACCCAGTTCCTTACGCACCGGTGCCACGTTCTTCATGGCTGGGTGGTGATTGGGCGCAAACATGAAACCCACACCCACGCCGGCAATGCATTGCGCAATCCGCTCGGGCGTCAGGTTGATGTTGACGCCCAGCGACTCCATCACATCCGCACTGCCGCTCTTGCTGCTGACGCTGCGCCCGCCGTGTTTGCTGACCTTGGCGCCCGCTGCTGCCGCCACGAACATCGAACAGGTGGAAATGTTGAAGGTATGCGACCCATCGCCGCCCGTGCCCACAATGTCTACCAGATGGGTTTTGTCGGTCACGTGCACCTTGGTGGAAAACTCGCGCATCACCTGCGCAGCCGCGGTGATTTCGCCGATGGTTTCCTTCTTGACACGCAGGCCCGTGATCAGCGCGGCCATCATCACGGGTGACAACTCACCGCTCATGATGAGCCGCACGATGTGCAGCATCTCGTCATGAAAAATCTCGCGGTGCTCGATGGTGCGCAGCAGGGCTTCCTGCGGGCTGATCTTGTTCGTGTTGGGCATGATGAAGTGTCTCCAGAAAGATTTTTAGGTGGCAGGGTTGTCAGACAGGGCCAGTTTCAACCCGAAACCGATGAACAGGACGCCAGCCACGCGCTCCAGCCATTGCATGCCGCGCTGCATGACGGCCAGGCGCTGGGAGATAAAAGCGCCCAGCGCCGCGTAGCCAAAATTGATCCACAGGCCATTGAAGTTGAATAGCAGGCCCAGCACGAGGAACGTGACCGTTTTATGCTGCGCTGCAGGCGAAATGAATTGCGGCAGAAAAGCCAGAAAGAACAATGCCACTTTCGGGTTCAGAACATTGGTCCAGAAACCTTTCATGAACACTTTTTTAAGGTCATTTTGGCCATTATCCACCGTCAATATTGAGTTGTTAGCTATAAAATTGGTAGCGATTTTTGATCCGCCCCCAGCTTCCAAAGAGCCGGATTTCTTCCACCGGACACCCAGCATCGACCAGCCCACATACACCAGGTAGGCCGCGCCCAGCCATTTCAGCACCGAGAACGCCGTGGCAGACGCGGCAACCAGCGCACTCACCCCCAGCGCCGCCGCCGCGATGTGCACAAAACAACCCGCCGTGATGCCTAAAGCCGCCACGGCCCCCGCGCGCCAGCCCGCCTTGACACCACTGGTGATGATGTAGAGCACGTCCGGCCCGGGCGTCAGGTTGAGCAGCAGGCCCGCTGCGATGAACAAGCCAATGTGGTCAATGCCGCTGAACATGGGTTCGCTCCCTGAGAAATTGAATCGTCAGGCCAGGAAAAATTCGCGGATGACGGCAATAGCCCGGTCCACCCCGGCCGCATCCACATCCAGATGCGTTACAAACCGCAGGCGGTACAGGCCGGTGGCCAGAATGCCGCGTGCTTTCAGGAACGGCATCAAATCGGCCGAACGCGCCTTGGCAGCACCCACCAGATCGACAAACACGATGTTGGTGTGAGGCTGCTCCACCTGCAGGCCCTCAACGCCCTGCAAGCCGCTGGCCAGCCGCAGCGCCAGCGCGTGGTCATCGGCCAGCCGCGCCACGTGATGATCGAGCGCGTAGGTTCCGGCAGCCGCCAGCACGCCGGCCTGGCGCATGCCGCCACCGGCCATTTTGCGGATGCGATGTGCGCGGGCAATGAATTCCCGGCTGCCGCACAGCACCGAGCCCACCGGTGCGCCCAAGCCTTTGCTCAGGCAAACGGACACGCTGTCAAAACACTGGGCGATGCGACGGGCCTCAAAGATGGCGCCAGCAAGGGGAACTTCCGTTCGCACTGATCCCGTCGAAGTGCCTGCATCGGCTTTCACAGGCTCAGTCCGAGCGGACTGTGTGGCCTGCGCAACCGCCGCATTGAACAACCGGGCGCCATCCAGATGCCGCATCAACCCCCTGCTTTTGGCGAGATTTGTCGCTTGCTGCACATAGTCAAGCGGCAGCAGCTTGCCGCCCAGCGTGTTTTCCAGCGCCAGCATCCGGGTGCGGGCAAAGTGCGCGTCGTCGGGTTTGATGGCCGCCTCGATGTCCGAGAGCAACAGTGTGCCATCCGGTTGGTGCTCCAGCGGCTGCGGCTGCACGCTGCCAAAAACAGCTGCGCCACCACCCTCCCAGCGATAACAGTGGGCAAACTGACCCACGATGTATTCGTCACCCCGCTGGCAGTGGCTCAGGATGCCGCAAAAATTGCTCTGTGTGCCGGTGGGAACAAACAGCGCTGCTTCAAAGCCCAGCATCGCCGCCAGTTTGTCCTGCAGGGCGTTGACACTGGGGTCGCCACCAAACACGTCGTCGCCCAGCGGCGCCATCATCATCGCCTCCCGCATGGCGGGGGTGGGCTGGGTAACGGTGTCGCTACGCAAGTCAATTAAAGTGGTCATATTGGCCTACAGCCCTCGTCAAATATGCGTTAATAGCTATTAAATATATAGCAACTACTGCAGAAAGTTTTTCAGCATGGCGTGGCCGTGCTCGGTCAGGATCGACTCCGGGTGAAACTGCACACCCTCCATGCGCACCGCCTGCAGCAGGGTCTTGTGACGCACGCCCATGATTTCACCGTCATCGGTCCACGCCGTTACAGCCAGATCAGCCGGGCAGCTGGTGCGCTCAATCGCCAGTGAATGGTATCGATTTACGGTGAATTGCCTGGGCAAGCCAGCAAAGACGCCCTCCTGCGTGGTGGTGATGACACTGGTTTTGCCATGCATCAGCTCTTTCGCCCGGATGATCTTGCCGCCCAACGCTGCGCCAATGGCCTGATGCCCCAGGCACACGCCCAGAATCGGCAGCTTGCCCATGAAGTGCTGGATGGCCGCCACGGAAATGCCTGCCTCAGCCGGTGAACACGGCCCGGGCGACACCACCAGCCGGTCCGGTTGGCGCGCGGCAATACCTTCTACGGTGATTTCGTCGTTACGGAACACTTCAACCTCCGCGCCCAGCTCGCCAAAATACTGGACGATGTTGTAGGTGAAGCTGTCGTAGTTGTCGATCATCAGGAGCTTGATTTTTTTACTCATGATTCACTCCAGCCCTTCTTCAACCAGCTCGGATGCCCGCAACAAGGCCCGCGCCTTGGCCTCGGTCTCTTTCCATTCCAGCTCGGGCACCGAGTCGGCCACCACGCCGGCCGCCGCCTGCACATACAACGTCTGGTCCTTGATGATGCCGGTGCGAATGGCAATGGCCACGTCCATGTCGCCCGCGAAGCTCAGGTAACCGCAGGCACCGCCATACAGGCCGCGCTTGGTGGGCTCCAGCTGATCGATCACTTCCATGGCATGCACCTTGGGCGCACCTGTCAGCGTGCCGGCCGGGAACGTGGCTTTGAGCACGTCCATGCTGGTCATGCCATCGAGCAAGGTGCCTTCGACATTGCTCACGATATGCATCACATGGCTGTAACGCTCCACGGCAAAAGCCTCGGTCACCTTCACGGTCCCGATCTTGGCAATGCGGCCAATGTCGTTGCGCGCCAGGTCAATCAGCATCACGTGTTCGGCCCGCTCTTTGGGGTCATTGATCAACTCGACCTCGGCCGCCTTGTCCAGCTCGGGCGTGGCGGCGCGGGGACGTGTGCCCGCCAGTGGGCGGATGGTGATTTTTTGCTCCGTCTGCCCGTTCAGTTGCACCATTTCCTGGCGCACCAGAATTTCTGGCGATGCACCCACCACATGAAAGTCCCCAAAATGGTAGTAATACATGTAGGGGCTGGGGTTCAGCGAGCGCAGCGCCCGATACAGCGACAGCGGCGACTCGGTGTAGCGCTTTTTGATGCGCTGTCCCACCTGCACCTGCATGAAGTCGCCCCCGGCAATCATCTCTTTGGCGCGCTCCACTGCGGCGATGTAGTCGGCCTTGGCAAAGTCACGCTCGGCCGGATAAGTTTGTGTGGGCTTGACGATGGGCGCACTCACCGAATATTTGAGCTGTTCCCGCAGATCGCGCAGGCGCTTTTTGGCGTTGGCGTAGGCTTCGGGCTGGCCAGGGTCGGCATAGACGATGAGGTACAGCTTGCCCGACAGGTTGTCGATCACCGCCAGCTCTTCGCACTGCAGCAGCAGGATATCCGGGCAGCCCAGCGTGTCAGGAGGGCAGGTTTGCTCCAGCTTTTTCTCGATGTGGCGCACGGCGTCATACCCGAAATACCCAGCCAGGCCACCACAAAAGCGCGGCAGCCCCGGGCGCAAGGCCACTTTGAAGCGCTTTTGATAATCGGCGATGAAATCCAGCGGATTCTGGCTGGAGGTCTCGACCACGTTGCCGTCTTTCACCACCTCAGTCACGGCCTTGGCACCGAAGCCGCTCGCCCGCACCAGGGTGCGGGCCGGCAGACCGATAAAACTGTAGCGGCCAAACCGCTCGCCTCCAACAACGGATTCCAGCAAAAAACTGTATTTGCCGCCGGCTTTGGAAAACGCCAGCTTCAGGTACAGGGACAAGGGCGTTTCAAGGTCCGCAAACGCTTGCGCCATCAGCGGAATGCGGTTAAAGCCCTGCGCGCTCAGGCTTTTGAATTCAAGTTCGGTAATCAAGGTAAGAGCCTCCACTCGCTCACCCTGCTGCTGCAGGGCGTTCATTCAATTCAATGCCCCGCTTTGGGGCGCGAAGCACGCGCAAACGCTAAGGCGTCAACCGGTGCCAATCAACCGCACACGACAGATGGCTGACGCCAGGGCCAGGCTCCCCGGTCGCTAAACCCCGTGATGATCGTGCGGTGAATGAACATGGCAACAGTGTAGCAAAGACAAAAGGCGACGGGAAAACCCCGTTTTCCCGGTTTAAGTTTGCATGCCAGATGCCGATAATGGCTGCAAGCGAAACCCTGATTGCACAACATGAACAACATTCACGACGAGGCGCCGACTTCGTCATGAGAAAAGCCGACTGGAAATCGGCCTTGATTTGGATCTGCGCCCTGATCCTGACCCTTCTTGTGATGGGCTGGCTGACGCGGCAGGAGTCGGATCGACAACTCAAGCAGGACATCAGGCAATCCGCCATGCGCTGGTCCCAGCTGTTCAGTGAAATCGTGCCGGATCCAGGAGCCGTTTTTCCCACGGGCCAGCTCATGCCCAGCACACGTGAACGCTTGCAACGTCTGAGTAAATCGACTGATGTTTTTGCGTTCAGACTATACGATCCAGGTGGGCGTCTGCTTCTGGCATCCGAAGACCTGGACAAGTCGGAAATCGTACCTTACGACAATCTCACGCAAGGCCTTGGTCACAAGACAGGCATTCTTCAACAGGTTCTGGGGGGCAATCCAAGTATCGCATTACGGCGCGCGGCATGGCCCGGTGGTTCAGCGGTACATGGAGAGGCTCATGTCCCATTGCTGGTGGATCGCAAGATTGTGGGCATTATCGAAGTACATATAGATCAATCTCACCGGGCAGCCAACGCCACGCAGGCGCTTTTACGGATTGCCGCTGGCGTCACCATTTTGCTGGTTTTGATTGGCTCGGTGGCGACCTATCAGTATGTATTGCGGTTAAAAAAGCAGCGAAAAGCCGAGGACAAGGTCCACTATCTGGCTCACCATGATGTGCTCAGTGGTGCCATGAATCGCGCCAGCTTCAACAATGCACTGGGCATGGCAGCCAGGAGCAAGTCCGCAGGTGGGCCTGGGTTTTCGTTGCTGCGAATTGATCTGGACCGATTCAAGGAGGTAAACGATTCCCTGGGTCATGCACTGGGCGATGAAGCGCTTCGGCTCACCACCCAACGCCTGAAAGCTTGCTTGCGTGAAAGTGACAAGGTTGCCCGTCTTGGCGGTGACGAATTTGCCGTTTTGCTGATGGGCGAGGCCGTCCAGTCCACCGTCACCCCTTTTGCAAAAAGAATCAGGGACACGCTGGCAGAGCCGATTGAACTGTCAGGTCACGAGGTGCTGTGTGGCGCCAGCATTGGAATCGTGATGAATGGTTCTGACGGCAGCGAACCGGACGACTTGATGACCAAGGCCGATCAGGCGCTGTTCCGGGCAAAAAAGCTATGTCGTGGTTCGTACGCATATTACGACGACGCGCTGGATCGGCAGATGCAGGCAAAACGCGAGCTTACACGCGATCTACGACAAGCCATTTCAACCGGTCAATTGCTGGTCTACTACCAACCACAATACGGCAACGATGGTGACTTGCTGATCGGCTACGAAGCCCTAGTACGATGGAAACATCCCAAACTCGGCATGGTGACACCAGGCGAATTTATCCCCCTCGCTGAAACGTCAGGGTTGATTGATGAGATTGGTCTGTGGGTACTGCAGCAGGCTTGCAAAGATGCACAAACCTGGCCATCGACTCTGACTGTAGCCGTGAACCTGTCCGCCAACCAGTTTGCCGGGGGCAAACTGGTGAAGCAGGTGGCCCGGGCATTGCAGGATAGTGGCCTTGCCCCCGAACGTCTGGGGCTGGAGATCACAGAGTCCCTGCTCATGACCAGTTCGGATCGCATCATGGAGACGTTGAGACAACTGGCTGCGTTAGGCGTCTCAATAGCCATGGACGATTTTGGTACGGGTTATTCCAGTTTGGCTTATCTGTGGCGGTTTCCGTTTGACAAGGTCAAGATTGATCAGGTTTTTACCAGGAACCTGACGGACGACCCCAAGGTCGCAGTTATTGTTCATTCGATCATCATGCTGGCCCACTCACTGGGCATGACAGTCAACGCCGAAGGCGTTGAGACGCGCGCGCAGATATCCGTGCTACGGGAACTCGGTTGCGATGAACTACAGGGATTTTTTCTTGGCCGGCCCACTCCACCGACTGATTTGACCCACATCGGGCACGCGGCTAGCCGTAATCTGGCCACACTCCGTGGCGAGGTGCGCGAGTCGCTTTTCGCGACCATCCCGATGGAGTTGCCTCCGCTGAGACCAGTGAACTGAAACTTCCATCTTGCCCCGTCAGCCGCGACACGGGCAGTCACGCCATTTCCCGCATGGATTCGATCCAGCGAACCAGTGCGTCACGTGTAAGTGGTCTGCTATACAAGTAGCCTTGGCCCTTGGTACATCCCAACACTTTCATCATGACTGCCTGCCCGGCTGTTTCAATACCCTCGGCCACGGTACTCATTCCCAACGTGCGGGCAACCAGCAGCATCGCCTCAATCAAAACGCGGTGATAGTCGCTGTCCTGGGCTGCACTGACAAATGTCCGATCTATTTTTACAGTATCAATGGGCAGCTCGACCAGACACGACAACGAAGAATACCCGGTTCCAAAATCATCCAGTGCAAGGGTCACGCCCAACGCCTTGATTTCATGCAAACAAGCCTGCACGGTCAAGTCCTGCGCAGCCAGACTCTCGGTAATTTCGAGCTGGAGCTGTGAAGCAACCATGCCGTTTGCACGCAAGGTATCCCGAATCATCTTGGTCAGGTCGGGCTCACGCAACTGGGCGCGCGACAGGTTGACAGACACCGACTCAGGCGCATCAGCTCCCAGCATGCCCTGCAGCCAGGCAAACTCCGAACAGGCTGTTTGCAACACAAATGCCCCTACCCTCAGAATCATGCCACTGGCTTCAGCCACCGGAATGAACTCCGCTGGCGACACCATGCCGCGCTTAGGATGTTCCCAGCGAACCAGCGCCTCCATTCCGGCAAGAGCACCTGTCGTGAGATTTACCAATGGCTGATACACGACCGAGAGTTCATGCAACTGCAGTGCCTGTCGCAAGTCGTTTTCCAACGCCACGTTGTCGCGCACCCTTCGGTGCATCGACGGCTCGAACATCACGTACCGTCCACGGCCGGTACGCTTGGCTTCATACATGGCAATGTCAGCATCGCGCAGCACCGACTCCACATCGTCTACCGCATTGGCCGCAGTGACAATACCAATACTCACGCTGGAGTTCACCGTATGGCTGTCAATATAGTACGGGGCAGCCAGCACATCGAGCAGGCGTGCGGCCACCACTTCAGCATCCGGGTCACCACGAATGTCATCCAGAACAACAACAAATTCATCGCCTCCAATACGTGCCGCCATCTGACTGGAATCGCTGGTCTGCACAAAAGTGTCCCCCAGTCGCAGGCTGATCTGCAGCCGCTTGGCAATCTGACGCAACAGCTCATCGCCGACGACATGCCCCAACGTGTCGTTCACCTGCTTGAAACGATCAAAATCCATGAACAGCACTGCAAAGTGATACCCAGGCCGGGCACGGCGCCGCAGTAAAGCAGCATTGATCTGATCCAGAAGGACGACACGATTGGGTAGTTGCGTAAGACTATCCATATGAGACAGGTCACGCAGGCGTTGTTCCAGTTCTTTCTGGCGGCTAACATCCATGAAACACTCAATCACGCCGGTCAGTTGCCGTTGGGCGTCAACCAGCGGTTCTGTATTGACAAGCGTCCAGAACAGCGCCCCATCGGGACTCAGATACCCAACCGCCTCACGACGCAAAGCCTGTTGCGTCTTCAACGTCCGCGCAACAGGTTGCTCCTCAATGGGGTAGCTGGTCAAATCATCACGCACGACTCTTACATCAGGATGTGCCCGAGACACAGGTGTAACCATCGTCTCGTAATTGGCAAACTCGTGGATCTCCATCTGGGTGAGTTTGAGTGCAGTTGCATTGCAATCGATAACGCGGCCAGTGTTGTTGTACAAAATCACGCCTACAGGCAAGGCGTCAAACAGGGCGCGTAATCTTCGGCGTTGAACCATCTCTTCCGTAATGTCATTACCAAGAATCAAAAATCCTGTAACAACTTTCTGTTCGTCAGTCATGGGCTGGCAATCCAGATCCAGCCAGACCCCTTGCCCATCGTGCGTTCGCACGAACACGTCAACTCGAACTCCCAGCCCCTGGCTGAGTTCTTCGGCCGCACGATCAAGCTCATCCAGATCGTTGCCATCAGGCGATAAAAAGGAGCGCAGTCCCTTTCCAGCCAGCTGCTCAATGGAAAAGCCAACCCCCGACAGAAAAGCCAGATTTGCCCAAACCAGCTTGAGCCGCACGTCGGTAATGACAACCCAGTTTGAAGTATGTGCAGCAACCAGGGCCAGACGCCGCATCTCATTTGCCTGCATCTGCAAAAGAGCATGCTGGCGGCGCACAAAGCGGGCCGTCGGGTTCACCACAGTTATTGCCAATAGCCCCATCATGCCAATGATGAAACCCGTCCAGAGCAAGACCGATTGTCGGGTCTGTTTTTCACGGTCCTGGGCGAGTGCCTCGGCCCGATCCAGCAATAGCTGTGCGTCAGAAAAATAAATGTCTGCCTGCTTATGCAGTGCCCGGGTTACACGGGGGATTTCGGCAAATTCAAAAGCCTCCCGGACCTTGACAAATTCCGCCACTCGCGCCACGAATTGCTGACGGGAGTTCCGCCACTTTTGAGTCACCTCGCGCAAACGCACCATGTCGTCGTCCTGGTCCGTGGGCAATGACTCTGCCACACTCACCCCGCGAGCAGCAAGCAACTCCTCCAGATCGCGCGCCTGCGCCTTCATGCCGGCCAACACCTTCTCTATTTCATTTCTGGCCGTATCACTGGCACTCAACAACGCCAGACGTGCAATGTGTTGCCCGTGAGTCCGTTGTGCAGCCGCAAGACTGATGATTTTTGAATCAGTTTGGTGAATCGATCCGATCCTGAATGCCAACCAGTTCTGCGCAACGACAACGCCCGTTATCAACGCAAGCATCGCCAGCATGGCCCAATGCATTCGCCGGGAAGCATTGACTGCGCCGAACGAAACTCCTTGGTCTGCTTGCATACTGGGGAGGCGTTATTGCAGCAGGTATAAACTGATCAGCGTTTAGGCAAAACGTGACGCATGGCATCCACCACGTACCGGTAGTCTGGCTGGCCAAAAATGGCACTGCCCGCGACAAAAGTGTCGGCACCGGCATCAGCTATGCGTCGTATATTGTCAACTTTGACGCCACCATCGACCTCCAGGCGAATATCTTTGGCGCTGACATCAATTCTTTTACGAACAGCCTCTACCTTGCGCAGTGCAGAATCGATGAAGCCTTGGCCCCCGAAGCCAGGATTGACACTCATGATGAGGATCAAGTCAAGATCATCAATCACCCAGTCCAGCACATCCAGTGGCTCTGCGGGGTTGAACACCAGGCCAGCTTTGCACCCCTTGGATTTGATGGCCTGAATGCTACGGTGCACGTGCCCAGACGCATCAGGATGAAAACTGATGTAGTCTGCACCTGCGTCGGCAAAAGCCGTCGCCAAAGTATCCACAGGCTGCACCATAAGGTGCACGTCAATGGGCACCGTCACACCCGCTGCCGTTTTGGCATGCGGTTTTAGTGCCTGGCAAATCATGGGGCCAAAGGTCAGGTTGGGGACATAGTGATTGTCCATCACGTCAAAGTGAATCCAGTCAGCCCCTGCGGCGATGACATTTTTTATCTCCTCACCCAAGCGGGCAAAGTCGGCGGACAGAATCGACGGGGCAATGCGGTAGGTTTTTGTCATGCGCTATTTTCGCAGGTAGGATCGGGGAATGGTCAAGTATCAATTTCTTGTGGAAGTCGTGCCTCAGTTTCTGCAAAATCAGTCTCGTCCGGATGACGCCTTGTATGTATTTGCCTACACCATTGCCATCATCAACACAGGCAAGGTGGCCGCACAACTGATTTCCAGAACATGGAGCGTCAACGATGCCAATGGCCATACAGAAAGGATCAAAGGCCTGGGCGTGGTAGGGCAGCAACCTCTGCTCAAACCTGGGCAACGGTTTGAATACACCAGTGCAACCCGTTTGCGTACACCCACAGGCACCATGCATGGCAGTTTTTTTTGTGTGGCCGAGGACGGTGAAAAATTCGATGCTGACATACCCATGTTCGTGCTGGATGCA
Source organism: Pseudomonadota bacterium (assembly GCA_046050465.1). Lineage (GTDB taxonomy): Bacteria > Pseudomonadota > Gammaproteobacteria > Burkholderiales > Burkholderiaceae_C > Egaibacter. The sequence goes on along the minus strand of JBJOPS010000020.1, from coordinate 107,520 downwards.
CTGAGCGCAGCAGGCGACCACCGTACGCTGCACTGACTGCCGCGCTGAAATCGCCATACCATGCGCAACCTGCCCGGACTGCTGGACACGTTGAGTCCCCAGGGCACGCTGGGTTGGGACGTGGTGCGTGAGCCCGCCCTGTGGTGGCGTGTGGCTGCACTGCCCCTCATTGGTGCGCTGAATCTGGGACGCATTCGCCAGGCCATCTGGTGCCGCATGGTCGAACAGCCGCTGGGTCTCCTGTGGCCCACCCGAAGTGCCGTTGCCACAACCGCCCCAGCGAAGGAAGAATGAGCAACATGGCAGATTGCATGGGAGAGTTTGACCTGATTGCGCGTTACTTCAAACGCCCCACCCTTCACTCAGCGCTGGGCATCGGTGACGACTGTGCGCTGCTGCAGCCGGCACCCGGCACGCAAATGGCCATTTCGAGCGACATGCTGGTGCAGGGTCGCCATTTCTTCCCGGACGTGGCCCCGCAGACGCTGGGCCACAAGGCCCTGGCCGTGAACCTGAGTGACCTGGCAGCTTGTGGCGCCAAACCTCTGGCCTTCACGCTGGCGCTGGCACTGCCCGGCGTGGATGAGGGCTGGCTGGCAGCCTTTTCGAAAGGACTCTTCGCGCTGGCCGATGCACACGGCTGTGAGCTCATCGGCGGCGACACCACGCAGGGGCCACTGAACATCTGCATCACGGTGTTTGGTGAAGTCCCCGTGGTGAACGGCCGCACGCAGGCCCTGCTGCGCTCAGGTGCGAAGGTGGATGATGACATTTATGTCAGCGGCACGCTGGGCGATGCCCGACTGGCGCTGGACGTTTTGAACGGCAGACTGCTGGTACCCGACGCAGTGTTCAACCCGGCGCGCGTGCGGCTGGAGACACCCTCCCCACGGGTGGCGCTGGGCATGGCCCTGCGCGGCGTCGCCTCGGCAGCGATTGACGTGAGCGACGGGCTGCTGGGTGATCTCGGGCACATCCTCACGGCATCACAGGTCGGCGCCGTGATCGACACCTCGATAGCTATTAAATTGATAGCTAGTCACACTTATTGGATGCCGGCTGATGGCTTATTTAGCACTAAAAACAACCGGGAAACGGACCTTCAAACCTGTCTGAACTATGTTCTGGCCGGTGGTGACGACTACGAGCTGCTGTTCACGGCGCCAGCGGCTCACCGAGACGCCGTGCAGACCGCGGCACGCGCCAGCGCCCTGCCCGTCACCCGCATCGGCCAGATTCAGTCCAGGCCGGGTTTACGACTGGTCGGTGCAACCGGAGATGAGATCACCAACACCTTCCGATCATTCGACCACTTTGCCTGAATACATGTCAATTGTGTTTCTCCATGAAGACAGGAAGACCGCGTGTCTTTCCCTCCCCCATAATGACACCATGAGTTGTCTCGCGCGGCCCACGGGGCGTTTCATGTTGTCGCATCCGGCGCATCTCATTGCCCTGGGCTTTGGCTCTGGCCTGAGCCCGGTGGCACCGGGCACATCCGGCACGCTGTGGGCCTGGCTGGCGTTTTTGGTGATGCAGTTTTATGGCATGACAGACGCGCAGGCCGGATGGCTGATTGGACTCTGCCTTGCGCTGGGCTGGTGGGCCAGCACCGTCACCGCCCGCAACATGCAGGTGCCGGACCCCGGCAGTATTGTGTGGGACGAGGTGGTGGCGTTCTGGATTGTGCTGTGGCTGGTGTTGCCGGCCGGGTTCTGGGGCCAGGTCATCGCCTTCGGGTTGTTCCGCTTTTTTGATGCAGTCAAACCCGGGCCCGTAGGTTGGGCTGACCGGTTGTTCCACGGCGTGGATGCGCACAATGACCGTCACGCGTGGACGAAGGCGGGCTTTGGCATCATGTTTGACGATTTGGTAGCGGCGGCCTGCACCGTGCTGGTCATAGCCGCCTGGAGGTTCATCTGGTGACTGATCTTCACATCATCACGTCGCTATCAAATTCAGAGCTATCCACGCATATCCTGTGCGGGATAATGGCCAATTATCTTGTAAAAAAGGGCTGGTTTCTCGCTGCAGCGGAAAGCTGCACCGGCGGCCTGATTGCAGCGGCCTGCACCGACCTGTCGGGTTCCAGCAACTGGTTTGAGCGCGGCTTTGTCACCTACTCCAACGCTGCCAAGACCGACATGCTGGGTGTGGACGCAGGGCTGATCAACCAGCACGGCGCGGTAAGCGAAGCGGTCGCCCGCGCCATGGTGCAAGGCGCCATCCGGCACTCGGGCGCGCAGGTGGCGGTGGCCGTGACCGGCGTGGCTGGGCCCACGGGTGGCACAGCTGCCAAACCCGTGGGCACCGTGTGGTTCGGGTTTGCCACGCCCGCAGGCGTCGTCACCGAAACGCGCCGCTTTGACGGCGACCGTGCCGCGGTGCGCCAGGCCACCGTTCACCATGCGCTGGTGCGGCTGGTGGCACTGCTGAAAGAGCAGGCCGCCTCTTGACCTTCATTGATTTCTTTGCCGGTTTTGCCACCGGGCTGGCACTGATCGTGGCCATTGGTTCGCAAAACGCCTTTGTGCTGCGCATGGGGTTGCGGCGCGAACACGTGTTGCCCATCGTGCTGTTTTGCGCGTTGTCGGATGCGCTGCTGATCGTTGCTGGCATTGGCGGCGCGGGTGTGGTGATTCGCGGCAACACCACGCTGCTGGCGGTGGCCCGGTATGGTGGCGCGCTGTTTCTTGCCAGCTACGGCGCACTGGCCGCAATGCGTGCCTGGCGTGGTGGCCACATGCAGCTGCAGGCCAGCACGCCGACGCCACTGGCCACGGCGCTAGCCGCGTGTTTTGGCTTCACCTTTTTGAACCCGCACGTGTATCTGGACACCGTGGTGCTGCTGGGCTCGGTGGCCAACCAGCGCAGCGACCCGTGGACGTTTGGCTGGGGCGCCTGTCTGGGCAGCCTGGTGTGGTTTTCAGCGCTGGGTTATGGCGCGCGGCTGCTGGGGCCGCTGTTTGAGACGGTAACCGCCTGGCGCGTGCTGGACAGTTTTATTGCGCTGGTGATGTTTGCACTGGCAGGCACGCTGCTGATGGGTTGATCACTCATCCCCTTTTTACAGCCCACTACCCAATTTTTGCCAACTCAGGCAGCCTTGGCAGTTTGCGCAACCCGTTCGAGCACTTGCAATAGTTCATCCACCTGCGCAGACGTGAACAGCGCGTCCGGCCCCTGCGGTGCATAGCTGGTGAATGGTGGCTCATACAACAGCGCCGCATCCATCACGCCACGCTCGGTCAGATGGGTGACGATCAGGTTCACAAACTCCAGCTGGTTGGCGCTGACCGTCTTGCCGCTGACAAAACCGTTGAGTGCCTGCGTAGCGGCCTCGCGGTCCAAGCCCACCAGTCCACGCACAAAAAGGCCCAGCCCATGGGCCTCCTGCCCGGCACGAGCCACGTCTTCCGCAGTGGCGGTTCCGCTGTCGATCAACAGGCGCTCCAGCTCGGCCAGATCAGTCGCCGTGAGCGGCTGGTTGCGACGCAGCTTGTGCAGGGTGATATGGCTCACATGCGCACGCAGGAAGGCACGCACCTTGAGGCGGAAGCGCTCAAAGTCGCCAGCGCTACCGCCCAGCGGCAATGCCACTTCGGACGTCTCGCCTACCTCGTCCTCAAAGTCGGTATAGACCACCTTGCGTCGTGTCTTTTCCAGCAGCTTGATGAGGCCGCGCAAATGCCTGCGCGCCTGCTCCAGCATGGGCAAGGTCACGTCTTGCCACCATTCTTCTCCTGCCACCGCCTCAATCAGCACCATGTGCTTCTTCACATCGGGAATGCTGCCGAGTTCACTCAATCCATCGGCCAGCGCACGCACCTGTTCGCGCAGCCGGGCAAAGCCCACATCGCCGCGTGCCCTGCCCAGCTGGGTGCGCAGCATGAGCAGATCGAAGCGTTTGGCTTCTTCATCGTCATCGCGCACTGCGCTGGGCAAGCCAGAGACGTGCTGAGCCAACTCCACCAGCTGGTCGCCCGTGACTTTGTGCCATGCCTCTGCCTGGCTCCACGACTCCACCCAGCGGCGCTGCGGACGCACCACAAAGTTGTCCAGCCGCATGCCTGCTACCACCGCGTGCAAATGGCTGGCCGTGTCGGCGCGCATGGCAGCCACCGTCAACCCGTAGCCCGCCGCGGGCTCAGCCACCTTGGCAGCGCCCTGTTCCTGAGCCAGTTGCTCGTCCAGCACGCTCAGCAGCTCAAGTCGCGCCTTGAAGGTGCGCTGGCTCAGGGGCTCGGCCACGTTGCCCTTGCTGCCCTCCAAGTTCTGGCTGAAGAACTCCAGGTTTTGGCAAAAGTCGAAAATCACAAACTCTTTTTTGTCCTGCTCCGGGCCAAACAGGTCTTTGCACAAGCGCGTGCCGCGCCCCACCATCTGCCAGAACTTGGCCTTGGAGCGCACGATCTTGAAGAACACCAGATTCACCACCTCCGGCACGTCAATACCGGTGTCCAGCATGTCCACCGAGATGGCGATGTGCGGCGATTTGTCTTTGACACTGAAGTCGTCAATCAGGCTCTGCGCGTACTCGGTCTGGTAGGTGATGACGCGGGCAAACTGCCCCGCGTAGTGCGGGTAGTTGGCGTTGAAGCGCTCTGCAATGAAATTGGCGTGCGCATTGTTCTTGGCAAACACAATGGTCTTGCCCAGCCGGTCGCCGCCTGCCACTTTGTGGCCCTGGGTCATCAGCAGTTCCAGCACTTTGTCCACGGTGTCTGTGTTGAACAGCCATTTGTTCACCGCCTCGGCGCCCACCTCGTCGGGGGCGTGGCCTTCATCATCCCAATCGAGCTCGTCCCACTGCGCGCGCTCGTCCTCACTCAGCTCCGCGTATTTGATGCCTTCGCGCTGAAACTTCAGCGGCACCGACACGGCGCGCGGTGGCACCAGGTAGCCCTCTGCAATCGCGTCTTCCAGGCCGTAGGCATCGGTGGGCACGCCGTTTTCCAGCTCAAACAAGCTGTAGGTGTTGCGGTCAATCTCGTCTTTGGGCGTGGCCGTCAGGCCCACCAGCAGCGCATCAAAGTAGGCAAAGATGGCTTTGTACTTTTGGTAAATGGAGCGGTGCGCCTCGTCCACGATGATCAAATCGAAATGCCCCACACCAAAGCGACGCAGCCCCTGGTCCGTCTCGTTGATCAAGCCCATCATCGTGGGGTAAGTGGACACAAACACGCGGCCTTCGGTTTCCTTGTCGGTCACCAGGTTCACGGCCGCCGCATCGGGCAAATGCGCCTTGAAGGCATTGGCTGCCTGATTCACCAGCGCCACGCGGTCGGCCAGAAACAGGATGCGCTTGGCCCAGTTGGCGCGCTGCAACAGGTCCACCAGCGCAATCACGGTGCGCGTCTTGCCCGCGCCGGTCGCCATAACCACCAAGGCCTTGCGCTGGCGGTCTTTTTCAAACGTTTCACCAATGCGGCGAATGGCGCGCAACTGGTAGTGCCGTTCAACAATCGCCGGGTTGATGGTGACGCCAGCCAAGGGCTTGGCAGAGCTGCGCCGCTGCACCAGCAGCTGCAGTTCGTCCTTCTTGTGGAAGCCCTGCACTGGGCGCGGCGGGTAGGTGGTGTCGTCCCAAAACCAGTGCTCGTAGCCGTTGGTGGTGTAGATCAGCGGGCGCTGGCCAAACTGAGTTTGCAGGCAATCGGCATACAGCTTGGCCTGCTGCTGGCCCACGCGCGCGTCGCGCCGGGTGCGCTTGGCTTCCACCACGGCCAGGGGCTTGCCGTCGTCACCCCACAGCACGTAGTCCACATAGCCCACGCCCTCCAGCTTTCCCTGTGCATTGGGCATGCCCTGCACTTCAAATTCGCGGTCGCGTGGCTGGTCCAGCTTCCAGCCCGCTTCTTTGAGCAGCAGGTCGATGTAGAGGTCGCGCGTCTCTGCCTCGTTGTAGTCGTGTGTGTCCGGTGTGGCCGTGTTGGCGGCTTTGGCGGCGGCCACCTCGGCGCGTAGCTGCGCCAGCTCGGCATCCAGTGCTGCGGTCTTTTGCTGTGCAGCGGCCAGCGCCGCATCGCGCGCGGCCAGCTCGTCGGCCAAGGCAGCCAACTTCTGCAACGCGGCCTGCGTGGCTTGCGCGCTGGCCGGGGCTGCGGCTTGCTCGGCTGCCGCATTGCTGGGGCGGGGCAACAAGTCGGCACGGAACTGCAGCGCCGGGTCGGGCCGTGCCGCCACGTTGCGGCCGTAGTTGCGCGCCAGCCAAAAGGCCACTTGAAATAGCTCGCGCAGCACCGCAGTGGCGTCTTGCGCGGTGATGGGCCGTGCACTGTGCACCGCGTTGTTGCCCTGCTTGCGCACCACGTCCATCTTGGCGTGCAGCGCGGGGCCCACCAATACCTTGAAACTGGGTTCAAACAAAAACGCCGACAAGTCGGGCTTGTAGGGCATCTGCAGCCGGCCAGAGCGCCCGCCCTCGGCCTGAAAAAGCCACACCACCGCCAGCTCCAGCGTGCGCCGCGCGTAGAAGCAGGCGGTGCGCGGGTCTGTCAGCGCGGCTTGCTCGGCCTTGGTGGCCTCGGTGTAGAGCGCGGGCCATTCGGCCTGCAAAAATGCGAAATTAGAGGCCATTATTTTTGACCCCATAGGGTCAAAAACTGGTGTTTTGCTTGAAAAAGCGGCAGAAATGACCTCATGGGGTCAAACTTTCGCTGCGGACTTCTCGACTGCATCTGCAATCAGCGGGGCCCACTGACGCAGCCCTCCAAGGGTCAAATTGCCAGACAGATACTGCTGGTACCAAGACTGGCGCCAACGCAGAACGCGCTCCCCATCGCGTAACCCAAGTCGCTTCAATGTGAATTTTGCTTTGACCTTAAAAGCAGCAGGCACTGCATTAGTAACCCGCATCTGCAAAGAAGGCAGTTCAATTTCGAACCAACCTGCCTGCACCTCAAACGGGTCAAGCACCGTGTCATCTGCATTGCGTTTGGAGGAATTCAAAGTACCTGACGCAAAGCGGTAGTTGCTCCAGTCGTAAGCCTTCTTCGGGTGGTTCCTGAAACTGAGGTAGTGATCTACTGTGCCGCCGGTTGGGTCATGCATGGCGGCATATCCGCACAGATCAGTAAACCCAACTGCAAGTGTCTTTGTGTAGTGCGTCCAAAGCGCTTTGGGGCGTTTAGCTCTCGGGTTGTCCTTGAGCCATTGGTCTCCGGGCACTTTGACCTTGGCATCAAAGTCTTTCGGCTTTTTGACCTTGGCTACCGGAATCATGCTTTCCCCTTTGCTGCACCTTTGGGCTGGGTACTCACAATCCACCGGGGCCAAAACACATCGCCAGCAGGCAGCAAACGCTGCAGTCGGGTGTGTATGGCCGCTTTGGAGGCAAGCCCAGTAGGCAAACTCTTCTCTCCTCGCATGAAAGCCTCCGCAGCTTCAATGGCCTCTTCCGCTTCTTTGGATCGAGCTTGCTCCAAACCGAAAGTTTCCGACACCAGCCAGTTGGTGACGTCACCTTGCGTAGCCCATCCGCCTTGATCAATGACGACCGCACCATCTTTCAAAGACAAATGAATCAGGTCATCTAAGGCGGCATCAAAAATGGGTTCTACAGATGCCACGACAAGCGGCGAATGCGTTGCCACCAATACCTGTGGCGGGGTTCCCGCCTTACCCCGCAGCTCGTCCACCGCCTTGAAAAGACTGGGCAACACAGTGCGTTGCCAGCGCGGATGCAGGTGTGTTTCGGGCTCGTCAAAAAGAATCACAAACCGGTCCTCCGGCTTCTTGCCTAACAGCTTGGCGGCTACGGCGTGCTCATGCCAAGCCCAGACCAAGAAATACACCAGCGCCAATATGCGCCGCACCCCGGCAGAGGCCAGCGCCACAGGCACCGTTTGGTTGCCCACCAACAGCGTGGGGCGGTCTCGCCCCTCACCGATGAAAACGCGTTGTGGTTGGCCTGCCCGTAAAGGCTCTTGCATTGGCGACATAACCCGCAGCACGCTTTCAAGCGCTTGAAATTGTGGTTTTCGCCCCTCTTGCCAATTGACCCAATCGCGCTCCAAGCCTTCACAAACGCGTTGGCCATTGATGTCCAAGCCGCTCCAAACCTCGTCAGCCTTGAAGTGGTATGCAGCGGGGCGCGATGGGTCAGTGCGCCAATAGTTGCGTGCAGGGTCCCACACCGAGAAGCCGCCGTCGATACGGATGTACACCACAATGCCGGGCATCACCGGGCGCGCCTGTGGAAGCGGCCAACTCGCATCTGGGCGATGAAATTCGGAGGTTATGGGCTTTGCTGCCGCGCCTTTACCTTTCACCGCAAAGTCGATTGAAGCTTTTCTGCCTGTCATGGGTAGCGCGACCGACCCAGCCCATGTGCGGGTCAGCGCCCACCACGCGAGATCAAGCAAAAAGCTCTTGCCAAGTCCGTTGTCGCCTGCAATCAGACTCAGGCGCTGCGCCCACTCAACCTGCACATCCGGGGCAAGCCCGACGTTCTTTAAGTGCAAATACTTCAACATGTTTGTGGCCTAAAAATGGTTTAGAGCGAATTTACCCTACAACTCCCCCGCAAACGCCCGCTGCTGCAGCGAGGCGAATAGGGCGTCCAGCTGGGCCAGGGCGGCGCGGTGGGTGGCTTTGAGGGCTTCGATGGCTTGGATGCGGGTGGCGAAGGTTTGTTGGAGGGGGAGTGGGGGCGTTATGACGTCCAATTCCTTAAGCAAGCCTGCGTTCAATATACCCATAGTTCCGCCGTGCGAAAGGCTAGCCAACTTTCTCTGAACCTGGGAACTACCAAGTAACTGGGCGACAAAAACTGGAGTCAGTTTCATCGGATCGAGCGTGATCTTTAAAAGACGAGGGTTGATGATTCCCGGCTCGACGTTGGCGGGAACGATTAGCACTTTGCCAAATGATCCAACAAGGCTAACTAGCAAATCACCTTCTTGTATTGCGCATGATTTGAGTTGGTGGAACTTACGCTCATCTATGTAGTAGTCACCAATATCAAATCTGCCCGCGATCACCTGCTCTTGACCATAGACTCGAAATCCGCTCGTGACGTAATCCTCTTTTTTCAGGGAAGATCCGAACGGGCCGGCTTTAATTCCGTACTTACCTTCAACAGATTCAGCTAGGGGACAAGAAGGCCATCCCATTGGATTCGCCACCGGGTCGCCAAACATATCGAGAAAGAGGGACTGGGTGAGGGTGTCGAGGTGGGCCAGGGCTTGGCGGCGTTGGGTTCGGAGGGTTTCGGCCTGGTCCAGGATGGCGGCGATGCGGCGTTGTTCGTCTATTGGCAATACCGGCAGCGGCGCTTCGGTCAAGTTGCCAATCTTTATGTATTTGATCACTCCGCCGATGCTCAGATGCCTGAGTTTTTCAACGTACTTATCGAGAAAGTGAAAAAGAAAGCGAGAGTTCAAGACAGATGAGTTGAGCGGCTCCACGATGTAAGTTCGCTGGTAGGCATCGAACTTTCCTTTGTAGTGCTTCACGTTTAGATCGCCATTGCCAGCAACAAGAACGCAGTCACAGTCGTAGCTGAACGTTGAAATACGCAAAGGCTCTTTTGCACAAGTAAAGAATGGGTATGCGCCATCTTTTGAACTTGCATTTGCATCGAGTTTGCCAGTGCGTATCTGAACAAACTCACCCAACTCGCGCGTGGAGATGGCCGTCACTTCAACATCCTCTCCAACGCCTTCATCCCCGCCGCTATGTCCCAAACCATTCGTTTCATCATTTCACTCTCATTTTGATAGCTGCTAACGCATATTCCACGGGCGCTAGCGGCTTATTTTGTTTAATAACCAGTCTCACGCTGGTGGCGCACGGCGAGGATGGTGATGGCATCTGCATCCAGGCGGTACAGGGCGATGTAGCCGCTGTCGCCAAAGTCAATCGGCCATTCGCGGTATTCGTGGGATAAGCCTTCCGCCGGCCGGCCAATGCCTGGCTGCAAGCCCAGAACTTGAACACCTTGCGCAATGGCTTGGCCCGCGCGTTGGGCGGCGACGGCGCTTTTAGGTCGCAAAAATTCGCGCAAGCGCTGCAGGTCGCGCAGGGCGGCGGGGGCAAATTTGACAGGGATCGGCACGCAACGACTCAGGTATGCAGATCGGGGGCGGGTAATTCAGCGTCGGTGCCCCAGCTTTTCAACCATGCATCGGCCTCAGCCCCGGTCACATGCAGGCCAGTTTCCTGGTATTCCTTCCAGGCGTGCAGCACGTCTTGGCGAAGTGCCTCGCGCTTTTCCTCGCGGTCCACATACTGGTTGATGGCTTCGCGCATGAGCCAGTGAGCCGTGCGCTGCCTGGAGTTGGCCAGTGTTTCGATGCGCGCGCGGGTGTCGGCATCGAGCTTGACGGACATGGGGCGGGCAGTAGCTGCAGTCATGGGCGGCTCCTTGGTGCGGGTAACAAAAGGTAATACCTCATGATACCAACATCCCCTCCAAAGCCTTCATCCCCGCCGCAATCTCGTTCTCCAGCTTGGCCAGTTCAGCCAAGATTTCCGACGGCGCACGGTGCTGCACCTGCGCATGCACCACTTCCTTGTAGCGGTTGATGCTCAGGTCATAGCCATTCGCGGCGATATCGGCTTTGGGCACACAGAAGCTTTGTTCTGTGCGGCTGCGTTGGCGTTCCGTGCCCTCACGCTGTGCCCAGCGGGCCAGCACGTCGGGCAGGTTGTTTTTGGCATGCTCTTCTTTTGATAGCTGCTCGCGCACGTCCTGTGGGCGCTGGAGGCCTAAAAGATGCTCAGGCAAGAGCGGTTGGCGTTTGTCGTCCAGGCTGTAGCCGTCCGCTTGCATGTCGTAGAACCACACGTTGTCGGTGCCGCCGCTGTTGGTTTTGGTGAAGAACAAGATGGCAGTGCTCACGCCCGCGTAGGGCTTGAACACGCCGCCGGGCAGGCTGACGATGCCGTCCAGTTTTTGGTCTTCCACCAGCATTTTGCGCAGGGCTTTGTGCGCGGTGCTGCTGCCAAAGAGCACGCCGTCCGGCACGATCACCGCCGCGCGGCCACCGGGTTTGAGCAGGCGCAGGAACAGGGCCAGGAACAAGAGTTCTGTCTTTTTGGTCTTGACGGTTTGCAGCAAATCCTTGGCGACGTTCTCGTAGTCCAGGCTGCCGGCAAAGGGCGGATTGGCCAGCACCAGACTGTAGCGACCCTCTTCGGCACCGTGCTCCTGGCCCAGCGAGTCGCGGTGGTGAACAGCGGGGTTGTCCACGCCGTGCAGCATCATGTTCATGCTGCCGATGCGCAGCATGGTGTTGTCGAAGTCGTAGCCATGGAACATGGCTTGGTTGAAGTGCTGGTTCAGCTTCGCGTCGTGGAATAGGCTGGCGTGCTGCTCGCGCAGGTATTCGCCCGCCGCCACTAAGAAACCACATGTGCCACTAGCGGGGTCGCAAATGGTGTCTTGCGGCGTGGGCGCGGTCATTTCCACCATCAGCTGGATGATGTGGCGCGGGGTGCGGAACTGGCCGTTTTGCCCGGCGCTGGCGATCTTGCCCAGCATGTATTCGTACAGGTCGCCCTTGGTGTCGCGATTGTCCATGGGCACGGCGTCCAGCAGGTCCACCACCTTGGCCAGCAACGCGGGCGTGGGGATGGTGAAGCGCGCGTCCTTCATGTGGTGGGCGTAGGTGGAATCGTCCGAGCCCAGGGTGCGCAGGAAGGGGAAGACGTGTTCGCCCAGGATGACGAACATTTCGCTGGGCGCTTCGTTTTTGAAGCGGCTCCAGCGCAGGGTGTCGAACGCGCGGCCCCGTGTATCGCTGCCTTCAGGGAAGATGCGGCGCTCCATAGGGCGCTTGAGGCGGGTGGCCTTGTTTTCTTCCAGGGTGTGCAGGTCGTCCAGGCGGCGCAGGAAGAGCAGGTAGGTGATTTGCTCGATGACTTCGATGGGGTTGGCGATGCCGCCGGACCAGAAGGCGTTCCAGATCTGGTCGATTTTGCTTTTGAGGTCGCCGGTGAGCATGGTTTTAGTCAGGGTGGGTTGTCAGGCGCCGTGGCACTTCTTGTATTTTTTGCCACTGCCGCAATGGCACAGGTCATTGCGGCCGGGCTCGGCTGTTTTGCGAACCGTCTCCACCCGTGGCCCGACGTTGCGCCACAGCTCGCGCAGGTCATACACCGCCCAGACGGCCTGGGCAAAGGTTTCCAGCCGTGCTTCGCTGACAGACGGCGGGCCGTCATCGCTGAAAACAGCAATGGTGGGCTCACCGGTGTCGTCTTCGGTCAGCGCCACGATGGCCTGCAGACCTTCATCAAGCCATTTGGCCGCTTCCTTGTCTTTGGGCGCCGACCATTCCTCAGGCCAGGTTTCAACGGCAAACATGAAGCCCAGTGCCCAGACCTGCCCAAACGAAGGCAGGGCTTCATCACCCACTTGGGCGCGCTCGGCTTCGGGCAACGCGGCAATGGCACCGCGCACGTCCATCACTTCGGGGTGATAGGCCGCATCGTCGTCCAGCGCGTCCACTTCTGTATTCAGTGCGGTGACGACCTCCTGCCAGCGTTGTGCCCACAGCTGCATGAAGCGGTCTTTCTGCGCGGCATTGGCAAACGAGCCTTCAGCCGCGCTGGCCGATTCGCCGGCCACGTCAACGGCCAGCAGCTCGGCAAAATACTCGGTGGGGGGGATTTCCCGGCGGCAGCACACCAGCGCGGCCATGAAGCCTTCACAAAACTCCCACTGCGGGGTTTCGTCGTAACGGGTGCGCAGGTCGTCCAGGATGGCGTCCACCTCGTCAAACGCTTCGGGGCCCAGGGGTAAGGGTTGAGCGGGGGCGGAAGGGGCAGAATTCATGATTTGCGCCACGGCAATGGCGGGGTAAAAACAGGAAAAGGCAGGCTTTCCAAGTTTACCGGTTGTGCCGGCAAGGCAGGTAGAAGTACTCGGTATTCTCAGTGCTGCCGCCAGTGCCTTAACGTGCAAGTAGTTTTGGCGCAATGGATTCTGGAACTTGTATGACTTTCGATAGCGCATTTGGGTCCACTCGCGCTGATCTTCTCCGCCAAATACCCTGCCCTTCGACGCCCCATGACACACCCTTTCGGCGCTGTTTGAGGCGCAGCCGGGTTTAGCCAGGCCCGGCCTGACGTGCGCCATGGGGTGCTGACTCGTGTGAGCCAACGAAATGCCACGAAAATGCTACAAATTAAATAGCTATTTGCGCAATAACACCAAGGGTCAGAAGCCTTTTTGACATGCAAAGAACGGCATTGTCTTTGCTCAGCAGCATCGCTTTGTGCGCCACGGCGAGGTCGATGAACCTCTGGTCGTCGGCGTCTCGGCAGGTGACCGGGGCTTTGGGCGCGACGGGCACCAGTTGCGCATGCTGGTCGAACTGAGCCATCACGCTGGCAGGACTCAACTGGTAGAAAACCAGGCGCGGGATGATCTGTTTGTAGCCCAGCACGCGCTGCAATTCGTCGCGCATGGGCTGAGTGGCCAGCCAGCGCAATTGGCCAGCGTTGAGCGCGGCCTTCAGCGGCTGAGCGGCGGGGTCGTTGAAGATGAAGGCATCCAGCAGGATGTTGGTGTCGATGACGACTGCCGGGAAAGCCATTTATTCGGCAGGCCCCGCTTTTCCGGCTTTTTCTCTTGCCGAGCCTTTGACCATGTCGAAGCGAAACATGCGGCATTCAATCGGGCCGTTCCACATGGGTACGCGGCGGGATTCTTTCAGGCGCATCTTGCCGGGCAGTTTCAGCTCGGGCGTGAGCACCCAGGCGGTCCAGTTGGGGTAATTTTTTTTCCAGTGCGTCGCGAGCTGACTGAAAAACTCGCCACCGTCTTCGGTAATAGCTTGCTCCCGCCCCGCCACACCGGCCACTTCAATGCGCTCGCCATACGGCGGGTTCAGCAGCATCACGCCGGGCACATCGCCGCTGGGTGGCATACGCTGCAGGGCGTCGCCGCCGCGGAACTCGATGACATCGGCCACACCGGCGCGCTCGGCGTTGCGCTGCGCGAAGTCCACCATGCGAAAGGCTACATCACTGCCAAATATGATGGGTTTTTGGCCCGCAGCCCTTACCAACTGTGCGCCAGCAGCTTCTTTTTTGATAGCAATCCACACGTGCGCCTGAAACGGCAGATACTTCTCGAAGGCAAAGCTGCGCAGCATGCCCGGCGCGATGTTGCAGGCGATCTGCGCGGCTTCGATGGCGATGGTGCCGCTGCCGCAGCAGGGGTCATACAGCGGCAGCAGATTGGCGTCACCATCGGCCCAGCCGCTGGCGGCAATCATGGCGGCGGCCAGCGTTTCCTTCAGCGGGGCCTCGCCCTTGTCTTCGCGCCAGCCGCGCTTGAACAGCGGCTCGCCCGAGGTGTCGATGTACAGCGAGCAACTGTCGGTGGTGAGGTGGGCATAGATGCGCACATCAGGCCACTGGGTGTTGACGTCGGGGCGCACACCGTTGGCCTTGTCGCGGAAACGGTCACACACGGCGTCCTTGATTTTCAGCGCGGCAAAGTTCAGGCTGTTGAGCGGGCTGTGCTGCGCGGTCACCTCGACCTTGATGCTCTGCTTGGGGGTGAACCAGATTTCCCACGCCACCTCACTGGCAGCGCGGTACAAATCCTGCTCGTTGCGGTATTCGGTGTAGCTGAGCTGCACCAGCACGCGCTGGGCGAGACGACTGTGCAGGTTTAGCCGCATGGCGTCGCGCCACGACGCGCGCACCAGCACACCACCGCGGCGCGTGAGCAGGTCTTCACCCATCAGCCCGGTGAGCCCATGTACCTCGGCGGCCAGGTAGTCTTCCACGCCGGCGGCGCAAGGTAAAAATAACTGCAGTTGATTCATAGGTCTTTTCTCAAACTCGCCGTGGCGATCTTGAGGCCTTCACGGTATTTGGCCACGGTGCGCCGGGCACATTCAATGCCCTGCTCTTTCAGCATGTCCGATATCTGGTTGTCGCTCAACGGCTTTTTGGGGCTTTCGGCCGCGATGAACTGCTTGATGAGCGCCCGCACGGCCGTGCTGGACGCATTGCCGCCGGATTCTGTGCCCAGCCCCGAGCCAAAGAAATACTTCAGCTCAAACGTGCCAAACGGCGTTGCCATGTATTTGGCGGTGGTCACGCGGCTGATGGTGGACTCATGCAGGCCCAGCTCGTCGGCAATTTCGCGCAGCACAAGCGGGCGCATGGCCAGCTCGCCGTGCATGAAGAAGCTTTTTTGCCGATCCACAATGGCGTTGCTCACCCGCAAAATCGTATCAAAACGCTGCTGGATGTTCTTGATGAACCAGCGCGCCTCCTGCAGGCGCTGCTGCAGCGCGGCGAAGTTGGACGCATCGCGCCCGCCGCCCTTGTGCTGCTTGAGCGCGTTGGCATAGATGTCGTGCACGCGCAGGCGCGGCATCACGTCGGCGTTCAGCGTGACCCTGAAACACGCCGTAACACCACGACCGACTTTGACTACCAGCACGTCGGGCGTGACGATGTTGTGCTCCACACGCACAAAGCGCCGACCTGGCCTGGGCTCCAGACGGCTAATGAGCGTGACCGCCTCACGCATTTGTGCATCAGTACCGGCACATAGCCGCATGAGTTGTCTCACATCACGTCTGGCCAGCAAATCCAGGGGTTGCCGGCAAATACGCTGCGCCAGAGCTATACGTGCACGCTGGGCTTCACTCATCTGCGGGACATTCAGCATGGCGCGCAACTGCAGGTCAAGACATTCCGCCAGATTATGAGCACCCACGCCGACAGGTTCGAGTGTTTGCAGCAAGGCACGGGCGACCGTGAAGTGATGCATCAGCTCTTGTAACTGCTCGCCATCGGCAGGCTTCAAGGATCGGGCGAGGTCTTCGAGCGGATCATCCAGATACCCATCCGCATTGATGGACTCGATCAGAAAATGCAGTGCAGCACGGTCTGTTTCGCTCAGACGCAGGCCTGATGCCTGACGATGCAAATGAGTTTGCAATGACTCCTGATCGCGGGCTAATTCAACCGCATCCGGTTCGTCATCTCTGGTCAAATTGTTGTTGTATGCCCTGGCGTCGCCCCCCCACTCGCTGTCATCGGGCGCCATGTCATGGGTACCGTCCCCGTCCCAATCAGGTTGCGCGTCAGCCGCGAGTGGCGTGACTTCACCGCTATCCCGGCTATCAGCACCGATCAAGTCTGCGTAATCGACTATTGAATGCGCAGCAACTTCTGCTTCACGATCTGAGTCTTGCACACGTGCGTCAGCTTGGGTCAGTCCAAACTCTTCCCGTGGCAGGTCATCCGCGGCAAGCTCCAGAAACGGGTTATCGTCGAGCATCTGTTCCACTTCCTGGCTCAACTCCAGCGTGGAGAGTTGCAACAGCTTGATGGACTGTTGTAGTTGTGGCGTGAGAGCCAGGTGTTGTGAAACTCGTAGCGAAAGTCCGGGCTTCATCTACATTCTGAAGTGTTCGCCAAGATAAACACGGCGCACTTCTGCGTTGACAACAATCTCGGCGGGCGTACCTTCGGCCAGCACGTTGCCGTCACTGATGATGTAGGCATGATCACAGATGCCCAGGGTTTCGCGCACGTTGTGGTCAGTAATTAGCACACCAATCCCGCGGTTTTTGAGAAAACTGATGATGCGCTGGATTTCGATCACGGCTATCGGATCAATACCGGCAAACGGTTCGTCCAGCAGGATGAACCGGGGCTGGGTAGCCAGGGCGCGGGCGATCTCGACCCGGCGGCGCTCGCCGCCAGACAGTGCCATGGCGGGCGAGGCGCGCAAGTGCTCCACCCGCAGGTCTTGCAGCAAGGCGGTCAGTCGTTTCTCTATTTCTGCCTTGGTCAGTGGCTTGCCACGGTCGTCGCGCTGCAGCTCCAGCACGGCACGCACGTTGTCTTCCACATTGAGCTTGCGGAAGATGGAGGCTTCCTGCGGCAGATAGCTCAGGCCCAGCCGTGCACGCCGGTGAATCGGCATGTGCCCGACCGACTGGCCGTCAATCAGGATTTCGCCCGCACTGGAGCGCACCAGCCCCACAATCATGTAAAAGGACGTGGTTTTACCCGCGCCATTGGGGCCCAGCAAACCCACCACCTCGCCCTTGCGCACCGCCAGCGAAACGTCTTTGACAACCTTGCGGCTGCCATATGACTTTTGCAGATGTCGGGCTTCCAATCGGCTAACACCGAACGAAGCCGCGTCATGCAGCAACTGGGTGTTCATGACTTCAGTTTTTCCAAGGGCGGTATTGTCAGTCACCTGGAGCCCGCTTCCAGCGCCGGGGCAGCCCGCAAAGCGGGCATTGGCACCGTTGCCATATCTACCGACTTGGACTGGGACGACGCCGCGGCCGATGACTTGGGGGTCAGCATGGCGCGAACACGCCCACCTGCGCCAACCGTTGCACCGCGGGCAACCTCACCATCAATATTGAATACTTCGGTAGTGTTGTTATACGAGATAAAGCCACCGATCATCTCGTCATTGAGCCTGGAGCCGATATAGCGACGCAATTGAGCTCGTTTGATGAACTCCACGGTATCGGCCCGACCATCGTACTCAATGGCTTCACCCTCGCCCTCCATGTATTCGTCCACACCTTCACGTTTTTGTCGATAGAAGGCGAGCTTGCCCGGCTCAGCCAGCACGGTTGCATGCTGATACCCCTGCGAATCCTGACGCACAGTCAACTGCCCCCCGCGCACAATGATGGTGCCTTTCGTCAATACCACACGGCCCGAAAAAATACTGATCTGCTTCAAATCATCCTGCCGCAGATTGTCTGCCTCGATATTCATCGGTTTGTCGCGGTCCGCTTTTTCGGCAAACGCCATGCCAGGGAACGCAATACATGCCCAAAAAAGGGCGTTTTTGATTAGATGAGGTTTCATGAGGGCACGATTCTTGCATCAAAAGATGTTTTTTGATTGTAGCGGCCGATCGGACACCCTCAGTGCCACTTGAGCCTGCACAGACAGGGCGGCTCACACGCAAGCAACTTCTGGTAAACAAGGCATGCGCGCTCGTTTCGCAAGCACCAGCATGGGGCCCGTTTACGCCCCCGCCTTATCCTCCGAGAAGCCGCCCACCAAAGTTCGCCAAGTGCTTTATTTTTAACGCCCGGCACGGACCTCGTCAATCAGGTAATCCACGACCTGAAGGGCGCGCTCCATGCTCTTGGCCAGTGTTGCGTCCGTATAAAACCGGCCCGCCACGCCCATGGCAGGGACACCTTCAACCCGATAAGCATTTTGCAGCTGGGTTGCCTTGCTGGCTTTGGCTGAGACCGAGAACGAGTTGAAGTGCTCCATGAATTTGGCCTTGTCAACGCCCTGCTTGGCCATCCAGTCCGCAATTGCCTCCGGTTTCTTGAGCATCTGCTTTTCAGCATGAATGGCCTGAAACACCTTGCCGTGCAGCTTGTCAACCAGTCCCATGGCCTCAATCGAATAGTACAGGCGCTGCAAAGGAACAAAATCATCCCGGAATGCCACCGGGACGCGACGCATCACGACATTCTTGGGCAGTCGTTTGATCCACGCTTCCAGCGCAGGCTCAAACGCATTGCAGTGAGGGCACTCATACCAGAAAAACTCTACCACCTCAACTTTGCCTTTTGGCGCCTCCACAGCAACCTGCTTGTCAAGCGCCAGATAGTCGGTGCCTACCACCGGTTTTCCGGCTTGGGCCTGCACGTTTGACGAAATCAAAGCCGCAACAGCCACAGCGGAACCACAAGTCAATGAAAAATCGCGACGCTTCATCTCACAATACTCCTGAAAATTGGTCTGACTACAGCCTGTATCAATGGTTCAACAACCCGGGCTCAACGCTGCACACGCACAATAGCCGTATCAAATCCGGCAACATCGAGCCGATCTTTGGTCTTGTCGGCTTCGTCTTTTCGGTCAAATGGCCCCGCGCGAACCCTGAACACGGGACGACCAGACTGTTCACGCTCGAACACCTTGGCATCCACGCCCGTCAACGATACCTTTGCACGTTGCGTCTCAGCGTCTTCTGCTGACTTGAATGCACCAGCCTGTACAAAATAAGTAAATGGCTCAACCACGCTGCTGGATGACTTGGCACGTGCCAGATCACCCAATGGATCCGCCGTTACGGCCGGTTTGGCAGCAGCCAATGGCGTCGCCACCGCGTCCGACACCGTTGGTGCGCTGGCAACGGGTGATACCGGCCTCAAAGGAGATTTGTCATACAACGGCGCATTGGGGTTCCAATCCTTGTTCTTTCTGGCCTCAGCTGCATCTTGATCTGCCGTGCGGCTTTGGACTTTGGCGACAAAGGGAATGGGCACCTTGGTAACGTAAACAGCCACCGCCAAAGCCACCGCCAGCCCAAAGACCACGCCCACAACAAAGCCGAGAAACGTCCCGCCCAGTTGGTGTCGCATGCCCGGTTTTTTTATGATGAATCCCATAGTGGCTTTCAGTATCCTTACATTTTTGCCGGGGCACTCACGCCCAGCACGGCCAGGCCATTGTGCAAAACCTGCGCTGTGGCAGCGACCAGTGCCAAACGAGCCAGCTTGACCGCTTCATCGTCCACCAAAATCCGCTCGGCATCATAGTAACTGTGATAAGTCGCCGCGAGATCGCGGAGATAAAAAGTTACATCATGCGGAGCAAAGTCTTTTGCAGCGGCGGTCAGCATTTCCGGGTATTTGGCCAGTTGCAACATCAGGGCCTGCGCCTGCGGGCTTTGCAGCGGCGTGAGCGCGATGTCATTAAGCCCGGCCACATCACCTCCCCAACTGGCCAATACGGAGCAAATACGGGCGTGGGCGTATTGCACGTAATACACCGGGTTGTCATTGTTTTGTGCCAGCGCCAGATCCACATCAAACACGTATTCCGTATCCGGCTTGCGGCTGAGCAGGAAGAAACGTACCGCGTCTTTGCTGGTCCACTCGATCAGGTCGCGCAACGTCACATACGAACCTGATCGCTTCGAGATTTTCACCTCTTCGCCACCACGCATGACGCGAATCATGGTGTGCAAAACGTAGTCAGGGTAGCCTTGCGGAATGCCCACATTGGCTGCCTGCAGACCAGCACGTACCCGGGCAATGGTGCCGTGGTGATCAGTCCCCTGAATGTTCACCACCTGCTCGAAACCGCGCTCCCATTTGGTGATGTGGTACGCCACGTCCGGCACAAAATAGGTGTAGGAGCCATCCCCCTTGCGCATGACGCGGTCTTTGTCGTCACCGTACTCGGTGGACTTCAACCACAGGGCGCCGTCCTGCTCATACGTTTTGCCAGCGTCCACCAGCTTCTTTACAGTAGCATCCACCTTGCCGCTCAGGTAGAGGCTGGATTCAAGATAGTAGTTGTCGAACTGAACGGCGAAGGCCTTCAAGTCCAGATCCTGCTCGTGGCGCAGATAAGCTACGGCGAACAGGCGAATATCGTCCAGTGCGTTCACATCACCCGATGCCGTGAACTCGCGATCGTCCGAGCGGACTGTCTTCTTCGCCAGAAAATCTGCGGCAATATCGGCAATGTAGTCACCGTTGTAAGCGGCCTCGGGCCACTCAGGGTCTCCCGGTTTGAACCCCTTGGCCCGCAGCTGGGTGCTGTTGGCGAGTGTGGCAATTTGTACACCGGCATCGTTGTAATAGAACTCGCGATACACATCCCAGCCTTGCGTGGCGGCCAGGTTGCAGATGGCGTCCCCCAAAGCGGCCTGCCGGCCGTGACCCACGTGCAGCGGGCCGGTCGGGTTGGCTGAGACGAATTCCACCAGCATTCTTTTCCCCGTAGAGGGCTGTTGTCCAAACGCAGCGCCCGCGCCCAGCACCTCGCGCACGATCTGCTGCTTGGCTTCAGGCTTGAGACGGATATTGATGAAGCCGGGGCCGGCGATATCCACCGCCTCCACCCACCGCTTGAAATGCTCCGAATTTAATAGCGACTCACGCAAATCTTGCGCGGCCTGACGCGGGTTTTTCCTCAAGGTTTTGGCCAGTTGCATGGCCGCCGTGGATGCAAAATCACCATGCGCAGCAACCTTGGGCGACTCAAAAGCGGCTTTTTCACCCGCACCGGGTAATAATTTTTCCAGCTCGGCCGCCAGGCAACCGAGCAAATCTTGTTTAACTGAGAGCATGCGCTGATTTTACGGGGAGCCCTGTTGCGATACGGCACGCTTCCAGAAACCGGATTGGCTGAAGTTGTGCTTGAGAAAATCAATCCACAATCGCACACGCAGCGGCAAGTGCTTGCGCTGCGGAAACACGGCGTAAATGCCATTGGGCGGTGCGGCAAACTCTTCCAGAACTACCACCAATTGGCCCGAGGCAATCTCGGCCTCCACCTCCCAGGTGCTTCGCCAGGCAATGCCGTAGCCCGCCAGACACCAGTCGTGCAAGACCTGCCCGTCCGAGCAATCCAGTGGGCCGCCCGGTTTGAGGTGCGTCACTTCGGTGGCAACCTTGCCAGCCGACGGGTCCGCGTTTGCCACCTGTTTGCCGGCGATCTGAAATGCCCAGCCCCGCGTCTGGGAGGCGTCGCTGGACAGCGTCAGGCAATCAAATTTGGCCAACTCACTGGGGTGCTGGGGGGTGCCATGCTGCTGCAGGTATTTGGGCGTAGCCACACACAGGCGCCGGTTGTCGGCCAGGCGGACACTCACCAGCGATGAATCGAGCAGATCACCCACCCGCACCGCGCAGTCATAAGCCTCTCCGGCGATGTCAATGACCCGATCGCTCAGATTGAGTGAAATGGTGACCTCCGGATGCAACTCGCGGAATTTGGGAACCAGTGGCGCCACATGGCGGCGGCCAAAACCAGCCGGCGCGGTAATGCGCAAGTGACCACTGGCTTTCACACCACCCGCAGAAACGCTGGCTTCTGCATTGATGAGGTCAATCAGCAGACGCTGGCAGTCCTCCAAAAAGGCACTGCCTTCGTGGGTCAGGGTGATGCGACGTGTGGTGCGAACCAGCAATTTAACGCCCAGTTTCTCTTCCAGCGCATCAAGCCGCCGCCCCATGATGGCCGGCGCCACGCCTTCAGCGTTGGCTGCCGCGGTCAGACTGCCGCGCGTTGCCACAGAAACAAAGGATTCAATGGCTTTGAGTTTGTCCATACGCCGGGATTATGCGGGTGGGCACCGTCCAACCCACAAAGTCAGTAGCTAAGCTTGGCAACGGAACGAAGAACCTCAGGCGTGGTGCCGGGGAAACCAAAGAACTCCAAGTAGGCGGGAATCTGCTCAAACAGCATATCCGAGCCAACCTGAAAGCGGCAACCCCGCGCCTGCACAGCGGTCAGGAAGGCTGTCATTTCGGTTTTCATGACCACTTCACCAACAAAGGTAGTTGCTGCAATACGCGACACGTCCATTGGCATCGGGTCGCCTTCGTTCATGCCCATCGGCGTTGCATTCACGACCACATCGAAACCGGCAGGATCATTGCTTCCCGTAGCAACTTCAAGCGCCGGGTAATGTTTTTTCAGGCGTTGGCTCAGGCCCCGTGCAGATTCAGCATGGGCATCGAACAGGCTGATGGCACCAATGCCTGCAGCGGCCAGTGAAGCCGCAATGGCTGAACCCACGCCGCCGCAACCCACCACCAGAACCCGGGCGCCTTCGAGTTTGCAACCTTTGCGAAGCACACCGCGCACAAAACCTTCGCCATCAAACATTTCCCCCTGCAACTGGCCGTCGGGGCCTCGACGCACGGCATTGCAGGAGCCGGCGATGGCGGCCGTGGGCAACACCTCATCCAGCAAACCGACGGTGGCAACCTTGTGCGGCATGGTGATCAATGCACCCCGGATATTGGTCAACTTGAAGACCGAGCGAAGGAAATCCGGGTAGTCCTGAGCCTGACAGCCCATGGGGACAACAATGGCATTCACCCCGGCTTTTTCAAACCAGGGGTTGTAAATCATGGGCGCCTTGAAGGCGTGTGTCGGGAAACCGATATGCGCAACGATCTCCGTGTTGCCATTGATCATTATTTGGTCGCCTTGACAGCAGACACCGCAGCGCGCAACGCCAGCAAATAGCTGTCTACGCCGAAACCACAGATCTGGCCCCTGACGATTTCAGCAAACACCGACACGTGGCGAAAAGGTTCACGCGCGTGGATGTTCGACATGTGAAGTTCGACGACAGGGCAGGTCAAAATGGCCAGCGCATCACGGATGCCATAGCTGTAGTGCGTCCAGGCTCCGGCGTTGATGAGTACCGCATCCACGCCATCCCGATAGCCCTGATGGATGCGCTCGCACATTTCGCCTTCACCATTGGTCTGAAAGTATTCCAGGTCAGTGCCCAGCTCTTTAGCCAGAACCCCCAGGCTGGCGTTGATTTCGTCCAGCGTGATGGTCCCGTATTGCTTGGGGTCGCGCTTGCCAAACATGTTGTGATTGATGCCATGCAGCATGAGAATTTTCATGGATTACTCCTGATCTGGTTGAAATATCTAGCGGGCCAGTTCGATGACGCGACCCGTTCTGGAAGCCTCAGCGATGGCTTCGGTGATGCGCAGGTTCAGCAAACCATCACGCGCGCTGACCAGCGGCTCGGCCTCGCCGCGAACGACCTTGCCGAAATGTTCAATTTGGTGCTTCAATGGGTCATCACGCACCATGCCCACGACGCCCACTTCAAATTCTTTCCACCACGAACGGTCTTCCGGTCGGGAATACGTTTTCAGGCGCATGGTCGGCACTGACAAAGCCCCGTTGGTGCCAGTGATGACATAACAGTCTTCGTCGTCGTACGTCGGGTAGGCCTTGTTTTCCTGAGAAGTTTGCTCCCAACTGCGCGGGCAGGCGGCGACGTCGGACAACATGAAAGTGCCCAGCATGCCATTGGAAAAACGCAGGTTCATCGCCACGGTGTCCTCTACCGGGAAGCCCCGCGTTGCATGAGATGCAAATGCCTGCACCGCGACTATGTCGCCGCACAACATGCGCAGGTTGTGCACTTCGTGGATCATGTTCAACAGAATCGGGCCAGCGCCGATTTCATGCCGCCAGGGGCCATCTGCGAAATAGTGGTCAGGCTTAAAGAAGGTGGCACTACCCATCACGGCGACCAGCTTTCCGAGCTTGCCGGAGTCAACAACCTCTTTGGCCTTGGCCATGATAGGACTGTGGGCCCGGTGATGACCAATCAGCACTTTTGCACCGGCAGTCTCAACCGCCTTGACCAGTTGCTCCCCCTCAGTCACGGTGATGGCAATGGGTTTTTCCAGCAGCATGGGCAGTTTTGCTGCGATGCACTGCAACCCTTGCGCAACATGCAGATGGTTGGGCGTAGCCAGAATCAAGCCATCCGGGCGGTCCTTGGCCAAAAGCTCATCGAGTGACGCGTAAAGCGGCACTTCTGCTTTCGTCGCTACGTCCGCAGCCGCAGGAGAGGGGTCAACAACTGCAGACAGAACACAGGTTGGGCTGTTTTTCACTACGCTCATATGCGCCTGCCCGATGTAGCCAGCACCAGCGACCGCGATACGTGTTTTGTCCATGAAAATGGAAATATGAATACAGGTTGGGGCGAGGCACGGATTTCAGAAGCATGCGAATCACCCGGGAGGTTTCAGTGCCTCCCGGGTAACTGGATTACAAAACAGCTTACTTGCGCATCTTGGCCAACTCGGCCAGCACTTCATTAACCGTCGCTTCGCCCACACTGGCGGTGTACTTGGCAATCACCGGCTTCATTTTTTCGCGCAGCTTGTTCACTTCAGCCGGTGAAAACTGGGTGACGATCATGCCGTTCTTTTTCAACAACTCGACATTGGCAGCCACAGCAGCGCGCGACTGCTCGCGCTGGAACTTGGTGGCCTCGTCGGAAGAGTCGTCAATGATTTTCTTCTCGGCAGCGCTCAGTGTGTCCCAGACCTTCTTGCTGAAAATCACCGACTGCGGGTTGTACTGATGGTTGGTCAGCGCCACGTATTTCTGGACTTCCCAGAACTTGTTGGCCGCAATCACGGCAACCGGATTTTCCTGTCCGTCGATGGCCTTTTGCTCCAGCGCGCCGTAGACCTCAGCGAATGGCAGTGGTGTCGGGTTGGCACCCAATGCCTTGACCCAGTCCACGTTGATCGGGTTAGGGATCACGCGCAACTTCAGACCATCAATGTCTTCCACAGTATTCAACGGTCGCTTGCTGTTGGTCATGTGGCGATAGCCCAGTTCCCAATACGACAGGCCCACGAGGCCCTTTTCCTGCAGAAGTGCGTGCATTTTCTTGCCAACAGGGCCGTCGACAATGGCGTCGGATTCCTTTTCATTGGCGAACAGGAAGGGGAAGTCAAACAGTGCCAGCTCTTTGGCTTCGCTGGCCAGAATGCCGGAGTTCATCACCGCCATTTCAACGGTGCCACCCTTGAGGGCGGACACGATGGCCTGGTCGGTACCCAGTGAGCTGTTAAAGAACAGGTTGACCTTGATCTTGCCACCAGACTTTGCAGTCACAGCCTCGGCAAATTTCTTCATTCCAGCCGCAGCGGGGTGAGTCTCGGGGCCTGCAACACCGAATTTGAGGGTGCGCTCTTTAATGTCTTGAGCCGAAGCCATACCAAAAGCGGCAACGGCCATGGCGGCAACGATGGATTTAAGAACCAGGCGTTTCATATTTGTCTCCTGAAAAAATTCACAGTACGCAAAATGTAGTGACACGGGACTAGGCGTACCAAACACGCCCCGCGTCGGAAAACAAATCAATAGAACCAGCGCGCTGGCACCATGACAATCTGCGGGAACAGAACCATCAAAAACATCAGCGCAAATTGGGCCGCCATGAATGGCCAGACACCTCTGGTAACGTCGTCCATGCTGACTTTGCCGACACCTGCCACGGTATTTAATACAGTCCCGACAGGCGGCGTGATCAAGCCAATGGCATTGTTCATCACAAACAACACCCCAAAGTACACGGGGTCAATGCCAGCAGCTTTGACCAGCGGCATCAGCACGGGGGTCAGAATCAGTATGGTTGGCGTCATGTCCATAGCCGTACCAACAATGATCACCAGCACCATGATGGCCGCCATGAGCAGCCGGGGGCTGTCGAGCAAAGGCTGAAGCAGTGTCACCAGTTGTGCGGGCAATTGCGCTACCGTGATCAGCCAGGCAGACACCATGGCAGCAGCCACCAGGAACATGATCACAGCCGTCGTCTTGGCAGCGGCCAGAAACAGGCCATACAACTGGCTGACCTTCAGCTCGCCATAAATGACTGTTGAAACAAAAAGGGCATAAACCGCTGCGACCACGGCGGCCTCGGTCGGCGTGAACACACCAAACTTCAGACCCACAATGACAATGATCGGCATAACCAGCGCAAAGGTGGCGTCCTTGAACGCGGCAATAACGTCTGTGGCTGTCTTGCGCACGGGAACAACCACCTGCTCACGCCGCGCTAAAAAACCCCACGTGAACCACAGCGCTGCGCCCAACATCAACCCCGGCACGATACCTGCCATGAACAGCTTGGAGATAGACACGTTGGCCGCCACGCCAAAAATCACGAAGGCGATGCTGGGGGGAATGATGGGCGCGATGATGCTTGCTGATGCCAGCAAGCCAGCCGAGCGGGCTTTGTCATGACCTGCTGCGACCATCATCGGCAGCAGCAAGGCCGACAGGGCTGCCGCGTCCGCCACGGCTGAGCCCGACAAGGCAGCCATGATGCAGGCTGACAGAATGGCCACGTAGCCCAAACCACCCTTGATGTGACCTACCAGAGACATGGCAAAGTTGACGATGCGGCGGGACAGGCCACCTGCATTCATGATTTCACCCGCCAGCATGAAGAAAGGCACTGCCAGCAAGGGGAAACTGTTGGCGCCCTCAATGACATTTTGGGCGAGGATCTGGGCATCAAAAATGTCCAGGTGCCACATAAGGGCAGCGCCGCAGAGAAGCAGCGAGAACGAAATGGGAATGCCAATTGCCATGGCGGCAAGCAAGGAACCCAGAAAGATGGCGATAGTCATTTGGATGCCTCTGCTTTCAGCGTGTGATTTGCGTGGGCAACGGCTGGGGAGCGCCGTGCGGCATATCTTCAGACTCGTGGATTGCGACCAGTTCTTCGTCTGGCAACTGGCCTGACAGCAAGCGCCAGAAGTCGTTCAACAGAATCACTGCGGCTGACACAGCAAAAAATACGCCGCATGAGTAAAAGTAGCCCATGGATGTCTCCATGACAGCACTGGTGGACGTCCAGTTGAGCCTGGTTTGCTCCAGGGCACCCTGAAAAACCAGCCAGCAGATATAAAGCATGAAGACATGACCCAGGCCCAGACAAATTTTCTTGCCCCGGATGGACAACCGGGCCACCAGCGAATCGGTACCCAGATGCCCACGCTCATTCAACGCCACCACGGCCCCCAGAAAGGTCATCCAGACAAACAGCCAGCGCGACAACTCTTCAGACAGCGTGAACCCGGAGTTAAACGCGTAGCGCATAACCACATTGCCAAACACCAGCACGACCATCAGGGCCAGACAGGCGACCATCAGTACCGACAGCAGTCGGCAATACCGGTCTATCCAGGGCTGCAGCATAGAAATGTCTCCTGTTATCAAATCAGCACACATAATGTACGAACCAGTTAGTTTTCATGAATCAGTAATTACCCTAGCATGACTGCGGATTTTGGCAGCGATTCCCTCATGCCTGTACAAAGCGTACGATCAATTCGACAATGTTCTGGCGTCGGGCTGCCAACGCCTCTGGTGAGCGCTCACCTGTCTTGAAAATCAGACCAAAGGTGTACTGGTTGGACACATTGAAAAACGTCAGTGCCGAAATGGAAGCGTGAATGTCGATGGGGTCCAGCCCCGGCCTGAACACCCCTTGCGCGAGGCCGCGTTCGTACAGAAGCCGCACAGACTGGATAGCCGTCACGTTGAGCTCCTGAATGGTTTTGCTCTGGGCCAGGTACTGGCCCCGCTCCATGTTTTCGGTCATGACCAGGCGGATGTAGTCTTGATTGCCATAGTGATGATCGAACGTGAACGCCACCAACTTGCGCAATGCCACTTCAGGTGCCAGATCCTCGAGATGCTGCTCGGCCTCGATTTGGCGCATGCGTCGGTACTGGTCTTCCAGTACCGCCACATACAGACCTTCCTTGCTTCCGAAGTAGTAGTAAATCATGCGCTTGCTGGTTTTGGTGGCCGCCGCAATCTCGTCGATGCGCGCGCCGCTCAAACCCTTGTCGGCAAACTCTTTGGTCGCCACTTCCAGAATGCCAGCCATGGTACGGGCCGGGTCGTTGGTGCGTGTAGGTTCCCGCGCGGTTTTGACTGGAGCGGCCGGCTTGACTGCCGTGCGGACTCGCGCAGCAGACGCGCGTGCGCTCGCAGAATGTACTAGTTCGTTCATTTTCACAGTATAGAGCGATCAGCGCTTGAGCCGGCTTTCAATGCCCTTCATACAGGCCACCAGCGTCTGGTTGACCGGCGTGGGCACACCGCAGCGCTGGCCCCAACGCACGACCGAGCCGTTCACAAAGTCGATCTCGGTGATGGAATCCTTGTCCAGGCTCTGCAGCATCGAGGTCCTGAATTCGTAGGGCAGGCCAGCGCCCGCTTTGTGCCAGGCCTGGCTCGGCTCGGTGATGCTCAAGCGAATGCCGCTGGCTTGGGCCACGGCCATTGCCTCGGCCACCGCCGCCACGCCGCAGGCTTCCAGCTCGGGCTGTTTGTACAAGTCGCCATAGTTCAGCCCGGTGATGCCGGTGATGGCGCCCGTGGCCACGTTGATCAGCAGCTTGTCCCAGATGGTGCCCATGATGTTGTTGCTGACCGTGGTGTCCAGCCCCGCTGTATTGAACACGTCAGCGATGCGCTGCACGCGCTCGGTCATCGCGCCGTCCAGCTCGCCGATGTGCGTGTCTTTGCCCTTGGTGCCGATGTTCACGTGGCCCACGCCCAGCTGCGAGCCACCGGCATACGTCTTGCCGGCCAGCACCCGTTCGCGGCCCACGATGTCGGCCAGGATGTCTTCGTGGCCCAGGCCGTTTTGCAAAGACAGCACGAGGGTACTGGGGCCAACCAGCGAGGTGGCAGCCTGCATGGCTTGCTGCGTGTGAAAAGACTTCACCAACACCACGACCAGATCCACCACACCGGCCGGTTGCGCCGTGGTGGCCGCATGCACGGCCACCGTGCGGTCCACACCGCCATCGCGCAGGATCAGGCCGCGGCTGTTCATGGCATCCACCTGGTCGGCGTTGCGGTTGATCAACCACACCTCATTGCCCGCCTCGGTCAACACGCCACCGAGGGCACAGCCCAGAGCACCGGCGCCCAGAATGCAAATCTTCAAAATAGTCTCCTCAACTGGTCTGCATGCGTATCAGGGATGAATTGGGCACCCGCCTTCATGCGTTGCCCATACCATGGCAACAACGGGTGTCACTGCCCTGGGCAACAGCAGCGAATTCATTAGCACCAGCCTTTAGGCAACCCCGCCTCCGGCGTCATGCCGTAGACGGGTTCACCGGGCAAGCCAGCCATCAGGGGTGTGCGGGCATCCATGAGCTTCTGGATGTCGATGCCCGTCTTCACACCCATGGCCTCGAACATGAACACGAGGTCTTCCGTTACCACGTTGCCGGAAGCACCGGGCGCGTAAGGGCAGCCGCCCAGGCCACCCAGCGAACTGTCAAACGTGCGCACGCCCACGTCATAAGCAGCCAGGCAATTGGCCAGCCCCAGCCCGCGTGTGTTGTGCATGTGGGCTGAGCCGGTTTTGTCGCCAATGGCGGCACGTACCCGGGTAAACAGACGGCGCACCTGTGCGGGATTGGCCATACCGGTGGTGTCCGACAAGCCCACTTCGTCTACGCCAGCAGCTACCAGCTCATTGGCGAGCCAGACCACATCGTCCTCGGCCACTTCGCCCTGCAAGGTGCAACCAAACGCCGTGGACATGCCCACTTCCACAGCCACATGCGGCGCCGTGTCTGCACGCAACCGGCAAATGGCACGTACCTCGTTCACCATGTCTTCACGCGTCTTGCGCACATTGGCCATCGAATGCGCCGCGCTCGCCGATACGGGAATGGTGATTTTTTGAACCCCCGCTTTCAAGGCACTTTCGGCGCCACGCAGATTGGGTACCAGCGCCATGACTGTCACGCCCTTGTCCTTGTGAGTGAGCGCATGATGCACCACGTCGGCTGCATCGGCCATCTGCGGCAGCAGCCGCGCCGGCACAAACGAGCAAACCTCGATTTCGCGCAAACCACTGGCCACCAGTGCGTCGATCCAGCGAAATTTGTCCGCTGTGGGCATGGTGGCCTTGACGGACTGCAGGCCGTCACGTGGCCCCACCTCGCTGATCAGCACATCCGCAAGAATGTCAATGTGTGACATGGAGAGATGGCTTCGCAACGGCGACTGAGCATCCCGCTTATTGTGGAACAACACCCGCCTTCTTCACCAGCCCGGCATATTTCACCAGCTCGGACTTGAAGTGCGCCAACGCAAATTCCGGCGTGGAAATGTTGATGGTGTTGCCCTGCTTGGCCATGGCCTCTTTCACTTCAGCAGTGGCAAAGGCCGTCACAACCGCATTGTGAATGCGCTTGACATGATCCGCAGGCAGGCCTTTGGGGCCCACCACGGCAATCCAGCCTTCCACCAGATACCCAGGGTAACCCTGCTCGGCGGATGTTGGAATGTCCGGTGCAGCAGCGATGCGCGCAGGGGCTGATACACAGATGGCGCGCACGTTGCCTGCCTTGATCTGACCCATGACGGCTGGGAGCGCACCCACGCCCCAGTCCACCTGACCGCTCACGATGTCCTGAAGCATGGGGCCAAAACCCCGGTAGGGAATGTGTGTGGAGAACGTACCCGTTACGTCCTTGAATAGCTCGGGGGCCAGGTGCAGGATGGTCCCGTTGCCGCTGGAGGCGTAGTTGTACTTGCCGGGGTTGGCCTTGAACAGCGCCACCAGCTCTTTCATGTTGGTGGCTGGCACCTTGGGGTTGACCACCAGCACCAGCGGTGTGGCCCCGATGACGGCAATGGGCGTGATGTCGGTGACCGGATCAAATGGCACGGATTTGAGCACACTGGGGTAGATCACATGGTTGTTGGACACCATGGAGAGCGTGAGGCCATCAGGGGCGGACTTGATCATGGCAGAGGTCCCCACCACACCACCTGCACCGGGCTGGTTCTCAATAACCACGCCCTGACCCAACGCTTTGGCCAGGGCAGTTTGCGCCGCGCGGGCAATGCCGTCAACGCCAGAGCCAGCTGAGACCGGCAGGATGAATTTCACAACCTTGTCCGACTGCGCCCATGCACTCAACGGAGCAGTGAGCGTCGCGGCCAGTCCGGCCAGGGTCTGGCGACGGGTGAAATGTTTGTTCATGAAAGTCTCCTTGTCATAGTGAAATGAATAACGAAATCAGGGGTGAATTGTGAGGGATCAAGCTGCTCAGGCGACCGCCCCCCGGGCCTGCAGCCCGGCGCATTCGTCAGCGCTGTAGCCCAGCCCCTGCAACAGCTCGGTCGTGTGCTCTCCTTTGCGCGGTGGCTGCAGGCGCACACCCAGGCGCTGGCCGTCCATGGTGAAAGGGAACAGCGTGGTCTGTGCTGTTTGCCCCGCACGCTCACCGTCGGGCAACGTGATGTCGGCCAGGCCGCCGGTGGCCAGCAGGTGCTCGTCGTCATACAGCTCTTCGGGTTTGCGGATGGGTGCAAATGGCAAACCGGCTTTCTCAAACACTGCCGTGAGATCGGTCGCACTGCGCATTGCCAGCCGCTCGCGCAGCACGGGCATGAGGGTCGGGCGGGCCTGCACGCGCTGGTTGTTGGTGGTGTACTGCGGGTTGGCCTTGAGGTCGGCAAAGCCCAGCGCATCACAAAACGTGGCCCACTGCGCATCGCTCACCGCGGCCAGAAAAATCTGCTCACCGTCTTTCACCGTGAACACGTCGTACACCGCCCAGGCCGAGATGCGGTCAGGCATGGGCGCGGCCGGTTTGCCGGTAATGGCATATTGCAGCATGTGCTGGCCCACCAGGAACACGTTGTTCTCGAACAGCGCACTTTGCACCTCTTGCCCCTTGCCGGTGATGCCGCGCTGGATGAGTGCGCCCAAAGCGCCAATGGCTCCAAACATGCCACCCATGATGTCGTTCACGCTGGAGCCCGCACGCAACGGGTCGCCGGGCCGCCCGGTCATGTAGGCCAGGCCGCCCATCATCTGCACCACTTCGTCCAGTGCAACGCGGTGGTCGTAAGGGCCGGGCAAAAAACCCTTGTGGCTCACGTAAATCAGACGCTCATTCACCTGGGAGAGTGCCGCGTAATCCAGCCCGTATTTGCCCATGGTACCGGGCTTGAAGTTCTCGGCCACCACGTCGGCACTGGCCGCAAGTTTGCGCGCCACCTCGGCCCCGGCGGAGTTGTGCAGGTCAATCGCAATGCTCTTCTTGTTGCGGTTGAACATGGGGAAAAACCCGGCCCCAGCGCCCAGCAGGTGGCGCGTGCGGTCACCCTCAATCGGCTCGACCTTGATGACCTCGGCACCCATGTCCGCCAGCACCATGCCGCAGGTGGGGCCCATGACCATGTGGGTGAATTCGACGACGCGCAAGCCCTTGAGGGGCAGTGGGCGAGAGACATCAGAAATGTGATTCATGGACTGACAAAATTTAAACAAAAAAGGCCTCTGACCCTCGTATCATATACGCAAGAAGCTATCATTTTTATAGTGATCAGGCAACCATAGTAGTCTGGATCGGTTGCATGGTTTTGGGCAAACCGGCCATCCACAGTGTGCCGTGCAGTGTTTCGCCCTCCAACCAATGGGCCACCTGCTTGCGCAGGTCCAGCAGGGCGCTGACGTTGATGCCCGTGTCAATTTGCATGCTCTGGAGCATATAGGCCAGGTCCTCGGTGCTGACGTTACCACTGGCGCCGGGCGCGTGCGGGCAGCCGCCAATACCGGCCAGGCACGCATCAAACCGCGTCACCCCGGTTTGCAGCGCTGCGTACACATTGGCCAGGCCCAGGCCACGGGTGTCATGGAAATGGCCGCACCAGAGCTTGTCGCCCACCAGCGCCCGCGCTTTGTCAAACAGGCGGGCCACCATGCCCGGATCGGCATAGCCCACGGTATCGGCCAGGCTGACGCGATCGGCACCCGCGTCCAGCAGCGCCAGCATCAGGCGGATGACTTCGCTCTCTTTCACCTCACCCTGCAAGGTGCAGCCAAAGGCCGTGCCCACACCGCCTTCAATGACGATGGATGAGCCTGCTGCATCCCGCGCGGCACGGATGCGGGCTACTTCTTCCACCACTTCGTCCGGTGTTTTGCGCAGGTTAGCCAGGCTGTGGGCATGGCTGGCAGACAGTGGCACGATCATGGCGTGCGCCCCGCTCTCCATCGCGCTCTGTGCGCCCCGCAGGTTGGGCACCAGCACCGACACCACCAGGCCCGGCAGGCTGCGGGCAAACGCCACCAGTTCCGCCGTGTCGGCCAGTTGCGGCAGCAGGCGGGCGGGCACAAACGAGCCCACCTCCATCTCGCGCTGGCCTGCCGCATAGGCGGCACGAATCCATTCGCGCTTTTGCGCTGTGGGCATCACCCGCGCAATGCTTTGCAGGCCGTCGCGCAGGCCCACTTCACGAATGACGGCGTGATGTGGCAAAGGCCGTGGTACCGGGATCGAGGTGGATGGCGTGATGCTTGTCATGCGTTAATTTTAGATATTCCACAAAAATCGCATTGGTATTTTTAGGAACTCTAGAATTTCCATATTGGAATATCATTAATCTCCAGTTTTTGCTCACGGAACACCCCATGCGCGACCTTGATCTCACCACCCTGCGGCTGTTTGTGACCGTGTGCGAAACCCGCAACATGGCCCGCGCCGCCGAGCAGGCACACATTGTGGGCTCGGCCATCAGCAAGCGTCTGGCGCAACTGGAGGAAACCGTGGGCACGCCCTTGCTGGTGCGCAGGCGCCACGGTGTGGAGCCCACGCCCGCAGGCGAGACGCTGCTGGAACACACCCGCACCATGCTGGCCAGTGCAGACCGCATCGAGCAGGACATGGCCGCCTATGTGTCTGGCGTGCGGGGGCAGGTTCGGCTGCTGGCTACAGCCTCCGTCATGGCCGAATCTTTGGCCGACGACGTGGCTGCGTTTCTGAAAGACCCCGCGCACCGCGATATCCGCGTGGACATGGAAGAGCGCATCAGCCCCGAGGTGGTGCGCGGTGTGTGGCAGGGCAGCGCATCGCTGGGCATTTGCTGGGCCAGCAACCAGGGCGCCGATCTGGGCGCGTTGCAATCACGCGCCTACCGCAGCGACCACCTGGCCATCGTGGTGCATCCCGCTCACCCGCTGGCAGGCCGCTGGTCGGTCCGTTTCGAGCAGACGCTGGACCACGAACACGTGAGCCTGCCGGTCACCAGCGCGGTGCAGGTGATGCTGAAGCGCGCCGCTGCTGCGTTGGGCAAAACGCTGGTGAACCGCGTGATCGTTTCCAACTTTGAGGCCGCCCTGCGTGTGGTCAAGGCCAACCTGGCCATCAGCGTGGTGCCGCAGGAAGTGGCCCAGCCTTATGCAACCGCCCACAACCTGCGGGTCATCGCGCTGGACGAGCCCTGGGCGCGGCGGGAGTTCGCCATCTGCTTTCGGGATGAGGCCAGCCTGTCACCGGCATCGCGTTTGCTGATGACGCACCTGATTGGCCAGGCTATGGGAAAGTGACTATTTTTACTGCCAAATTGGCACTTTCCCCTCGTCAAATATGCGTTTATAGCTACTATTTTTATAGCAAAATACCCCGCTGCGCGACGCGGGCCTGCAACCCCTCGAACGACATCAGCTCCCCCGCCAGCGCACTGGCCATCACGGTGGGCGGGCTGGCCAGCCACACCTGGCCGGGGCCGGAGCGACCGGGAAAGTTGCGGTTGATCGCGCTGACGGTGACCTGAGCCGCATCGGTGGACGAGCCCGGCCCGCAGTTGGCACAGGCACCGCAGGAGGGTTGCAGCATCTGCGCGCCCACGGCGGCAAAGGTTTTGTCGTAGCCCTGTGCAATGCAGTAGTCGCGCACGGCGGTGGTGCCGTATTGCAGGTAGAGCTTCACATGGGTTGGCACACTTAAGTTCTGTTGCAGCGCCCACGCCAACACCGCGTGGTAGTGGTCAAAGTCTTCGCGCTTGCCTGCTGTGCAGGAGCCACCGTAGGCGATGTCCACCTTGACGCTTTTGTCCAGCGCACTCAGCGGCACCCCGTTGCCGGGGTCGCCGGGTAAGGCCACCATGGGCGACAGGCTGGCGCAGTCGATGGTGATGTGATCGGCATACGTGGCGCCCACATCGCTGTGCATCCACGGCTCGATGACAAACTCAACACCCCGGCGCTCGCGCAGAAATTTTTGCGTTTGCGCATCGGGGGCGACGATGCCGGTCAGCCCACCCAGCTCGGCAGTCATGTTGGTCAATGTGGCGCGCTCGTCGATGGTCAGCTGCGTCACCGCAGAACCGCCAAACTCAAACACCTTGCCCACCCCCAGGCCCGCCCGGATTTGGGGTGTGGCTAGCAGGTGCAGCACGATGTCTTTGGCGGTGATACCGAGGGCCAGCGGGCCCGTCAACTCGATACGCAACGATTGCGGCACGGTCATGCGCACGGCGCCGGTCATGAACGCATTGGCCATGTCGGTCGTGCCCACACCAAACGCCACGCAACCCAAGGCCCCGCTGTGCGGCGTGTGGGAGTCGGTGCCCACCACCACCTGGCCGGGCAGCGCGTAGTGCTCGGCCATCATGGCGTGGCTTATTCCGGCAACATTCGCGGCCAGGTTGCTGCGGTCTTCATGGGCGGCCTCTTCATCTGTCAACGTGCGGTGAAATCGCAACCCGTAGTCCGCCACAAATTCGCGCTGTGCCTGGCACATCGCCAGCACGTTGGGCACCAATCCGCCCGTCACATGGGCCGGGCTGGTGGCTACATACGAGGTGTGATCTTCAAACACGATGACCGACGCCGGATCGTTCAACACCAGTGGCTTGCCAAACGTGGTGTGCAGCATGTGGGCAGCCATACCGGTGTAATACTCGTGGATAAAGCGCCAGTCGGCCCGCACAAACATGCCCGTGCCTGGGGCAAACCCGCCGCCCGGCTGGGTATCAGCCGATTGCACATCACCCGCACTCGTGAACGACGTGTTCAACGCATGGCGCTCAATGATTTTTTCAAACAGTGTCTGCGCCCGCTTGTTCTCAGACGGCACCGCCACACGCACCGCCTGCATGTGCAGCTGCCCGAAGCGCAACAGCCCGCCGCTTCTCAAAATTGAGGCGGCCAGCGCATCGCGGCCCGACACCAGCTCATCCACCGAAATGGCATCGCCGCGCTGGATGCGTGCCACCAGCCCCAGGTCAGTGGAGGTGAACAGGCCAATGTTGTCTGCGTTTTGCCGGTAAATGCGCTCAAAACTCTCCGCAATCACCAGCTCAATGCCCGCCAGTTTTTCCGCTGCCGGGCTGTGCTCGCGCGAAGACCCTTTGCCGTAGCGCTTGCCCGCCACGGTAACGCAAAAGCCACCTGACGCCACCGCGTTCACGCCAATGGGCCGCTGCTCGCCCAGCTTGAGCCCCGTATAGGGGTAACGCGCCAGCTTGCCGTCAAAGTGGCTCAGAATGGCCACGGGCGTGATTTCGTCTGTGGACACATCGTCACGCAGCGCAATCGCACCGCTTTCCAGCTCTGTTTGCGACACCCGGTCGCCCTGTAACTGCGCCGTCATTCGGGCCGGGTCAGTCACCAGAAAGAGGATGTGACCGGTCAGATCCAGCGTCTTGCAGGCAGGGGGGGCGGGAGAAGCAAGGGGTGAAACAGACGAATCGGCGTGCATGGGCCCGATTGTCAGGCAGGACAACGGGGCAACACGGCCAAGAGTTGCAAACCGGGTCGACCCTGCATGTTTAAAGCCCAATTAGCTTCAATTAAGTCAGTTATTAACGGATTTTTCAGTCATTAATGAGTGGTCCGGTATCTAATACAGTGGGGGGCATGGAAAAATTCAGAAACTTGCCCAAGGTCAACGACAAACCGCGCGCCGTGCTGTTTGACGCCTATGGCACGCTGTTCGATGTGTACAGCGTGGGCTTGCTGGCGGAGCAGCTTTTCCCCGGCCACGGGCAGGCCATCAGCGTGCTGTGGCGCGACAAACAGATTGAATACACCCGGCTGGTGACCACCAGCAACCACGGGGCGCATTACAAGCCATTTTGGGAGCTGACGCGCGCCGCGCTCACTTATGCTATTAAAAAAATAGCTACTCACGCATATTCCACGAGGGCTGAAGGCCAATTTGACCAGTGGAATGGGCCCATTGAGCAGCTGATGAACCAGTACCATCACCTGAGCGCCTTCCCCGAAGACCGCGAAGTGCTGACCGCTCTCAAAGCCAAAGGCATTGCCACCGGCATCCTGAGCAACGGCGACCCCGCCATGCTGGCCGTGGCCGTGAAGTCTGCCGGTCTGGATGGCCTGCTGGACCACGTGATCAGCGTGGACCCCATCCGCAAATACAAAACCCACCCCGACGCCTATGCGCTGGGCGAAAAAGCCTGTGGCCTGCCCGCCAGCAAAATTGCTTTCGTCAGCAGCAACAGCTGGGACGCACTGGCCGCCACCTGGTATGGCTACCAGACGCTTTGGGTAAACCGCCAGAACGCTCCGTTTGAAGAACTGGGCACCCAGCCCACCCGCACAGGCACCAGCCTGCGCGATGTCCTCTCATTTTTTTGACCACTGATTTCCCAGGAGAAAACCCATGACCGCACGCACCAGCGTCCACCGCCTGCAGGTAGCCAGCAACCTGTACCAACTGATTGAAGACAAGGTGTTGCCCGGCACCGGTGTGGCCAGCGCCACGTTCTGGAAAGGTTTTGATGCCATCGTGGCCGATCTGGCCCCGAAGAACATCGCCCTGCTGGCCGAGCGGGACCGCCTGCAGACCGAGCTGGATGCCTGGCACAAGGCGAATCCGGGGCCGATCACCACGGGTGATTCCAAAAGCCCTAGCGACATGAAGGCCTACAAGGCCTTTCTGGAAAAAATTGGCTACCTGGTGCCCGTGCCCAAAAACGTGACCACCACCACCAGCAATGTGGACGACGAGCTGGCCAAGCAGGCCGGCCCGCAGCTTGTGGTGCCCATCCTGAACGCACGCTACGCGCTGAACGCCGCCAACGCACGCTGGGGCAGTCTGTATGACGCGCTGTATGGCACCGATGTGTTGTCTGAAGCAGACGGCGCTGAAAAAGGCAAGGGCTACAACCCGGTGCGCGGTGCCAAGGTGATCGAATATGCACGCTACGTGCTGGACCGCACAGCACCACTGGCCAAGGGCTCGCACATTGACTCGGTGGGCTACTCGGTCAAGGGCGGCAAGCTGGTGGTGGCGCTCAAGGGCGGCAAGAGCAGCGGGCTGGAAGACGCCAAACAGTTCATCGGTTATCAGGGCAAGATGTCCGCGCCATCCAGCGTGCTGCTGCAACACAACGGCCTGCACCTGGATATCCAAATCGACCGCAGCACCGCCATTGGCAAGAGCGACCCCGCCGGTGTGAGCGACCTGGTGCTGGAAGCGGCGCTGTCCACCATTCTGGACCTGGAAGACTCGGTCGCCGCCGTGGACGCTGACGACAAGGTGCTGGGCTACAGCAACTGGCTGGGCATTCTGCAAGGCACACTCACCGAGACCGTCAGCAAGGGCGGCACCACGTTCACCCGCGGCTTGAACCCTGACCGTGTGTACACCTCACCCAAGGGAAAAACGGTGTCGCTGCACGGCCGCTCACTCATGTTTGTGCGCAACGTGGGCCACTTGATGACCAACCCGGCCGTGCTGTACACCGCCGCAGACGGCACCACAAAAGAAATCCCCGAAGGCATTCTGGACGCGATGGTCACCACCACCATTGCCATGCATGACCTGAAACGCAACAAGAAGGACGCCATCCGCAACTCGCGCAAAGGCAGCGTCTACATCGTCAAACCCAAGATGCATGGCCCAGCCGAAGTGGCCTTTGCCGCCGAGCTGTTCAGCCGCGTGGAAAAAGTGCTGGGCCTGAAAGACAGCACGGTCAAACTCGGCATCATGGACGAAGAGCGCCGCACCAGCGTGAACCTGAAGGCCTGTATCGCAGCGGCTAAATCACGCGTGGCCTTCATCAACACCGGATTCCTGGACCGCACTGGCGACGAGATGCACACCGCCATGCTGGCTGGCCCGATGATCCGCAAGGGCGACATGAAAACCAGCGCCTGGATTGCCGCTTATGAGAAGAGCAACGTACTGGTGGGCCTATCCTGTGGCCTGCGCGGCAAGGCGCAAATCGGCAAAGGCATGTGGGCCATGCCCGACCTGATGAAAGCCATGATGGAGCAAAAAATTGCCCACCCCAAAGCGGGAGCCAACACCGCCTGGGTGCCCAGCCCCACGGGCGCCACGCTGCACGCGCTGCACTACCACCAGGTCAAGGTCAGCAAGGTGCAAAAGGGTCTGGAAAAGCTCGATGCCGCCAAAGAAATCAAAACCCTGCTCAACGGCCTGCTGACCTTCCCGGTCACCGCCACGCCCAACTGGAGCGATGCCGAAAAACAGCAGGAGCTGGACAACAACGCGCAGGGCATTCTGGGCTACGTGGTTCGCTGGATCGACCAGGGCGTGGGCTGCAGCAAAGTGCCCGACATTCACAACGTGGGCCTGATGGAAGACCGCGCCACGCTGCGCATTTCCAGCCAACACATGACCAACTGGCTGCTGCACGGCGTGGTGACCGAAGCCCAGGTGAAAGAAACCTTCGAGCGCATGGCCGCCGTGGTGGACAAGCAAAACGCGGGCGACCCGCTGTACAAAAACATGGCGGGCAACTTCAGCACGTCAGCGGCTTACAAGGCGGCTTGCGATCTGGTGTTCAAGGGGCTGGCGCAGCCCAGCGGCTACACCGAGCCGCTGCTGCATGCCTGGCGGCTCAAGGTGAAGGCGGGAACGGCTTGAGGCAAAAACCACACAAAAGCCGAGCCGATTTGACCCGGTGAAACGGGTCTTGCCCAGCGGCTGCAATGGA
Source organism: Pseudomonadota bacterium (assembly GCA_046050465.1). Taxonomy (GTDB): domain Bacteria; phylum Pseudomonadota; class Gammaproteobacteria; order Burkholderiales; family Burkholderiaceae_C; genus Egaibacter. Next base: position 67,464 of record JBJOPS010000020.1, on the reverse strand, counting down.
TGATCCGGCATAAATTGCAATTGCTACTTATTTAATAGCTTCTCACGCAATACCGACAAGGGCCAAGGCCAATTTGTTACCAAAAATCAGGCCGCCTCTTGCACCCGCGCCTCGGCCAGATGGGCCTGGGTGGATTGGCTGGCGGCCAGGCGGGCTCGCAGGTCGGCGCACAGGCGGCGCAGCTGGGCTACGCGGGTGACGATGCGGGGGTGACGAATGGCATTCACGAACGGGAAATTCGCCATCCATGCTGATTAGCCACCCTTCTCAAAGCGCAACAGCAGGTGCCGCGCGGCTGCTGTTGCTCCTGAAATCAGCGCAACCACTTCAGGATGCGTTGACCCAAAACTTCGCGACTGATGCCGTAGCGATCGTGGAGCGTAGGCAACGCACCAGCATCAAGATACTGGTCGGGCAAACCAGCCAACTCAAAGCCTGCTGGCTGCACGCGATTGCGCAGTAGTGCGCTCGAAACAGCTTCACCCAGACCGCCCACGATGGAGTGGTTTTCAGCCACCACCACCAATCGGTGCTTGTGACGCACCGCAGCCAGAATGGCCGCTTCGTCCAGTGGCTTGATCGTGGGGCAATGCACAACTGCAACGCCCACGTTGTCTCTTGCCAGGTCAGTAGCCACCTCCAAAGCGCGCATGGTCATGATGCCGCTGGAGATGACCAGCACATCGGCGCCTTCGCGCAGCATTTTGGCCTTGCCCAGCTCAAACTGGTAGCCTTGCACTTCATCCAGAACCATCGGCACATTGCCGCGCAGCAGACGCATGTAGACGGGGCCTTTGTGGGCTGCAATCTGCGGCACGGCCTGCTGGATGTCTAGTGCATCGCATGGGTCGACGATGGTCAGGCCAGGGATGCCCCGCATCATGGCAATGTCTTCGGTGGCCTGGTGGCTGGGGCCGTAACCAGTGGTCAGGCCCGGCAGGGCGCAACACATCTTCACGTTCAGATTTTCCTCGGCAATCACCTGGTGGATGAAGTCATAGGCCCGGCGCGTACCAAACACGGCATACGTCGTGGCAAAAGGCAGCAGGCCTTCCTTGGCCATGCCACCGGCAGCCGCCATCAGCAGCTGTTCGGCCATGCCCATCTGGAAAAATCGCTCGGGGTAGGCCTGCGCGAACAGGTGCATGTCGGTGTATTTGCTCAGGTCTGCCGACAGGCCAACGATTTCGGGGCGCTGGGCTGCCAGCTCCACCAGGGCTTTGCCAAAGGGCGCTGCGACCACCTTTTGCCCCTCGGAGGCAATGGAGGCAATCATGGCCGAGGTGGTGAGGCGAGGGCGGGGTAGTACGGTGGTGGTGTTCATGCAGCGGCTCCTTCGGGTGCGGTCTGGTCGAGAACGGTGAGGGCCTGCTGCCACTCGGGTGGGTCCACGCGGATGAAGTGGTTTTTGTCGCGGGTTTCCAGAAACGGCACGCCTTTGCCCATGAGCGTGTTGAACAGGATCACGCGGGGTTTGGCGTCCTTCAGGTTGCGCGCCGTGTCGAAGGCGGCCAGCACGGCGGCCAGATCGTTGCCGTTCACGCGCTGTACGTGCCAGCCAAAGGCCAGCCATTTGTCGGCCAGCGGCTCGAAGCCCAATACCTTGCTGCTGGGGCCGTCGGCCTGCTGGTTGTTGATGTCGACCAGGCAGATCAGGTTGGCCAGACTATGGTGCGCGGCGGACATGGCGGCCTCCCAGGTGGAGCCTTCGTCCAGCTCGCCGTCGCTCATGCTGTTGTAGACATAGGCCGGGTTGTTTTTGTGCCGCAGGCCCAGCGCCATGCCCACCGCAATCGGCAGGCCCTGCCCCAGCGAGCCTCCGGATATTTCCATGCCCGGGGTGTAGGTGGCCATGCCGCTCATGGGCAAGCGACTATCGTCGCCGCCGTAGGTTTCCAGTTCTTCTTGCGGAATCACCCCGGCCTCAATCAGCGCTGCATAGTGGGCGATGGCGTAGTGGCCGTGTGAGAGCAGGAAGCGGTCGCGCCCTTCCCAGGTGGGGTCTTCGGGGCGAATCTGCATGGCATGGCCGTAGGCCACGGCCAGCACGTCGGCCCAACCCAGGGCCTGGCCGATGTAGCCCTGGCCCTGTACCTCGCCCATGCGCAGGGCGTAGCGACGGATGCGGTAGGCGCACTGGGCAAGCGCAGGCAGTTTGTCAGTAGATGAAGTCATATTTTGCTCCGCAGGGGAAAGAGGAGATCACCGCAAAATGCTTGCAGGAACATAGGACACGAGGGCCAGCACCAGGAAGGCCACCAGATAAAAGGGCCCGAGCTCGCGCACCGTCTGGCCCACTTTGACTTTGGCCAGCGCGCTGGTAATGAAGAGCGTGGTGCCCACCGGCGGCGTGTACAGCCCCACCGCCAGGTTCACGACCATCATGATGCCGAGCTGCACCGGGTCCATGCCGATGCTGGCGGCCAGGGGCAGGAAGACGGGCGTGAGCAACAACACCGCAGCTGGCAGGTCGATGAACATGCCCAGGAGCAGCATCATCAGGTTCATGATGAGGATCACCACCCAGTCCTGGTGCACGTTTTGCGTGACCCAGTTCGCAATGCCAGCGGGCATCTGGTCGTAAGTCAGCAGCCAGCCGATGGCGGCCGATGACATGATGACCAGCAGCACCACCCCGGTGGCCAGACCGGCGCTGACCACGGCATCGTTCAGGCGTTTGAAGGACAGGTCCCGGTAAATCAACATCGACACCACAGCCGCGTAGAGCGTGGACAAGACCGCCACTTCGGTGGGCGTGGCAATGCCAAACCGCAGAAACAACACAATCAACACCGGCAGCAACAGGGCAGGCGCGGCGTACAGCAGGTGCACGCGGAACACGCCCCAGTCGATGGGGGTGAGATCTCGCGGGAAGTTACGGCGCTTGCCCACCCACCAGCACATGAACATGAAACCGCCACACATCAGCAAGCCGGGCAGGATGCCTGCGACGAACAGTGCCGCAATCGAGGCATTGGCCGTGAGCGCAAACAGGATCATCGGGATTGAGGGCGGGATCAGGATGTCGATGGTGGCCGCGGCGGCCAAAGTGGCGGCGGAAAAGGCGGGCGGGTAGCCCAGACGCTTGTGCCAGGGAATGAGCAACGAACCAATCGCCGAAGCATCGGCCACAGCCGAGCCGGACACACCACCAAACAGCGTGGACGAGAGCACGCCCACCTGCGCCGGGCCGCCGTGGAAGCGCCCGATGAGCGTGGACAACACCCCCACCAGCGCGGCGCCCAGGCGCCCGCCCATCATCAGCGAGCCGGTGAGCATGAAGAAGGGAATGGCGATCAGCGGGAAGCTCTGCACCTGGGCTACCATCTGCTGCACCAGCATGTCCAGTGGCACGCGATCGGAGGTGGCTGCCGCCGTCATGGCCGCCATCAGCAAGGCGTGGGCAATGGGTACGGCCAGTACGGCCGCCCCGAGAAAGACAAGAAGAATGAGAGCACTCATGGGGTATTCCTTTGCGTGCGGGGAGGGCTTACCAGTGCGCCTCGGGTGCGGCTTGCTCTTCAAGAGGGCCCCTCTCCCGGGGTTGGGTAACCCGGGCCTTCCAGGCTGACTGACAGGCCAGCACGGCCAGCATCAGCAGTCCACCCATCACGCAGCCATAGGTCAGTGAACCGGGCACTTGCAGGATGGGCGACTTTTCATCGTGCACGATCTCCAGCATCTGGAAAGTGGCCCAGGCCAGGGTGCTGTATAGGCCGGCCACCAGCAGCCAGGTGGCAATGGCGGTCCAGCGGCGCAGCGGGGCGGGCACCGCATCCATCAGGAAGCTGGTGGTGATATGGGCGCCTTGGCCAGCAGCCAGTACCACACCCGACATCACCAGCCAGGGGAAGAGCAGCTCGGGCACCTCGTTGGCCCACTGCAGGCTGCTGCCGGTGGCGTAGCGCAACACGGTGTTGGCCACCAGGATCACGAAAATGACGGTCGTGCTGATCCATAGCAGCAGGCGGCACAGGCCGACTACGACCCGTTCGATGAATTGCATCGGGAGTCTCCTTGTGCTGCGCGGGGCTTGTCCCGTGCAAACCATTGCAGATGGATGGGCGAGTGCGCTGCGATGATCAGCGCGCTGCAGCAATCACTTTCTTCAGGTACGGAGCAATCGGGGTGGTGAGCCATTTGTCATCCACCGCTGACGTGGCTTTGGCAAAAGCCGCCTTGTCAACCAGGGTCACCTGCACACCCTTGGCCTTGAGCTCGTCAAGCAACTTGGCATCCGCGTCGGCCGAGAGCTTGCGCTGTAGCGCGGTGGCTTCGGCAGCAGCTTCGGTGACAGCCTTGCGGTCGGCCTCGGACAGCTTGTCCCAGGTGCGCTTGCTCATCAGGAAGGGTGTCATCTGGAACTGGTGGTTGGTCAGTGCCAGGTACTTTTGCACTTCATACAACTTGCTGGCGTGGATGTTGACCAGCGGGTTCTCCTGGCCGTCCACCACCCCCTGCTGCAGGGCCACGTACAACTCGGCAAACTTGATCTGCTGTGCCTCGGCACCCAGCGCCTGCATGATATCCACCAGTGTGGCATCTGGCGGCACGCGCATCTTCAGGCCCTTCATGTCCTCGACCTTGGTGATAGGGCGTTTGCTGTTGGTCATCTGGCGGATGCCGTTATCCCAGGTGCCCAGCAACACCATCCCCTTGTCAGCCGACTTCTGCGCCAGCTCCTGCCCCAGCGGGCCGTCCAGCAGCTTGAAGGCCTGTGCCGGCGAAGAAAACATGAAAGGCATACCATAGGCCGCGTACTCGGGCACAGCCACTGACACAGCGCCTTGCGAGTTGGCGCTCATGTCCAGCGCACCGGTGCGCAGTGCAGTCACCATGGCGGCGTCATCGCCCAGCTGGGCGGATGGAGCAACTTGCACCTCTACACGGCCGCTGGTTTTGGCTTTCACCAGATCAGCGAACTTCACCGACGCCTCATGGCGCGGGTTTCCCGCTGCAGCACCGTGACCCAATGTCAGCTTGACCGTGGCTTGCGCCATGGCAAAGCCACTGATGCCGAGCAAAGCGGTGATCAGGGTGGTGCGACGGAAGGTGGAAAATTTATTCATGTTTGTCTCCTGTGTTGTGATGCAAGTTAGTGAATGAGCATGCCGCCATTGACATCGAGCGTGATGCCGGTGCAATAGGCAGAAAGGTCGCTGGCGAGAAAAATGCAGGCACCGGCAACATCGCTTGGACGTCCGAGTCGTGCCAACGGTATGGTGGAAGAAATTTCGGCCTTTTTGGCATCGCCCAGCTTGCCTTGAGTGATGTCGGTTTCTATCAAACCGGGGGTGATGCAGTTAACCCGAATACCATCTACTCCAAACTCGCGTGCCATCGCTTTGGCAAGTCCGAGAACACCCGCCTTGGCCGCAGAGTAGTGAGGGCCGCCAAAGATACCGCCGCCACGTTGGGCAGATACTGATGAGATGCAGATAATTGAGCCAGACCTTTGTGTGCGCATCGCCGGAATAACCGCTTGGGACATATACAGCGTGCCTCGCAAACTCACATCAAGAATGCGGTCGTAGTCCGCTCCGGTAATCTCCAGTGTTTTTACCGGTTGGGTAATTCCGGCGTTGTTTACCAGAATGTCGATCTGCCCGTACTGGGCCAGAATGGCGGCGGCGGCGGCATCACACTGGTCTTTCTTTGTAACGTCGGTGACAAACCCAAAATGACCCGCCCCGAGCCGAGTAGCTACTTCGGCCGGGTTGGCCCGCTCCAGATCCAGAATCACGACTCGCGCACCCTGAGCGGCCATCTGGCGGGCTGTGGCGAAGCCCAGCCCATTGAGGCCTGCGCCTCCGGTAATAACGGCTACTTTGTTTGTTAGAAGCATGTTGCCCATCTCGCTTTTCGAATAGAAAGGAACTTTGTTGGCAGAATTCTGGTTTTGGTTTAAGGTTACGACAAGCGATAGTTTTTCAATTTAAGATGACAAGACATCATCTGACGCAAGGGTTCTCCCTATGTCTGCTTTGCCTCCCATTTCCGGCCTGCAAGCCTTTGAGGCGGTGGCCCGCAGGCGCAGTTTTGCGCTGGCCGCCACCGAATTACACCTGACACCATCGGCCATCAGCCATCAGATTGCACGTCTGGAATCGCAGCTGGACATTCGCCTTTTTGAGCGCAGCGCACATAGCGTGCGCCTGAGTCCAGCCGGTGAGCACTATCTTTTGAAGGTGGGTGCGGCACTGTCCGCCATTTGCGCCGCCACTGACGATTTGCGGCAAGGCGTTCGCAACAGCCTCTATGTCCATTCAGCCCCCAGCATTGCCAGCTTGTGGCTGATCCCCAGGCTACGCGGCTTTGCAGAGGCATACCCCGAGATTTCACTCAACCTGTCTGCCGCGCACACGCCTAGCGACTTTGCCCTGGGCCAGGCGGACATCGACATTCGCTATGGTGTGCCTCAGTGGGGCGATCTGGTTGTGGAGCCATTGTTTGAAGAAGCCATCATTCCCTTGGCTAGTCCGGCATTTATTCGCGAGCATCGACTCAAACGCGTAGAGCAGTTGCTGGATGTGCCGCTGATTCAGAGCAATGTGAGCGTTGTGCAGTGGTCGGACTGGTTTGGGCAATTCACATCGCTACATGCACCAGAACGCTTTCCGGTGCGCTTTGACCGCGCACAAATGTCATTGGATGCCGCAACTCAGGGGTTGGGGGTGGCCCTGGAAAGCGTGGTGAACGCCGGTGCACACCTCTCCCAGCGCAAACTCAAGCCACTATTCGGCACGGAACTGGCCGTTCGCGTCAAGGCTCACTTTGCCGTGTACCCTGAGCGGCACTCGAAACGACCTGCCGTTGAAGCATTCCTGACATGGCTCCATGCACAGGCGGCGCAAACAGAAAAGTACCCGACACAAGCCGGTACGTAACTTGCGAGTGCAATTGCGCCTTCAACTTGCACTTTTTGCATCCAAAGCATTGACGGTTTGTAGCCGCCACGCGAAGTCACCAATGCAGACCGGACTTGGCTGAAGCGGGCGTTCATTCACACGGCAGATACGCCATTCAAAGTCCATTTGCTAAACAGAGAAGTATTTGGCATGATACAAATCATGCCAAAAGCAAAGACCGAAACCCGATCAAGTGCCAAAGAGGCTTCTCACGAGCGAATCGTCAATGCCGCTGCACGCGCTATCCGTAGAAGCGGTTACGCCGGTACGGGGGTAGCAGACATCATGAAGGAGGCGGGGCTGACGCATGGCGCTTTTTATGCCCACTTTGCATCCCGCGAAGCCATGCTGGCCAAGGCGGCAGACCATGCGGGTGCTGAATCCAACGCCCTTGCGGCCAGTGTCGTCGCCGCAGTACCACCAGATCAGGCGTTGCAGGCTCTCTTGCAGGTCTACCTCTCCAAGGAGCATCTTGCAGGCATTGAGACTGGTTGTCCGGTGTCGGCCCTGGGTTCTGAAATGCCACGCCAATCGCCTGAGGTGCGGCTTGCAGCCACGCGCCGCATCAAAGAGATGATTGATCTCGTCGCACGCCAGTTCCCGGACTGGGGACAACCCAGTGCACATGAGCGCGCGCTGGTGACGGTGGCCACGATGGTTGGCACGTTGATGCTGGCCCGCGCCGTCGATGACACGGCCTTGTCAGACGCGTTGTGCAGCGCGACCTTGAAGAGCCTGGCTTGCGCCAAAGCCACGTCCATCGACTAATATTTTTTTGCTCATGGATATGATGAACATCATGCGAAATTTCACCATTGAAGAATCCGTTCATTTTTGCCACGCCATTTTTTGAGAAGAGTAAAAACCATGCAGGCATTTACCGTTGATCGTTATGGGAAAAAGAACGCGCTGCGCAAGGCAGACCTGTCGACACCGCAGCTGTGTGACGACGAGGTTCTGGTGCAGGTTCATGCCGCTGGCGTGAACCTGCTGGACTCCAAGATCAAGGGCGGCGAATTCAAGCTCATCCTGCCTTACCCTACGCCGTTCGTCCTGGGCCACGACGTGGCCGGGGTTGTAACTCGGGTTGGCCCCCATGTGCGGCAGTTCAAAGTCGGTGACGAGGTCTACTCCAGGCCCGATGACTTCAGAATCGGCACCTTCGCGGAGTTCGTCGCCGTCAAAGAAGACTCTCTCGCGCTCAAGCCGAAGAATCTCACCATGGAAGAAGCTGCCTCCATTCCCCTGGTGGCTTTGACTGCCTGGCAGGCACTGGTCGGACGTGCCCATCTGAAGAAGGGGCAGAAGGTCTTCATTCAGGCTGGCTCTGGTGGTGTGGGCACTTTTGCCATCCAGTTAGCCAGGCATCTGGGCGCAACCGTGGCCACCACAACCAGCACGAGCAATGTGGCGTGGGTGAAGAATCTGGGCGCTGACGTCGTGATCGACTACAAAAAAGACGATTTCGAAAAGGTCCTGAGTGACTATGACATCGTTCTGAACAGCCAGGATGGCAAGACCCTTGTGAAGTCCCTGAGTGTGCTCAAGCCTGGTGGAAAACTTATCTCCATCTCTGGACCACCCGATCCGGCATTTGCTGGAGAAATCAAGGCCCCATGGTTTGTGAAACAGGTGATGCGCGTTCTCAGCTTTGGCACCAGGAGGCAAGCGAAACGCCTCCGTGTCGGCTTCTCGTTCCTGTTTATGAAAGCCAGTGGAAGTCAGCTGCGGCAAATCACACCGTTGATCGAGTCTGGTGCCATACGCGCGGTCATCGACAAGGTTTTTCCATTCGAATCAACCAACGAGGCATTGGCCTACGTCGAAAGCGGACGTGCCAAAGGCAAGGTTGTGATCAAGGTTCGCTGAAGTGCCATATGCCACCGGACGCAAAGTCAGCGGTACCGCGCATGCCCAATAAATCCCCTTTTAGAGAACACACTATGACCACGCCAAATTCCACCGTACTCATCACGGGCGCATCAAGCGGCTTCGGTGAAGAGTTCGCCAGGCAATATGCCCGACGTGGCCATCGTCTCGTGCTGGTGGCACGCAGACTGGATCGCCTCGAAGCATTGGCTGAGGCCTTGCGCCAGCAATACAAGATTGAGGTACTTGTCGAACAGGTCGATCTTTCCAACATTGCGGCCGTGACCGAACTCCACTGGCGTCTTGCGCAGCGCGGTGTCGAGGTCGACGTACTGATCAACAACGCGGGGCATGGTTTGCAGGGGAGGTTTTTGGACTGCCAGCTGGATGCCGCGCTGTCCATGATCCATCTGGATGTCGCCAGCCTCACGGCAATGACTCACCTCTTTGGCCAGGACATGAGAAGGCGCAAGCGCGGGCAGATCCTGCTGGTCGCCAGCCTGTTGTCCCATCTCGGCGTAGAGGATATGGCCGTATACAGTGCCTCCAAAGCCTATGTCTTGCGCCTGGGAGATGCCTTGCGCCGCGAATTCAAGCGCGATGGCGTCACTGTTACATCGCTGTGCCCAGGCATGTCTGACACGGGTTTTGCACAGGCCGCGCAGCAGCAGATCACCTTCGCACTGAAGTTGCTGATGATGAAGCCCGAGCCGGTGGTGCGTGCTGGTATCAAGGCGCTCGAAGCTGGACGCATCAGTGTCGTTCCCGGCTTCAACAACAAATTCGCCCTTGCCATGATTTGGGCGACACCGAGGTGGCTGCATCAGCCGCTTTTCGCAAAACTCATGAATGGCTGATCAGCGCCAGCAAGCGTGGAAGTGGTCTGGAAGATTCGAAGGCAGTCTGCACTGCCCTCTGGACGCCGCAACCGGCAAATTGTCACGCTCACCAAAGAATTGCAAAGGCCCGTTTTACGCGCTCGAACGCAAGCCGCTTTCGCTCGATTGCTGATGAACTCCATGTCCGCAATCCGGTCCGAGCCCGCCGCCCTCTCCAATTCGCAGCGCGATAAACCCCTTGCAACAGGTCATCACAAGAAAAAATGACTCTGTTTCAGGCATTAAATTGGCTCTTGGCCCTTTAAATATATACGTAAACAGCTATTAATTAGCTAGCATTCAATCTACAAAAGTCGCAAAAACAACCCCGTCAATCCACCGAAAACACCGCTGCATTCGGCCGCCCGATCGCCTCTGCCACGATCACCGCTTCGAGCAAACCCGCATCGCTGGTGGCGTTGGGCAGCATCTGTTTGACCAGACTGATCTTCACCTCGGGTTCCTCAGCGCCCATGGCCACGGCTGCGTCGCGGGCTGACTGCCGGGCCAACCGGGTGGCGGCTTCCAGCGCGGCAGCGGGGTCTGTGAACTGCTGCGTGCCCACGGTGGCGTGCACCTTGAAGAGGCCACTGCCGTCGCCGTCCACCCGCACGGTGACCGATTGCGCCACCACGCCGGTGGCCGCGCCCACAGCGTTGGCCACATCGCAGTAGCTGGGGAACACCATCTGGCAGCCCAGGCGCTGCCCCACCTCACCGTAATACACCTTCACCGGGCCGCCTACGGCCACTACGGGAATGGTGGGCGCCATGCTCACGCGGGCCAGTCCCACGGCGGGCTCGCCGGCACACACGGCATTGGCCAGCCGATCGTTACCCACATTCGAGTCCAGACTCATGCCGAAGGCGGTTTCCAGAATGGCGCGGCCGGTAAGGCGCACGGTTTCGCTCCACACATCGTGGGCGAATTGTTCGGTGCGCTCGGGCGTGGGGAATTTCATCTCGCGCAGGCGGCAGCCCAGCTGCGCTGCCATGTGCGCGGCAGGTGTTGACCAGTTGGCCTGCAGGCCCAGCACGTGCGCGGCGTCAGACGGCGTGAATCCGCTGATTTGCACCAGCCCTTTTTTCTTGAGCGATGCGATGGCGCGCTGGGCGGTCATGGACGTTGCAATTTTGCGAAGCGGCTGGGGCTGCTCGGTAATGAGGCGCAGCACCTCGGCCTCGCGCTGCGTCAGCTCTCCAGTGGACACACCTTCACGCGCACCAAACGGCAGCAAGACAAAACGGCCATGCATGGAGCCACCACCCGCCACATCGGCCAGGTCGGCCTCCAGCAGAGCCAGCACGCCGGGGTAACGCGCGCCAATCAGCGCCACCGGCACGATGCGCTGCGGGTTGATGGTGATTTTCCCGTTGGGGCCAAGCGCCACTTCGCTGTCGCCGCCCAGCCCGATGGTACGCACGTCAATGGCGCGCACCATGGTGCGCCAGCCGCCCACTTCTGCGCCCTCTTGCGTGACCCGGGGCCGCCCGTCGATAAGCACGCCCAAATCCGTAGTGGTGCCGCCCATGTCGGACATGATGAAGCTCTGCAAACCCGAGAGCCACTGCGCACCCACCAGGCTGGCGGCGGGGCCGGACAACACGGTTTCAATGGGGCGGGTGGCCACGGTTTCAGCCAGCGCCAGCGTGCCGTCACCCTTCACAATCATCAGCGGGCAGTGCATGTGCAACTGCACCATGGCACGGCTGACGGCCTCAATCAACGTGGCCACACGTGAGATAAGCCGGGCATTCAGCGCCGCAGTCAATGCCCGGCGTGGGGCATCCAGCGACGATGACAACTCTGATGACAACGTCACCGGTTTGCCGGTGCGTAACACAATCAGGTCCCGTGCGGCAATCTCATGCTCGGCATTTCGCACGGCAAAAGTGGAGGCCACGGCAAATGCATCAACTTTGTTCGCCACGCGTTCGAGCACTCTTTCAAGGGCAGGCAAATCAAGTGGCACTGGCGCATGCCCGTTATGGTCATGTCCACCTGCAATGACTTCTATCGGAATGCCGGGGAACGCCCTGTCAATCCCCGTTTTTTGCACCATAAGCGAATCAAAGCCAATCAATACCACACCTACCGAGCTACCGTGACCTTCAACCACGGCATTGGTTGCCAGCGTTGTGGACACTGACACCATGGAAATGTCGTGTGAACGCAGCCCTTGCGGCAGTTTGGCTATGGCCTGCGTAATGGCTTGCACCACACCGATGGCAAGGTCACCTTTAGTCGTGATGGCTTTGGCCGATGCAACAACACGGTGCCCTGCAATCTCGATGATGGCCGCATCGGTGCAGGTACCACCGGTGTCCACCCCGATCAAGTAGGAAGCTGAAGTTAACAAGGTGGTTCAATCCCTACTTTCCGGACGACTGGTCGATCGACCCATCCGACCCATTCCGGGGTTGGGGTCAAAAGCTCAAACGCCAGATGAACCCGTAGCTGGCCGCCGGCCACTGCCACGTTTGAGGTTCGCCCCCGCCGCCGCGCCGCCAGCGCGACTCAGCTCACCGCCCCACTGCGCCCGTGCGCCGGTGGATACGTCACCCAACATGCTCACAATAGTTTCCAGCTCTGGCGCGGCGCCTTTGGTGTGCGCATCCAGCGCATCACGCATGGCGCGCAGGTGTTTGGCGGATGTGCCGCAGCACCCGCCGATGATGCGGGCACCAGCGTCCAGCGCCATGCGCGCATAGACGGCCATCAGCTCCGGTGTGCCGTTGTAGCAAATGGCGCCGTCCACATACTGCGGGATGCCGCAGTTGCCCTTGGCCACCAGCACCACATCCGGGCCCATGGCGGTGGTCAGGTTGTGGATGCACGCCACCACTTCAGACGCGCCCACGCCGCAGTTCGTGCCGCAGGCGGCAAGCCGGGGCACCAGTGATTTTTCGATGCCGGCGAAGTCGCTGGGCGAGATGCCCATCATCGTGCGGCCATTGGTGTCAAAGCTCAGCGTGCAGACGATGGGCAGGCCCACGGTGCCCGCACCTGCAACGGCGGCTTCCACCTCTTCGCGCGACGACATGGTCTCGATCCACAACACATCGGCGCCGCCCGCCTTCAGGCTGCGCGCCTGCTCGGCAAAGGCTTCCCTGGCCTGATCAAAGGTGAGTGGGCCAATAGGCTCCATGATTTCGCCGGTGGGGCCCATGCTGCCCGCCACTGCCACTTCGCGCCCTGCAGCATCTGCAACCTGCCGGGCAATGCGTGCGGCAGCCTCATTCAACTCGGCCACACGGTCTTCCGCCTTGTGCAATTTCAGCCGATACCTGGTGCCACCAAAACTGTTGGTCAGGATGATGTCGGCACCGGCATCCACAAAGCTGCGATGCAGGTTGGCAATGCGTTCCGGGTGATCGGTGTTCCAAAGCTCGGGCGCATCACCTGACTGCAAGCCTACTTCAAAGAGGTTGCTGCCGGTGGCGCCGTCGGCCAGCAGCCAGGGGCGCGACGCAAGCAGCCGGGTGAAACGATTGGACGGTGAAGAGTTTGCTGTGGTCATGGCGTGAGTGGTTATTGAATTTGCTCGGGCGTCACCACCAGCCAGTTGCGGTCTGCGGTGATGGGCAGGCCATGCGCCAGTTGATCAGCTGCATGCCGCGCCTGCAAAGACTTCATTTTATCCAGCGCACTGTCTTTGCGCGAAACGAACAGCCGAAGGGCGCCCTGCTCCACATCGGGCGAACGAAACAGCATGGGGCCATCGCTGTCAGGTGTGTCGCCCGCCACCAGAATCGGCCTCTTCCAGGGGTGGACATAGGTGTGTATGGCCGCCTGCTTGCCTTCATACCAGGGCATGGGCGCCCACAGTGCGGCGGTTAACTCGTGGTCCAGCAGGTTGTGAGGTTGGTATTGGTTTTCAGCAATCAGCTTGCGCGCGGTGGTGACCGTGCCCGCCTGCCGGTCTTTGAGCAGCAATGACACGCCCACGACGTTTTCCGGTTTCACGTTGTAGCCGTATTGAGGATTGGCCAGCACCATGCGGACCAGTTCTTCACTGGCCGCACTGACCACAAACACATCAATGCCGTTTTGCATCAGCGTGTTGTACAGCTCCTGCTGACCCCGCAGCAGCCGGGGTGCATGCACCATCATGGTCTGAACCTCGTCACCCACAAAGTATTCAACCGCAATGGGCTTGCCCCAGGCCAGCAGGTCGTCCAGCTGCTTCTTCAGCTCCTTCAACGTGAACCCGGAGAAAATTTGGGACGCCCAGGGGTAGCCCACCTGGTCGTCAATATCTCCCAGACGCAGGTAATAGCTGTGCAAGGTCTCGGAATGTGTGGCGCTGTCCTTGAACGGGATCAGTTTGAGCGACGGATTCATCGTCTCCCGCGTCAGTACGCCCCGCATCTCCATGAAGGGCAATAGCGCACCCACCAGATCGTGCTGATAGGAGGTGTTGTCAGCGTCAAAGATGGCAAACGCGCCGCTGTGGGCGTTGGCGTGGATGAGCTGATCGAGCTGCCTGGCCACGTCTTCGGGCCAATACCTGAGTTGCACAGCCATAGGTTGTCAGCGCTGCTGCGTCAGGTAATTGGGGTGAATGTACGAAGGTGCGCCTGACCGTGGCAACGGTGTGCGGCCCCGAATCGCATCGGCCAGTTTCTCGGCCATCATGATCGTGGGCGCATTCAGGTTGCCACTCACCACGTCGGGCATGATGGACGCATCCACCACGCGCAGGCCTTGCACGCCATGCACCCGGCCTTCATGGTCGGTAACGGCCATGTCGTCCGTACCCATGCGACAGGTGCACGATGGGTGGTACGCAGTCTCGGCATTGGCGCGAATGTGCTCATCAATCTGGGCGTCGGTTTGCACACCTGGCCCTGGTGACAGCTCCTCACCGCGAAAACGGTCGAACGCGGTCTGGGCAAATATCTCCCGGGTCAAGCGGATACCGGCCCGCATTTCCTTGCGGTCCTGCTCGGTACTCATGTAGTTGAACCGGATAAAGGGCGGCGTGGTCGGTTTGGCGTTGCGCAGCTTCACGTCGCCACGGCTGGTCGGGCGCATGGGGCCTACGTGAGCCTGAAAGCCATGGCAGGTTGCAGGTGCCTTGCCATCGTAGCGCACCGCCATTGGCAAAAAATGATATTGCAGATCGGGGTGCTTGACGCCAGCCTCGCTGCGAATAAAGCCGCCTGACTCAAAATGGTTGGTGGCACCCAATCCTGTTCCAAACAGCAACCATTCAACGCCAATGCGCAGCTTCACCAGCGGATTCAGGGCAGAGTAAAGGGTAATGGGCTCCTTGCAGGCGTATTGAACGTAGGTCTCCATGTGGTCCTGCAGGTTTTCACCGACACCTTTCAACGGGACCGTTACCGCAATACCGAGGGTTTTCAATTCATCCGGATTTCCGATGCCCGAGAGCTGGAGAAGCTGGGGCGAATTGATGGCACCGCCCGACAGGATCACCTCGCGGGTTGCACGCAGTTGCTGCAGCTGCCCGCCATGGGACACCTCCACACCCACGGCGCGCGGCGCACCGGCAGGCCCTTCAAACATGACATGAGTCACGAGGCTGCGTGTCTGCAATTTGAGATTCTTGCGCGTAAGTGCCGGACGGAGATACGCCATGGCGGTACTCCAGCGTCGCCCCTTGTGGACAGTCATGTCCATGGGGCCGAGGCCTTCCTGTTGATACCCGTTCATGTCTTCGGTGTAAGGGTAACCCGCCTGCTTGCCCGCCTCTATGAACGCGTTGTACAGTGGATTGCGGCAGGCTCCAGTGCTGACGTGCAGGGGGCCTGAGTCGCCGCGATACAGGTCACCGCCCCTGGCGCGTGTCTCGGCCTTGCGGAAGTACGGCAGGCAATCTGCATAGGTCCAGTTTTCAAGCCCCGCCCGCGAGGCCCAGCCGTCATAGTCCTGCGAATGGCCACGGATGTAAACCATGCCATTGATGGACGACGAACCACCAATGACGCGGCCGCGCGGACAATGAATCCGGCGCTGGTTCATGAAGGGCTCCTGCTCCGATTCGTACAGCCATGTGTACTTTTCATTGGCCATCGGGTAAGCCAGCGCCGATGGCATGTGGATGAAGATGCTCTTGTCCCCGTCGCCCGCTTCCAGCAGCAAGACGCGCACATTCGTGTCTTCAGTCAGCCGGTTCGCCAGCACGCAACCGGCCGAGCCGGCTCCCACAATGATGTAGTCAAATTCTTCGTTCTTCATGATCACTTGTTTTCAGCGATAGCCGCAAGCCACCTCTCCCAACTCAACGTACACCGTCTTCAACTGGGTGTAATGATCCATCGCAACCATGCTGTTTTCATGGCCGACACCTGATTCACCCGCACCACCGAACGGCATTTCGATAGGTGTGATGTTGTAGTTGTTGATCCAGCAGATGCCCGCCTTGAGGCGCGCTGCTACGCGGTGCCCACGTGCCAGGTCACGTGTGAAGACGCCCGCAGCCAGACCAAAACGGGAAGCATTGGCGCGCGAGATCACTTCAGCCTCTTCATCGAAAACCAGCATGGACAGAACAGGGCCAAAAATTTCTTCGCGAACGATACGCATATCGTCGCTGCAATTGGAGAAAATCGTGGGTGCAACAAAGTTGCCATCGGCAAGACCCGGCACGTCAACCCGTTTTCCACCATAAGACAAGGTCGCCCCTTCAGCTACGCCACTGGCAATATAGTCCAGCACCTTGTCTGTATGGGCTGCAGAAATCAGCGCACCCACTTCGGTCACGGTATCCATCGGATCGCCAACCCGCAACAGCGCGGTGCGTTCGTGAAGCCGGGCAAGGAAACGGTCTGCCAGGCCCCGCTGCACAAAAACCCGCGTGCAATTTGTGCAGACTTCCCCCTGTGTGTAGAAGTTGCCCATCATCGCGGCAGCAACGGCCTGCTCCATGTCCGCGTCATCAAAAATGATCAGCGGTGATTTGCCTCCCAGCTCCATGGTCACCCGCTTCAACGTGCCTGCAGCCGTTTGCATCACTTTTTTGCCAGTGGGCACCGAGCCGGTAACTGATACTTTGGCTACGCCGGGATGGGCAGCCAGCAAGGCGCCGGTTGTGCCCCGACCTTGCAAGACATTGAATACACCTGGGGGGACACCCGCTTCCAGATATATTTCGGCCAGCTTGAGTGCAGTGACTGGGGTAAGTTCTGACGGCTTGAAAATCATTGCATTGCCCGCCGCCAGCGCAGGGGCTGATTTCCAGCAGGCAATTTGCAGGGGATAGTTCCAGGCCCCGATACCCACACAAACACCCAGGGGTTCGCGCCGCGTATAGGCGAATGCATTCTTCAGCGGATATTGGGCTCCTGCCAGCGTAGCTGCAGCACCGGCGAAGTATTCGATGCAGTCTGCACCGCTGTGCACATCCACCACCAGCGCTTCCTGCAGCGGTTTTCCGCAGTCCTGAACTTCGAGGGCAGCCAATTCTTCATTACGCGAACGCAACAGATGAGCGGCGCGCTGCAGGATACGCCCACGCTCTGCACCAGTCTTGGCTGACCAGATCTCGAACCCGCGCTGGGCTGCTGCAACCGCCGCTTCGACATCAACCGCTACGGCGTCGTAAACACTGGCCAGCGCTTTGCCTGTGGCCGGATTGACCGTCTCAAATCGCCCCCCCCCTCCGGTGAGTGGTTTCCCGTCAACAAAACTTGTTACGGTCATCTCAGTCATACATACCCCGTTCTGCCTGCAAATTCGTATTCATAAAAAACCACTGCGGCTCAACAGGGTTGAGCCGCAGTCGGCCTCGCATCCAATGCGAACCGCTGCACGCCAGACGCGCGCAGCAGTGTGCTCGTCCGAGATCAGATTTTCAACGCGCCTTTGACAGCGGCTGCACCGTCTTTGCCATCAAGAGTTTTAACGCCATTAAGCCATTTATCCAGCACGGCGGGGTTTTTCTTGAGGAAGTTTCTGGCGGCTACATTGGGCTTCACTTTTTCCAGAATAGGAACCATCACCTGGTTTTCCATATCCGTCGTGAACTGCAGGTTCTTCAGGAAGGTCGCCACATTGGGGCAACGGGTTTCATAGGAAGGAGGAATGGCGGTATACACCTTGGCCTCACCCAGGTTGGGGCCAAATATGTCGTCACCTCCTTGCAGATAGCTCATTTTCATCTGCACGTTCATGGGGTGTGGTTCCCAACCCAGAAAAACGATGGCTTTTTGGGCTTTGGCAGCGCGCTGTGCTTCGACCAGCATGCCCGCCTCGGAAGATTCCACCATCTTGAAGCTCTTCAAGCCAAATTTATTGTCCTTGATCATGCCGGCAATCAGCGCATTGCCGTCATTACCCGGCTCGATGCCATAAATCTTGCCGCCCAGATCTTTTTCAAATTTGGCAATGTCAGCAAACGTCTTGAGGCCCTTGTCGTACAGATACGTTGGTACCGCAAGCGTGTATTTCGCGCCCACCAGGTTCGGCGTTTCCAGAACCTTGATGTCACCGGCTTTCACGAAGGGTTCGATTTGGGGCGTCATGGAGGGGTTCCAGTAACCCAGAAACACATCAATCTGTTTCTTTTTCATGCCGGCAAAGGCAATGGGTATGGAAGCGATCGTCACAGTCGGCTTGTAGCCAAGCCCTTCAAGCACCACAGATGCCATACCGGTTGTTGCGGCGATGTCGCTCCAGCCCACATCTGCGAACCGAACGGTTTTGCAACTGGCATCATCTGCCAGCGCGCTCTGGGCACCCAGGGCTGCCAAAGCGGCAACGACACCAACCAGTTTCATATTCAATTTCATGCTGACTCCTTGTTGCTGTTAAAAAATGACTGATTCAACTCAAGTCTCCTGTCGACAGGGCTATTGTGAACAGCCTGCGGCTGCAAATGCGCAATGGACGCTGTTTTATTCATGGTATTTACCCGGATCTGGGTTCACGACGTGAAGCACGGCGACCACGCGCACCGGCTTCTGAACTGATCACCACGCGCTCCGGCAATGACACAACTTCACGCAGTCGCTCGAAAGGCGCTGTCAAATGCGGGATCGCCATTGCTTCAACAAAAAACTCCTGGAAACGTGGCTCCACCGCCGTTTCAATTTTTTCGACACGGCGCACCAGTTGCTCAATGTTGCGGCGGGACCGCTGGTCCAGCAGTGCGATACGCGCGCCGGTTCCGGCGGCGTTTCCGGCCGAGCTGACCTGGTCCAGAGCGCAATCGGGAACCATGCCCAGAACCATGGCGTACTTGACATCGATATGACTGCCAAATGCACCCGCCAACCGAATCCGGTCCACTCTCTCCACACCCATCCGCTCCATGAGCAGGCGCACACCAGCGTATAGCGCCGCCTTGCCCAGCTGAATGGCCCGAACGTCGTTCTGCATGACCTTCAAGGCAGGCGCGGAACCCGTGGCCGGATATAGTTCATATGAAAAGGTACGCCCATCAGCCTGGATGCGTGAATTGCGGACCGCCATGGCGCCATTGATGGTGCCGTCATGCAGGATGATGCCGGCCAAGTACATTTCAGCAAGCACTTCAATGATGCCGGAGCCGCAAACACCCGTCACACCAGCTCCTGCCGCTGCCGGTGCAAAGCCCGGATCATCAGACCACAAGTCACAGCCGATGACTTTGAAACGGGGCTCCAGAGTTTGTGAATCGATACGCACGCGCTCAATGGCTCCAGGAGCAGCCCGCTGCCCGCAACTGATCTGGGCGCCTTCAAAAGCGGGCCCTGTCGGGCTGGAACACGCGAGCAGGCGCTGGTTGTTTCCCAGCACAATTTCAGCGTTGGTGCCCACATCGACCAGCAAGGTGATCTTGTCCGACAAATCAGGGCGTTCAGCCAGTATTACGCCTGCTGTATCTGCACCCACATGGCCGGCAATGCAGGGCAACACATAAATGCGCGCATTGCGGTGAATGGCAAAGTCGATTTCTACCGCCCACAGAGTGATGGCCCGATCCGTCGCCAGCGCAAAGGGCGCACCGCCCAGCTCCACCGGATTGATGCCCAGCAGCAGGTGATGCATGATGGGGTTGCCCACAAAAGTGGCTTCAAGAATGTCTTGCGGCACGATGCCTGCCTGCCCGGACACCTCGGCGGCCAACTCATTCAGGGCGGCGCGGACCGCAGCAGTCATTTCCTTCTCGCCACCCGGATTCATCATCACGTAGGAAACACGGCTCATCAAATCCTCACCAAACCGGATTTGAGGGTTCATCACACCAGCCGACGCAACCACTTCACCCGAGGCCAGATGACACAGGTGCGCGGCAATGGTTGTAGAGCCAACATCAATGGCCAAGCCATAGACGTGCTCACGGAAACCGGGCCAGACAGCCACAATTTGCTGGCCGGCATGCACGGCAACCGTCACTTTCCAGTCGCCCTGACGCAAAGCTGTTTGCAACTGCTGCAACACAATCACATCACAAGCCAGTTCTGTTAACCGCCACTCAAATTCAAGCGCATCTTCAAGACGGCGCAAATCGCCTGACGGGTCATGCATGTCCGGCTGCTGCACTTCCACAAAATGCAGACGAATCAGCGGGTCGAGCTCCACGTCGTGCGCCTCAGCCTCTTTGCGAACGACCTGCTTATGCACCTGACTGCTCGATGGCACATCAATGACCACATCACCCAACAGTTGGGTAGAGCAGGACAACCGCCGACCATCCTGCATAGCTTGTGTGCGGCAGTATTCCTTCTCTACAGCTCCCAGTGGGGAGAGATTTTCGGCGCGCGAAACCAGCCCGTGTTTGGCAAACTCCCCTTCAGAAACAAGAACCTGGCAGCGACCGCAAATTCCCCGACCTCCACAGACCGAATCAATATCCACACCCAACGACCGTGCCGCCTGAAGAACCGGCGTACCCACAGGAAAGCGACCGCGCCGTCCTGAAGGTGTGAAAACAACCAGCGCGTCTTTTCCGCTCACGATCCCGCCTTTGCCAAAAATCCGATATCCGTCATTCCCGACGCCTTCTGCTGCCACCCTCACGACGACCCCGACCCATTTCACCATCAGCACCCATCGTTGGGACTTCGCGGAACTTGCGTATCCAGCGCATGCAATCCGGGTCGTGACCCATCATGACGTCAGCAGCCATACAGGCTTTTACAACCTCACCATGCATGGGATTGGTAATAGCGGAAGTCATACCGGATGCAATTGCCATGGTCAGGAAGCCGGCATTGATACCGTTGCGTTCAGGCAAACCAAAACTCACATTGGAAGCGCCACAAGTCGTATTTACCTTCAACTCGGTTCGCAAACGATGCACCAGCCGCATCACCTGTACACCCGCCTGATTGATGGCGCCAATCGGCATCACCAGCGGGTCAACCACAATGTCACACGCAGGAATGCCGTAGTCGAAGGCCCGTTCAACAATCTTCTTTGCAACCGAAAAACGGACGTCGGGGTCTTGCGAAATACCAGTTTCGTCATTTGAAATGGCAACCACCGCAGCACCATACTTTTTGACCAGTGGCAACACCGTTTCCAGCCGGTCCTCCTCGCCCGTGACGGAATTGACCAGTGCCTTGCCTTTGTAAACAGCCAGCCCAGCCTCTAGTGCCGCAACAATGGACGAGTCAATGGAGATGGGCACATCGGTAACCGACTGCACCAGCTCGATAGCCTTCGCCAGCATGCCGGGCTCGTCCGCCAAAGGAATACCTGCGTTGACATCCAGCATGTGCGCCCCGGCCTCCACCTGAGCCAATGCATCGGCAATGACACGGCTGTAGTCACCGGCCATCATCTCAGCAGCCATGATTTTCCGTCCGGTGGGATTGATCCGCTCACCAATGATGACGAACGGGCGATCGAACCCAATCACAACCTCCCGGGTCGCCGAGCTAATAACGGTATCTGTCACGCTGTTTCCTTCGCTGTTTTGATTTCTGTATCCCGCCCGGGATACCAGGGCACACGACCATTGAGCACACCAGATCGTTCAATTATTTCGGCCACTGTTTCTTCCTGCCGATAGGCCATCAGATGAACCCCTGAGACACCTTTGATTTCCCGAATTTCCTGAATGAGATCAATGCAGACCTGACGCCCTTCCAGCGCGGGTTTTTCCGCCCCTGCCATGCGTTTGACCACCTCGTCCGGAACATGAATGCCGGGTACGTTAGTTCGCATCCAATCTGCCGCTTTGGCTGAGCGCAAGGGGCCAACACCGACAAGGATAAACACTTTCCCGAGCAGTCCTAAATCCTCAATCTGCTGCATGAATGCCTTGAGCCGCGGCACATCGTAACAATACTGCGTCTGAATGAACTGCGCACCCGCCGCCACTTTTTTTGCCAGCCGCTCAGCACGCCACTCATAAGGTCGCCCAAACGGGTTCGCGGCAGCCCCAAAAAAAACACGCGGCGCAAAAGTAACCTTTCGCCCGCTCTGAAATTTATGATCGTCACGGAGGGTTCGGCCGATTTCCAGCAAGGACATGCAGTCAAGATCGAACACAGGCTTGGCCTGTGGATGATCTCCGGACTGAACGCCGTCGCCCGTCAGGCATAACATGTTCGCCACCCCCATGGCGGCGCCACCCAGAATGTCCCCCTGAATGGCAATGCGGTTCTTGTCACGACAGGAGATTTGCATAACGGGCGCGTAGCCTATGCGTGTTAGAAGCGCACATACTGCGAGGCTTGACATATGACAGTTGGCACCACTGCCATCCGTTGCATTGATCGCGTCCACATACCCGTCAAAAACTCTCGCTCGCCGATAAACATCTTCCGGATCGGCAGAATCGGGAGGATCAAGTTCAGACGTTACCGCGAAAGCGCCAGTGCGCAGAACACGCTCCAGCCGGCCAGGAGAAGTATGCCCGGGCAGTATGGGTAGCGGGTAGCCGGGCACCGGTTCGTCTTCGAACTTCATGCTTCTTCCAGCTTTCTGGTTTCAGACAGTTCCCGGGCGACTTTCAGCCAGGAGGATTTGCCCTGCAGCCGGCGGTCCACTGCGACCTGAACGACGCGGATAGCCTGTCTGCCGTCCCGCATGCGCACACTACCCTCAAATGCCTCAACCCAGACGCATCGCATATCTGGTTTGACCTCACAACTCCCGTTGGCACGCACACCACCACACGGACCGTTGCGCAGATTTTTGGGGCAATTCATGGAACAGGACATGCCAGTAGAACTCAAAGCGCACTGTCCACACATCTGGCAGTCAAAGAGAAAGCCTTTCACCACTTTTTCTACCGCAGCAACCGGCTTTTCCAGCCGGTCATAACCAATCCACTTCCAGATCGGATGCAGTCCAACAAACACCCTCTCGAACGCGTTATAAAAGGTCTGCATACCAGCCGCATGACGCACTGACCAGCGTCGAACTGCGTACATCAGACTTCCCCTGTCGCTTCTGACGAGGCACCGGAAACCTCCTCCAAACCATGCGCACGAATCAGTCTCAACAAATCTTCATCTGAATAACGGGCTTCAATTTTTGCAGCCTCGGCTGCAGCCTCAGCCTGAATATCATCGCCACAGCGACGCGGCTCACTGCGCTTCCAGTCGGCCAGATAGTCCCCCGAGCTGGCTTTCCCGGCACGCATAGCCGCCCGGTCAACAGCCTCCTGAAAACGATGGGAAAGCTGGACCTTTGCGGTTTCCCGTCCCAGCTTGACCACCACCTGAGCAGGTACATCCCGCCATGAAATAACAATCAGTTTTGCCATGAAACAACCCCTGAATGTGCACGGTGCAAGCTGTGCTCCAGATCGCCATAACCCGTAACACGGTATTCATATTCAAGCCCAAGACGATCAGCAGCCCGCTGCCCGTCTGCAATGCCCTGCTGCGACTTCACTTGTGCCAGGTAAACCAGCCTTCGGTAGTTGCCAAAATACTGATTCAACAACTCGGGGTGTCGGTCAATACCCAAGCCGTGCATGACCAGCCGCTCGAAGTGCCTCAGCAGAAAATCCGTCAAATAAAAAGTACCCGGCTCACGGGCGGCAAGCGCCTCAAAGACTGTACTTCCTGCAAAAAATTCGTAACAGTGTGCGCCAGGGATTCGCTCGACCTGCTCTTCATTCAGCACAGCATCAAGCAGACCACCCGTGCCGCAATCGGCGTAGGCCACAAACATGGCGGCGTAGCGTTCCCGGTTAGCCCGGATTTTTCCACGCACCGCAGCGGGGATTTTTTCTGGCCGGTTGTGCAACTCCGCGGGCAAACACTGCACATCCAGGTGCGGCCAGTCATTAGCCTGCCGCAAAGCGACAATCTCGCGCGCCAAGGCGCCGCATGCGATAACCAATGTGCCCGCAGCAGCGCCCATGGCGTTCACCACCCTTCTTAAGCCACAGCCCCGGCGCGACGGGCCGCTATGAGTGTCTTGGCGGTCTCGACAGCAATACCCGCGTCCCGACAGTAGGCATCAGCTCCTACCGCCTTGCCAAACTCCTCATTCAGTGGCGCTCCGCCAACGAGTACGATGTAGTCATTGCGAAGACCCTTTTCCTTCAATGTGTCAATCACCACTTTCATGTATGGCATCGTAGTGGTCAATAGCGCCGACAGGCCCAAAATGTCCGGCTTGTGCTCTTCCAGAGCCGCCAGATATTTTTCGACAGGGTTGTTGATGCCAAGATCGATCACCTCGAAACCCGCACCCTCCATCATCATCGCGACGAGATTTTTTCCAATGTCGTGAATGTCCCCTTTTACGGTACCAATCACCATCTTTCCAATTGGCTCAACACCTGTTTCCGCCAACAGGGGGCGAAGGATTTCCATCCCCCCCTTCATGGCATTCGCTGCCAGCAATACTTCAGGTACAAAAAGGATACCGTCACGAAAATCAACGCCTACGATACGCATGCCTTCAACCAATGCATCGTTCAATACACGGTCTGCTGACCACCCCCTGCCCAACAGAATCTGCGTAGCCTCCACCACCTCTTCACGCAATCCGTTATAGAGGTCATCATGCACCTGCTCTGTCAGATCCTCATCGTTGAGGGTACTCAAGTCCAGATCATCAAATTCTTCTGCCATGGCAAACTCCTCCGATTACATTACATGCGCGAGCCCGCGTAGACGCGGTAGCTTTACTTGCTGAAAATGGTACGAGGCACCTCCTGGCACAGCTGGCAGATTAGCGACTTTTGGTTGTCACCTGACGACACGAAATTCATTCGCATAGCCCATAAAAATTCGAGGCGGCGTCGCAAGAACTCCAGGTCCTGTCGCAGTGACACAATCCATTCTCCACTCGTTTCATAAACTGCCCACACACCCGAGGGTATCTTTCCGGCAAGTCTCAACCAAATTTGATCAGGAGAAGCAACACCATGAGCGTCCCAATTGAGGGCAAACCCCACTACATCCTCAATGCAACGTGTGACAGTCGTATGGGAACAGTTGCAGCGGTTTCCGGTTTTCTGGCCTCACGCCAGTGCTATATCGCTGACATGCAGCAGTTCGATGATGTCTTGAGTGGCCGGTTTTTCCTGCGGGCCACGTTTTATGCCGATCCCGAAAAGACACCGGCTCTGGACAGCTTGCGTACCCAGTTCGCTGAAGTGGCCAACCACGAACAAATGGAGTGGGCTATTTACGATGGGGAGAAAAAACCCCGCGCCCTGATCATGGTGTCAAAATTTGATCATTGTCTGGACGACCTGCTATACCGCCATCGCACAGGCGAGCTGAAAATGCATATTGCAGCCGTTGTGTCGAACCACCCCGACCTGATGAAGCTCGTTGAAGCACACGACATACCCTACATTCACCTGCCCGTGACGGCGCAAATCAAGGCGCAGCAGGAAAATCGACTGATGGAGATTGTTGAGGAAACTGGTAGTGATTTTGTCGTGCTGGCTCGTTACATGCAGGTACTGTCTGACGACTTGTGTCGGCGGCTACGTGGACAAGCCATCAACATTCATCACTCCTTCCTGCCAGGCTTCAAGGGCGCAAAACCCTACCATCAAGCCCACGAACGAGGCGTCAAACTAACAGGGGCAACGGCACACTACGTGACTGCCGATCTGGATGAGGGGCCAATCATTGAACAAATTGTTGAGCGTGTGGATCACACCTATACACCCGAAAGGCTGGCGGCCGCGGGTCGTGATTCAGAGTGCCGGGCACTTGCTGCAGCGGTACGATTTCATGTTGAACACCGCGTATTCCTGAATGGAAGCCGGACCGTTGTTTTCCGCTAATTTTATGACCCCGAGATGGATGTTCCCAATATATTGCGCCGACCGATCTGGCGCTCTGCACTAGGCGTATGGCCGAATACATTGCGATAGCATTTCGAGAAATGCGGCGGCGACTGGAACCCGCACGCCACCGCAATCTCCATGATGGACAGGGCTGTCTGCAAGAGCAATTCGCGGGCGCGTCTTAGCCGCATGTCAAGGTAGTATTTCGTCGGCACCTGGCCTACATATCGTTTAAACAGTCGCTCAATCTGGCGCCTTGACACGCCTACCAAAGCGGCAATTTCATCCAGCGACAGGGGCTCTTCAATATTGGCCTCCATCAATGCAGCCGCTTCGATCAGGTTCTCGTGAAACAACCCCACACGGGCCTGCAAGGGAATGTGCTGACGGTCCTGGTCATTACGAATCCGGTCCAGAATGAATTGCTCGGAGATCATGGGCGCGATATCGCGACCCAGATGGTCCTTGATGATGTTGAGCATCAAGTCCAGTGGGGCAACTCCCCCTGTACATGTGAAGCGGTCACGGTCAATGGCAAACAGCTGGTCAGAGAAGACCACCCGCGGAAACTCCTCCTGCAGGGCAGACATGTTTTCCCAATGAATGACCGCCTTGTATTTGTCCAGCAGGCCTGCCTTGGCCAGGGCATAGCCTCCTGTGCACAATGAACCCAGTGAAACATGACGCTGGGCAAGCCGACGCAGTGCAGACAATAACTCTGAAGTCGTAGTCAGCTCCACATTCACGCCACCACACACAAAGACAATATTCGCAGGGCCTATTTTGTCAATCGGGATGGTAGGTGACAGGGTCAGACCATTGCTGGCAACAACCGGGTTGCCATCCAGGCTGGCCAAGGACCATTCGTAAACTTCCTGCTGCGTAACGCGGTTGGCCATTCTCAACGCCTCCACCGCGCTGGCGAGGGCAATCATCGAATAGTTACGCAGGGTCAGGAATACAAATCGGTGCTTGGGGAACTGGCCCTTGGTTTCCATATCTGACTCTCCGGTTGGCCAACACTCAAGCCAGGTAGTAACTCTTTATGTCGCAAATTGATGCTTTGAACAACTTTGACAGCGTGAAGATACCAATATAAGTCAAATCTAGTCCATTTGCGACATCATCGGATGGAAATTTTCTGTCGCATTTGGCACATCGCTGGCCTAACTCTATCTATCCTTCTTCCAGTGGGTGAGCCCGAGTCGGTCCAAAAGTGACTCGCGTGGGCGATGGACACCTACTGTTTCGGTGATCCGGTCCAGCATGATGGCCAGTAAAACAACTGCCAGCCCTGACTCAAAACCCAGTCCGATATCCAGACGCTGGATGCTGGCCAGCACGTCGTTCCCCAGCCCGCCAGCGCCCACCATGGACGCAATGATGACCATGGACAGCGCCATCATGATGGTTTGGTTGATGCCCGCCATGATCGACGGCAATGCGCCCGGAATCTGGACTTTCAGCAACACCTGCATGGGCGTGCAGCCAAACGTCACCCCCGCCTCCACCTGCTCCTTGTTCACCTGACGAATACCCAGACTGGTGAGCCGCACCACTGGCGGCATGGCAAAAATCACAGTAGCTAGCACACCGGGCACCCGCCCCAGGCCAAACAGCATGGCGGCAGGAATCAGGTACACAAAGGCTGGCATGGTCTGCATGAAATCCAGCGTGGGCCGGACAACGGCGGCAATCCGATCGCTCCTGGCCACCCATATTCCCAGCGGCAAACCAATGATGAGGCTGATCACCGTAGCCGCAATGATCAAGGCAAGTGTCACCATGGTCTGGGGCCAAAATCCGGTGCCGTCAATAATCAGGCAGCAGGCCAGACAAAACAGCGCAAATTTCCAGCCCACACGCCAGAAACCGGTCAGGACAAAAATTACCGTCACCATCCACACCGGTACAGCCTGCAGCGCCAGTTCGATCCCTTCGGTCATTGCACCGATACCGGAGCCCAAACGCTCCAGCGTGCCACCATCGTTGTCAATAACGAATTTGACGCCTCGATCAACCCACTCTCCGAGTGGCAGAAATTCACTCATGGCCAGACTCCTTTTCAACCATTTTTTGCAACAAAATTGTCTGGGTCACGGCTCCTAGATAGCCGCCAGTCGAGTCAACAACCGGCAGGGGGAGCGGATTTTTCACAATACGCCCGATCAGGTCGCGCAGACTCATGGAATCGGGCACCGCACCCACATCGTCCAGCAGAGCCCCACTGAGTGCCTGGCCCTCCGTCTGCAGGGTGCGCAGCATGGAGTCCATCGACACCGTGCCTTGCAACCGGCCATCTTCACCGACCACAAATGCGTAGTTGCGCCGCGTTTCACGCAGTTGCTCGATTGCGCGCGCGCAATCGGCACGTGCATCGGCTGACGGGCAAATTACCAGCGTTTCATCGGTCCGGGCGACATCCTTGGCCACCAGGTACTTCTTGACGTCCACACCCTTGAAAAATGCCCGGACGTATTCATCGCTGGGGTTGCGCAAAATCTCGTCAGGTGTGCCGATCTGGACAATACGCCCGCCTTCCATGATGGCAATCCGGTCACCAATGTGAAAAGCCTCATCCAGATCATGCGACACAAACACAATCGTGCGCTGCTGCTCATTTTGCAGTTTGAGCAACAGATCCTGCATTTCTGTTCGCTTGAGCGGGTCCAGAGCAGAAAACGCCTCATCCATCAACATCAGCGATGGGTCAACGGCCAGCGCCCGGGCCAGCCCCACACGCTGCTGCATGCCACCAGACAATTCAGATGGCTGTTTGTGGGCAAATGTGCCGAGCCCAACCTGCTCCAGCACCTCCATAGCCCGCTTTTCACGGGACTTGCGGTCCACCCCCGCCACCTCCAGCCCGAATGCGGTGTTATTCAATACGGAGAGGTGCGGCAACAGCGCGAAGGACTGAAACACCATGGCCATGTCTTTGCGCCGCAAATCAACCAGTGCTTTTTTGGTCATGGCGGCCACATCGTTGCCACCCACCAGAATTTGGCCATGGGTGGGTTCGACCAGCCGGTTCAGCAGACGGATGAGCGTGGACTTGCCTGAGCCCGAAAGCCCCATCAGGACAAAAATCTCACCTTCATTGACGTGAAAGTTGGCGTCCTTGACGCCCACCACCATGCCTGTTTGCTGAAAAATCTGGTCCTTGGTTTGCCCGGACTTCAGCATCTGCATGGCCACGTCAGGCTTGGGTCCAAACACCTTGTAGAGGTTTTTGACGACTATTTTTTCAGCCACGGTGAGTCCTCTATGTCCACGTCGAAAGACAAGGATGCTAGCGGGTGGCCGGGCATCTGTTCCAGAAAAAGCGACGCCAAATAGCTCATATGCGACAAAACCAAATCATCTGGAGGCACACCTCCAAACCAGTGCTACTCACGCCTCATCATGTCTCGGATCAGTGCAGGTCATGCGTCAAGCGGGTGCTGAAAATACCGTCAGCACGCCCGTGTAGCCATAAAGATGGTGGCGCGCAATTTCGCCACCGGCAAAAAAACCGACCAGCGGAACATCACCCAAGGCGCGCCGCACAATCTGCAACTCGGCACCCGGCCCCCCGAAGTGGGGGCCGCCCCGGCCAACGCAGCTCACATAAATTGCGCCCGCAATGCGCCGCCCCGGATGTGGTGCCGATTCGGCTTCGTTTGCCGCCAGCGCATGCGCCGTCTCCACCGACAACTCCTCTGGCTCCAGTTCCTCCCGGATTTCGGCGCAGATGCGGGTCAGGTCCGCCCGCGCTGCCTGCACATTGCGCTGGCAGAACGCCAGTTCCATGCCCACATCCAGTTGCGCGGAAATGGCAACGCCCCGACGCCCGGGGTCCAGCCCAACGATATGCCGCACAATCACATCGCTTCCAAAGTTGCCGTTGCGACCCACTGCATTGCGGCCACCCGCGTCTTCGGCGTTGACCAACCCCGCCAAAGTAGCACGGACCTTTTCCAGCGCCGCCTGCGGCTGGTCCAGCGAAACGCCCAGATCGTCCAGCAACACATCCAGCGCAGGCTCACCATCAAGCGCAATCACCACGTTGCCTTCAGCCGCCGTAATTTTGCGTGCTTTCGATACCGGCTGGCAGCCTTGCGTCACGCGCGAAACCAGGCTCACACCCTCTCCAAAAGCGACGCCGCTCAAGCCGCCACTGAACACGCCGCTGGCAGCGCCATGTCCGTTGATGTTGCCGTCGCCGCCCACAGCAAACTGAAAGGCTGCAGTTCGACTCGACGACAGCCCCCCAAACAGGTAACCCGACGCGGTCCGTCCGGCCATTTCCTGCAGCAGTTCCGGCAGGTCTTGAGTGCCCCCGTCGGCATGAATCAATGCAGACTGCGCTTCAAACCCCAAACCCAGCGGTGCCACACCAGAGAAAACGCGGTACTGGTCAGGTGGCAATTCGCACAACATCAGCACCAGTGCGGGCTCATCCAGATATTCCGCCTGATTGGTCACCACACCCAGCCCCACCGTGCCGGACCAGTCGGTGATTTCCGGTAACTCGGCGCTCAGGTGCTCCAGGATTTCCCGTGCCGATGCCGCGTAGTGATCGGTGATATACAGCAGCGCCAGTGTGGGCGAAGACGCGTACGCAGGCAGTGCCATTTGAGCGCGCAACTGTGCCAAAACAAGACCCGCAGCCATCTGCCACAGGGGATGGGTCGCGTGCCCATATGGAAACAGTTTCATGGCGCCTCCTGCTTCTTGTGGCCCAGCGATGCCCTAACGACTGCGAGCTGCCTTCTTTTGGGCAGGTTTTTTGGTTGTAGCCCTTTTGGAATCTGCGCGAGCAGCTATTGATTTAGTAGCGGCACCCGCCATGCCACTCGCGGTCTTCATGGCTTCCTTGGCCAGCCCCGTTGCCATGTTCCTGGTGAAATCGAGGGTGGTGTTCTTCGCGGCATCTTTCATGGCGCCCGCAGCTATTTGCTGAAACTGCTGCGTCAGCGAACCCCAAAGTTGCAGCGGGTCCACCAGACCAGCCACACCCGTTCCCGGTTTGGGAGACTTGCTTCGCCCGGTCGTCGCCTGGCTGACAGATTTGGCTGCGGCGCCAGCGGCGGCCTCCTTGAGTTTGAGCGCATTGGCCACGTCACCCATGTTGAAGTTCATGCCCTTCAGGGTGGACAGGGTCATTTTCTGGACTTCCAGTGCCTGGATGGTCGCCCCCAGTGCACGGGAATTTTGCTCCAGCCAGAAATGCACCGCCTTGAGCTCATTCAGCCGCTTTTCCAGTTCTTCAACATTGAGCGACGGTGTCACCCAATTGGCCAGGTTAGGCATCTGCGGAATGCTTTGCGAGGCACCTTTGGCCAGATTTTGCAGAAACTCAAAACCGGGTACAAATTTACCGAAGCCAGAATCTTGTGTATCGCTCATGGGCACTCCAGAAGGGTTTGCTGAATGTGTAACAGCTTACCCCAATGCGGTGCACATGGCGACACCGATTTGCCGGTGTTTTAGCGCACGAAGCCCTAGTGCGCGTGAACCGGCGCGGTGGACACCGGCACCTTCAGCTCAAGCTTGCTCTGAACACCCTTGGCATCCTTGAATACCAGCGTTAGCGCAATGGTGCTGTCCTTGGGTAAGGCAGTCTTCAGGTCCATCAACATCACGTGGTAGCCGCCGGGTTTGAGCTCCACGGTTTTGCCCGCGGGCAATTCCAGACCGCCCTGGACGGCGCGCATTTTCATGATATCGCCCTCCATCTTCATCTCATGCACCTCGGCCACACCCGCCACCGGGGATATCGCGGATACGAGTTTGGTGCCATCTTTGGCGGTGATCTTCATGAAGGCGCCGGTGGCTTTTTGCCCTTGCACACTGGTGCGCACCCAGGCATCTTTCACCTCAACGGTTTGGGCATGCAACGTGCTGCAAGCCAGCGCCAACACAGCGCCAAGCACTTTCAAATTCATAGCAAATTTCATGAAATTCTCCTGACAGTTAAAAAAAATGAACTCGCTCAATGCTGATGCCCCACGGCACCCGATTCAACGATTTCCAGCAGGGCCGCCGGTGACTTCAAGCCTTTGGTCAAGGTACCTGCGGCGGGCGTTTCAGCCCAGTCGATGCTCCCCTTCTCACAGGTTTGCATGACTTTGAACCACATCGGGCCCGCATCCCTGGGCAGGCTGCCGCGCAGCACAAATTCGTCGTACCAGGCGTCTTGCAGCCAGCCATCTTTGGACGCGGCAGTCCAGGTCACCTCCAGCAAGCCCTCAGAAACCTGTTTACCGTGATCGTCGTATGGTTTGGCGAGTGTCCCTACCTTGGTTGTGAGGGTCCAGCCAGCCTTGGGCATGGGTTTGGCACCCGTGAAACCGTTGGGAATGGTGACGCGCAGCGCGGTAACCGGCGAGCCATCGCAGCCATGGCCAACCCGCAAGGTGGCGCGGTAGCTGGTGCCAGCCAACGCCGCCTGGTCCGCCAGGACGACGTGGGAAAAAGAAGAAGAAACAGAACAAGCCAGGCCCAAGGCCAGGGCGACATGGGATACACGAACGAAAGAACGCATGGAAAACCTCCAAAACTACAGATCAAAAAGAACCCTCAGCCCTTGATAACAGGGCGTCAGGCGCTACCAAATTAATAGTTCAGGAGGCGGGTGGCCCGCGCGCAGGCAGTGGCGCGGCCGTGAGCCACGCAACGTGCGCGGCGGGAATGCCCTGCAGGGCGTAGGCAAGGGGCTGCGCAGGCTCGGCCGTCAGCCGGGCAACCGGCGGCGGTGCACCGGTGGACATGCTCAGTGGGCAATCCATCGAACGGCTGGCCACCTCTTGCGCGCTGCCGTCGTCAGCCTTGACCAGCACCTTCATCGCGCCAGAGCCGGTGCAGATGAGCAGGATGTCCTGCGGTTTGATCAGCGGCGAGGCAATTGCAGCGCCAATGGACAACGCAAACCACACCAGCACAAAGCGGACAAGGAGGTGAGCGTTGCGCAAGGTTTGCATGAAACTGATTATGGCAGGCCATGAACGGCCGTTAAGCGAAATTCTGAGCCCTGTATCGGCTACTGCAAATGTCCGTTCAGACTATTTTGCAGTCCTGCTATCCTGACGCCACCATGAATTACACGTTTGCCTCGGCCACCATTTTGCTGATCCTGATCACCGATCCGATTGGCAACATTCCGATTTTTGCCAACGCGCTCAGCCACGTCGCCCCCGAGCGGCGGCCCTGGGTGATTTTGCGTGAGATATTGATCGCCTTCATCCTGCTGCTGACCTTCATGTTTGTCGGCGAAGGCTTTCTCAAGCTGATGAACCTGAGCGAGCTGTCGCTGCAGATTGGCGGCGGCGTGATTTTGTTTTTGATCGCCCTGCGCATGATTTTCCCGCCGCCTGCAAATGAATCGCCCGAGTCCCTCGGAGAGCCGCTCATCGTGCCGCTGGCCATTCCCGCCATTGCCGGGCCGTCTGCGCTGGCTACCGTGCTGCTGCTGGTGTCGCAAGCGCCCGAGCGACGCATGGAATGGATTGGTGCGCTGTGCATCACCATGGCGGTGAGCGCCGTGGTGCTGGTGCTGGCCGAGCGCATTCAGCGCGTGGCGGGTGACCGGTTTGTGGTGGCGCTGGAGCGCCTGATGGGCCTGGTGCTGGTGGCCGTGTCCATCGAGATGATGCTGCGCGGCATCCAGACTTTCGCCATCCAGCTCACGAAAGCGGTGTGATCTCCTGATCAGGATAGTGAAACGACCTCTTGGTCGATGGCGCCAAACACGCTTTGGCCGTCCTTGCCCTTGGCTTCGATGCGGATGGTGTCGCCAAACTTCATGTAGGCCATTGACGGTTTGCCGTCCAGAATGGTTTCAATCGCGCGTTTTTCGGCGATGCAGCTGTAGCCGTTGACCCACTCCTTCTTGCCATTTTTCTCGATGGCTCGGTTGCTGATGGTGCCGCTGCCAACGATGCTGCCCGCGCGCACGTTGCGCGTTTTGCAGATATGGGCGATCAGCTGCCCGAAGTGGAAGGTCATCTCCGAGCCCGCGTCACACATGCCGACCTTGCGGCCATTCCAGGTGCTTTGCACGGTGAGGCTGGCGCGGCCCTTGTCCCACGCGTCTCCCAGTTCGTCCAGCGTCACCGCTACCGGGCTGAAGGCGGTCGCGGGCTTGCTCTGGAAGAAACCGAAGCTCTTGGCCAGCTCGTCGGGAATCAGGTTGCGCAGGCTCACATCGTTGGCCAGCATGATCAGGCGAATGCCATCCAGCGCACGCTCGGGCGTGCAGCGCATGGGCACATCGCCGGTGATGACGGCCAGCTCGGCCTCGAAATCGATGCCATAGGCTTCATCGGCACACACCACGTTGTCGCAGGGGCCGATGAAGTCGTCACTGCCACCCTGGTACATCAGCGGTTCGGTGTAGTAGTTGGCGGGCACTTCAGCGTTGCGGGCCATGCGCACCAGCTCCACGTGGTTGATGTAGGCCGAGCCATCTGCCCACTGGTAGGCGCGGGGCAGCGGCGCCATGCACATCTTGGGGTCGAACGGGAACGCGTGGCGGGCCTTGCCCTGATTGAGCGTGTCGTACAAGTCCTGCAACTGGGGCGACATGAAGTTCCAGTCATCCAGCACCTGCTGCAGCCTGGCGGCGATGCCGGTCGCATAATGCGCGGTGGTCAGGTCACGCGAGACAACAACCAGCTGGCCATCGCGTGAGCCGTCTTTATAAGTGGCGAGTTTCATGAACGCTGGGTCTCCGAAAATAATTTTTGAAGTTACGTATAGTTAAACTGATTTAACTAATCGAAATTCGTCGAATTCTAAAACACATGGAAAAAGCGCGCGCTGGCATCCAGTCTGTTGAAGTGGGTTTCGCCCTGCTGGATGTGCTGGCACGTGCCGCGGGCCCCCTGATGCTGCGCGACCTGGCGGCCGCGTCCGGCATGAGCGCCGCCAAAGCCCACCGGTATCTGGTGAGTTTTCAGCGCCTCGGGCTGGTGACCCAGGACGCCACCACCACCCGCTATGACCTTGGCCCGGCCGCACTCAAGTTAGGGCTTGCTTCGCTCTCGCGCATTGATGCTGTGAAGTTGGCGCGTGAGCGTGTCGGCTCGCTGATGCTGCAGATGGGCCACACACTGGCGCTGGCGGTGTGGGGCAACCAGGGGCCAACCATCGTGCACTGGGAAGAGTCGCCCCAGGCGGTGACCGTCAATTTGCGGCTGGGCGATGTGATGCCGCTGCTCTCCAGCGCCACGGGGCGCTGCTTCGCTGCCCACATGTCGCGCGACGCCATGGCGCCGATGCTCAGCGACGAGTTGGTCCGCGCCCGCAAGCTGGCCCGGCCTGATGTGCCGCGTACGCAGGACGAGCTGGAGAAGTTGTTGCTGGAGGTGCGTCAGCGCGGTCTGGGCTGCGTGGTGGACACGTTGCTGCCGGGCATCACCGGTTTCTGTGCGCCGGTCTTCGACTTTGACGGCCACATGGTGCTGGGCATCGTGGCGCTGGGTTCGGTGGCCACGTTTGATTCGCGCTGGGACGGCGCGGTGGCCAAGGCGCTGCGCGCGGCGGCGGCACAGCTGTCCAATGATCTGGGTTACAAGGGCTGAGCATTGGCGCGCAACCCCATGAACGCAGACATGAACACTGCCATGCCGGCAAAAACGCTGGCCCTCATGACGGCCACTGTGGTGCTGGCACACGTGGTGGTTTTGCAGGAAACCACCGTGGCGCTGAGCCTGGATGAGCCCGCCATCACCCGGCCTTTCATCACCCGCGCCATTCAGCTGGCACCGGCCGTGATGACAACCGCACAGGAACCGGCGCCAGCGACGGCAGAGGCCGCAACCGCTGTGGCCGTCACCCGCAAGCTGTCAACTACCCGGCGAAATGCGCCAGAATCATTGCCAAATACCCCAGTAGCCCCCGTGGAATATGCGCAAGTAGCTACAAAAACAGTAGCGCCCGAGGCGCCACAACCACCTGAAACTGTGGCAGAAGTGGCGCTCGCCCCCTCCGCACCGGCTCCCGCGGAGCCCGCCACACCGGAGCCCGCTCTCGCCCCCAAAACCTTTGTGATGCCCGGCTCCACCCGCCTGAAGTACAACGCAACCGGCGGCAAGGACGGCCTTACCTATCACGCCAGCGGTGAACTGCTCTGGCTGCACGACGGCAAAACCTATGACGCACGCCTGGAAGTCAGCGCCTTCCTCATTGGTTCGCGCGTGCGCACCAGCGCGGGCAGGGTGACGGCGCAGGGACTGGCGCCCACCCGCTTTTCGGATAAAAGCCGGGTAGAGCTGGCCGCCCACTTTGACCATGACAAGGGCCGGGTCACATTCAGCAACGGACCCGAAGCCCCGTTGTTGACGGGCGCACAGGATCAGCTGAGCCTGTTTATCCAGCTGGGGGCCCTGCTGGCGGGTGAACCGGGCAAATACCCCGTGGGTACCACCATCTCGACGCAAACTGTCGGGCCCCGCGCCGCCGAAACCTGGGTGGTGGCGGTAGAGCGTGAGGAAAAGCTTGCGCTTCCCGGCAGCGAACTCGCCACCGTCAAACTGGTGCGCAACCCGCGGCGGGAGTATGACCAGAAGGCGGAGCTGTGGCTGGCGCCGTCGATGGGTTATTTGCCCGTTCGCATGCGCATCACCCAGCCCAACGGGGATTTTTTGGACCTGAAGTGGCGGGCGACCGAGCCGCCGTGACCGCTTTGGCCCGGCCCGGGAGCCATCCCTTGAAAAGCGTCAAGCCGCAGCCAACTGTGGGTGACTGATGTTTACGGGATAATTCACGCATGCATACGCTTTACGACTCCGAAACCTTTTCTGTGACCCACGTGCTGGCCAACGCAGTGGAAGGGGAAGACGTTGCACCCACGCCACCGGTGCCCACGCTGGCCCGCCACGGGTTCGGGATTGTGGACAAGCGCGTCAACAAAGAGGTTTATCTGGACGGCTCGTGGGCCGAGCTGTTCCAGCAGCACATTTCTGCCTGGCAGCTCAATACGCCCACCCAGGAAGAGGTGGAGGACACGCTGGAGCGATATGCCGGACTGGCCCAAAATCCGGTGGTGGCGCATTAGTCACGGACAAGTCCGTTAAATCCTCGGCAAAAGCCTCGCTGCGAGCCAGCAAAGGGAACTGGGCTGGGTCGGCGCCCACGGTGGTCGGCGGCTTGGGCAAGGTGGCTGCAATCGTACGGGTTCGGAAGGTCAAACGCATGGCGGAAACCTCGACAAGAAGTGAATGGGTGGTAACCAGCGTCCACTGTGCCGTATCCATATGACAACAAGGTGTCAATAAACACCGCAAACACCAGTCTGTTGTATCCGCACGTCAAGCCTGTACGGCACCGCAACAGTCGAGTCGAGTCTTCCTGCAAGGGGTCCCAGCAGGTATAGCAGGCAAGGGCTAGTACAGCCTGAAATCCGCCATGGCCTCGCCCAGCCGCACGGGCCGGGCCGGGGCCCAGCTCTTGTTGAACTGGAACGGTCCCTTGGGGAACAGCATCACCACGGTGGAGCCCAGCAGGAAACGACCCATCTCGTCGCCCTGCTTCAGGTCCACCGCAGGGTGGCCACCCCGTGCGCCATCTTGTCCGTCATAACGCCATTCGCGCACCTGGCGTGTGCGCGGCGGGTTCACCACGCCGTGCCAGACGGTGGCCATGCTGCCCACCACCGTGGCGCCCACCAGCGTCAGCACAAACGGCCCGTGGGCCGAGGCAAACACGCACACCACACGTTCGTTGCGGGCAAACAGGCCCGGCACACCACGCGCCGTGGTGGGGTTGACCGAGAACAGGTCGCCCGGCACATAAATCATGCGCACCAGTCGCCCGTCACACGGCATGTGGATGCGGTGGTAGTCCTTCGGGCTCAGGTACAGCGTGGCAAAGTGGCCGTCTTCAAACTGCGCGCCCAGCTCGGCGTCGCCGCCCACCAGTGCCGTGGCGGAATACTGGTGGCCCTTGGCTTGAAAAATCTGGTCGTGCGCGATGGCGCCGTACTGGCTGATGGCGCCGTCCACCGGGCAGATCAGGTCGGCCTGCGCCAGCGGCCGCGCACCGGGCTTCAGCGCACGGGTGAAAAATTCGTTGAACGAGGGGTAGCTGGCGATGTCCGGGTTGGCCGCCTCGCTCATGTTCACCTGGTACTTGCCCACAAACCACTCGATCAGCCGCGTGGTGGCCGCTCCGTAGCGCCGGGTGGCAACCCATCCACCAAAAACGGTAAGTGCCCGTTTGGGGAAGAGGTATTGGGGCAGTACGGAAAGGCGATCAGACACGGATGGGGAAACTGCTGGGTTGGTGGGTAGGGATGAAGGGCTGGATAACAAAGGGTGGCGGATTATAAAACGGACGCTGGCGAGGCCGCCGCGAGGGCTGGCGGCGGCACAGACAACGGCACAATGGCGCCATGACCGCCTCCCGCATCCCCCCCATCCAGTGCCTGCTGACGTTTGAGGCGCTGGCCCGGCTGCGCAGCGTCACACAAACGTCTGAAGAGCTGTGTGTGACGCCGAGCGCGGTGAGCCACCGCGTCAAGCAGCTGGAGCAGATCATCGGCACCAAGCTGTTTGGCCGGGCCGATTTTTCGCTGACCACCGAGGGCAGCGAGTACCTGGCCCATGTGCGCGAAGGCCTGGCCACGTTGCAGAAATTTCCCGGCGCGGCGGCCCTGCCGGGCAAACGCAAGCTGCGTCTGGCCGTGACACCCACGTTTTCGCGCTCCATCCTGATACCGAAACTGCGCCAGTTCACCGAGGCATACCCCGAGATCGACGTGACGCTGCAGGTGTCCATCCCGCTGCTGGACGTGGTGGCCGAAGACGCCGACCTGATGGTGCGCTTCGGCACGGGCCGCTACGCCGATGTGGAGCACGTGTGCCTGATGAAGGACGACGTCACGCCACTGGCCTCGCCCGCGTGGGTGCGCGAACACGGGCCGTTTGACGTGCCGCAGGATCTGGAGGGCGAAGCCTTTCTGCGCAGCCCGCTGGAGCCCTGGCGCACCTGGTTTGCCGCCCACCAGCTGGACTGGCCCGAGCCCATGGAGGGTTCGCAGTTCAACGACGTGGGCCTGATGTGCGACGCCGCCGCTGCCGGCATGGGCGTGGCGCTGGTGCGCCTCAAGCTGGGGGCGCCATGGCTGGAAAACGGCACGCTGGTGCGGTTGGGTTCCAACGCCGTTTTTGGCCGCAACGTGCCCAGCCCGCACGCGCACTACCTGTGCTGGCGCACCGGCATGATGGAGCGCTGGGAATGCGCGGCGTTTGCGGAATGGCTGAAAAAGGTTGTGAATTAGGCGTTTTCAGGCATCAAATAGGCCTATGTCTCTTGTCAATATTGAATTAGTAGCTATTGTTTTTATAGCGATCAGGTTTTCATCGGCACAAATTTCCCGACATCCAATTCAGCCTCCGGGTGGCGCATAGAGCCACTGCGGCCATGCCAACGGATGAAAAATCGTGCCCAATGCAGGTACGATTGAATCCTTTTGATACTGCTGCAGAGGTAGTACATGTATTTGCCAAATCACTTTGCCGAAACACGCGAAGAGGAGCTTCTCGGGACCATTGCTGCGTACCCCCTTGGCACGTTGGTCGTGAATGGACCAAGCGGCCTAGATGCCAATCATGTACCGTTCCTGATTGACGAGGCGAGCAAAAGCCCGAGAAAGCTGTTGGCGCACGTTGCTCGCGCGAACCCCCTGTGGAAGGAAGCCAAGGATGGCAACGAAGTCTTGATCATCTTTCGCGCAGACGATGCGTACATCTCGCCGAACTGGTATCCCAGCAAGCACGACTTCCACAAGCAAGTCCCGACTTGGAACTACCGGGTTGTCCACGTGCACGGCAAGTTGTACATCAGAGACAACGAGCGGTTTGTCCGCGGCGTCGTAGCGCGGCTTACGCGCACCCACGAAGCGCAGACGGGATCGTCTCGACCCTGGAAAATGACGGATTCATCACCTGAATACATCGACCAGATGCTTTCGGCCATCGTCGGCATCGAGATCGAGGTAAGCAAGATGGTGGGCAAGTGGAAGCTGAGCCAAAACAAGGAAGAGCGAGACCGAATCAACGCGGCTCAGGAGCTACGCAAACGCGATGAGCAAGGCATCTCCGGAGCGATGTTGGACGCTGTGGGGCCAAGAGTTGATGCCGCCTAACAGCCGGCTGGTGGTCGACAAATTTCGCGCACCGCTACGCTGCGCACACTTTACGCCACACCCGGGACGTTAAAACCAGATTTGAGTGCCCGCTTTGGAGCGAGGGAAACGTCGGCTTCCAGCCCTTTCCTGACATTTCTGAGTCAGACAAGTTGAAGGCTATCCACCGGAAAATCCGGATACCCAAAAAATCTTCAATCCACTGGCCAAGGCTTTCGTCTAAAGTCACGCATACTCGACGACTCACCCCGCCCAACCCATGAACGCACCCACATCCCACCAGCAAACCACCGAGCTGCAGCGGGCCCAGCGCCAGGCGCAGGTGGTGCAGGGCCTGCAAGCGGTTTTGCCCGCCCACGCGCTGCTGTGGAACAACGAAGACATCACGCCCTATGAGTGCGACGGCCTCACCGCCTACCGCGAGCGCCCGCTGGTGGTGGCCCTGCCGGAGACGGTGGAGCAGGTGCAGGCCGTGCTCGGGGCCTGCTACACGATGAACGTGCCAGTGGTAGCGCGCGGCGCGGGCACCGGCCTGTCGGGCGGAGCCATGCCGCACAAGCTGGGCGTGACGCTCAGCCTGGCCAAGTTCAACAAGATTCTGAAAATCGACCCCGTGAGCCGCACCGCACGGGTGCAGGGCGGCGTGCGCAACCTGGCCATCAGCGAAGCCGCCGCGCCGCACGGGCTGTATTACGCGCCCGACCCGTCCAGTCAGATTGCCTGCACCATCGGCGGCAACGTGGCCGAAAACTCAGGCGGCGTGCATTGCCTGAAATACGGCCTGACCGTGCACAACGTGCTGAAGGTGCGCGGCTTCACCGTGGAAGGCGAGGCGGTGGAGTTCGGCAGCGATGCGCTGGATGCAGCGGGCTACGACCTGCTCTCGCTCATCATCGGCTCGGAAGGCATGCTGGCCGTGACCACCGAAGTCACGGTCAAGCTGGTGCCCAAGCCGCAACTGGCACGCTGCATCATGGCCAGCTTTGACGACATCCGCAAGGCCGGTGACGCGGTGGCCGCCGTGATAGCAGCCGGCATCATCCCCGCCGGGCTGGAAATGATGGACAAACCCATGACCGCCGCCGTGGAGGACTATGTTCACGCGGGCTACGACCTGACAGCCGAGGCGATTCTGCTGTGCGAGAGCGACGGCACGCCGGAAGAAGTGGAAGAAGAAATTGGCCGGATGAGCGATGTGCTCAAACGCTGCGGGGCCACCGCCATCGCGGTCAGCCAGAACGAGGCCGAGCGCCTGAAGTTCTGGAGTGGCCGCAAAAACGCCTTCCCGGCGAGTGGGCGCATCAGCCCGGATTACATGTGCATGGACTCCACCATTCCGCGCAAGCGTCTGGCCGACATCCTGCTCGCCATTGCACAGATGGAGAAAAAGTACAACTTGCGCTGCGCCAACGTCTTCCACGCGGGCGATGGCAACCTGCACCCGCTGATTTTGTTTGATGCCAACGACCCGGACCAGTTGCACCGCTGCGAGCTGTTTGGCGCGGAGATTCTGGAAACCAGCGTGGCCATGGGCGGCACGGTGACGGGTGAACACGGCGTGGGCGTGGAAAAGCTCAACAGCATGTGTGTGCAGTTCAGCGCCGCCGAAAACGAACAGATGTTTGGCGTGAAGCGGGCGTTTGACGCCAAAGGCCTGCTCAACCCCGGCAAGGTGATTCCCACACTGCAGCGCTGCGCCGAGTATGGCCGTGAGCTGGTGCGCGCCGGCACCTCGAAATACGCCACGGCGTTCCCGGACCTGCCGCGGTTTTAGCTCAAAGCATCTGACTCAGGGCTTTTTCCAGGTGCGCGACGGTCCGCTCCACGTTGTGCAGCTTGTCCAGCCCAAACAGGCCAATACGAAAGCTCTGGAAATCGGCACCTTCGTCACATTGCAACGGCACGCCGGCAGCCGTCTGCAGCCCCTGGCCCATAAATTTCTTGCTGGACTGGATGCCGGGGTCTTCGGTGTAGCTCACCACCACACCAGGTGCCTGAAAGCCCTCGGCGGCCACGCTCTTGAAGCCCTTGCGCACCATCAGTGCACGCACCTTGGTGCCCAGTTCCTGCTGTTCGGCGCGAACCTTCTCGAACCCGTAGGCCCGTGTCTCTTTCATCACATCGCGCGTGCGCGTGAGTGCGTCTGTGGGCAATGTGGCGTGATACGCATGGGCACCGCCTTCATAGGTCTCCATGATCTGCAACCACTTCTTCAGGTCGCAGGCGAAGCTGGTGCTCGTGGTGGCGTCAATGCGCTCACGCGCCAGCTCGCTCAGCATCACCAATGCGCAGCAGGGTGAGCCGCTCCAGCCTTTTTGTGGCGCGCTGACCAGCACGTCCACGCCGCAAGCGGCCATGTCCACCCAGATCGTGCCGGAGGCAATGCAATCCAGCACAAAGAGGCCGCCCACGGCATGCACGGCGTCTGCCACGGCGTGCAGGTAGGCGTCGGGCAGGATCATGCCGGAAGCGGTTTCCACGTGCGGCGCGAACACCACTTCGGGCCTTTCAGCCTTGATCGTTGCGACCACTTCATCAATGGGTGCTGGCGCAAATGGGGCCTGCTTGTCGGTGCCCTGACGGCGGGCCTTCAGCACCGTGGCACTGGCAGGGATGTTGCCCATCTCGAAAATCTGCGTCCAGCGGTAGCTGAACCAGCCATTGCGAATGACCAGCACCTTTTTGCCTGTGGCAAATTGACGGGCCACCGCCTCCATGCCGAAGGTTCCGCTACCGGGCACCACCACGGCAGACTTGGCGCGGTACACCTCTTTCAAAATGGCAGAGATGTCTTTCATCACACCCTGAAAGCTTTGCGACATGTGATTAAGCGCACGGTCGGTGTACACCACGGAATATTCAAGCAGCCCTTGCGGGTCTACATCAGGCAACAGGCCAGGCATCGTCAACTCCAGAACGAGAAACCGGCATTCTCGCAGACAGTGCAATCAATATGGCATCAGGTGTCGGCCCACATTCTCAACAAGTTATGGTACACGCCTGTCAGTGACACCGTGGCAGCGTCATCCCCGTGTTTTTCGCGCAGCCGCATAACAGCCATGTCCAGTTCAAACAGCAGGCGACGCTGCTCGGTGCTGCGCACCATGCTTTCGACCCAGAAAAAGCAGGCGATCCGCTCGCCCCGGGTCACAGGTGTAACCTGATGCACATGGGTACCGGGGTACAGGATGGCATGACCGGCCGGCAGCTTGATCGACTGGCTGGCGCCTGCGTCCTGAATCACCAGCTCACCCCCCTCATACTGATCCGGGTCTGACAGAAACACGGTGCATGACAGGTCGGTTCGCACACGTTGACCGGAGTCAGGCGCAAAGCGGATGGCCCCATCCACATGGTCACCATAAAAGTTGGATATGCCGCTGTACCGGTTGAGCCGGGGCGGAAACACCCGCTTGGGCAACGCGGCCGTCAGGAACAGCGGATGCCGGTCCAGCCCACGCAACACCAGTTCACGGATGGTCTGCGCGGTTTTGTCGCTGTGCGGCAGCTGTTCGTTGTTTTTGACCTGTTTGGCCTGACTGCCCGCTCCCGGACGGCCATCCGACCAGGAAACCGTGGTCAGCAGTTGTTGCGCCTGACGAACTTCGTCGGCGGTGAGAACGTCGGGAATCCGGGTCAGCATGGCAGTGGCTTTGCTAAAGGTCAGGGGAGCCACCCACCAAAGCGGGTAGCTCCCTCAAAGGAAGGTCAGAGTTTTGCGCTCAAGGTTACCTGCAGCAAGCGGCCTGCACCTGGAATGTAGTGACCGTTATACAGTGCATCGGCATACAGCTTGTTGGTGATGTTGGTCAGGTTGGCCTTGACGGTAAACCGCTCGTCTATTTTGTACTCCGCCATCAGGTCAGCCGTGGCATAGCCTTTCACGGTGTGACTGTTATTCAGCGTAGCCTGCTTGCCGCGCAGGTTGATGCCACCACCCACCCGCCACTGCTGATTGATCTGGTAGGTGGTCCACACGGTGCCGCTGTGGATGGGGGTAAGGCCGGGGCGCGTGCCCTGGCCGGCCGCACCGGCCACGCCCAAGTCGATATTGGCAACCGGCATCCACATATAGGAGCCGTAGACTTCCCATTGCGGCGTCAGGCGACCGGTGAAGTCAATTTCTGCTCCGGCGACGTGGCGCTTGCCTGACAGCGTAAGCAATGGGACCAACGGGTCGGTGTTGCGCTCATGCAGTTTGGTGGATCGAAAAACGGCCAGGCGCGTGGTAAAGCGTTTGTCTGCCGAGTCCAGTTTGGCGCCGATCTCAAAATTGATGCTCTGCTCTGGCGGCGTATCAACGTTTTGAGCACTCAACGCATAAGCGTCACCTGACGTGTTAAACGAATTCGCCAGTGACACGTGATACGAGTCCAGTTGATTAGGCTGATACAGCACGCCAAGACGCTTGCTGATTTCCGACACCTTCATAGTGTATGAAGTCGTGGTTGGCACCGCCACAGGC
Source organism: Pseudomonadota bacterium (assembly GCA_046050465.1). Lineage (GTDB taxonomy): Bacteria > Pseudomonadota > Gammaproteobacteria > Burkholderiales > Burkholderiaceae_C > Egaibacter. The sequence continues at coordinate 23,045 of JBJOPS010000020.1, read as the reverse complement.
CCTCGCTGACCGCAGGCCTGCGAGGTTGCTGCAACGGGTGGCGTGCTGGGTACCCGCGTGCAATCGTATTTGCCTGTCAAGTTGTCATAGCGCAAACCGCCCAGAATTTTCCAGTGTGGCGCCACCTGTATCAGGTCTTGTATGTAAGCACCCCAGCCTACGGAATCGTATTGATCTGATTGGCGCAATGTGCGCGAAGCTTCATCGATGCTGGCACCATCATTGGGCGTGCCAACGGTGGTAGTGGGTTTGACCGGCACCACGCCACCCTGCGCCGCGTTGCGGGCCATGAACACCTTGCGCCTCTCGCTGGCGTAGTCAATACCGCTGAGCAACTCATGCTTCACACCCAGCGCACTGAATTTGGTGCTGAAATCACTCTGCGCATACAGCGTGTCCATATCCTGAATTTTCAGCTGGGTGCCTCGCGTCAACACCGTGTTGGGGCCAAACGTAGCCAGGGTGACGGGTAAGCCCCCCGGCTGCAGGGCGGCTGCAGCAAAGCGCACCGTACCAGCGCGCTGATCGCGTTTGTAAGCACCTTTTTGCACCTGCGTCTTGAGCTCGGTGTCACTGTCAAAGCGGTGCAGATGGTTGGCCGTGAGCCGGGTAGCCTGACCATCGTTGTAGTCGCTGGCCATACCGTAATACGCGGTAGGGTCCACGGGAATGCGTGTGTTGGTAGATGCTGGCGAGGTAGCCGTGGGGCGAATCCACGGCATGCCGTAGTTCATGCCATTGTTGTTATCCAGGTGATACAGGCTGACGGAAAACTCGTCGCGCTCACCAATTCCCCAGCGATAAGTGGCAGCAACGCCTTTCTTTTCCAGGCTGCTGCCCACGCCATTGTTATCGGCCGTAGTGCTCATGGCATTGATGCGCAAGGCGGCATTCTCGCCAGTCTTGATGTTGAAATCGCCCACGATACGTCGGTAATGGTGGCTGCCCAGCGTGAGGTCCACCTGGCTCTCATCAATCAGGCGCGGCACCTTGTTGACCTGGTTCACCGCGCCCCCAGTGGAGCCGCGGCCAAACAACATCGACGCGGAGCCCCGCATGATCTCCAGACGGTCCAGGCTGAAGGTGTCGCGCTCATAAAACGCCGGGTCGCGCATGCCATCCACAAACACATCACCCGAACTTTGCAATGCAAAACCACGCAGGCGAATGTCTTCCTCGCCACCCTCTGCCGCCAGAAACGAGATGCCACCCGTATTCTTCAGCGCCTCTTTCATGGTGTCCAGATTGCGGTCGTCAATCAATTTTTCCGTGACGACGGTAATGGACTGGGGAATATCACGCAGCTGCTGCGTGCCCTTGCCAATGCTGGTCTGGGTAGCCCGCAACGCGTCTTTGCCCTCCGGCGCTTCAGCTTTTTCTTCCACCACCACGGTTGGCAGCGTTTTGTTTGCGGGAGGAGGAGGCGTGGTCTGCGACCAGCCGTTGACGGATGCCGTCAGCATCATCGCACCCATGGGAAGCAATCGTTTGGTTGCTACATTTTTAATAGCTGATTGCGCATATTCAGCGAGGGCTGAGGCACGATTTGATTCAATAACTGGTGGATTTGATCGATGTTTGACCATAACAGGAACTCAGCAAAAGTGGGACTGTTGCTGGCTTCATCTGTCACGGGATGTGGCTGGCGGGAAATGTCAGTTTAACACATTAAATGAGAATTGTTCGCATTTGTAGTATTTGAAATGACCAACCAGGGATGGCGCTTGCAGGCAGGCGCCTTACACTCCAACTCCGATAACTCTGGACAGAATGGCATGAAGTTACTCATCACGGGCGGCGGCGGATTTGTTGGCGCCAGACTGGCACAAACGCTGTTGGCTCGCAGAACCTTGAATGGCCAATCCATCACCTCGATCGTGTTGGCTGACCAGTTCGCACCCCCGGCTGACTTGCTGGCTGATTCTCGCGTGCAGGCTCGAACCGGCCCATTGCTGTCGCAATGTGCCGCATTGGGCGAGGAAGGGTTTGAGGGCGTGTTTCATCTAGCCTCTGCCGTTTCCGGTGAGTGCGAGGCGGATTTCGAGCTGGGCATGCGCTCCAACCTGGACAGCACTCGCGCCTTGCTGGATGCACTGCGCAGCGGCGCCACGCCTGGCGGCGCAGTGCCGCGAGTCGTATTTTCCAGCTCAGTAGCCGTGTTTGGCCCGGACGCAGTCGTGCCCATGCCATCTGTCGTTACGGATGACACCCTGCCTGCGCCTCAAACCTCGTATGGCACGCAAAAACTCATTTGCGAGCACCTGATTGCCGACTACACACGCAAGGGTTTCATTGATGGCCGCGCCGCACGCCTGATGACGGTGACGGTCCGGCCTGGCAAGCCCAATGGGGCCGCATCGTCGTTTTTCTCCGGCATCATCCGCGAGCCACTGGCAGGGGTTGAATCGATCTGTCCGGTGGACGCGCAGGTTTCCCATCCAGTGTCGTCACCTGCCCGTACGGTGGACGGCCTGATCGCGGTGTATGAAGCCAGTCGGGATGCATTTTGCGGACGCCTGGCGCTGAATCTGCCGGCACTGAATGTGCGTGTGTGCGACATGCTCGACGCGCTGGAAGAAGTAGCCGGCAGCAAGGTGCGCGCCCGTGTGCGCTTTGTGCGTGACGAACGCATCGCCGGCATTGTGGCCAACTGGCCTAGCGGCGCCACATCTGGCCGTGCGACCCGGTTGGGCCTGAAGCCGGAAAGCAGCTTTGCCGACATCATTCGCCAGTACATCGCTGACTGCTCCAGCCTGCCAAACGGCGGCGAAGCACTCAAGGGACTTAGCGCCTGAACCTGCCGTCTGAACCGATGATGGACAGGTCAGCGAAGTCAAGCCCGGTGTGATCCGTAGGGCTGAAACCAACCTCCAGCCCTCCTCCCAAATCAAATTTACGCAAGCCTTCCAGCGCAGCCAGAAGACTCGCCCGGGTTGGTTTGGGCCCGGCCCGTCGCAAGGCTTCCACCAACACCTTGGCTGCGGCAAACCCCTCCAGATTGGCTGGCGAGACGCCAGTCTGGCCGGCCGCCTTGGCCAGATCCATATATTCATTGACAAATGCGTTGCCCATTGAACGCTCGTTCGGGAAGACCTGTGTCACGATCACGCCACGGGCTGCATCTCCCAGCAATTTGATAAACCCGCTGGACGCATTGTTGGACAGAGTCACCACCTGAGCTGCCGAGCCTGCCTGGCGCAGTACCTTGACACCATCCGCGACTACTGAACCCGAACCAATCCAGAGCACGGCCTGGGCGTTGGCTTTGACGATGGGAGGAACAATAGCCGAATAATCGGGCTTGCTACGATCTGCCTTGATGATGGTCAAAGCTTGCAACCCGGCTTTGGCAAAACCCTTGGCGGCACCTTCCAGTCCGTCTTTGCCAAAGGAGTCATCAGCATGAACAATAGCAATGCGCGTCATGCCGATGAAAGACAGGTAAGTTACCGCTTTCTCCGCCTCGCGTTGATAGGTCGCCCGTACATTGAAAACATGTGGATTGACCGGGTTGTGCAGCAAAATCGCCCCCGTGGAGGGGCCAATCAGGGGCACCCCCTGATTGGCCAGCACAGGCAACACGGCTTCGGTGTGTGGCGTGCCCCGGGTCAGAAAAAGAGCCAGCACATTTTGCTCATTCACCAGTTTCACGGCGTTTTCACCCGCCAGCTTGGGCTCGAATTTATCGTCCAGAGAAATCAGCTCAATGTTCTGACCTGAAATGCCGCCTTTGGCATTGACAGCGTCGATATACAACCGCGCGCCATCGGTAACCTCCTTCACCCCGGCAGCAACCTGCCCACTGAATCCGGCTGTTTGGCCAATACGCAACTGGGCCTGCGCAGTCGCACTCGCCAGAACCAGCCACCATGCACAGCACAACAATAAACTTCGACGCATACCGGCCTCCTTCAGAATCTGCGCAGTGTAACGGTGAACCGCTTAAACTGAAAACCTCCAGCCCGGTATTACAACCAGAAACACCTCCCATGCCTTTCGTCTCACTAGGCCTTTCGCCAGCGTTGTTACGCGCCATTGCTGCTCACTCTTACCATGCGCCAACTGCGATTCAATTGGCAGCCATTCCTGCAGCACTGCAAGGCAGAGACCTTCTCGGCTCAGCCCGTACCGGCTCCGGCAAGACCATGGCGTTTACTTTGCCGCTGATTCAGCTGCTGGAACAAGGACAGCGCGCCAATCCCCCCCGGGTCAGAGCCCTGATTGTGGTGCCCACACGCGAGCTGTGCGTCCAGGTAGGCGCGTTCATTCGCAGTCTGACCCGATTCCTGCCACAGGCTCTGAAGGTAACCATTGTGTTTGGTGGCGTCTCGATCAACCCGCAACTGATGGGGCTGCGCAGCGGGACAGATCTCGTGATTGCAACGCCAGGACGTTTGCTGGACCTGATCGACCACAACGCGTTATCGCTGGACAGTATCCGCATGCTGGTGCTCGACGAAGCCGACCGTCTGCTGGACATGGGGTTTTCAGATGAGCTGACCCGCATCCTTTCCATGCTGCCTGTCGGGCGGCAGAACCTGTTTTTTTCGGCCACGTTTCCAGCGCCCGTTCAGGCGCTGGCACAACAGTTGCTGCGCGACCCGGTGCGCATCGACGTTCTGCCAGAACCACAATCCGCGTCCGACATTGCGCAACAGGCCATAGCCGTGGACAAAGCCCGTCGCACGCAGTTACTGCGTCACCTGATCGGCACGCGCGGCTGGAAGCGGGTGCTGGTGTTTGTAGCCACCAAACACGCCGCAGAAATGGTTGCAGACAAGCTGCGCAAAGCCCGCATCAACGCCGAGCCATTTCACGGTGAGCTGAGCCAGGGCAAGCGTACCCAGGTACTGGCCGACTTCAAGGCCTCAAGACTGAAAGTTGTAGTAGCCACGGACGTTGCAGCCCGCGGCCTTGATATTGCGATGCTACCCGTTGTGGTGAACTACGATTTGCCGCGATCTGCGGTGGACTACACACACCGCATTGGGCGAACCGGCCGTGCTGGGCAAAAGGGCGTGGCCATCAGCTTTGTCAGTGCAGACACGCACGCGCACTTTCGCCTGATTGCCAAACGGCACCAACTCGATTTGGCGCTGGAGACGGTTGAGGGTTTTGAGCCCGAAGAAACAACACCCGCAAGTGCGCAACCAGTCCACGACCCCGCCACGGGTGGCGTCAAAGGCAAACGCCCCAGCAAAAAGGACAAGCTTCGGGAAGCCGCGGCCCGTGGCTCATAAACCCGTCTGGCCTTTGGGCCGAATCAGCACAGCAGCTGCTTGCGAGCCCGGTGCAGCCGCACAAACAGGCTGGCTTCACTGATGCGCAGCCGCTGACACACGGCTTGTGATGATTCGTCCTGCAATACCCGAAACTGCATCACGTCTCGCAACCCTTGCGGCAAGTCGGCGATGCGTTGCATGGTTTGCCTGAGTAACTCACGCTGTTCGGCCAGCTCGTCAGGGCGGGCCATGGCGCATTCCATTTGCCGGGCATCATCTTCCTGTTGATCGATATCAATGCTGTCATAGCGGGCGCGCTGCCGAATAACGTCAATGACCTTGTTCTTCAAGATAGCCGTCAGCCAGCTTCGCAAGGCAGCTCGGCCCGCAAAACTGGCGCGGCCCGAAATAACCGCCTCAAACACATCGTGCACGGCATCTTCGGCCAGCGCAGGGTCATGCAGCTTGCGACGGGCAAAGCGCACCAAATAGTCCCGGTGACCCATCATGTCGCCCCAGGATACGGGAATACCGCTGTCAAGCCGAGCCCCGGGAAAGGCTGCTGTGCAGAAGCTGGCGGCGGCAGTAGTGGTGGCGGCACAAAGAGTTGAAGCAGTCATGGTGTTGGGGTCCGTCTGGTTATCGATAAAGTCACTGTGACCGCCCAACCTCACACGCCTATCCCGAAATATCACATTGAGATAACAAATCGGTAAGAACGCGCCCTCTGGTGTGACTTACGATGATGGACATGAAGAGAATCCTTGTTGCTGAAGACCAGACCGATATCCGCAACCTGCTGGCGCTGAATTTGCGCAATGCGGGCTACGAAGTAACCGAGGTCGCCGATGGACTGACCGCGCTGGCCAGTGAAACCGCGCGCAGCAACAACCTGCTGATTCTTGATTTGATGATGCCTGGCCTGGATGGACTGGAGTTGTGCAAAACATTGCGCGCCCGGGGCTGCAACACCCCCATATTGATGCTTACCGCCAAATCCACCGAGCTGGACCGGGTTCTCGGCCTGGAACTGGGTGCCGATGATTACCTGACCAAGCCCTTCTCGCTGGCGGAGCTGCTGGCCCGCGTGAAAGCGCTGCTGCGTCGCTCCGAGCTGTTGCAGGCAGCTCAGGCCAACGCTCAAACGCAGGCCGGTTCACTGCGAAACGGCGATCTGGAAATTTTGCCGGTAAAGCGGCTGGTTCAGGTGCAGGGCAAGTCGATGGATTTCACGGCGCTGGAATTTGATTTGCTGCTGCACTTCGCTCAACATCCCGGGCATGTTTTCTCCCGCGCGCAGCTGCTCAACGCTGTATGGGGCTACACCCATGACGGCTATGAGCACACCGTCACCACCCACATCAACCGCCTGCGCGCCAAGCTCGAACCCGACCCCCTGCGGCCAGCGCTCATTCTGACGGTGCGCGGTGCCGGGTACAAAATGCGTGAAGCACCACGCTGAAGGGCGGCCACATGTCTGTCCGCTTCAAGATCGCGCTGACGATATTCCTGACGGGTTTACTCACCGCAATAGGCGTTGTTGCCACCGTGCTCTTTGCGTTCCAGCGCTTTGAACACGAGTCCACTTACTACCGCGCCAGTGCATTTCTGGACCGTGTGGTAACGCTGCACAACGACATGTTTGCGATGCAGGAGCGGTTCCCCGATGAATTCAACGGCTTCCTGCGCAATCTGGTGTTGTTTGAGCCCGATACCCAGCTTTACCTGCTGGACAGCGAGGGCACGGTCATTGCATCCACCGGAGAGGCGCAGTTGCCAAAAGGCTTCAAGGTGGCCCTGGGGCCGGTAATGGAAGCTGTAGGTCCGGCCCCCATGCCGTATGTGCTGGGTGACGACCCCGAGCGCATGGACGCAAGCGCCGTCATCTCTGCTCGTGCGTTGCGTCGCGCGGTCATTCGCAACGACCCCACCGTCGTCGGCTACCTGTATCTGGTGTGCCATAAAACCACCTTGCCGCAGGGTCGTCTGGCGGCACTTCAAGGCACATTTGCCCGGCCGGCACTGATACTGATTCTTGCCATCGTTACGCTAACCACTTTGCTGGCCGGATGGATGACCGCAGCAGTTACCCGGCCCTTGGCCAAATTGACTGCGGCCGTCGGAACCGTTACGCAGCACGGGCTGGAGCATTTTTCAGCAGACGCCACAGCCGCGCAATCTGGCACAAACAGGTTACTGGCCGGACTCGCACCCACGTCACCGCATGACGAATTTGGTCAGCTCAGTCGTGGCATACAGGCCATGTTGAGCACACTGCGCACCCAATGGAGCACCCTGCGCCGGCTTGATCACTTTCGCCGCGAAGGCGTGAGCAACCTGTCACATGACCTGCGCTCTCCCTTGACCGCCACCACGGCCTGCCTCGAAACCCTCGAAAACCGCTGGGCAGGCGATGCCAGCCGCGCAGCTGACCGCCAACTGATTGAAGTGGCGCTGCGCAACACCCGCAATGCCGCCCGGCTGGTTCAGTCACTGGGCGATCTGGCCCAGCTGGACGAGCCCGAATTCAAGTTGCGAAAGGAAGTAATGGATGTGTCCGAATTGCTGGACAACGTGGCCATGCGCTTCGCCGAACGCGCCCGGCACCATGGCATCCACATTGAGACTGTGCAACACACGGGCTCATCTGCACCATTGGCCGCAGTGGATGTGGAGCTGTTCGAGCGGGCAATTGCCAACCTGATCGACAACGCCCTGAAGTTTTCCCCGCCCGGTGCCGCCATCATCCTCAACGCCGAACCAGCCACAACCCACGTTGAAGTAACGATCAGTGATGCCGGCCCCGGCATACCACCAGCCGACCTGCCACACCTGTTCGACAGGTTCTACCAGAGCCGCCACAACGTGGCCCCCGCTACAGGCGAAGGTGGAAAAGGCCTCGGACTGGCCATTGTGAAACGCATCGCCGAATTGCACGGGGGGGATATTCAAATCAGCAACCGGGCAGGTACGGGCACACAAATCAGACTCACATTGCCGGGCACCCCCCCACCTATTTCCCCGTGAAGCCTTGAATGGCGGAAAAGACTCGCACCAGACTGTGGCCTAATACGGGGTTATTCTCCCTATTGCAACCTTTCCTGACGAAAACCATCATCATGGCAAAAGAACCCCGAACCGAAGCACAACGCAAAGCAACTCCGAAGCCAACACCCATGCCTGGCTACACAAACCCCGTGAGCCGCGGCCAAAAGATCAGCCTGGAGCGTGGTACGGCAACGCGCAGCAAGAAAAACCCTGGAAAACGCCCACACAAAGGCGGCTAGTAGGCGGCTAGTCGACAAGCTGCCCCGCACAAGAGTTCAAGGTAGCCGCTGCTGGCTGGAATTAGGCGCACAACCCGGACACAACAACCCGGACACAAAAAGAGCCTGTCATGCCATTAAACCCTGTGATTTCCACACTGGGCCGCCGGTTGCGGCTGGCCGTGATTGGCGGCGGGCCCGGCTCCTTCATCGGCGCCATGCACCGCCAGGCCGCGCGGATCGACGACCGCTACGAACTGGTAGCCGCGTCGCTGTCATCTGACCCGGCACGGTCTGTCAGCGCGGGCCGGGAAATCGGCCTCCCAGCCGAGCGCTGCTACGCCAATGGCATGGACCTGATCGCCATGGAAGCCGCCCGCAAAGACGGCGCCGATGTGGTGGCCATCATGACGCCCAACGACAGCCATTTCCCGTTCGCCATGGCCGCGCTGGCCCAAGGCTTTGACGTGATTTGCGACAAGCCCATGACCAACACGGTTGCCCAGGCCGAGCAACTGCGCCAGCGGGTGCTGGAAACCGGGCTCGTGTTTTGCCTCACCCACAACTACACCGGCTACCCGATGGTGCGCCAGGCCAAAGCCATGGTTGTGGACGGGCAGCTGGGCACCATCCGGCTGGTGCAGGTGGAATACGTGCAGGGTGGCCGCGCCAAATCCGGCCCGGGCCGCCGGGCCTGGAAGGAAGACCCCGTGCGCGGCGGCCCCTCGCTGGTGATGGGCGACATCGGCACCCATGCCCACAACCTGCTGCGATTCATCACCGGGCTGGAGGTGAGCGAAGTGGCGGCGGAAATAGGCGCCATCGTGCCCGACCGCGTGACGCACGACTTTGCGGGCGCCATGCTGCGCCTGAGCAATGGTGCGCGAGGCAGCTTTTGGGTGACTCAGGCGGCGGCTGGCGTGGAGAACGGTTTGCGCATCCGTGTGAGTGGCTCGCTGGGCAGCCTGGAGTGGATGCAGGAATTTCCCCAGGCACTCACCTTCAAGCCGCTGGATGCGCCATCACAAAACCGCACACCCAACGGGCCCGGAACACTGCCGCTGTCGGCCCGCGCGTCCCGCATCGTGGCGGGGCACCCTGAAGGCTTTCACGAAAGCTTTGCCAACGTGTATTCAGACGCGGCACTGGCCATTGCCGCACGCCGCGCCGGGAAAACCCCGGACCCGCTCAGCCTGTATTTCCCCAACTCGCTGGACGGCTTGCTGGGCGTGCGGTTTGTGGACAGCGTGATTCGGTCGAGCAGCAACAATGGCGCCTGGACGGCCTGCCAGACAACCTAAACCCATTGGACCTCGTACTGAATTTGCTTTTTTAATCAGGGAAACCTTCAACCATGCCTTTAAGCTGGAACGAAATCAAATCCCGCGCCCTCGCTTTCAGCCGCACCTGGGCAGATGCAGCCAATGAAGACTCGCAAGCCAAGCCGTTTTGGATTGATTTTTTCGAAATTTTCGGCATCACCGACAAGCGCGTTGGCACGTTTGAACATGCGGTCAAAAAGCTCTTGGATACAGATGACAAAAAAGCCAAAGTAGACGGCTTTGTCGATTTGTTCTGGCCGGGCATGCTGCTGGTAGAGCAAAAGTCGCGCGGTAAAAACCTGGACGCGGCGATGGTGCAGGCTTTGAGCTACTTCCCCGGCATTGCCGAGCGGGATTTGCCGCAAATCATCATCGTCTGCGATTTTGCACGATTCAGGGTTCATCGGCTCGCAACGGGCGAGAACTTCGAGTTCAAACTCGCCGATCTGCACAAAAACATCAAGCTCTTTGGCTTCATCGCTGGCTACAAAGCGCAGGTCATCCAGCCGCAAAACCCCGTCAACATCAAAGCGGCTGAGCGCATGGGCAAGCTGCACGACGCGCTCAAAGCCAGTGGCTACACCGAGCACCCGCTGGAAGTGCTGCTGGTGCGGCTGTTGTTTTGCCTGTTTGCGGACGATACCGGCATTTTCCAGCCCGCGGCCGCCTTTCGCACCTATATTGAAGAGCGCACCGCTGTGGATGGCTCGGACTTGGGCAGCCGCTTGGCGCAGCTCTTCCAAACCCTGAACACAGAGTCCGCCAAACGCAGCAAGGTGCTGGACGAGCAAGTGGCCGCCTTCCCCTACGTCAACGGCAAGCTGTTTGACGAGTCGCTACCGATGGCCGATTTCAACAGCGCCATGCGCGAGGCGCTCTTGGACGCCTGCGCTTTGGACTGGTCCGCCATCAGCCCCGCGATTTTTGGCAGTTTGTTTCAAAGCATCATGGACGACAAGGCGCGCCGCAACCTGGGCGCGCATTACACCAGTGAAGAAAACATCCTCAAACTCATCAAACCGCTGTTTTTGGACGAGCTGTGGGCCGAGTTTGAAAAGGTCAGAAACAACCGCAACCGCTTGTTTGAGTTTCACAAAAAGCTGCGTAGCTTGACGTTTTTTGACCCTGCGTGCGGTTGCGGTAATTTTTTGGTCATCAGCTACCGCGAGGTTCGGGAGTTGGAGCTCGCTGTGTTGCGTGCCAGCGCCGACAAGTCCAACACCAGCGGGCAGTTGAGTGTGGACGTGCACACGCTCTTGGGTGTGAATGTGGACCAGTTTTACGGCATAGAAATCGAAGAGTTCCCCGCCCAGATCGCCCAAGTCGCCCTGTGGTTGATGGACCACCAGGTCAACCTGCGCGTCAGCGAAGAGTTCGGCCAGTATTTCGCCCGCATCCCCCTGCGCACCACGCCGCATGTGGTGCATGGCAATGCGTTGACGATTGATTGGGAGACGGTGCTGCCTGCAACAAATTGCAGTTTTGTATTGGGGAATCCGCCGTTTTTGGGCAAAACTTATCAGTCGAAAGAGCAAAAAGCCGACGTTGAAGGCGTGATGCAGAACATCAAAGGCGCTGGTGATTTAGATTTTGTCGCCGCTTGGTACGTAAAAGCGGCGAAATACATCAAAACTTCACCCGTTCGGGCTGAGCCTGTCGAAGCCGCTCCGCGATGCGCCTTTGTATCAACCAATTCCATCACCCAAGGCGAACAAGTAGGCGTTTTGTGGGGTTGGCTGCTTTCCCAAGGTATTCATATCAATTTTGCACACCGCACGTTCAAATGGAGTAACGAAGCTTCTGGAAACGCTGCTGTGCATTGCGTGATTATTGGTTTTGGCTTGGAAGACAGGCCAAATAAGGTGCTTTTTGAGTATGACGACAACAAAGGTGAACCGCACCCACTTGCTGCAAATAACATTAATCCATATTTGGTGGATGCCCCAGACGTAGCATTAGGGAAACGCACTTTGCCAATTTGCGCTATTTCTGGCTTGGTTAACGGTAGTAAACCTACCGATGGCGGACATTTAATTCTGTCAACTGAAGAAAAAGCCGAGCTGATACTCGCTGAATCCGCTGCTGAAAGATGGATTCGTCCATACCTAGGGTCAGATGAATTTATCAATAATGTAGAGCGCTGGTGTTTGTGGCTTGCTGACTGCCCGCCGAATGTATTGACCAAAATGCCTCATGTTTTGGAACGCGTTTCAGCAGTTCGTAAAACCCGGCTTGCTAGTGCCAAGGTTGCAACCCAAAAAAATGCAAGCTTTCCTTCCTTGTTTGCTGAAATTCGACAACCGAAAAGCGACTACCTTGCACTTCCTGAAGTTTCCTCAGAACGTCGCACTTACATTCCTATTGGTTTTTTGACCGCAGAAGTCGTCTGCAGCAACAAAATTCAATATCTGCCTAATGCCACGCTGTTTCATTTTGGCATTCTGACTTCTGCCATGCACATGGCTTGGATGCGGGCAGTCTGCGGCAGATTGGAAAGTCGGTATAGCTATTCAGCCAGTATCGTCTACAACAACTTCCCATGGCCAGAACTGCCCAAAAACTAGTCAAAAACGACTCTAGCCGGCGTATCTACTGCCTACACAGCTATAGAAACCGCAGCAAAAAACGTGCTGGACGAGCGGGCAAAACACCAGACGGGTGACTCACCAGCCAGCCTGGCCGACCTGTACGACCCGCTGACCATGCCGCCCGCTCTGCTCAAAGCCCACCAAAAGCTAGACGCCGCCGTGGACAAAGCCTATGAGAGCCAAGGCGGTAAGAAGACTTATAAATCCGACGCCGAGCGCGTCGCCTTCCTGTTCGACCTGTACCAGCGGCTGACGAGTTTGCTGCCAGCGGATGCGGGGAAACCCAAGCGACGGGTGAAAATTGGCAAAAATTGAACGGCCACTATCCAACATCATTTGAATACTCATGTCTGCTTTGTCATTTTACAAATAAGCACTAAAATAAGTACTTTAATTTGCACCAAATAAAATTATGGAAGCTCTTTTAGCCAATTGCTCCGTCAGCGTGACCGAGCTGAAACAAAGCCCTAGCGCGATCATTGAGCAGGCAAACGGGCAAGCCATTGCTGTTTTAAACCACAACCGTCCTGCTGCTTATTTGGTGCCCGCCGCCACTTACGCAGCCATGGTAGAGCGTTTGGACGATTTAGATCTAGCGCAACTGGTGCGCAGCCGCGCTAGCGAGCCTAGTGTGGTGGTGAACTGGAATGATCTCTAGGCCTGTAGAGCCAAGCGCTGATTCAGCCTCACCCACTGCGTCTCAACCAGGGTTTCAACTGGCCTTCAAGCCTTCTGCACTGAAAGAGTGGCGGGCGCTGGATAGCTCACTCAAAGCACAGTTTAAAACCGTGCTCCTGCGCCGCTTAGAACAACCCCGCCTACCTGCAGCGGCGCTGCACGGCATGTCAGATTGCTACAAAATCAAGCTGCGCAGCAGCGGCTACAGATTGGTTTATCAAGTAGAAGACGACATCGTCACAGTTACCGTGGTCGCAGTGGGGAAACGTGAAGGCAACGCCGTGTATCGCAAAGCAGGTGAGCGCTTATGATGACAAGCAAACATCAACCCATGGATGAGCTTCACAGACTTCTACGCCAAATGGGGCACAGGCGACTGGACGGATTACGCGGCTGAGATGGCGGATGAGGTGATTTTGCAGCGGTTGCTGGCATTGAATGTTGTGAGAAGTACTTAGCTTCGTCATTCCCGCGTAGGCGGGAATCCATTGGGTATTCCGGGCGATCGTGACCGACGATTATGGGTTGTCGTTTACACCCAGCGCGCCGACGCGATTCGGCTGATTTCTGCAAGGAAAGCAAATGAGCGAGAAAAAAACCGCTACAACGCGCTTCACACTTGACACCAGCCCGTTAAGCCCAGCGCAGGCCAAGGCCTTGGAGCAACGCCTTGCGAAGGCTGACGCCCACGCCATCAACTACAGCGATGTGCCGGAACTGAGTGAAGAATGGTTTTTACGCGCTGCGCGTGACGGCAAGCTGGCCGTGCAGCCTGTCAAAAAACCCATCAGTATCAAGCTGGATGAAGACGTTTTAGATTACTTCAAAAGCGAAGGCAGCCGCTACCAAACCCACATCAACGCCGTGCTACGCGCCTACATGCTGGCGCAAAACTTGGTGCGCTCGTCTTCTTCACATTGATGTTCACATTGATGGCGTGCCCAACGGGTGGGGCCATTCTTTGGGAGATTTAACCCCAATTCACCGCAATTTCACTATCATTTTAATAGCTACTCAGGCAATAAATACGCCGGCTATAGGCATATATTAAGGGTGAAAACCGCAGATTAAACCGTTTTATGCATTGCCACCCACTCGCACAGCGCGTCATTCATGCGGGTTTGCCAGCCTGCACCTGTGGCTTTGAAGTAGGCGACTACTTCGGGATTGTAACGCACGGTGACTGGCAGCTTGGTGGGTGCAAGCTGTGGGCCGCGCTGACCTTGGCGTTTTTGCACCAGTGCGTCACGCACGGCTACGTAACCGCCGCCCTTGACCACCACCGCATTGCGCTGCGCAGCGGCTTCTTGGGTGGCGGGAGCTGCAGCGTCTGGCGCTTCGGCGATGAGCTTGCTCCACGCGGCTGCATCAGTGGGGAAGCTAGTGGGTAATTTGGCTGATGTAATAGTTGATTTCATGTTTTAACGCCTTTCATCCCAGAAAATCCAATTGATGGTCTTTGATGTTGCGCCTGCGTTTGGTTTCATCCCAAGTTGGCATGTTTAATTGTACTTACAAATAAATAGCCATGAAAGGCGGTGCGCTGAATTCATACAGCAATTTTACTGTATAAATTAACAGCTTTATTGCCTTTGACTGGCCGCGCTTTGTCTTCAAAATAATTTGATAATTTACTCTTTTGTCGCATAATTTGTATAAATTTTACTTGATGATAGTGAATATTATGCTGATTGAGTTTCGAATCAAGAACTTCCGCAGCCTGCGTGATGAGCAGGTGCTCAGCCTGGTTGCGTCCACCGACAAGACCTTGCTGGACACCCATGCTCTGGATACTGGCCTGAAGGCGGCCCCGCATTTGCTCAAGAGTGCAGTGGTGTACGGTGCCAACGCCAGCGGCAAGTCCAACATCATTAAAGCCCTGCAGTTCATGCGTGGCGTGGTGCTGGAGTCGTCCGCTCTTCAGCCGGGTCAAACCTTTGGCCGACTCCAGCCCTTCAGGCTAGATGCCACTTCGGGCAGCCTGCCGACGGAATTTGAGGTCACATTCATCCTCGATGGCGTGCGCTACCAATATGGATTTGCCATGAATGCGCAACGCATCGTTAGCGAGCAATTGCTGGTGTACAAGGCGTTCAAGCCGCAACGCTGGTTCGAACGCCACTTCGATGCCGAGAGTGGCAAGGATGTGTATGAATTCGGCTCCAGCCTGAAAGGTGCCAAGAACCTTTGGGAGGGTGCGACCCGGCCCAATGCCTTGTTCCTGTCAGTGGCTGTGCAGCTCAACAGCGAGGCATTGCGACCGGTATTTGACTGGTTTGCCAACCGGTTGGTGATCTTCAATGAGCACTCGCCGCTGTCACCGCAGTTTTCGATGCAAATGCTAAAGCAAGAGGCGCAGCGCAAAGCCATTTGCGAGTTTCTGCGTGCCGCCGACATCAGTATTGCCGATATTGAAGTGGCCACCAAACAAGCCATGGTACACACCATCAATTTCGACCTTACGACTGGCAAACGCGAGGAGACAGCCAGTGAGCAGGCTGTGGACGAAGTGAAGTTTCACCACATCACCGAGCACGGCAATGCGGTTTTCGACCTGATGGACGAATCCAGTGGTACCCGCAATCTGTTGTTACTCACCGGGCCCATCTTGGATATTCTCAACAAAGGGCTGACGCTACTGGTGGATGAACTGGACACCAGTCTGCACACCCTGCTGGTGCAGGCTCTGGTGCGCTTGTTTTACCGCCCTGAAGTCAACACCAGTGGCGCACAACTCATCTTCACTACGCATGACACCTCGCTGCTCGATGCTTACGGCCTGTTCCGGCGCGATCAGATCTGGTTTGTCGAAAAGCGCCCGGATCAAAGCTCATCGCTGTATCCGTTGCTCGACTTCAGTCCGCGCAAGAATGAAGCGCTGGAGCGCGGCTACCTGCAAGGGCGCTACGGCGCACTGCCCTACCTTCACAATCAGGCCTTGGGGGCAAAGCACTGATGGGGCGTGACAGCCAAGCCAAAAACCGGCAGTTGGATCGCAAGGTGGCCAAGGAAGCAAGGCGTGCCAGCTACGCCCGCATCCTCATCGTCACCGAAGACAGCAAAGCCACACCGCTTTATCTGGAAGAGATATGCTCGGAGCATCGGCTGCACTCCGCCAACGTGCAGGTACAGCCAGGACTGCGGGGAACAGCTCCCATCCAGGTAGTGGAGTACGCCAAGCAACTTTTTGAAAAAGGCAATTTACACAAAGGCATTCGCCCCAAGAACTTTGATCAGGTCTATGCTGTGTTTGACCGCGACGACCACGACAGCTATTTCAATGCCCTGAAATTGGCGCAATCGCTGGACGGCAAGCTGCACAACGATGACAGGCAGGCAGTTAGCTTCAAAGCCATAGCCTCCATCCCTAGCTTCGAACTGTGGCTGTTGCTACATTACGAGGACATTCAGGCACCAATTCACCGCGACGAGGTGATGGAGCGCTTGAAACATCACATCCCCGGATATGACAAAGGCGCTGGCGGCGCATTTGCGATTACTCACAGTCGATTGAAAACTGCAACGCAGCGGGCGCAGGCACTCGCAGTGAAATTCAACGCCTGCACTGCCCCCGAGCCCTACACGGCGCTCTACGAACTGGTTACCCTGCTGACCACCCTACGCACCTAAACTCAAGTATTGTTCAACCGCCTAAGACAATCATTCTTAAGCACCGGTACAAAAAGAAACAATACCAAGCCCACATCAACGCCGTGCTACGCACCTATATGCTGGCGCAAAACTTGGTGCGCTCGTCTTCTTCACATTGATGGCGTGCTCAACGGGCGGGGCAATTCTTTGCGCAATTTAACCCAATTCACTTCAGATTTACTATGTTTTTAATAGCGACAAAGGCAATAAATACGTTGGCTATCGCCTGAATCCACACCTGAATCCGCGCCTTGATCATGCAGTCTTTGAGACCCGAGAACCAATCAAGCCAGTGTGACGCGAGCAAACTTGCGCTTGCCCACTTGAACCACGTAGGTTCCCGAGGCTAGTTTGAGACCTTTGTCGCTCACCACGTTCGAGTCCACGCGCACGCCCCCGCCATCTATGAGCCGGTTCCCTTCACCACTGGAGGCCGCCAGTCCGGCCGCCTTGAGCAGCGCACCAATTCCCACCGGTGCACCACCTTCTCCCAATGGCAAAGTCAGTTCAGCAATCTCGTCGGGCACGCCACCTTTGCTGCGGTTGATGAAGTCCTGCTCTGCGCTGTGCGCGTCAGCTACTGAGTGAAACCGCGCCGTGATTTCCTTGGCAAGCGCAACCTTGGCGTCTTTCGGGTTGCGCCCGGCTTCAACTTCCGCCTTTAACGCGGCAATCGCCGCCTCACTCTTGAAGCTCAGCAAGGTGTACCAGCGCCACATCAATACATCCGAAATACTCAGTACTTTGGCGAACATGGTGTTCGGGTCTTCCGAAATGCCGATGTAGTTGTTCTTGCTTTTGGACATTTTCTCTACCCCGTCCAGCCCTTCGAGCAGCGGCATGGTCAGAATACATTGCGGCTCCTGGCCGTATTCCTGCTGCAGGTGGCGCCCCATCAGCAGGTTGAACTTCTGATCTGTACCGCCAAGCTCCAGGTCGCTCTTGAGGGCCACCGAGTCGTAGCCCTGCATCAGCGGGTACAGAAACTCATGCACGCTGATGGGTGTGCCCGCCTTGAAGCGGTCATGGAAGTCGTTGCGCTCCATCATGCGTGCCACGTTGTACTTGGCGGCCAGCTGGATCATGCCGCGCGCGCCCAGCGGGTCGCTCCACTCGCTGTTGTACCGAATCTCGGTCTTGGCGGGGTCCAGCACCAAAGATGCCTGTTTGTAGTACGTGTCTGCATTTGCCTTGATTTGTTCGTGCGTCAGCGGCGGACGTGTGGTGTTTCGGCCGGACGGGTCACCAATCAGCGTTGTAAAGTCTCCAATCAGGAAGATGACTGTATGGCCCAAATCCTGCAGCTGGCGCATCTTGTTGAGCACAACCGTGTGGCCGATGTGAATGTCTGGCGCCGTCGGGTCCAGCCCCAGTTTGATGCGCAAGGGTTTGCCCGTGGCTTCGGACCGGGCCAGCTTTTTAATCCAGTCTTCCTGGGGGATTAATTCCTCACAACCCCGCAACGAGACCGCCAGGGCCTCCCTAACACGATCTGTTACAGAAAACTGGGGGGGTGAGGGTTGATTCATAAGGGTATTTTGGGACACGGCCAGAGCGCGGAGGATATACTTGGCGCTCACTTTGCGCTGAATTCTAGTCGCGCAGTCATTGCAGCTCTGACGTCCGAGCCAAGTCGTGCTGCCAAAATATCTCAAGGACACGATTTGAACCACGGCTTGATCACCGTTACCCTCAGCTTTTTGTCTCAGACAGGTCAGGCTATTAAGCACCATCCCAGGCGACTGGTTGCACTGGTCGCTGCGTTGATGCTGGGTGCAGGTGGCGGTGCATTCGCTGTGGCGTCTTTTGCACCAGACCCATCAGACATCCCCGTTAGAGAAGTCCTGGAGGCCGTTGAACCGGCACCGGTCGCGCCACAGGTTGACGCGCTGGACGCCCGTAGTTTTAACCTGTTTCGCTCTGAAGTCACTCGCTCCAGTGATACTGTGGACACCCTTTTCAAGCGGCTGGGTTTGAGCGACCTGGATGCGGCGGCCTTCATGCGCACCAATGCCTTGGTACATCAGGGTCTTTTGGGACGGGCCGGACGCAATGTAACGGTCGAAGCGACGGATCGCAATGCGCTGGTCCGACTCATCGCACGATGGAGTCCGGATGACAATGGCTCATTTCACCGGCTTGTCATCGAGCGCACAGCGCAAGGTCTCGCCTCCCGCATGGAGACTGCACCACTTAATGTCTCTACCCGCCTGACCGGCGGCACGATTCAGACTTCCCTTTTCGCAGCCACTGACGACGCCAATATCCCCGACGCGGTTGCCACTCAGGTGGCCGAGATTTTTTCGGGTGATATCGATTTTCACCGTGCACTGCGCAAGGGCGATCGTTTCTCTGTTGTCTACGAAACCCTTGAAGGCGATGGCGAGCCCCTTCGTACCGGCCGTGTATTGAGCGCCGAGTTCGTCAACGGCGGGAAGTCTTTTCAAGCGGCCTGGTACAAGGACCCGGTCTCAGGTGGCAAGGGCAGCTATTACACACTCGATGGCCAAAGTCTTCGGCGCGCCTACCTGGCCTCGCCCATGGAGTTTTCGCGGGTAACCAGCGGCTTCAAGATGCGCTTTCACCCCATCCTGCAAACCTGGCGGGCTCATCTGGGCGTTGATTACGCCGCACCTTCAGGCACCGCTGTTCGCAGTGTTGGCGACGGTATCGTAGATTTTGCAGGCGTCCAAAACGGCTTTGGCAATGTGGTTATCCTCAAGCACCGCAACAACCACAGCACGGTTTACGCGCACCTGAGCAAAATCAATGTTCGAAACGGTGAAAGCGTCAGCCAGGGCCAGAATATTGGCGCAGTAGGCTCCACCGGTTGGGCTACCGGCCCTCATCTGCATTTCGAGTTCCGCGTGAACGGCCAGCACCACGACCCACTCACCATTGCCCGCGAGAGCGATGCCGTGCCGGTTTCCACGGCATCCAGACCGGCTTTTGACCGCATGGCAGCTGATGTGCGCCTACAACTCAGTGCTGCTGCGTCCATGCAGGACAGCCGTGCCCACTAGTT
Source organism: Pseudomonadota bacterium (assembly GCA_046050465.1). GTDB lineage: Bacteria > Pseudomonadota > Gammaproteobacteria > Burkholderiales > Burkholderiaceae_C > Egaibacter. Next base: position 3,293 of record JBJOPS010000020.1, on the reverse strand, counting down.
ATTTGCCACTCGGGCCTTTGCCGGTCGCCGCCTCTGGTGGCTGAGCTTTTTATCGGACTGATGTCCGGCACTTCGCTGGATGGCGCTGACGGTGTACTGGTGGACTACTCCACTGCCCCCCCCAGCGTGTTGGCGCACGCTTACAAGTCTTTTTCGCCTCAACTCACGTCCGATTTTCTGACATTGAATACCTCCGGACTGGATGAAATTCACCGGGCGGCTCTGGCGGCCAATACTTTGGTCAAGGTGTACGCGAGCATTGTGCAGGATTTGCTCTGGGCAGGCGCAGTTCCGGCCAGCGCGGTTACTGCGACCGGAGCTCATGGCCAAACGGTTCGCCACCGGCCCCAGGAGTTTGATGGTACCGGCTACACCGTTCAACTTAACAACCCGGCACTTCTGGCCGAGCTCACAGGCATTGACGTTGTTGCTGACTTCAGAAGCCGCGATGTCGCGGCTGGCGGACAAGGTGCTCCGCTGGTTCCCGCCTTTCACCAGGCCACATTTGGAAAGATTGGGGAGACGGTTGCTGTATTGAATATTGGCGGCATCTCCAACCTCACGGTTTTGAACGATGATGTTCTGGGTTTTGACTGTGGGCCAGGAAACGCCTTGATGGACAGTTGGTGCCGCCAGCATACGGAGCACCCCTTTGATGCCGCAGGCCAATGGGCTGCCGGGGGCAGCGTCCACGCGGGTCTGCTGGGCCGCATGTTGCAAGACGCCTACTTTGCGAAAGCGCCCCCTAAAAGTACGGGTCGCGACCAGTTCAACGCCGTTTGGCTGTCCGGGCAATTGGCGCCATTCCCCCGCCTCTCACCCGTAGATGTTCAAGCCACACTCACAGAGCTGACGGCGGCTTCATGCGCCGCATGCGTCACACGCTACGCCGGCGACAGTAAAAACCTTCTGGTCTGCGGTGGTGGCTCACTCAATACCTATCTCATGCAGCGGCTGCAGGCGCACCTGCCAGCATGCAAGGTGCAATCCACCTCGGGGGCAGGGCTTCCCCCGATGCAGGTGGAAGCAGCTGCATTCGCCTGGCTGGCTCGCCAGACCATCTTGGGTAGAACGGCTTCCCTTAAAAGCGTTACGGGCGCCCTGGGCGCCCGTATTTTGGGAGCAATCTACCCCGCTTAGACGGGACAGATTAGTCTTCACAGCGATTCATGTCGAGAAACTGGAGCCGCAGCCACAAGTGGTCGTGGCGTTCGGATTCTTGATCACAAACTGAGATCCCTGCAGGTCTTCCTTGTAGTCGATCTCGGCACCAACCAGATACTGGTAGCTCATTGCGTCAACCAACAGGGACACTCCATTTTTGGTCATGGTGGTGTCGTCTTCATTGATAAGTTCATCAAAAGTGAATCCATACTGAAAACCCGAGCATCCCCCGCCTTGCACAAAAACGCGCAGCTTCAACTCAGGATTGCCCTCCTCAGCTATCAGATCGGCAACCTTGGCTGCTGCACTGTCAGTGAACAATATCGGAAGTGGCATTTCAGTTTGAAGAGTCTCTGTAACTGCATTCATGGATAAGCTCCATCAAAATTAATGTACCGGATGCTACAGCAACCCCACCCATGTACTTGGTTAGTCGTTGTTTGCTGCCAGTTTTAATGTGGGTTTAAGCTCATCGGCCAACGACGGGCGCAGCAAACCAGAAATAGTCGCTCCCTGATGCATTTCCAGTCCGATATAAAACACATCCCCGACAACACGTGCCCTTGGCTGCAACTCCAGCATGGCGCTGGCGTATACCGGCCCATTCACCTGCCCGTTGATGATAATGTGGTCAGCATGTATTTCGCCGGTTACAACCGCCGTCTCCGAAATAACCAAGATGCTGGGCTGTTCGTCGCTCGATCGGATGTTTCCGGTAATGCTACCGTCGACACGCAGGCCTTCAGTAAAAATATAGTCTCCATAGATTTGACTGCCGTGCGCAATCAAACTCTTGATGGGTGGCTGTTTTTTCCGATTGAACATCATGGTCTCCTCAAAAATCCGATCTCAGAGCTTGATGGAGTGCTCCGCTCGGGTGACAGAACCTTCCTGAACTTTGGCAGACACGCTTTTAATGACAGTGTATTGGGGCATATCAATCACCCCTTCATATCGGCTGTATTGCCTGAACCGGATCGCTTGCGAACCACCAGGCAAGGTAGCCGTCCACGGTTTTCCATTTTGGATACCAACAAAAACCAACTCAAGTCGACCGTTGAATTCGGGGGCTTTTTTTGTTGGCTGCATCACCAGAATTTGCCACTTGAGCTGCCCCCCCTCCAGCATCTCCGCCTGAAGTCCACGAATAGCGACCCCCACAACACCGGCGCTGGGGATCAGTGCCTCAAAAAATCCAAGATCGCTTCGCAAGCCCGCATTGTCAGCCAATAACTGTTTATTTTGTGCGATCACCTGCTCATGCGCTGACTTTTCGGCTGTAAGTACAGTACTCGACGTGTTTGCAATGGATTGTGCTTTGTCTCGTTCATCTTTAAGAATTGCATTTTCGGCGCGCAACGCTGCCAACTCTTCTTTGGCGAGACTGTCCAGCCCGGCAATGTCTTTGCCAAACTCGAATGCCCAAAGAGCAATGGCAGCGCAAAACCCCAAAACAACTGCCGCCACCACCCATCTAAACGGCCAAGGCAATGCACTGCGAACAGCCATTCGAGGGGCGCTAATTGTCAGTCGGCGACGAAGAAAGCGAAAACGCATGTATCAAAACGCTCCATGTCCCAATGCTGCCTCAAAAAGACAAGCCGCTCCAAGAGAGCTTGGGCGGCTTTGTGACAACACGTAACCGGCTGAAGGGCCGTTCGTGTAAAGCAGTTAACGCTTCGAGAATTGCTTACGGCGACGGGCACCGTGCAAACCGACCTTCTTGCGCTCCACTTCGCGCGCATCACGCGTCACGAAGCCGGCCTGGCTCAGGGTTGGCTTGAGCGTTGCGTCGTAGTCGATCAGGGCACGGGTAATGCCGTGGCGCACTGCACCAGCCTGGCCAGACTCACCGCCCCCGGCCACATTGACCATGACGTCAAACGTTTCAGCGTGGTTGGTCAGCAGCAGAGGCTGCTTGCAGATCATGATTGACGTTGCACGCCCAAAGAATTGTTCAATGGCTTTGCCATTGACAACGATCTGGCCGGAGCCTTTTTTCAGAAACACGCGGGCGACGCTGGATTTGCGACGGCCGGTGCCATTGTTCCATTCACCGATCATTTGGCGGCTCCCGTGTTCAAGGCTGCAATTTCCAGCACTTTGGGTTGCTGGGCGGTATGGGGATG
>JBJOPS010000019.1:0-97721 GCA_046050465.1 Pseudomonadota bacterium | reverse complement strand
TTTTACCGTGGTCAACGTGACCAATCGTGCCCACGTTCACGTGGGGCTTGGTTCGCGTGAATTTTTCTTTTCCCATTTTTCAATTCTCCAAAGAGCTAATTCCCGTGTACAGGTTTAATGTCTGCACGGTGTTGCTTGATCGCCCCGCACGGGAACAGGGCGGCACAGCGTCGCAGACGGGTAAAAATTACTTGGCGCGCGAAGCCATGATGGCTTCAGACACGTTACGCGGGGCTTCCGAGTAGTGCTTGAATTCCATCGTGTACGTAGCACGGCCTTGTGACATCGAACGCAGTGTCGTCGAATAGCCGAACATTTCAGACAGCGGCACTTCTGCCTTGATGGCCTTGCCCCCACCAACCATGTCTTCCATGCCTTGCACCATGCCGCGACGTGACGACAAATCACCCATCACGTTACCGGCATAGTCTTCGGGCGTTTCGACCTCGACAGCCATCATGGGCTCCAGAATCACGGGGCCGGCCTTTCGGCAGCCTTCCTTGAAACCGAAGATGGCGGCCATCTTGAACGCCAATTCGTTCGAGTCCACGTCGTGGTACGAGCCGAAATGCAGCGTGACCTTGACGTCCACCACCGGGTAACCAGCAAGCACGCCCTGCGTTACAGCTTCGTGAATGCCTTTTTCCACCGCAGGGATGTACTCGCGCGGCACCACACCACCTTTGATGGCGTCCACAAACTCAATGCCTTTACCAGCCTCATTGGGTTCAATCTTCAAAACCACGTGACCGTACTGACCCTTACCACCGGACTGACGCACAAACTTGCCTTCTGCGTCTTCGATGGTCTTGCGGATGGTTTCGCGGTAAGCAACCTGGGGCTTGCCCACGTTGGCTTCCACGCCGAACTCGCGCTTCATGCGGTCAACAATAATTTCGAGGTGCAACTCACCCATGCCGGCAATCAGGGTCTGACCGGACTCTTCGTCGGTCTTGACGCGGAAAGACGGATCTTCCTGGGCCAACCGCTGCAAAGCGATACCCATTTTTTCCTGGTCAACTTTGGTTTTAGGCTCCACTGCCTGCGTAATCACGGGCTCAGGAAACACCATGCGCTCCAGCATCACGATAGCGGCTGGGTCGCACAGGGTTTCGCCCGTGGTCACATCTTTGAGACCGATACAGGCGGCGATGTCGCCCGCGCGAATTTCGCTAACCTCTTCGCGGTTATTGGCGTGCATTTGCACGATACGGCCAATACGCTCTTTTTTGCCGCGAATCGGGTTATAGACGCTGTCGCCTTTGGTCAACACGCCAGAGTACACACGCACGAAAGTCAACTGACCCACAAACGGGTCGGTCATCAATTTGAAGGCCAGTGCCGAGAACTTTTCACCGTCGTCCGCCTTGCGGGTAACCGGAGTTTCATCCTCATCCATGCCGCCAACCGGAGGAATGTCAACTGGTGAAGGCATGAATTCAATCACGGCATCCAGCATGCGCTGCACACCCTTGTTCTTAAACGCCGTGCCACAATACATTGGTTGAATTTCACTGGCAATGGTGCGCGTGCGAATGCCGATCTTGATTTCCTCTTCAGACAAGTCACCTTCTTCAAGATACTTGTTCATAAACTCTTCCGACGCCTCCGCGGCAGCTTCAACCATCTTCTCGCGCCACTCTTTGGCAACCGACACCAAATCAGACGGAATGTCGCGGTAATCAAACAACATGCCCTGGGAAGCCTCATCCCAAATGATGGCCTTCATTTTGAGCAGGTCAACCACACCGGTGAAGTTTTCTTCAGCGCCGATGGGGATCACCATAGGCACCGGACTGGCTTTGAGGCGCAGCTTCATCTGATCCACAACCTTGAAGAAGTTGGCACCGGTACGATCCATCTTGTTCACAAAGGCCAGTCGCGGCACTTTGTACTTGTTGGCCTGACGCCACACAGTCTCGGACTGAGGCTGCACACCGCCTACGGCGCAATACACCATGCAGGCGCCATCCAGAACGCGCATGGAACGCTCGACTTCAATGGTGAAGTCTACGTGGCCAGGGGTGTCGATGATGTTGATACGGTGCTCGGGCAAGGACTTGTCCATACCCTTCCAGAAACAGGTGGTCGCCGCAGAAGTGATGGTGATGCCACGCTCCTGCTCCTGCTCCATCCAGTCCATGGTGGCAGCGCCGTCGTGAACCTCACCAATTTTGTGGTTCACGCCGGTATAAAAAAGTACGCGCTCGGTAGTCGTGGTTTTACCGGCGTCAATGTGAGCCGAAATACCGATATTGCGGTAGCGCTCAATGGGGGTATGGCGAGCCATGATGGATCCTTGGTTGATCTAAATCTTCAAAACGCCAGCCGCCAGAACCCGTGGTCTTGGCGGCGTAGCGAGCAGCTTTCAGACTAGGTGCAATCCCGCAGACAGTGCCAACAGCACAACAAAGGGTTGCAACGACATATAAAAGCCGCGCAGTAGCCGCTCTTTAGAAGCGGAAGTGGGAGAAGGCCTTGTTCGCCTCCGCCATGCGGTGAACTTCGTCACGCTTCTTCATGGCACCGCCACGGCCTTCGGTGGCCTCCATCAGTTCGTTGGCCAAACGCAGGGCCATGGACTTCTCGCCGCGCTTGCGGGCAGCCTCCTTGATCCAGCGCATGCTCAGGGCAAGGCGACGAACAGGGCGCACCTCAACGGGCACCTGGTAGTTGGCACCACCGACGCGGCGGGACTTCACCTCGACCATGGGCTTGACGTTGTTAATAGCCATGGTGAAGGCTTCAACCGGGTCTTTACCGGGGTTCTTCTTTTCGATCTGCTCCAGCGCGCCGTAAATGATGCGCTCAGCGATCGCTTTTTTGCCGCCTTCCATGATCACGTTCATGAATTTGGACAGCTCGACATTGCCGAATTTTGGGTCCGGCAGGATTTCACGTTTAGGGACTTCGCGACGACGTGGCATATTTCACCTCTTTGCTTCAGTTGATGCTCTTGCGAACACCACGAGAGTTATTCAAACCCTCACTTACTCGACCCAAAATCGGGTCACTACGTTCATTTACCGCGCCACGCAGCAAACAAACACCCTCATTAAATTCGATGGCCAAAAGCCCATCGAACAGCTTTATTTGGCCTTTGGCTTCTTCGCACCGTACTTGGAACGCGACTGCTTGCGGTCTTTCACACCTTGCAAGTCAAGCGAACCACGCACAATGTGGTAACGCACACCGGGCAAGTCCTTGACACGACCGCCGCGAACCAGCACCACACTGTGCTCCTGCAGGTTGTGGCCTTCGCCGCCGATGTAGGAAATGACTTCAAACCCGTTGGTCAGACGCACTTTGGCGACTTTACGCAGAGCGGAGTTTGGCTTTTTAGGCGTCGTGGTGTACACACGGGTACACACACCACGGCGCTGCGGAGAGTTCTGCATCGCAGGACTCTTCGACTTGATGGTCTCGACCTCGCGGCCTTGACGCACTAGCTGGTTGATGGTTGGCATTTTTGAAAAACGTCCCTAAACGTTTGAAAATCGTGAAAATCGTGAAAACCTGCCCACAAACGGACACTCCTTCGGAAATTCCGAAAAGCTTTCGACTATAGCAGATCATTGACATCAGCGCAATGCCAGCCCTTCATAAATGCCCGTTCGATCGCTTGAGCCACTGGAAGCTAAGGGCAAAACGCGGCCAATCCTTGATCCGAAGGCGCGCAGCCCGGACAACACAGGGCGGATACGTGTTATTTAATCCACAGTCGGATGGCATCCCAAGCACGGCCAAAGATACCCGCCTGCTCCACTGCATCCAGGGCCACCAGCGGCACATCGACCAGTGGCTGCCCTTTTGCTGACACCTTGAGCATGGCCAACTGCTGGCCTTTGGCAAAAGGCGCCACCAGCGGCTCCGTACGTGCCACCTGCGTCTTGAGTGTCGCCGCACTACCTGCGGGCACGGCCACCACGATGGGCTGCACGCTGCCGATCTTCACCGCCGATTGCCTGCCTTTCCAGACAGCGGGCGTCACCACCGGCTGCAGGGCATCGAACAGCTTGACCGCCTCAAACGCGGTGTAACCCCAATTCAGCAGCTTTTGCGATTCATTGGCGCGGGCATTTTCATTGGCCGTGCCCAAAACGATAGACAACAGGCGACGGCTACCCACCGCAGCGGGTGTGCCGGGAGCGGCGCCGGGGGTGCCCAGATTGGGGAAGTCGCGCTTGGCAGTGGCAATGAGGCAGTAACCTGCAGCATCGGTATGGCCGGTTTTCAAACCATCCACAGACGGATCACGAAACAGCAGCGTGTTGCGGTTGCTATCGTTGGCCGCAGGTGTGCCTGCATAGTGGTATTTCTTGATGGCGTAATAAGGCACGTAGTCGGGAAAATCATGCATCAGCCGGGTAGCCAGAATGCTCAGGTCACGCGCGGTAGTGGTGTGGCCGGGCTCGGTCAGGCCCTCGGGGTTTTTATAGCCGGTAGCTTTCATGCCCAGCGCCCTGGCCTGCTCGTTCATGAGCTGCACAAACCGCTCTGCCGTGCCGCCCACACCCTCGGCCAGCGCCATGGTGGCGTCGTTACCTGACTGGACAATCATGCCCTTGATCAGGTCTTCCACAGGCACCTTCATTTTGGGATCGATGAACATGCGCGAGCCTGGCATCTTCCAGGCGCGTTCGCTCACTGGCAGGGCCTGCTTCAGGTCCAGCTTTTTGGTGCGCAGCGCGTCAAACACCAGATAAGCGGTCATCAGCTTGGTCAGCGATGCAGGCTCCACCGGTGAGTCGATGTCTTTTTGGGCCAGCAACTGATTGGCGGTGACGTCCAGCAACAGGTAAGAGCGGGCGGCAATTTCCGGGGCTTGCGGCACTTGGGCGACGGCAGACAAACACAGGGTGGCGGCCAGGGCCAGCGAGAGGTATTTCAGAAGGGATTTCAAGGAAGCGGGTTTCAAAAGGGATGAGAAAGAATGGGGAAGATTCAATGCGAGTTCAGGTGGCGCACCACCAGACCTCTCAGAAGGGGCAACTGTCCGTGAAAGAAGTGCGAGCCTCCGGGCACAACGGTGATGGGCAGCGTTTGGGGGCGCGCCCAGTTCATGGCATCGGCCAGCGGCACGGTGTCGTCCAGTTCGCCGTGAACCACCAGCGTGCGGTCGTGTGCATCGGCTGGCAGCGCCGCCACGGAAAAGCGGCTGGCGGCGGTGCCGACCAGCACCACTTTTTGAGCCGGCCGGCTCGGCCACAGCGCCTGCAACGCATGGCTGGTGACGAACGCGCCAAACGAAAAACCGGCCAGCGCCAGTTCGCCCTGCGGCGCGCTGTGTGCCACCACCGCCAGCAAATCATCCAGCTCGCCACGGCCATCGTCGTGCGTGCCAACACTGGCGCCCACACCTCGAAAGTTGAAGCGGATGGCGCTCCAGCCGCACTGCACAAACGCGCGCGCCATGGTTTGCACCACCTTGTTATCCATGGTCCCGCCAAACAGCGGGTGCGGGTGCGCAATGACCGCTACGCCACGGGAAACCGCGCCAGGCGCCAGCGCGGGCTCATCGCGCACAGCCTCAATCTGACCGGCCGGGCCGGCGACTGTGAACCGTTGTGTGTGAACATTCATGGATTGACTTTTTGCTATTATTTTAATAGCTACTCGTGCATATTAGACGGGGGCCAAGGCCCTATTTGGGCACATAAACCGGCGAAAACCTGCTATCGGCCCACATTGGCAGGCGTTAGCAGCCGCTCCACCACTTTGCCGTTTTTCAGGTGCGACTCCACGATTTCATCGATATCGTCGTTGTCCACATAGGTGTACCAGACGGCTTCGGGGTAAACCACGGCCACCGGCCCGCCTGCGCAGCGGTCCAGACAGCCAGCCCGGTTCACCCGCACCTTGCCGGGGCCCAGCAGCTTGGCGGCCTTGGCCTGCGCCTTGCAACGGTCAAAACCCTCCTGCGCGCGATGCCGGGCGCAGGATTCTTCGCCGTTGTCTCGCTCGTTCAGGCAGAAAAAAATGTGCCGTTCGTAATAGGACGCCGGGGTGTTCTGGTTTTCACTCATCCGGCTATTTTAGTTTTGTGGCGGGCGTGCACCCGCCAGCGTGAGCACATACACCATCACCGCATAGGGCCACAACCAGCCCATCCACTGCGCCAGCCCATGGAAACGGATGAAACGGCCCTGCTCCCAGCTTTGCAGCGTCTGCACGAAATAAGGGTCTGCGGGCGCCTGATTCAGCAAGCTGACGTAAACGCCCAAGGCCAGCAGCAGCACAGCCGCACAAACCCTGCCTGGCAAAAAAAGCAGTGGCACCGCAAACACGGTGGCCGCGCCCAGCCCCACTTGCACCGGCAAGGTCAGCCAGGGCCAGGCGTGCTCCGGGCCAAAAGACAGGGCCGCCGACAGGGCCGTCACGCCAACGCCCGCCGCCAGCACCAGCAACGCAAAAATGGCACGGCGCAGGCGGGAACGGATGATGCAATAACCCAGCAGACAGGGAATAAGAATCCCAAGCATCACGCACACCAGTTCGGCCAGTGGCAGCAAAGGCTCCAGTTCCACCTCTCGCAGCGGCAGCCATTGCAGAAACGGCGTGTCTTCCAGCACATCCACCAGCGCCAGTTCCAGCCGCTCCAGAATCTGCCCCAGTCCGAATGGAACCGATGCAGGAAACAACAACGCCACCGGCCATAGAGCCAGCAATACCAGTGCGCCGCGGGCATCCTCAATGAACCAGCGCTGGCGAAGTCGGCTCCACTGCGCGATGGCACCCATCTTTTCCAGCAGTGTTGCCGTTACGGCGCCCACCCAAGCACCCGCAGTATTCAGGGCCAGATCCACATTGGAGGGCACTCGCGCAGGCAAATGGCTTTGCACAGCCTCCATCACCAGCGACAAAACCCCGGCTACCAGCGTAGCCAGCAACACGGCATGCGTTGCGCGCCCGGCACGCAACGCACTGAGCGCCAGCAGAAAGCCCAGCGGGGCATAACCCACCACATTGGCGGCAACATCAAACCAGGTCCAGTAACGAGTCAGCGGGGCGGCGAGAAATGCCCATGAGGCAATACCCTGGTCGCGCCATTCGGCAAACGGGTACAGGCTGGCGTAAAACACCAGTCCCATGTAAGTTAGCGCCAGCGGCCAGGCCGAGGTTTTTTGCACGGCAGTCAGCGCCCGGGTTTCATCAAAATGGCTTGACCACTACCAGAATCACCGCGGCCAGCAGCAGCAGCACTGGCACCTCGTTGAACCACCGGTACCAGGCATGGCTGCGATGGCTGTCACCCCGCACCAGCTTTTTCAGAATTGCGCCGCAGGCATGGTGATAACCCACCACCAGCAACACGATGAACAGCTTGGCATGCAGCCAGCCATTGCCGGGCCCGCGCCCAATGCCGTAACCCAGCCACAGCCAGAACCCCAAACCCAACGCGGGCACAGACAGGATCGTGGTAAACCGCAGCAGCTTGGTCGCCATAAGAAGCAACCGCTCACGTTCAGCATCCGACCCGGCCGGTACCATCGCCAGATTCACAAAAATGCGTGGCAGATAAAACAGGCCGGCAAACCAGCTGGCGACAAAGACGATGTGAAGTGCTTTAACCCATAACATGAAGGCAGTTTAGGGCAATTTCCCGCCGGGCCGCCCCAAGGGTTCACGAAGTGCGGCGAAGCCAAATTAGCCCCTTCGGGGGGGCAGCGCAGCACGCGAAGCGGCAAGCGTGGGGGCAAATGGACATGGCAAAAAAAACCCCAGCACGTGGGCTGGGGTTGGAAGCCTATTTGCTGTCACACATCAAGGCCCCGCTCAGGGAGGAAAAGCGGGAGGCGGCGAACCGCCCACGCGTAATCTAGCAAAGTTATCATCGGGATTCAAGCCATCCGGCAAATATATTTACCATGACGATCTTTGCACCCTACCCCATGGGACGCCCGCGCCGCCTGCGCCGTGACGCGTTCACGCGCAATCTTGTGCGCGAAAACGCCCTCACCCCGCATGACCTGATTTATCCGGTGTTTGTGGTGGATGGCACACAGCAGCGCCAGATCGTCGCCTCCATGCCTGGCGTCGAACGGCTGAGCCTGGACCTGCTGCTACCGGTTGCCGAAGACTGCGTGAGGCTCGGCATTGCGGTGATGGCGCTGTTTCCGGTAATTGACCAATCGGTAAAAACGCCTGACGGTCGCGAAGCGCTGAACCCCGATGGTTTGATACCCCGTGTGGTGCGCGCGCTGAAAAAAGAATTTCCCGATCTGGGCGTGATGACCGACGTGGCGCTGGACCCGTTCACCAGCCACGGCCAGGACGGCCTGCCGGACCCCAACCCGGCAGCCGATGGCTACATCATGAACGATGAAACCGTGGAAGTGCTGGTGAAGCAGGCGCTCACACAGGCTGCAGCGGGCGTGGACATTGTGGCGCCCAGCGACATGATGGACGGCCGAATCGGAGCGATTCGGGCAGCGCTCGAATCGAGCGGGGCGATGCATACAAGAATCATGGCCTACAGCGCCAAATACGCCAGCGCGTTTTACGGCCCGTTCCGCGACGCTGTGGGTTCTGCCGCCAACCTGGGCAAGAGCAACAAGAAGGTCTATCAGATGGATCCCGGCAACAGCGACGAAGCACTGCGTGAGGTGGCGCTGGACATTGCCGAGGGCGCCGACATGGTGATGGTCAAACCCGGCATGCCGTACCTGGACATCGTGCGCCGCGTCAAGGACGAATTCAAGGTGCCCACCTTCGCCTACCAGGTGAGCGGCGAATACGCCATGCTCAAAGCCGCCGCGCAAAACGGCTGGCTCGACCACGACGCCGTGATGATGGAGAGCCTGCTGGCCTTCAAACGTGCCGGGGCTGATGGCGTGCTGACCTACTTTGCACTCGATGCCGCACGATTGCTACAAAAATAATAGCTGTTTACGCATGCCTGATGCGGGCAAATGCCATATTTAGCCCTTGAATTGGGCACAAATCGACGTCAAACCCAGGGCTGAACCAGCTTCCCTGTAGCAAACACCCGCTGCACCACCGGGCGCACCAGCTCAAACGGCACGCCGAGTTCCTGCAGAACGATGTGGGGCGCCATGGCAGCGGTGCCGGGGTAGTAGTGGAGATGGAGCATTTGGAGATGGAGCATTTCCCGAAACCTATTTCTGCAGCGCGAACAGCCCCGACCAAGCTGGCAGGGTGACCTTGTCCGCATCGAGTTGTGCGCCCGTCAGGCCACTCTCGGTCAGCACCTGCAAATCGGTCATGCTGGCAGGCAAAACCCATTGTGCAGCCTGATCACTGAAATTGAACAGGCACAGCAGTTTCTGGCCGCCTCCCGAGCGCACATAGGCAAGGACTTGCGGGTGGCTGGCCAGCAGGTCCATCTCGCCCTCAATCAAGGCCGGCTGGGCATTGCGCCATTTCAACAACTTGCGGTAGAAATTCAGCAACGAGTGCTCATTTGATGACTGGACATCCACCGCCATGGCCCGGTGCGATTCCGAAGCGGGCAACCAGGGACGCACGGCTGCTGGTTTTGCACCTGCCAGAGGCAACGTAAAACCCATGTCACGCGACTCGCTTTCCCACGGCATGGGTGTACGGCATCCATCGCGCCCCTTGAACTCCGGCCACATGGTGATGCCATAAGGGTCCTGCAATTCATCAAACGCGATCTGCGCCTCAGGCAAGCCCAGCTCGTCACCCTGGTAAAGGCAGGTTGATCCCCGAAGGCTCATCTGCATCGCGGCTGCCAGACGCAACAGCGCGGGGTTCGGACTCGCCCCGCCCCACCGTGTTGCCACACGAACCACATCATGGTTCGACAGCGCCCAGCAAGGCCATCCACCCGAGGCCAATTCGTCAAAGCGCTTGAGCACCCCGTGCAGATAAGGTGCCGAGTGGGCCGAACCCAGCAGGTCAAAACAATAAGCCATGTGCAGCTTGTCGCCACCTTGCGTGTACTCGGCAACTCGCGCCAGCCCGTCGTCGTCTCCAATTTCACCAATCATGGTGGTGTTGGGATACAGGTCCAGCAGTGCGCGCAGCTTGCGCAGGAACACCAGGTTTTCTGGCTGGCTCTTGTCATACACGTGGCGCTGCCAGCCGTATGGATTCACGGCATTCACGGCGGGGTCTTCGCCAGTTGGTCGCCCGCGGCCCGGGTTGTCACGCAGTTGCGCATCGTGAAAGTAGAAGTTCACGGTATCGAGCCGGTAACCGTCCACCCCCAGATCCAGCCAGAACTTCACGGTCTGTAGCAGCGCACCCTGGACCTGGGGGTTATGAAAATTCAGGTCCGGCTGGCTGGCCAGAAAGTTGTGCATATAGTACTGGCAACGCCGGGTATCCCACTGCCAGGCACTGCCGCCAAAAATGCTGAGCCAGTTGTTGGGGGGCGTTCCGTCTTCTTTGGCATCAGCCCAGATGAACCAGTCGGCCTTGGGGTTGTCATGGCTGGACCGGCTCTCAGCAAACCAGGCATGCTGGTCCGAGCAATGGGACAACACCTGGTCAATCATGACCTTCAAGCCCAGGGCGTGTGCGCGCTCAACCAGGGCCTTGAAATCGGCCAGCGTCCCGAACATCGGGTCCACATCACAGTAATCACTGACGTCATACCCGAAATCTTTCATCGGGCTTTTGAAAAATGGCGACAACCAGATGCCATCCACCGCCAGACTGGCCACATAGTCCAGCCTGGCGGTGACGCCAGCCAGATCGCCGATGCCATCCCCATTGCTGTCGGCAAAGCTGCGCGGGTAAATTTGATAGATGACACCACCGCGCCACCAGTTGTCGTTCAGAATTTTCTCGCCTGTGTTCATGATTTAAGTGCCTATCAGGGACTGCAGCATGCGCGCACTCTTCTTCGGTGTCCGGGTCTGGGTGTCGAAATCAACGTGCACGATACCAAAGCGCTGGCTGTACCCATGCGCCCATTCAAAGTTGTCGAGCAGACTCCAGACGTAGTAGCCCCGGATATCGTGGCCCTGCCGCAGTAGTTGTGCCACCTGCTCCAGATGCGCCGTCAGGTACGCGCAGCGCAAATCGTCATCGCACCGACCACGATCAATACCCGTGTTGTCTGCGGCGCCGTTCTCGGTGATCCAGATCGGCGGCAACGGCCATTGGCGCGTCAGGTTGTTGACCACGCGCGTCAACCCCTGAGGGTAAATCTCCCAGCCAATGTCGGTGAGCTGCACCACACGTCCGTCCGGCGGCACAAAAGCATAGCCGCGCTGTGACTCTTCAGTTGTCATCGGCGCCCGGGCAACCGAACGCGTGTAGTAGTTCAGGCCAATGAAGTCCAGCGGCTGTGCACAGATCGCCAGATCACCTTGCCACCGGTCACACTGTCGTTCGCCCATTTGGTCAACCAGCTCCCGGGGCCAGTCGCGTCCAAAGAGCGGGTTCAGGAAGCAATCGTTTCGCTCCAGTTCAGCCATTCTTGCTGCCGATATGTCTGCCACGCTGTCGGTTGCGGGGTCACATAACTCCGGGTTCAGCACGATACCCACAGATGTGTCCGGCTGGATGGCCCGCCAGGCCTGAACGCCCAGGCCATGCGCGAGCATCAGGTGATGCGCTGCAGTCAAAGCTTCAGCGCGGTTGCGCCCACCCGGCGCGAAAACCCCCAGATCGTGGCCCAGGAAGGCGCTGCACCAGGGCTCGTTAAGCGTGGCCACGCGGGGCAGGCGGTCCCCCAACTCACGTGCCACCAGCTGCGCGTAGTCTGCAAAACGATAGGCTGTATCGCGATTGAGCCAGCCGCCTTCCAGATGCGCGGGCAGGTCCCAGTGGAACAAGGTTGCGTTGGGCGTGATGCCGTGCCGCCCCAGCTCGTCGAGCAGCCGTTTGTAGAAATCCATGCCGGCCGGGTTGACGCGGCCATTCGCATCCATAACGCGCGGCCATGAAATGGAGAACCGGTAGTGGCGAAACCCCAGCCCGGCCATCAGAGCCACATCGTCCCGATAAAGACGCACGTGGTCACAGGCCGTTTGCCCGCTACTTGCGTCCTTGATACGCCCGGGCTGCCGGCAAAAGTCGTCCCAGATACTGGGTAGCTTGCTGTTCGCCGAAATGGCCCCTTCAATCTGGAAGGCCGAGGTGGCGCAGCCCCACTCGAACTGATCAGTCAGCAACAGAGAATCAATCATTTACATCGCGAAGGAGAGCCGTCAACCACCTTTGACTGAACCCGACAGCAGGCCCCGCACAAAGAAACGCTGCAGCGAGAAAAACACGGCGACGGGAACAGCAATCGAAACAAACGCAGTGGCGGTCAATATCTCCCAGCTCTCGCCACGCGAGCCCAGCAGATCATTGAGCTTGATGGTCAACACAATCTGGTCCGGTGCCTTGCCCAGAAAAACCAGCGCCACCAGAAAGTCATTCCAAACCCACAGAAACTGGAAAATCGCGAAACTGGCCAGCGCCGGAACAGACAGGGGCAACACAATGCTGGTGAATATCTGGAAGTGCGAAGCCCCGTCCATACGGGCACTCTCGATGATATCGCGGGGCAGTGCCGCGATGTAATTGCGCAACAAATAAATGGCCAGCGGCAAGCCAAACGCAGAATGGGCCAGCCAGACACCGAGGTACGACTTGGACTCCACACCCAGGCTTTCCCCTAGCTGGTTGTACAGGCGCAGCAAAGGTATCAGTGACATTTGTAGCGGCACCACCAGAAGCCCCACCACCACAATGAACAGCCATTTGCGGCCGGGAAAGCTCATCCAGCTGAAGGCATAGGCAGCAAATGCCGCAATCAGGATGGGAATAAAGGTTGCCGGAATGGTGACCTTGAACGTATTGAGAAAGGCCTGACCCACCCCTTCCGATGCCACCACACGTTCGTAGTTCTTCGTGATGAAGGAAGGTGGCGTCTGTGCTACGTAGAAAATCCGCACACCCTTGTCTTTGTCGTAAGGGCCGTTCAGTGCCAGCCGGTAAGAGCCATCAACCGCAACCTTGAGTGTTCCGTCCGGCTTGCCATCTTCCTCGTCAAAAATCTGGCCATCGGCGACCTCTGTTTCCGTGCCAATCTCCAACTCCCCGGGCTTCGAAGACTTCAAAGAATAGCTCTTGAGCCGGACGCTGGACTGTTCACCGAAAAGGCGCCCGGAAATAACGTAGGCAGCACCTTCTTTGACCACACTCTGGGCACCTCCAGTCCGGCGCATGTCGGCACGGGTTTGCGTGGAAAGCGCCGTCCACCAGCCGCTGGAAGCCAACTGCTCTTTCTCGCGAAAGCTGGAAACCAGCAGGCCAAATGTGGGCAACACCCAGGCAACCACGATCACCAGCAAAAGCAGCTGGGCCATGATCGACGGCAGACTGAACAGCTTTCTCATCGCTGCGCCTCCTCCGTGCGGAAACGGCGAATGTTGAACGCCATCACCGGAATAACTGCAAACATCAACACCATGGCCAATGTAGAACTTCGTCCGTAATCTCCACCTCCGCGAAACATCCAGTCGTACATCAGGTTGGCCAGCACGCTGGTGTCCCACTGGCCACCGGTCATCGCCATCACAATGTCAAACACTTTCAGCACGGTGATCGTGATGGTTGTCCACACAACCAGAATCGTGGACATGACTTGTGGAACCATGATTTCAAAAAAGATCTGCAATTCACTGGCGCCATCAATGCGTGATGCCTCAATGGTGTCAGTCGGTACCCCGCGCAGGGCAGCAGACAGGATCACCATGGCAAATCCGGTCTGGATCCAGATCAAAATGGCCATCAGGAAAAAATTATTCCAGAACGGCAACGTTACCCACGCCTGGGGCTTGAATCCCAAGCCCATCACCATCGCGTTAAGAATCCCGATTTGATCGGAGTCAGGGCCCCGGAAGTCGAAAACAAACTTCCAGATCACGCTGGCCCCCACGAAGCTGATGGCCATCGGCATGAACACCATCGACTTGGCGAAACCGCCCCACCAGACCCGATCAGCCAGCACCGCAACCACCAGCCCCAGCGCAGTGGACATGGCGGGCACGACCAGCAACCACATGAAATTGTTGCGGATGGTGATCAGGAAATTCTGGTCTGCAAAAACCCACTGGTAATTGGACAGGCCGACAAACACATCGCCCGTCGCATCGTAAAAACTCAGGCGAAATGTCTCAAACAGGGGGTAAAAAAGATAGGTTCCCAGCAGCAACAGGGCGGGCACCAGAAATAGCCAGGGCTGGACGCCCGAGCGTATCTCCTCGCGCACGCCCTTGCTGGCGAACGGCAGGGAAACAATCTTGTCCAGCAGCAGGTTTGAACCCGCAAAATAGAGCAGGCAAAACGCGATGCTGACCACCACGGCGACGACGGTTTGAAGTATCGGATCGTTCATGATGATCAGCCTGCCTTACGGGTTCTCCTTGCGCACGCTTACTTGAGAGCGTCCCAGCTCTTCTGGATCTCGTCAGCTACGGCCTGGGCAGACTGGCCACCCGAGTAGTTGACCATGCCTTTCCAGAAGCTGCCGGCACCCACCGCGCCGGGCATCAGGTCGGACCCGTCAAAGCGGAAGGTCGTTGCGTTTTGCAGAATCTCGCCCTGCTTGCGCAGGCTCTTGGTTTTGTATTTGGCCAGATCAACGCCTTTGTGCGGCGTCAGGAAACTGCCTTCAGCCATCCAGATTTCATGCGACTGCGGATGCTGCAAGTACTCGATGAAAGCACGCGCGCCCTTGCTTTCTTTGGTAATTGTCAGAATCGTGCCGCCACCCAGAACCGGGTTGCCCAGCTTCTTGGAACTGTAGGACGGGAAGTAGAAGAAGTCGGCTTCGTCGGTCTTGCCTTCAGGGAAGAAGGCTGGAATGAAACTGGCCTGGCGGTGCATATAGCACTTGGGTGGCGAGCCAAACATGCCTTTGGGGCTGTCCTTGAAGCTCACGGTGGCCACGGCCTTGGCGCCGCCGTCTACATAAGCGTCATTCTTGGCGAACCAGCCGTAGGCTTCAATGGCTTCAACCACGCGCTTGTCGTTGAACTTGACCTTGTTGCTCACCCAGCCGTCATACACCTCGGGGGTTTGCGTGCGCAGCATAAAGTCTTCCACCCAGTCCGTTGCAGGCCAGCCGGTAGCCGCATCGCTGCCCAAGCCAATACACCAGGGCTTGCTGCCGTCGGCCGCGATTTTTTTGGTCAAATCCTGCAGCTCTTCCATGGACTTGGGCACTTTGTAGCCCTTCTCCTTGAAGTTTTCCGGGATGTACCAGACCAGACTCTTGACGTTCACGTTGTAGAAAAAGCCGTAAAACTCGTCTTTGCCAGCCTTGCTCTTGTAAGTGCCCAGGTCAGCCCATGAGCTGCCGGCCGCGTAGTTGGACTTCACCCAGTCACGCGACTTGTCGCCCAGCGGCGCCAAACCGCCAATGGCGGCCATGTTGGCAGCCAGACCGGGCTGTGGAAACACCGAAATGTTGGATGGCGAACCTGCCTTGATGTCAATCACAATTTGCTGCTCCGAGCTTTGTGAGCAGGAATGCTTGACGGTGGCGCCCGTAGACTTCTCGAAGTTGGCGATGACCTTCTTGAACATTCCCTCTTCGGCACCGGTCCACGGGCAAGTGATGGTAACCACTTCGCCTTTGAGATCAGGGCCCTTGTAGTCAGCCGCCATCGACGGGCTGACCAGCGAAGCCATGGCCAAAGCGCAGGCTCCGGCGATTACGGTTTTCTTAAACATGCAACTCTTCTCCTCAAAATACCTTGCGGCCTATCCGCAAGGCTAAACTTATTTGAACTGTTGTGCTTCATGACGGCAATGCGCACTCATATCCGCTGGCCGTCAGCGTTAAATCTGTACAGATGCTCCGGCGCGAAACCCACCTCAATGGCGGCACCCGGCGACAGTGCCAGCGTGCCACCCATGCGCGCGATGATCTCTCCCAACGGCCCGGCATCGATATAGGCAAATGTTTCATTACCAAGCTGCTCGGCGTGTTTGAGCGTGCCTTTGATGCTGCCACCCGGCTCCACCTTCAGGTGCTCTGGCCGCAACCCCACAGTGGCCGCACCGTGGCCGGCGGCAAAGTCGCCAGCAACAAAATTCATTTGCGGCGAGCCGATAAAGCCAGCGACAAACAGGCTGGCCGGCTTGTTGTAGAGATCCAGCGGACGGCCCACCTGCTCGACCCGTCCTTTGTTCAACACAACGATCTTGTCAGCCAGCGTCATGGCCTCCACCTGATCGTGCGTCACATAAATCATGGTGGCACCCAGACGGCGGTGCAGCGTGGCCAGCTCGACCCGCATCTTGGTGCGCAGCGCAGCATCCAGATTGGACAGCGGCTCGTCGAACAAAAATACCTTCGGGTCCCTCACGATGGCGCGCCCAATGGCCACTCGCTGGCGCTGGCCGCCTGACAAGGCTTTGGGCAGGCGGGTCAGGTATTCGGTGAGCTGCAGGATTTCGGACGCCTCGCGCACCCGGCGCTCAATCTCGGCCTTGGGCGTCTTGGCAATCTTGAGCGCGAAAGCCATGTTGTCGTAAACGGTTTTGTGCGGATACAGCGCATAGCTCTGAAACACCATCGCCACGCCGCGCTCACTGGGTGGCAAGTCGTTCACCGGCTGCCCACCAATCAACAGGCTGCCACCGGAAATTTCCTCCAGGCCCGCAATCATGCGCAGCAAGGTGGTCTTTCCACACCCGGATGGCCCCACGAACACCACAAACTCGCCCGGCTCAATATCCAGATCGACGCCGTGAATGACATTGACCTTGCCGTAGCTCTTCTGAATATTGCGCAAACAGACGTCAGAGTGGCTCATTTACGCACCGTTCGGAAATTGAAATAGTTCAGGCATGGCTTCTCACTCTGGTTGTATCCATTAAAACCTCGATTGAATCAATAATGCAATCGTTTGCACATCCGGGTTTCCCCGTATCCCCTCTGCTGAAGGGTCGCACCTTCAGGCAGCCGAAGCGCGAACACACGCCGCCCCTCACGCCGCCCTGCGCGCGCATCATGCATTTACGCCAATGCATTCGTTTGCACAATATGTATTTTCCCTTGATGTAGCATTTCATATAAATCAACAAGTTACGAAACAGGTACGTTCCATAAAATCGGGTTTACCCTATAAGCAATCGTTTGCATGAATGCGCTAATCCGGTTGCTTTCTTTCACCGGTGGTTTTCAAAACCCAGGGACAGGAAAGACCTCTTTCACAACGCACATCCAACGGAGACTCCTGATGCATAACTTATCAAAATTGACCGCCGTGGCCATGGTTGGCCTGTCCGCCGCAGCCGCCCAAGCCGACGTCGCTTTCGACGCCAACCTGGAGCTGGACACCACCTACACCAACCAGGTGAGCGCCCCCGCCACCAACGCCCGCGCCAGCGACCTGACACTGGGCGGCCGCGTGGAAGTGAACGCTGGTGCCAAAGCCACCAGTGGCGACGCCTTTGTGGCCGGACGTACCTCGCTTCTGCTGAAAAAGGATGGCAGCACCGGGGTGGATGACCTGTGGGTCAAGTTTGGCAATACCGCTGGGGACATCACTCTGGGCCGATTCGAAGGTATTGACCTTTTCCCTGCTGGCAAAGACACCGTGCTCGAAGAAGCCGGTTACGGCACCTACCGCGCCAACGCGCTGCGCGGCCGGTTTGGCAGCGACACATTCCACGGCGCGCTCGGCTTGAATGCCGGTGCTGGCCTGCGCTTTGAACTGGGCATGGTTTTCAGCAAGGATGCAGGCGCCTCCAAAGGCGTGCGCCCCGCCATGGTCTACACCAGCGGCCCGCTGACGCTGCGCGCCGGCTTTGAGTCAGTCAAGGTGGTCGGCGTTGCCGGCTCACAGACCGGCCTGGGTTTGTCTGCCGGTTATCAGCTCAATGCAGACACCAACATCAATGTCAACTTTGCCAAGAAGGAAGACGACAAGGCTTTCGGCCTGAATGCCACCATCGGTGCAGCCGGCGTGGGCCTGGTGCTCGGCAAGGGCGCAACCGCTGCCCAGAAAGTGACCACCGTGTATGGCGCTTACACATTGCCCCTGATGGGCGTCAAGGGCGCATCCATCACTCCGGCGCTGAGCTTCTCCAAAGGCGGCACGGGCACGGACAACCAGATTGCTGCACGCGTGCGCATCAACTACGCATTCTGAACAACACCCGTTCAATTTAGTTTTCTACGAGGGTGACCGCTTTGCCCGGGGCTGAAAAGCCCCGGGCTTTTTTTGTTTTCTGGCTGATGGAATAATCAGACCATGCCCCCCAACAACAGCAAGAGCCTCAGGCAAGCGGGCGACGCCGCCGACGCCAGCGCAGACCCGTCACCGGCCAAAACCCGGCGCAGCATGCAGATGACCGACATCGCCCGCATGGCCGGCGTGTCCACCTCCACCGTATCGCGCGCCCTGAGCGGCAGCCCGCTGATCCCCGAGGCCACCCGCAACCGCATCAGCGAACTGGCCCGTTCCCTGAACTACCGGGTGAACGTGGGCGCCGCCAATCTGCGCCGGCGCGACGTGCAGACCATTGGCGTGGCCATTCTGGGCGACAGCATGCAGCTGATTTCCGACCCCTTTTTGCTCAGCATTCTGGGCAACGTGGCCGACGCGCTGGACGAGCGTGGCATGAGTTTAATGATCACCCGCTTGCTGGAAAACCGCAAACACATGCTCACCTCCATGCTGGAGAGCGGCCAGGTCGCCGGGCTCATCATCATTGGCCAGCTCACCTGGCACCAGCACCTGAACGACCTGGCCCGCCAGGGCGTGCCTATGGCCGTGTGGGGCGCCAGCCTACCCGACGCGCTCTACCCCGTGGTGGGCGGCGACAACTTTGAAGGCGGCTACCTCGCCACGCGCCACCTGATCCAGCAAGGGTGCCGGAGCATCGCCTTTTTTGGCGACACCACCCACCCGGAAGCCGGTCAGCGCCACCAGGGTTACCTGCGGGCGCTGCACGAAGCAGGCCATGCGCCAGACCCGCGTCTGGCACAGCACTTCATGTTTGGCGACAAGCGCATCCGCGAAACCATCGACAACTGGCTGAACCAGAATCTGCAATTTGACGCCATCTTCGCCACCAGTGACGTGACCGCCATCTCGCTGATGGGCGCCCTGAGCGAGCGCGGCATTTCCGTGCCCAAGCAGATCAAGCTGGTCGGCTATGACGACATTTCGCTAGCCGCGCACGTGCACCCATCGCTCACCACGGTCCGCCAGCCGACCGATCAGGCTGGCCGGGCGCTGGTCGATGTGATTTTTGAAGCCATTCAGGGCAAGCCACGCCGCGCGGTAATACTGCCTGCGCAACTGATTGAGCGGGATAGCAGTCGCTAAGGTTGCGTATTTGCTCCTAAATTAGTAGCTTCTCACGCATATTTCACAAAGACTGAGAGAACTTTTTGTATTGGAAAGAGCGAGTTCTGAGTTGAATGGTCATGAGCATGCTGCGCAAAAGGCCCGCAGTACGTGAGGCTAAGTAATTGACCAAGAAAGACTACCTTGCCGCTTCGGCAGCTATGTGCCCTGCGAACGATGCCACAAACGACCGCAGCCCGGTCATGGAGGACAGTTCTTTGAATGTGCCATCGGTCACCGCTGAGCGCGGCGTGGCGATGACCGCGGCGGACGAGTAAAGCTGCTCCTTGGCGAGCTTATGGCATAAGATGTCGTAGCGTTTTAAGTAAGAGGCTCCGACGAAGTCAGAGAACACCGGGAAATGAGGCGACTTGTCTTTGACTGGCGCCCGGGATCCCGGGGCATCCTCGACCACCATCACCCAGCCCACGAAGGGTCGCTCTTGCTTGCCGAATGCTCCTTCGCGGTAAGCCGTCCATAAATCGTGCGAGGTGCCAATAGCCTCTTCAGTTCGGTTGTTGAAGTTGTTGCCGAAGGAGGGACCGACATGGCTCTTGAACTCGATAGCTGCTATTAGGCGACCCTTGTCGATCACAAGCAAGTCCCAGAGCTTTGTGGGACGGAAATAGCCCGGAAGAGTCAACAACGCGCGTTTCTGATGAATCTCTGCGTTGGGCAGTCCGTTGGCCTTCACCAGGTCAATTACGAGGCGCGAGAAGCCGTCCATGTTCTTGCCGCCAGTCACCCCGGCCCGCTCGCCTTGGTCGGCCTTGCCAGCTTCCTTCTGCTTCTGTTTGGCATCGTCCCTTGTTTGCCAAAACGCCTTAATCGCGTCGCGGGTCTTGTTCTCGTAGTCGCAGAGGTTCAGGGGCATGTACTTCGGTCTTTCTTGGTGTTGTCAGGCGCGGCTAGCAAGTCTGCCTCGTCTGGCGTCAGCCCGTAGAGCTCGCATGAAGCTTTGTCGCACGCTGCAAGGTCCATATTCGTCGCAGCTTTGGCAAGCGTTATCCGCATGGTTTGGGGGACTTTGCTCCACATTGGCAGACGTATGCGCCGCAGATACTGGGCTTGGAACCGCAGGAAGCCACCGCGCATGGTTATCGAATAGGCGGCTACGAACTGGCGAGCGACGTTCGATAGCAAGACGGCTTGTAAAGCTCGCAAGTCCCACTGCTCCGAGACCACGAAGTAGAGGTTGTGATGCGGGTAGAGCTTGCCATCCTCGAAGACCACATGGGCCGATCCCTTGATGTCGGGTATCAGCAGCTTGGGGCGGGCAGCCAAGGAGGGCGTGATGCGGTCAATGGTGCGATACCAATTCGCCGGGGCCTTACGGGCGACATGCCTCCCCTCGATGACTTCGCGATGCCGCTCTAGGTAGGCCCTGAGCTTCGGATAGGCTGAGAGCTCGGCTAGCTTGCCATCGTCCTCAAAGGGATTGACCACACCGAGCCCAAGCCAGCGGACGGAACCGCTTGCGATGTCCTTGGTGGTGGCAAGCGGGAGTTTTCTCGACGGCTCAACATCGAGCTCACCCATCGGGGCAATGAACGCTCTGTCGGCCCCGGTCGCCACGCCTATACCGACCTTGCAGCCCGCCTCTTCCAATGCCGGAAACCGGGCTTCCAATCGCCGCAATAGCGAGCGCTTGCCGAATGAGCTCAGGACCCATGGCTCGGAGCCAGAGCCTGCATGCTCAACCAACGAGACGCCTTGCTCGAAACTGGCCTTTCCAGTTCGAAGGGTTTTAGAGAGCAGTGCCAGTTTTTTCTCGTCAAGTTCAGGACGCTCCGCCACCATGGTCACCCCACCTTTAGCCCGCTCGATTAGCGTAATGGCCGGGTAAGCAATGACATCGGAATCAAAAGCAGGCGTATCCACCATGTCCACGTAAGCCCGCAAATGGAACCCTTCGGATACCATCGCCCGCAATGGTCCACCATATTTATTCTTGGTCCATCGGTCGGCGCATATAAAGGCGAGCTGGCCATTAACAGTCAGAAGAGCAAGCGAACGTTCGATGAAGGGAACATAGAGGTCGGCACGGTCGTAGAGAGTCGAGTAGAGCTTGCGGTATTGGGCCAACAAGGCCGATGGGATCATCTCTTGGCGCACATACGGCGGGTTGCCGACGACGAAATCGAAGCGGCCAGACATCGGATGCAATAGAAAGTCACCCGACATCAACCATGCTGACATCAGCCTCGTCCGCTCAGATTCGCTGAATCCGTAATGGTAGAGTAGGGTAGCGAGCTTTGCCTTAGTCGTTTCGAATGTACTCCTGTGGAGCTCAACAGCACAAATGCACTCCCCCAAGTCGCTTTTCCCATCGGACGCCTTGAATGCTGACATAAGCCGACGAACTGCCGCCAACAAAAACTCTCCGCCGCCAAAGGAGGGCTCGAGCAGCCTCATACGATGGAGCGGCTTGCCAGGCTCATATCCGGCCAAATCAAGCATGAATTCGACGACCTCACGCTTGGTGAAGATCGCCCCGCGTTCGTCGGCCCCCGAGCCTAGGGCAAGCTTGTCCACGGCCTCCGAGATGGGGCAAAAGCCTTCGAGCGAAGACTGGTTAATAAGCAGTGCGTGGCCCATTTTTTCTAATTTCAATGTTCATTATCAACTCGGTCGGCTTGAGGCTCTGGCTTCTTTGTGGCTATTACTAAAGTTCGTTTAATTCAAATGTAAAGGATAGAAGAGCTGAGGTAACTCTACCCCCTACTTCACCCCAAACACCCCCACCCCGTTCTCCCACGCAATCTTGCGCGCCACATCCGCTGGCAAATCGCCCAGCCAGGTGCGATAGCCCTGCATGGTGTCGTCGTAATACTGCCAGCGCGGGTTGATCCAGGTGTCGGAGCCGATCAAAAAGCGGCCGGGGTATTTGAGCAGCAAGGTGCGCCACTCGGGGCAGAGCTTGCCACCATCGCACGTTAAGCCGGGGCGATACGACAGCTCGCCCATGAGCAGCGGGTAGCGGGCAAACAGCTCGTTCACCCGCGCCACCGGCGCGCCGCCGATGCCGGTGTGCGCCCAGATCAGGCGCGC
The DNA here is from genome assembly GCA_046050465.1 of Pseudomonadota bacterium. Lineage (GTDB taxonomy): Bacteria > Pseudomonadota > Gammaproteobacteria > Burkholderiales > Burkholderiaceae_C > Egaibacter. The sequence continues at coordinate 75,372 of JBJOPS010000019.1, read as the reverse complement.
TTTCTGGCCTTTTGACGGGGTGTTGGCCATCAGAAGGTCGATGGCCACGTCGTCCACGTGCGCCAATATCGCCAGGCCTTTGTCTTCGACGAAGGCCATCAGTTTTTTGGCGACAGGGCCGTTGGCGTTGGCACTGTCGTACAGGTGAAATTCGCCAATGCCTTTGTACGGCCCGGCAGCGGTGCCGCGCGCGAACTCGGTTTGCACCATGTCGTAAATGGTTTCGTCGCGGAACCAGTTGTCGTAGTCCGCGCGGTTGCGGTACAGGCGGATGAAGGGCACCACGGCCAGGTCGCCTTTTGAGGGCTCGGCGGCCAGCGCCTTGGTGCCGTCGTTGGGGCGCGAGTTGGCGATGACTGCCTTGACACCGTTGCGTTTGATGCGCGCCAGCACGTCACTGATGGGGTGCGGCCCACTGCCTTGTCCGTTCGGGCCATTCCACGCTTCTTCGTTGTAGTGCAGGTGCGCGTCAAACAGCGGGCCGGTGTAGTCAGCGGCTTGGGCAATACCCACAAATGCTATAAATATAATAGCTACTCGCGCATAATGGACGAGGGCTAGGGGCATAAAAGACCACATAAAAAGCATGTTTTGAGTGTTTTGACCGGCTCTGTGGCGCTAGGCCAGATGCCGGGCGAAGAACGCCAGCGTGCGCTCACGGGCCAGCGCGGCGGCGGGGGCGTCATACGCGCCACGGTGGTCGCAGTTGAAGCCATGCTGCGCGGTGTAAATCTGCACCTCCACGCCGGGCTGTGCCTTGGCAAAAGCGTGCACACCCTCCAGCGCAATGGCGTGGTCCTGCTCGCCAAAGTGGCACAGCACGGGGCATTGCGGCTGGCGGGCCACTTCCAGCGGCGCGATCATGCCGCCGCCGTAGTAAGGCACTGCGGCGCTGATGCCTTTTAGCAGGCACGCCGCGCGCCAGGTGAGCAGGCCGCCCCAGCAGTAGCCGACCACACCCACCTTGCCAGACGTGCCCAGCGTTTGCGCGGCGTAATCTATGGCGGCCTGAATGTCGGGCAGCACGCCCGGCGCAGGCAGGCCTTCCACCGCCGCCTTCAGGGCGATGCCGGCCGCAATGTCGTCTGGCGTGTAGCCCATTTCCACGCCCTGCTTGACGCGATGGAACGTGGCGGGCGCCACGGCCAGGTAGCCTTTTGCGGCATAAACTTCCGCCACTTCGCGGATGTGCGCATTGACGCCAAAGATTTCCTGCAGCACCACCACGGCGCCCACCGGCTTGCCCACCGGTTCCGCCACCCAGGCTGGGAAAACAAAGCCGTCAGCCGAGGTGAGTTTGATAAATCCAGCCATGAGAGACCTTTCGTGTATGGTTCGCCTGATTGTGGTGCGCCACGCGCTTTGTAACCTGATTTATCCATCTTTGCAGGACCCGACCCGATGAACCCGATTGTCTTGATTACCGGCGGCTCGCGCGGCATTGGCGCGGCCACCGCGCTGCTGGCCGCCCGCAAAGGCTACGCTGTGGCGGTGAACTACACCACCAACTCGCTGGCTGCCGATGAAGTGGTGCGCCAGATTCGCGCCAGCGGCGGCACCGCCATCACCGTGCAGGCTGATGTGGGTGTGCAAGCGCAGGTGATGGCCATGTTTGAAAAAGTGGACGCCAAGCTGGGGCCCATCAACGCGCTGGTGAACAACGCCGGTGTGGTGGACGTCGCCTGCCGGGTGGACGAGATGAGTGTGCCGCGGCTCAGGCGCATGTTTGACATCAACGTGCTCGGCAGTTTTGTGTGCGCGCGTGAGGCGGTGAAGCGCATGAGCACGCGCCACGGTGGCACGGGCGGCAGCATTGTGAACGTGTCCAGCGTCGCGGCGCGCCTGGGCGGGCCGGGCCAGTATGTGGACTACGCGGCCAGCAAGGGCGCGATTGACACCTTCACCGTGGGCCTGGCCAAAGAGGTGGCGCTGGAGGGCATTCGCGTGAACGCCGTGCGCCCCGGCATCATCGACACCGACATCCACGCATCCGGCGGCCAGCCCGACCGCGCCAACCAGATGGCGCCGCAGGTGCCGGTGCAGCGCCCCGGCACCGCGCTGGAAGTGGCCCAGGCCATTGTGTGGCTGATGAGCGATGACGCCAGCTACACCACGGGTTCGATGGTGGACGTGGCGGGAGGGCGCTGACCATGGATTTCAAACCGCTTGTCACCTTGCTGGCCATCGTCAACCCGCTGGCCATCGTGCCATTTTTCATCCACTACACACAGGGCTTCAGCACCGAGCAGCGGCGGCGCACGATTTTGGTGGCGTCGTTCAGCGCGTTTGTGGTGATTGCCACCAGCGCGCTGCTGGGGTTGCAGATTCTGGAGTTTTTCGGCATCTCGCTGGCCAGTTTTCAGGTGGGCGGAGGCATGTTGCTGCTGACGTCTGCACTCAGCATGCTGAACGCGCAGCCTGCGGAAGCCAGGTCCACCGTGGAAGAGATAGACGACGCGGGCAAGCGCTCGGCCGTAGGCGCCAGCATTGCCGTGGTACCGCTGACCATTCCCCTGCTCACCGGCCCGGCCACCATGTCCACCGTGGTGATTTACGCCGAAAAAGCCAAACACTTCCCGCAGCTCGCCGCGCTGGTGGGCTACGGCGTGGTGATCGGGCTGGCCACCGCCATCTGCTTTGCGCTGGCACAGCCGATTGCGCGGGTGCTGGGCAAAACCGGCATCAACGTGATGACGCGGCTGATGGGCCTGATACTCGCCGCGCTAGCGGTGGAGGTGATGTCAGACGGGCTGGTGAAGCTGTTTCCGATGCTGGGGCGCTAAGCGCTTTGTGCGCCCCCCAGCCGTTACAGCTTGACAGGCTGCCCGCTCTTGCAGCTCTCGGTGGCGGCATCGGCCAGCTTTTGCGCGGCCACGCCGTCGGCGATGCTGGTGCGGAACGCCGCACCCGACTGCAGACACTCAAAGAAGTGGGCGATTTCCAGCCGGTACGCGGCGGCGTAGCGCTGCAAAAAGAAATGCTCGGGCTTGTCGCCATGGATGCCGCTGGCGTTCCAGGTGAGCACTTCAGTGGGCGTGTGGTTGCCGCACTGCAGCATGCCGGCAGAGCCCAGCACCTCAAAGCGCTGGTCGTAACCATACGCTGCGCGGCGCGTGGTGTTGATCTGGCACAGGCGGCCCTTCTTCGTGCGGATGGTGACGGCCGTGCTGTCCATGTCGCCGGTGGCGGCGATGGCGGGGTCGGTCAGCACCGAGCCGGTGGCGCTGAGCCAGGCGGCCTCGTCACCATCGGCGCACAGAATCCAGCGGAACACGTCGAAGTCATGAATCAGCATGTCACGGAAGATGCCACCCGATGCCTTGATGTATTCGGCGGGCGGCGCGCCGGGGTCGCGGCTGGTGATGACCAGCATTTCGGGGTTGCCGATGTCGCCTTTGTCCATGCGCATGCGGGCTTCGTTGAACGTGGGGTCAAAGCGGCGCTGGAAGCCAATCATGCAGGCCACACCGGCGGCCTTCACCGCTGCGGCGCAGGCTTCGGCCCGGGGCACAGACAAGTCAACCGGCTTTTCGCAAAAAATGTGTTTGCCTGCTTTGGCAGCACGGGTGATGAGGTTGCTGTGCGTGTCGGTGGACGACGCAATGGCCACCACGTCCACGCTGGCGTCGGCAAACACGGCGTCGATGTTGGAGACCTGTGCGCCATGTTGTTGCGCCAGCTCTGACGCGGCGGCAGCCATGGGGTCGCACACGTATTTGAGGTTGACGCCCGGGAGTGCAGCCAGATTGCCTGCGTGAATGCGGCCAATGCGGCCAGCGCCAAAAATTGCAACGTTTTTCATAATTTCTCCGTTAGGTTCCGTTGGTTTCCGTTAGTTTTGTCAAATATTCAGGCTGTGGCGCCATTATTGGGCCTGTAGAGTAGCTCAGTCTTGTAGGCCAGCGCGACAAACAGGCTCTGGGCCAGCGCCATCGAGCTGGTCAGCGACCGAAAACCCAAAGTTGAGTTGTCGTGCACCACCAGCGCGATCTGCGCCATGCGCGCCAGCGGGTTCATGCGGGTATCCGTGATGGCCAGCACCTTGGCCCCACGTTGCACGGCAAACTCGACCACATCAATCGTTTCCCGGGAATACGGTGCGAAAGAGATGGCGATCATCACATCGCCCTCGCGCACAGACCGCACCTGGCCCAGCTGCATGCTGCCCGCAGCAGATACCAGGCTGACCCGTTTGTCTGTGTGCTGAAGCGCGTAGTCCATATAAACCGCAACTGGAAATGACCGGCGCGACGCGGCAACCCAGATCGTGTCGGCTTCAACCAGCAGGTCAACCGCTTTCTTGAACGCCGTGGCGTCCAGGCGGCCTTGCAGCTCCTGCATGGCCGCTATGCTGCCGCCAAAGAACTCCTGCGCAATATCCACGCTGGACAAATTGCCCGCGCCCGCATCTATGGCATCCCTGATTCGCTTCTTGTAATTGCGGTTGGGCGCCAGTTGACGGGTGAGGCCTTCGCGAAACAGCGCCTGCATCTCGGAGAAACCTGAAAAACCAAAGTGTTTGGCAAAGCGCACCACGGCCGAAGGCTGAACATTGCACTGGGTCGCAACGCTTTGAATGCCTTCCAGACCCAAATGTCCACGGTGCTCCTCGATATAGCGCGCAATTACCTTGAGCTGCTTGCTCAAGCCCTCGTACTCACCTGTGATGCGGCGCAGGAGCTGGTCGACGGTTGCAGTCTCTTGTTGAGCCACGGGAGTTCGCCTTGCGATGGAAAGAATGGCCGTCATTATTTCAGAAAATAATTTCGTTTTGTTTATTTTTTAGAATTTTATTTGCATTTTTGATTTTTATTTTCTATAATTTTTCCAGTCGCCTGCGTGGCGATGGTCGTTGCCCGCATCTCCACATACCCCCGATTCCTCTCATGAGCACCCTGAAATTTCCCGTCGGTCGTCCTGTTGATCTGGCCTGCCTGGGGCGTCTGGCAGTCGACCTGTATGCCGAACAGTTTGGCAGCCGCCTGGAAGACGCCCGCAGCATGGCCAAGTACCTGGGCGGCAGTTCGGCCAACCTCGCGTTTGGCGTGGCGCGCCTGGGCCTGCGCAGCGCCATGATTTCCCGTGTGGGCAACGAGCAGATGGGGCGTTTCCTCACGGAAACGCTGCAGCGCGAGGGTTGCGACACCAGCCAGGTACAGATCGACCCGGAGCGCCTGACCGCGCTGGTGCTGCTGGGTCTGAAAGACCGGGATACCTTCCCGCTACTGTTTGTGCGTGAGAACTGCGCCGACATGGCGGTGGATGCCGACCAGATCAGCGAGGCCTTTGTCGCCCAGTGCCGTGCGCTGGCCATTACCGGCACCCATTTGTCCACGCCCACCACAAGGCGCGCTTCGCAGACGGCTTTGGCTTATGCCAAAAAATATGGCGTGACGCGTGTGCTGGACATTGACTACCGCCCCGTGTTGTGGGGGTTGACCACGCGCGGTGCCGGCGACAACCGTTACGTTGCAGACGCTCACGTCACCCAACAACTGCAGGAGATGCTGCCCGAGTTTGACTTGCTGGTGGGCACGGAAGAAGAGTTCTTCATCGCCGGTGGTGTGGCGGAGGATTTGATCGCCTGCCTGCGTGCCGTGCGGGCCGTCAGCAAGGCCACACTGGTTGTGAAGCGTGGCGCTTTAGGCTGCTGCGTGATTGAGGGCACCATCCCTGACGACATCAACGCAGCACCCACTTATCTGGGTGAGCGGGTGGAGGTATTAAACGTTCTGGGTGCTGGCGATGCATTCCTGTCGGGCCTGATGGCCAGTCTGTTGCAGGGCAAGGACTGGGCGGAGTCCACCCGCGTGGCCAACGCCTGCGGCGCCATTGTGGTTTCCCGCCACGCCTGCTCCGCCGCCATGCCCACACCCGCCGAGCTGGCCCACTGGTTTGGCGGCAGCCGCAACCCCAAGGTCGATGCCGACCAGCAACTGGCCCACCTGCACCGCACCACCACAGCTCGTGTGGACTGGAGCGAGTTGTGCGTGATGGCTTTCGATCACCGCAGCCAGTTTCTGGACATGGCACGTGCGGCAGGCGCCAGCGAATCACGCATTCCCGCATTGAAAAATTTGCTGGTCAAGGCGGCAGAACAGGTCGAGAGCAGCCGACAGCTGCAGGGCCACACCGGCGTGCTGATTGATGGTGGCGACTACGGTGCCGACGCATTGGCCAGCGCCACGGGACGCGGCTGGTGGGTGGGGCGCCCGGTGGAGTTACCGGGCTCACGGCCTTTGCGGTTTGACGGCACGCGCTCCATCGGCAGCGCCCTCGTCCACTGGCCAACCGAACAAGTGGTGAAGTGCCTGGTGCACTACCACCCCGACGATGCGTTCGGGCTGCGGCTGGAACAGGAGCAAAAGGTGCTGGAGCTGTGGGAGGCTACCCGCGCCAGCGGCAATGAGTTGCTGCTGGAGATCATTGCACCGAAAGGCACAGCGCCCGCCGGTACGGAAGACGAAGCCGTGTTGCGCGCCGTCAAGCGGTTTTACAACCTGGGTATCAAGCCTGCATGGTGGAAGCTGGCACCCATGCAGACTTCGGGCTGGTCTGCGCTGGCACGTTTGATTGCCGAGCGTGACCCGCATTGCCGTGGCGCCGTGATTTTGGGGCTGAATCAGCCCATCGCACACCTGGTGGACAGCTTTCGCAACGCCACCAATCCGGTTGTAAAAGGCTTCATGGTTGGGCGAAGTCTGTGGTCGGAGGCATCTGTGCGATGGCTAAAGGGCGAAATGGACGATGCTGCGTTCATCAGCGATGTGGCACGCAACTTCACTATTCTGGTGGATGCCTGGCGCAACCGGCGCACCTCCACGCCCATCGCCTGAGCTTTTCAGCTTTTCCGTACAACCATTCTCCGATCATGAAAACCCAACGACTCACCATGTCCCAGGCGCTGGTTCAACACCTGGCTGCCCTGCGTGTCGAAATGAACGACGGCACCGTCCAGCCCTATTGCGGGGGCGTGTTCACCATCTTCGGCCACGGCAATGTGGCCGGGCTGGGCGAAGCACTGTGGGCGCAACGCGCCACGCTGCCAACCTACCGCGCGCACAATGAGCAAGGCATGGCGCATGCGGCCATTGCCTACAGCAAGGCGCAGTTTCGCCAGCGCATCATGGCCGTGAGCACCAGCATCGGCCCGGGGGCGACGAACCTGGTCACCGCTGCGGCACTGGCACATGTGAACCGTCTGCCCGTGTTGTTGCTGCCCGGCGACACGTTTACTTCCCGTGCGCCGGACCCGGTGTTGCAACAAATCGAGAGCTTCGGACAGGGGGATGTGAGTGCGAACGATACCTTTCGCCCGGTTACCAGGTACTTTGACCGCATCACGTCGCCGGAGCAAATTCTGCATGCCCTGCCACGTGCCATCCAGGTCATGACCGACCCAGCATCATGCGGCCCGGTGTGCCTGGCGCTGCCACAGGACGTGCAAACGCATGCCTTTGACTGCCCGGAGTCCTTTCTGAATCCCGAAGTGATCCGCTTTCGTCGCCCACCTGCTGACGCACGTGAGTTGGCTGCAGCCACCCAATTGCTCAAAGGAGCAGAACGACCGCTGATCGTGGCAGGTGGCGGCGTGCTCTACAGCCAGGCTTGGGATGCCCTGCGTGCCTTTGCCGAGGCACATGGCATTCCCGTGGCCGAGTCACATGGTGGCAAGAGCAGCCTGCCCTGGGATCACCCGCTCAACCTCGGGGCCATTGGCGTTACAGGCTCTCCATCAGCCAATGCACTGGCACGGGACGCCGATGTGGTGCTGGCCATAGGCACCCGTCTGCAAGACTTCACCACCGGTTCGCACAGCCTGTTTGCCGGTGCGAAGCTGCTGAGCCTGAATGTTCAGCCCGTCGATGCCGCCAAATGGCACGGGCTGGCCATGGTGGCTGACGCACGGACCGGGCTGAGTCAACTGTCTGCCGCAGCAGGCGCGTGGCAAGCCGACCCGGCATGGACGCAACGCGCAAAAGCGCTGGCCACTGGCTGGGTGACGCGGGTGACCGAACTGACAACCGCCGCACTGGCACCTGGTGTGCTGCCTTACGATGCTGAAGTCATCGGCGCTGTGCGCGACTCGCTCAACCATGCGGGCGGGAACAGTGGCATAAACGATGTGGCCGTGTGCGCGGCTGGCACCCTGCCCGCCGAACTGCACAAGCTGTGGCGGGCCAGTGCACCCGGCAACTACCACATGGAATACGGCTACTCATGTATGGGCTACGAGATCGCCGGCGGCCTGGGTGTGAAGATGGCGCGTCCGCAGCAGGAGGTCATCGTCATGGTGGGTGATGGCTCCTACATGATGATGAATTCCGAAATCGCCACCTCGGTGATGCTGGGCAAAAAAATCATCATCGTCGTGCTGGACAACCGGGGCTACGGCTGCATTCAGCGCCTGCAACTGGCATCAGGCAGTCCACGTTTCAACAACATGCTGGACGATTGTGTTCCCGAAGGCGGCAGCCCAAGTCAGATAGATTTTGCGATGCATGCGCGCAGCATGGGCGCAGACGCTGTGCACGTTGTCAATGTGGCTGAACTCAAGGCAGCCCTGGTGGCTGCCCGAGCTGCAGCGAAGACTCAGGTGCTCGTCATCGACACCACACACACGCGTACCACGGACGACGGTGGCTGCTGGTGGGAAGTTGCCATTCCCGAGGTGTCAGCCCGGGCTGAAGTGAATGAAGCACACGCCCGCTATGCTGCTGCCAAGCAGGATCAGCGTGTTTGATTTTTTGATTTTGAAAGTGAATTTGTCATGACCTGGAATGTCCGCATCGGCATCAATCCCATCTCCTGGATGAACGACGACCTGCCGTCGCTTGGCGGTGAAACCCTGCTGGAAACCGCTTTGCGCGAAGGCAAGGAAATTGGCTATGAAGGCTTTGAGTTGGGCAACAAGTTTCCCAAAGACGGCCCAGGGCTGAAAGCCAAACTGGCCGAATTTGACCTGGCCTGCGTATCAGGCTGGTACTCAGGCTTTCTGGCCGAGCTGGAGCCCGGGCAGACCAACGCCCAATCCGTAGCGGCCGAGATCGAACGCTGCAAAGCACACATGAGCAAGCTGCAGTACAACGGTGTGAATGTTGTGGTCTACGGCGAATGCGCGGGTACGGTTCAGGGCCAGATTAATACAGCCGTTTCCAGACGCCCTCACTTTGCAAGCGATGCACTCTGGAAGGCCTACGCCGAGCGGTTGAACGCTTTTGGTGAACATCTGCTCAAAACCTATGGCATCAAACTGGCTTACCACCACCATATGGGCGCTTATGTCGAGTCTCCCGCTGACATTGACAAGCTGATGGACTTGACCGACCCGGCCAAAGTTTTCCTGCTCTACGACACGGGCCATGCTTTTTACGGTGGTGCCGCCGACCCCGTTGCCCTGCTGAAAAAACATATCAAGCGCGTGGTGCACGTGCACTGCAAGGATGTTCGCACACCCGTGATTGCACAGGCACGCAACGATGGCTGGAGCTTTCTGAATGGCGTGATCAACGGCATTTTCACGGTGCCGGGTGACGGCAGCATTGATTACCAGGCCGTTCTATCTACCCTGAAAAACTCGGGTTATGAGGGCTGGCTGGTGGTCGAAGCGGAGCAAGACCCTGCCGTAGCGCCCAGCTACCAGTATGCGAAGAAAGGCTACGACACACTGCGTAGCCTGGTCAACAGTTTGAGCTAAGGAGCACACCATGGTCAGCCCACTGTTAGCCAAGGCCGCCTCAAAAGGGCGCGAAATCGTCAACATCACCCCCGAGCGTGCGGGCTGGACCCATGTGGGTTTTCGGGCTGTTCGCCTGGCCGCGGGTGAGTCTGAAACGGTCACCACCGGCATCCGTGAACTCTGTGTTGTGGTCCTGACTGGTACCGTTGACGTGACCATCGATGGCAAGACATTTGCCAACTTGGGCACACGCAACAGTGTGTTCGAAAAGGTATCCCCGGCAGCCGTTTATGTGCCAGCTGGCAAAACCGTTGCCGTGCGGGCTTCACGCGACTCAGAAGTGGCACTGTGCACAGCGCCTGCAGGCAGCACATCGGGTGCTGTGCGGGTGCTGGACCCCGCCACCATGCGCAGAAGTGTTCGCGGCAAAGGCACCAACACGCGCTATGTATGTGACATCCTGCCGCACGATGACCCGACGGCCGCCCATCTGCTGGTGGTGGAGGTCCTGACACCGGCCAGCCACTCATCCAGCTACCCACCGCACAAGCACGACATCGAGCAGCCTCCGGTGGAAACGCAACTGGAAGAAACCTATTACCACCGCCTGAACCCGCCACAGGGTTTTGCATTCCAGCGGGTCTACACCGATGACCGCAGCATTGACGAAGCCTGTGCCGTAGAGAACCACGACGTGGTGATGGTGCCGCGCGGCTACCACCCGGTGGTAGCCCCCCACGGCTACGACCTGTATTACCTGAACGTGATGGCCGGCCCGAATCGCTTCTGGGTATTCAAGAACGACCCGGCCCACGAGTGGATGCTGGCGCCGGGCTGAACGTCAGGCTGGCCACACGCCCAGCCCGAGCGATTGCGCACGCTGCTGAAGTGCCTGTAGGGTAGGTGCACCGAGACGGCCACCAAACACCTCGCATTTCATGGCTGCGGCCAGATTGGCGGCTGAAACGATCCGGGAAATAGGCCAGCCTTGCGTCAGACCCCAGGCAAACGTGCCGTGCCAGACATCGCCCGCATTCAGCGTGTCGGCGGCAACGATTTTTGGCGTTGCGTAGTGTTGCAGCGTGCCCGCATCACGCGTCCAGATCAATGACCCTTTCGCGCCCAGCGTGACGCCCAGCACTTTCGCACCAACGTTTTGTGCCACGGTCATCAGGGCTTCTTCCGGTGAACTGGCGGTGATGTAACTGCGTAAAGCAACTTCCGAAAACAACACGTGTGACGCCATCGGCACCAGCCGGGCCAGATCGTGATGGGGAGCGGTATCCGCATCCAGAATCGCGGGAATGTCGTGGGACTTCGCCGTTTGAAACAGGGCTACCGCGCCATCCACCCAACGCATGTCGGCCAGCACGGCACCGGCACCCGCAATTCGGTCCAGTGGCAGCCAGGAAGTGTCAGCCGACATGTTGGGATCGAAATAAGGCACGACCAGTCGCTCGCCCATCTTGTCAACAATCACCGTGGAAAAAGGCGTTGTCAGGCCCGGCTGCATATGCACACACCCGGTATCAACGCCTTCGCCCTGCACATCCCGAATAAACCGCCGGGCGATATCGTCATCCCCCACACGCGACCAGAGCTGGACGTTTCCGCCGAGCCGCGCAATCGTGATGGCCGCGCTGGTGGCCATGCCCGACGCAATTTGCAACGCGCGGGACGCAAGCACCTTGATGCCTGCCGTCGGAATGTCTTCCACCTGAAAAATGGTGTCCCAGACGGCAGCGCCGAGGCAGATGATGGATTTTTCAGCCACGGGAAATGCCCTCACCAAATCCGGCCGCCAGCGTCTGGCGCAGGTAAGTCACGAATGCTGTCACAGCGCGGGGTACGTGCGGCGAATAGGGCCTGATCGCATACAGTTGATCGGCAAAGGCGCCTACCGGCTTCCATTGCGGCAAGACCTGCACCAGCTTGCCAGCGCGCAAACTGGCCTGGGCACTGAAATCCGGCAGCAGTGCGATACCCAGCCCCGTCAACGCGGCATCGCGCAGGGCCTCGCTGTTGTTGGCGGAGAACGAACCCGACACCGGTACGGTCACCTGTGCAGCGGTGCGCGGTGAACGCTCGAAGGTCCACACCGGCAGGTCATGCGCGCGCGGGTAATGCAGGCAGTTGTGAGCGACCAAATCTTCTGGCGTAGTTGGTGTGCCGTTTCGCCGCAGGTAGCTGCGACTGGCCGCCAGCACCGAGCGGGTGGCACACAACGTCCACGCCACGTGGGTGTCGGGCGCGGCCGCCGTATGGCGAATGGCCAGATCGAACCCTTCTGTCGCCATGGAGCTGAGCCGGTCCGACATGTCCAGCTCCAGCCGCACTTGCGGGTATTCGCGCAAAAAGTCGGCCAGCCGGGGAACGAGTTGCTGGCGCGCAAAAGCCACCGGTGCCGTCACTCGCAGTCGGCCACGCGGCGCACCGGCCAGATCACGCACCTGCGCAAAAGTCTGGGCAATCTGCTCAAACGGCGCACGCGTGTCGTCCACCAGACGCTGGCCCGCTTCCGTTAGCTGCACACTGCGCGTGGTGCGCCGCACCAGTGCCACGCCGGCGATGCGCTCCAGAGCCGCCATGTGCTGGCTCATGGCGGCTTTGCTCACGCCGAGCCGGGCGGCAGCCGCGGTGTAAGTGCCCTGCTGCGCCAGAACCGTGAGCCAATGCAGGCGGCTCCAGAGTTCGTCGGTTTTGCTGTCATTCATGCACCTATTGTTCACTATTTTGAACAATCAGTTCATCCCCATGCGCTTGTCGCGGGCCGGTGCAGTGCCTAAACTACCACTTCAGACAACGCCAGCCGGCAGATCACCCAACCACCGAGACACACCATGCCCGATACCGCAACCACCACCGAAATTGCCCAGTACATCCGGGGTGCCCGCGCCGCTGGCACCAGCACGCGCACGCAAGCTGTTTACAACCCGGCCACCGGTGCAGTCGCGCGCCAGGTGCGCCTGGGCAATGCCAGCGACGTGAATGCTGCCGTGGCTGCCGCCCAAGCCGCTTTCCCGGCATGGGCCGACACGCCGCCCATTCGCCGCGCTCGCGTGCTATTCAAATTTCTGGAGCTGCTCAACCTGCACAAGGATGACCTGGCCCACATGATCACCGCCGAACACGGCAAGGTGTTCACCGATGCGCAGGGCGAGGTGTCGCGCGGCATCGACATCGTCGAGTTTGCCTGCGGCATTGCGCAACTGCTCAAGGGCGACTTCACCGACCAGGTGTCCACCGGCATCGATAACTGGACGCTGCGCCAGCCGCTGGGCGTGGTAGCCGGTATTACCCCGTTCAACTTCCCGGTGATGGTGCCGATGTGGATGTTCCCGGTGGCCATTGCGGCTGGCAACACCTTTGTGCTCAAGCCCAGCCCGATTGACCCCAGCCCCAGCCTGTTCATCGCGGATTTGCTCAAGAAAGCCGGCTTGCCCGACGGTGTGTTCAACGTGGTGCAGGGTGACAAGGAGGCCGTGGACGCACTGCTGGTGCACCCTGATGTGAAGGCCGTGAGCTTCGTGGGCTCCACACCGATTGCCAACTACATCTACGAGACCGGTGCACACCACGGCAAACGTGTGCAGGCGCTGGGCGGCGCCAAGAACCACATGGTGGTGATGCCCGACGCCGATATTGACCAGGCCGTGGACGCGCTGATTGGCGCCGGCTACGGTTCAGCCGGCGAGCGCTGCATGGCGATCTCGGTGGCGGTGCTGGTGGGCGACATTGCCGATGAAGTGGTGGCCAAAGTAACCGAACGGGCACGCAGCCTCAAGGTGCTGAACGGCACCAATCTGGCCGCCGAGATGGGCCCGATTGTCACACCCGCAGCGCACAGCCGCATCACGGGTTATATCGAACAGGGCGTGAAAGAAGGCGCCACGCTGGTGGTGGATGGCCGTGGCTTCAAGGGCTCAGCCGCTGGCCCGGGTTGCGAGCAGGGGTTCTGGCTGGGTGGCACGCTGTTTGACAACGTCACGCCCGAGATGCGCATCTACAAGGAAGAAATTTTCGGCCCGGTGCTGGCCTGCATTCGGGTGCCGGACTTTGCCACTGCGGTGCAGCTTGTCAACGACCACGAGTTCGGCAACGGCGTGGCCTGCTTCACCCGCGATGGTAACGTGGCGCGTGAATTCAGCCGCCGCATTCAGGTGGGCATGGTCGGCATCAACGTGCCGATTCCGGTGCCCATGGCCTGGCACGGCTTTGGTGGCTGGAAACGCAGCCTGTTTGGCGACATGCATGCCTATGGCGAAGAAGGCGTGCGGTTCTACACCAAGCAGAAATCCATCATGCAGCGTTGGCCCGAGAGCACACCCAAGGGTGCCGAGTTCGTGATGCCGACGGCCAGTTAGCAATTTGCATCACACCTCGGGTTGAAACTGCTTCTGTGATCGGCGCCATCTGCACATCACAACCGCCGAAGCCAGATGTCCAGCTCCACAATCGCGGCATCGGTGGCTGCGCTCAGCGCCCGAACACCGCCGGAGGCGTCTGCACTGGGGCCAGGCCGTTGAATCACCAAACTGCGCTGCGCCACGAGTTTGTCGCCTTGAGCCGTGACCTGCACCACCGTTGCCCGCAGACGCAGCAGGCCCACGCTTTTGTCAGCGGCCTCAAACAACTGACTGAACTCTTCGAGCTCGATGCGCAGGGTGAGCGGGGCAACGGATGGCGCGCCGGGAGCCGCCACAACGCCCTCCCCCGGCTTGATCACGGCGCGGTGCTGGCTCAAATGTTCCCGCAGGCGCTGGTGCACCAGTTGGGCGGGCGTCATGCTCCAGCGGGCCTGCGCATAGGGCCGCAACTGCTGCGCATCGGCATACGCCAGACGGTACAACACGGCCGTGCTGTCCAGCGCAGGGCTGGCTTCAATCTCGGCCAACGCCATCGCGGGAAGCAGCGCCATGCGGTTGGCCGCTTGCGCGACGATGGTGCCCGGGCCAAAGTCATACACCACCGGGCGAACCGGCTTGTCTGGGAGCGAGGCACAACCCGTCAAGGCCACGGCAAATGCAACCAGGAAAAATGCTGAAAATGCCCGAAAATTTGAATGAAAATAGCCTCTATCCCCCGTCGGATATACGTCAATAGCTATTAAATTTGCAGCAAAAAACATCCATTTCCCTTTTTGCTGCGTTCGCGGCGACATCATGGTTTTCCTCCCGGCGTGGTAAACCCGGGTTCACCCGGTCCTGGCAACACCGGCCCGTTGCCGTAAATCAGCGACTGCGGGTTGTCGTTCACTGCGCTCACCGTTTTGCCAACCTGCCGCACAGCACGCGCCGCCTCATCCACGGTGCGGTTCAGGCGCGGCAGCGTGCCTGCATTCAATGTTTGACCCGTCGCGGTGAGTGACTCGATGCCTTGCGTCACCTGATCCAGCGTGCCGCCCGGCGCACTCATGCGCTCTGTCACACGTTTGAAGGCGGCAGCGGAATCGCGCGCTTCGTCTGCGCTGGTGCCAACGCGGTCAGAAGCGCCCTGCATCGACTTGAGCGTCGCCGTGGTTTCTTCAGCCAGCTTGGGGATATTGACTTTTTGCGGCCCGAGCTGGGCATCCAGCACCTTGTCTGCATTGGCGGCCAGTTTCTGCACACTGCTGGCGGCCTGGCTTATACCATCAATGGCGCCCATCAGGGACTTCTGGTTCTCGGGCGCCAGCAAGAGATTCACGCGCTTGCTGGTTTCCTCCAGCTCATTGAGCAGGGTAACGCCCTGATCGGACAGCTTGGACAACAAGCTCGGGCGAATCGGGATGCGCTCGGATTTGGCCGCGCCAGAAGGCAGTGCCTCGCGCGACTCACCGGAATCGTCCAGCTGCACAAAGGCCAGCCCGGTCACACCCTGAAAGCCCAGCGTGGCATAGGTTGAGCGGGTGATGGGCGCGTTGTCATCCACCGAAATTCGCACCAGCACATTGCCGGTTGTGGCCGGATCAAACCCGATATCGGTGACACGCCCCACGGTGACGCCACGAAACCGCACGCCCGCCTGAACCTGCAGACCGGTCACAGCGTCCCTGCTGGATATCTCGTAGGTACGGCGCACGGCGTTGTCGCGTGTCAGCCAGAAAGCCAGCGCAACCAGCAACGCCATCACAGCCAGTACAAACGCACCGGCGGCCAGGGCATGAGATCGGTTTTCCATAAGATTCTCTTTCTACACGGCAAACGGGTATTCGCGCAACAACTCCATTGCGCGCTGACCCCGTTCGCCCAGGAAAAAATCGTGGATGAAAGGGTGCGGGAACGCAATCACTTCTTTCGGCGGTGCGTTGATGATCACACGTTTGTCAGCTACCACCGCCACGCGGGTGCTGAGCTCAAACAGGGTGTCCAGATCATGCGTCACCATCACGACCGTCAGGTCCAGCTCGCGGTGCAGCGAACGCAGCAGCGCGCAAAACGCATCGGCGCTGTCAGGATCCAGCCCGGCGGTGGGCTCGTCCAGCAGCAGCAGCGGCGGGTCCATGATCAGCGCACGCGCCAGCGCCACGCGCTTGATCATGCCGCCGGACAGGTCTGCCGGCATCTTGTACGCCTGCGAAGCATCCAGTCCAACCATCTGTAATTTCACCAGCGCTGCGTCGCGCACGAGCGACTCGGGTAAATTTTTCAGTTCGCGCAACGGGAACCCGATGTTGTCCAGCACACTGAAAGCCGAGAACAGCGCGCCGTGCTGAAACAACATGCCCACCCGGCTGGCGGCACCCGCATCACCCAATTCGGCAGCAGACTTGCCCAGCACCATGACGCTGCCCTGCGCCGGGCTTTCGAGACCCAGAATCTGCCGCAACAGCACCGTCTTGCCACTGCCCGAGCCGCCCACGACGGACAACAACTCACCGGCCTCGATCACCAGGTCAAGATCCTTGTGGATCACGGCCTGCTGCCCGGCAGAGCGAAACACCGACCACAGTTTGCTGATCTGCACCACCGGTGCACGCGTGCCCGGGTTCGCGCGGTTCATACGCCGACATCCTTGAACAACACGGCAAAGAGCGCATCCACCAGAATCACCCCCGTGATGGACGTCACCACAGAGGCCGTGGTGCCCTGCCCCAGGCTTTCGGTATTGGGTTTGACGCGCAGGCCGTAGTGGCAGCCAATAATGGCAATCAGCAGACCAAACACAATGGATTTGCAGATCGCCAGCGTCAGGTTGGACACTTCCACCGCCTTCGGCAACGCCTGCACAAAATACGCGGGTGTGACGCCCATCACCAGGTCGGCTGCGAGCATGCCGCCCAGCAGGGCTGCCAATGTGGTCCACACCGATATCAGCGGCATGGCCACGGCCATCGCCATGGCGCGGGGCATGACCAGCCGGTAGCCGCGGGGAATGCCCATGACACGCATGGCATCGAGTTCTTCGGTGACGCGCATCACGCCAATCTGTGCGGTGATGGCCGACCCGGAGCGCCCGGCCAGCAAAATCGCAGCCAGCACCGGCCCGAGTTCACGAATGAGCGAGATGCCCAAAATGTCCACAATGAATGCGTCCGCACCAAACTGCCGCAGTTGCAGCGACATCAGGTATGCGAGCACCACGCCAATCAAAAACCCCACCAGCGCGGTAATGGGTAGTGCCGTGGCGCCGATGTGATACAGGTGGCCTGACACATCCCGCCAGGGACCGGCGCGCGGCGCACGCGCCAGCCGTATCAGGTCCAGCAGCAACTGGCCAATCAGCCGGACCATCCCTTGCGCGTGGTCCAGCACCTGCCAGACAGCTGCGCCCAGCGACAGGAACATCTCCCAGGCAAAGCGGCGCTGCGGGATGGGCCGCGCTACCGAAAACCGGGCCACGCGCTCCAGCATGGCGCGCTGCACAGGCTGGAGATGAATGTCTTTCGGCCACTGCCGGCCCCAGGCGTTCCACAGCAATTGCGCACCCGTGTGGTCCAGCCGCTGCAAGGCATTCAGATCCCACTCGCAACCGGCCAGGGCGGGTTGCGCCAGGGCCTGCAGTTCGCCCTGAATGCCATCCCATGCGGCGGGTTCGGCCAACCGTGCGGCCGTCCATTGGCCCAGCACACGTGCACGCGTTCCTTGCGGTGCCTGTTCGCGCGTGATGTGGGGGGTGCTTTCCTCCATGGTCGGCAGTGTTAGGGACGAAGACGCATTGACGGAGGGGGTCGTTGGGCTCGACTTGTTGGGTTTCGCCATCGTAACGCGTGTAACCACGACTCCCGCGGGAAATACACGCAAAATAGGTGCCCGCAGGAGACTACATGAACAATTCAAACCCCGGCTTCACCTTATCGCCCGAATTGGCCGCTGAGTTGGCCGTAGAACAACGCGGCCCCGTGCTGTGGCTCACCATCACCCGTGAAGAGCGGCGCAACGCCATGAGCCACGGCGTGCTGGCAGGCATGGCGCAGGCTATTGCCACGGTGCAGGGCCAGCGCGACATCCGCGCCATCGTCATCACCGGCGCGGGCAGCAAGGCGTTTTGCGCCGGGGCCGACCTGCAATCCGCCAAGGCCTTCACCACCGATTATTCCGAGCCGCATGGGCATCTGGCCCAGCTGCTGCGCGTGGCCAAAGCCAGCACCGTGCCGCTGATCGCCCGGGTGAACGGCGCCTGCATGGCCGGTGGCATGGGCTTGATGAGCATGTGCGACATGGCGGTCGCGGCCAGCCACGCGGTGTTTGGCCTGCCTGAGGTGAAGGTGGGCGTGTTTCCGGCGCAGGTGCTGAGTGTGTTGCAACACCTTATCCCCAAGCGCGTGCTGGCCGAGATGTGCCTGACGGGTGAGCCCATCACTTCCGCGCAGGCGCTGGCATTCAACCTGGTGAACTATGTGGATGACGATGTGGACGCCAAACTGCAGTGGCTGCTGGACCGCCTGCTGGACAAATCCCCCGCCGCCATCCGTCGCGGCCTGTACACCATGAAAAAAGTGGAAACCATGGCGTTTGAGGAAAGCATGTCGTTTACCGAGAGCCAGATTGCGCTGTTCACGCTGACCGACGACGCGAAAGAAGGGCAAAAGGCGTTTCAGGAGAAGCGTAAGCCAAACTGGGTGGGTCACTGATTACCATTACCCATGGGCCAAACAGAATTCGACTACATCATCATCGGCGCCGGTACGGCGGGCTGCCTGCTGGCCAACCGCCTCAGCGCCGATGCCTCCAAGCGCGTGCTGCTGATTGAAGCCGGCCGGCGGGACGACTACCACTGGATTCACATTCCCGTCGGTTACCTGTATTGCATAGGCAACCCGCGCACCGACTGGCTGTATCAGACCGAGGCCGACGCGGGCCTGAATGGCCGCCAGTTGCGTTACCCACGCGGCAAGGTGCTGGGCGGCTGCTCCAGCATCAACGGCATGATTTACATGCGCGGCCAGGCACGCGACTACGACCAGTGGGCGCAACTGACCGGCGACGACACCTGGACCTGGAACAACGCGCTGCCTTATTTCAAGCTGCATGAGGACCATTACAAAGGTCCAACAAAACTGCACGGTGCCCGCGGCACAGCACCCGAACTGATGCCCGCCAACGGCACCGATTATCAAAAGCTGCTGCGCCACCGCAATGCGGGGGGTGAGTGGCGTATCGAGAAGCAGCGCCTGCGCTGGGACGTTCTGGACGCCTTTTCGCAAGCCGCCCAACAGGCTGGCGTGCCTGCCACGGAAGACTTCAACACTGGCAGCAACGAAGGCGTGGGTTACTTCGAAGTGAACCAGAAAGACGGCTGGCGCTGGAACACGGCCAAGGCTTTTTTGCGACCCATGTGTTACGCGCGGCCCAATTTCGAGATGTGGACATCGGCCCAGGTCGCCAAGCTGGTGATCGAAAAACAGCCCGACGGCGGCCTGCGCTGCACCGGTGCACAGGTCTGGACCGGCCAGGAAATGGTGACCGCCAATGCGGCGCGCGAGGTCATTTTGACGGCGGGCAGCATTGGGTCTCCACAAATCTTGCAGCTCTCGGGTGTCGGCCCGGCGGCCTTGCTGGCGCAACACAACATCCCGGTGACAGCCGACATTCCGGGAGTGGGCGCTAACCTTCAAGATCATTTGCAGATTCGTGCCGTCTTCAAAGTCAACGGCGTGCAAACGCTCAACACCATGGCCAACAGCCTGTGGGGCAAGGCACGCATCGGGCTGGAATACGCCCTCAAACGCACCGGGCCGATGAGCATGGCGCCATCGCAACTGGGCGCGTTCACCCGCAGTTCGCCGGACAAGCCCTACCCGAACATCGAATACCACGTGCAGCCGCTGAGCCTGGACGCGTTTGGCGAGCCGCTGCACAACTTCCCCGCGTTCACCGCCAGCGTGTGTAACCTGAACCCCACCAGCCGGGGCACGGTGAACATCAAGAGCAACCGGTTTGAAGACGCGCCAGCCATTGCACCCAACTACCTCAGCACGGAAGAAGACCGCAAAGTGGCCGCGGACTCGCTGCGCATCACCCGCAAGATCGTGTCGCAGCCCGCCTTGGCAAAATACCAGCCGCAGGAATGGAGGCCGGGCGTGCAGTTTCAGACCGATGACGAACTGGCCAAGCTGGCGGGCGACATCGCCACCACCATCTTTCACCCGGTTGGCACCACCAAAATGGGCAAGATCGAAGGGCCGGGCGCAGACCCCATGGCCGTGGTCGATGCGCGACTCAAGGTGCGGGACATTGCCGGTTTGCGGGTGGTGGACGCGGGCGTGATGCCCACCATCACCAGCGGCAACACCAATTCACCCACGTTGATGCTGGCCGAAAAAGCCGCCCAGTGGATATCTGAGGACACCAAGGGTTTGCCATAAAAGGGTAACTCCCGATGTGCGGGGCACAGGGGGCTTCTACAGTCACCCCACTCGCAAACGGACCAAAAGTCCGCTTCACTCGAGAGGCCCAGGAGACAAAATTTGACGACTTGATCGTTTACCCGCACCCCAAAGCGGATGCGTTTCAAAAGGCACCGGCAACCCCGGTGCCTTTTGTTTTTGGAGCATTCTCATGCCATTTTAGGCCTTTAGCCCGCGTCCTATATGCGTGAGTAGCTATTAATTTAATAGCATTTTCCCATGTGACTGATGCGACAATCCACCGCATGGAACTTGCCGTCATCTCCCTGGCTTCCCTGCTGGCCGGATTTCTGGACTCAATCGTCGGCGGTGGCGGTCTGGTGCTGGTGCCGGCCATGTTTGCCACCTTTCCGTCTTCGCACCCGGCCACCCTGCTGGGCACCAACAAGGGGGCGGCAATCTGGGGCACCGGCATGGCCGCCTGGCAATACAGCCGCCGGGTTGATTTGCGGTGGGCGGTGCTGTTGCCGGCGGCGGCCCTGGGTTTTGCCGGTTCGATGACGGGCGCCTGGGCCGTCACGCTGATTTCCCCTGATTTTTTGCGCAAGGTGCTGCCCTTCATCCTGCTGGCGATGCTGCTCTACACACTGGCCAAAAAGCAGATGGGCCAGGTTCATGCCCCGCGTTTTGCCGGTCGCCGCGAGGTGCTGGCAGCCAGCTTCATCGGCCTGACGCTGGGCTTTTACGATGGTTTTTTCGGGCCTGGCACCGGCAGTCTATTTGTCTTTTTGATGGTGCGCTGGCTGGGGTATGACTTTTTGAACGCCTCGGCGGCCTCCAAGGTGCTGAACTGCGCCACCAACCTGGCTGCACTCATCCTGTTCACCGCCAAGGGCCACGTGTGGTGGCATTTTGTGGCCGCCATGGCCGTGGCCAACGTGGCAGGCAGCCTGTTGGGCACCCATATGGCGCTGAAACATGGCGCGGGGTTTATTCGCGCGGTGTTTGTTGTGGTGGTAGGGGCACTGATTCTGAAAACGGCGTACGACGCCTTTTTACGCACATAAACGCCACGCGACAACTTTCAACAGGGTCTCGTCAGGGCCGTGGTGCGCTGGCGGGTTTGGTTGCCGACGCTGCAGCCGAGGCTACGCTCACCGGAGCTGCAGCCATGGCGCCCGCAGGCCAGGGCACCTCAGACACGGCACGGGGTTTGCCAAGTGGCGCCGTGGCCTGCCCCAGCCTGACGGCGGCAATATCTGCTTCATTAGGGTACTGGTTCAACAGCCAGTAGTCGAACACACGCCGGGCAATCGGAGCGGCATTGGAGCCACCAAAACCCGAGTTTTCAACGATCACGGCGAGCGCGATTTTCGGGTCGTCTGCAGGTGCAAAGGCGACATACAGCGCGTGGTCACGTTGATGTTCTTCCATTTTGGCCGCGTTGTATTTTTCCTTCTGGCTCATGGTGACCGCTTGCGCCGTGCCAGTCTTGCCACCGCTGATGTAACCCGCTCCCGCAAATGCGCGTGCCGAGGTGCCCACTTGCGTGACGCCTACCATGCCCTTGCGCACAATTTCTACGTTCTCAAGCTTGTACCCCAGATCTTCCGAGGGAGCCAGCGGTACAGGCACTCGGGTACGGGTGGTGGCATCCTGCGTAGCAATGACCAGTTGGGGTTTGTGCTTGATGCCGTTGTTCACCAGCGTAGCCGTCGCCTGGGCCAGTTGCAGCATGGTAAAGCTGTTGTAGCCCTGGCCAATACCCAGCGAGATGGTTTCACCGGCATACCACTTCTTCTGCTCCGGACGCTTGTAGTAGTTGCGCTTCCACTCCTGATTGGGGAGCACGCCACGCACTTCGCCATTGATGTCGATGCCGGTGATCTGGCCAAAGCCCAGCGGCTTCATGAAATCGTGCATGGCGTCTACGCCCATTTCATTGGCCAGTGAGTAAAAGTACGCGTTGCTGGACTCTACGATCGCGCGGTTCATGTCCATTGCGCCACCACGTTCGTTCTCCGGGCTGCCAAAACGGTGTCCGCCAAACATGTAAAAACCGGGATCGTTGATGATGGTGCCGGGCGAGCGCGCCCCAAGCTGCAGCGCCGCCATCGCCATGAATGGCTTGTAGGTGGAGCCCGGCGGGTAGGTGCCGCGCAGGGCCCTGTTGAGCAGCGGCTTGTCGATGGATTCGTTCAGCGCTTTCCAGCTTTCAGTGTCAATTCCGTCCACAAACAGGTTGGGATCAAACGTGGGCTTGCTCACAAAAGCCAGCACCTCACCGGTCTTGGGGTCCAGCGCCACCAGCGCACCACGGCGATCACCATACAGCTCTTCGATCAGATGCTGCAGCTTGATGTCGATGGACAGCATCACCGTGTTGCCCGGGGTTGAGGGGCTGCTGGCCAGCTTGCGCACCGCACGCCCCCCTGCTGAGGTCTCCATGGAATCGACACCGGTGATGCCATGCAACTGTGTTTCGAAGCTTTGCTCTACGCCCAGCTTGCCCATGTACTCGGTGCCGCGGTAGTTGTTGTCCTCGTCCGACTCCTCGATTTTTTCCTTTTCAGCCTGATTGATGCGCCCAATGTAGCCAATTACATGACTTGCCAACTCGCCATAAGGATAACTTCTAAACAGGCGGGCCTTGATATCCACACCCGGAAAACGAAACCGCTGCGCTGCGAACTTTGCCACCTCTTCTTCGGTCAGTCGTGTACGAATGGGTAGTGATTCGAAGCTTTTGGACTCATCCATCAATTTCTTGAACCGGCGCCGGTCCCGCGGCGTGATATCTATCAACCCCGACAACTCTTCAATCGTCTGCTCCAGTGCAAGCACTTTGGATGGTGTGATTTCCAGCGTATAGGCCGAGTAGTTGCTGGCCAGCACGATACCGTTGCGGTCCAGAATCAGGCCACGATTGGGCACTACCGGAACCACTGCAGTGCGATTGTTTTCAGCTCGCTCCTTCAGATCCTCATGCCGCACGATTTGCAGGTAAGCCAGTCGTGAGATCAGCAACATGAAGCAGGCCAGTACTGCCAGACTGACCACCAGCACCCGCGCCTTGAACCGGGACAGATCCGCTTCAACATTACGAAGCTCCGTCATGTCACAAAGGCCTGTTGGCGTCCGGATTGGGTGCCCGCCGTTGCGGCCACAGCAACAAAACGCTGATCAGTGGCCACAGCATTGCCTCAATTATCGGCGCCAGCAAAAACAAAACCCCGGGGAAACCACCGCCAGCCAGCATGCGAACCAGCAGCTCAATGACATGGGCCATCACAAACAGTGGGAACACCTGCAAGGCCTGCGACGGCACGCTAAACCACAACAAACGCCGGTGAATGGCGATAGCCAGAAAACTCAACGCCGTGTATGCCAGAGCGTGCTGGCCCAACAGACTGGACTGGTGCACATCAATCATCAGGCCAAATCCAAACGCGACACCAATACCGACGCGCAAAGGCTGGTGAACGGTCCAGAACACCAGCACCAGCGCCACCACATCCGGCACCCAAGCCGCGCGCCCCCACAAGCCCATGTTTTGAACCATGTTGAGCAACAGTGCCATCGACAGTGATGCCCAAATGAACAGCGGGTTGGCAGGCAACAGCAATTGCTGACCAGGACGCATGATCATCCTGATTTGCCCCTTTTCTGCTGCACCACAGGCGCTTCGACAACAGGACGCTCAAAAGCCGGATCCATCGCCACCGGCTTCAGCAACATGACATGGTTTGCACCATGCACCAACGCCAGCGGGGTGCAGTAAATACGGGCAAACGCCGAATCAATCCGTCGCTCAACTTTTTCCACCCGCGCAACCGGCAATCCCGGTGGATAAACTCCATCTACACCACTGGTGGTAAGAAGATCTCCTGCCTGTACGTCGGCATTGGCAGACATGAAGCGCAGCTCCAATGTGCCCGCAAAAGCTGCCGCCTCGCCAAACGCTACTCCACGTGCCCCCGTACGAACGTTGAGCACCGGAATGGCCTGATCGCGGTCAATCACCAGAGTAACCTCGCTGATGGCCGGATAGACACGGGTTACCTGCCCCAACACAGCGGCCTCGTCCAGCACCGGAGAGCCAACAATCACACCATCAACCAGCCCTTTGTCAACAATGATTTTGCGTGTGTGGGGATCAGCTGCGTCATAAAGCACTCGCGCGGCCTGCGCAGAAGTAGACGCTCGCTCACGAAGGTCGAGCAACTTGCGCAGTCGCATATTCTCCAGTGCCAGCTGCTCGACTTGATTGGCACGCTGGGATAACGCAGCAAGTTTTTGATAGGTCTCTTTTTGCGCGGCCTGCGCTGCCCGCAATGACTCAAAATACAACCCGCCATCCCGGGCCCACACCACAGGTTTCATGGCAAGCCACTGGACAGGATAAAGCACGGTGGCCAACGCCACTCGAAGAGGCTTTACGAGCTCAAACCTTGTGTCAGCCACCATCAAAAACAATGCCATTGCACTGAACAGCATGAGTTTGGACAGCGCTGACGGGCCCTGCCGGAAGAAGGGCGGCGGCGTTCTGTCAAGGGTACCGAGCGGCATGGACGGCTATTGTCCCGGGCGGCCAACCCCTATTCGCTGGTAAAAATGGAGCCCAGGCGCTCCATCTGCTCCAGCGCGATACCACAACCGCGAACCACACACGTCAGCGGGTCTTCAGCCACCAGTACCGGCAGCCCTGTCTCTTCGGCCAGCAAGCGGTCCAGATCGCGCAGCAGCGCCCCTCCCCCGGTCAGCATCATGCCCCGATCAGCAATATCGGCACCCAGTTCCGGCGGGGTTTGCTCCAGGGCATTTTTCACCGCTGACACAATGTTATTCAGCGGATCAGTCAGTGCTTCAAGGATTTCGTTACTGGAAATGGTAAAACTGCGGGGCACGCCTTCGGACAGGTTGCGCCCGCGCACTTCCATTTCCCTGACTTCAGAGCCCGGAAAGGCCGAGCCAATCTGTTTTTTGATCGCCTCAGCAGTCGGCTCACCAATCAACATGCCGTAGTTGCGGCGAATGTAGTTGATGATGGCATCGTCGAAACGGTCACCGCCCACGCGCACGCTACCCTTGTAAACCATGCCCCCCAAGGAAATGACACCAACTTCTGTCGTGCCGCCGCCAATATCCACCACCATGGAACCACTGGCCTCGGACACTGGCAAGCCCGCACCGATAGCTGCAGCCATGGGTTCTTCAATCAAATACACGTCGCTGGCGCCAGCTCCCAAAGCAGATTCACGAATGGCCCGACGCTCCACTTGAGTGGACCCGCAGGGGACGCAGATGATGATGCGCGGACTGGGCTTGAAAACGCTGCGCGGGTGCACCATCTTGATGAACTGCTTGAGCATTTGCTCGGTAACCGTAAAATCCGCAATTACCCCGTCTTTCATAGGGCGTATGGCTTCAATGTTGCCCGGAACCTTGCCCAACATGGCCTTAGCCTCCTGGCCTACCGCCTGAATGGTTTTTTTACCCTGCGGGCCGCCCTCATGGCGAATGGCCACTACCGACGGCTCATCCAGCACGATGCCCTTGTCCCGCACAAAAATCAGGGTATTGGCTGTACCAAGGTCAATAGCGAGGTCGGTAGAAAAATACCGGCGGAATGCTCCAAACATCAAAAATCCTTCCAGGCGCAACCGGCGCGCAAACCTGTCATCACCATATCCATCAACTCAAAAGCGTACTTTAGCCATCAAAATCCGCACATTTGCAGATGCTGCACCAAAGGCGGGATAATACCCTATCCCCTGCGAACACCCTGGCCGGCGTGGCCCGTTTTACGCCCGGTTGCAACTCCATTTTCACCATGTCACTGACCGCTTCCGACCTTTCACGCATTGCCAATCTGGCCCGGCTTGAGCTCCAGCCTGCACAGAGCGGACGCATCCTCGACCAGTTAAATGGATTTTTCGGAATGGTCGAAAAGATGCGCGCAGTGGACACTACGCACATCGAACCACTCGCCCATCCGGTTGCCGCCATTTCCGATATTTCCTTGCGACTGTGCGACGACGTCGTCAGCGAGCCGGCCAGCCGCGCAACCAACCAGCGCAGTGCGCCGGTTGTAGAAAACGGCCTGTTCCTGGTGCCCAGGGTCATTGAGTAAGCGTCATGACATCCAGAGCCACCACTCAAGACCTGCACGATCTGACCGTTGCACAGCTCACCCATCAATTGCAGGAGCGCAAATTTTCTGCAGTAGAGGCCGCCCAGCACTTTCTTGCCCGTGTCCATGCCCACACATCGCTGGGCGCCTATATTGACATTAACGAAGATGTGACACTGGCGCAGGCCCGTGCCGCGGATCAGCGGATCGCGTCTGGCACAGGCTCGGCACTGGAAGGTGTGCCCATCGCCCACAAGGACATTTTCGTCACCAAGGATTTTTACAGCACGGCGGGCTCAAAAATGCTGGCGGGCTATCGCTCGCCATTTGATGCCACCGTTGTGGCCAAACTGGCCGGACAAGGCATGGTGACACTGGGCAAGCTCAACTGCGACGAGTTCGCCATGGGCTCCAGCAACGAAAACTCCGCCGTGGCACCTGTCGGTTATTCACAACCTCATCCTGTACGCAACCCGTGGGACACCAGTCGCATACCTGGCGGGTCGTCTGGCGGCAGCGCGGCGGCCGTTGCAGCGCGCCTCACACCCGTGGCCACAGGCACCGATACCGGTGGCTCCATTCGCCAGCCTGCTTCGTTTTGCGGCATCACCGGCATCAAGCCCACATATGGACGTGCTTCACGCTACGGCATGGTGGCGTTTGCCTCCAGTCTGGACCAGGCCGGGCCGATGGCACGCACGGCCGAAGACTGCGCACTGTTGTTGAGCGCGATGTGCGGGCCGGACCCCGACCGTGATTCCACGTCGCTGGATGCGCCTATGGAAGACTTCACACGCTCGTTAAGTGCATCGCTGGACGGGCTGCGCATTGGCGTGCCGCACGAATTTTTCGGCGAAGGGCTCGCTGGCGACGTGCGCACTGCAGTGGATGCCGCGTTGAAGGAATATGAGAAGCTCGGCGCCAAGCTGGTACCCATTTCACTACCCCGCACCGAGCTGTCGATACCGGTTTATTACATCATCGCGCCCGCAGAAGCGTCCAGCAATCTGAGCCGTTTTGACGGTGTGAAGTTCGGCCACCGCGCCGCGCAATACACGGATCTGGCCGATATGTACAAAAAGACCCGTGCCGAAGGTTTTGGCGACGAGGTCAAGCGCCGCATCATGATCGGCACCTATGTGCTCTCGCACGGCTACTACGACGCCTATTACCTGCAGGCGCAAAAAATCCGGCGCATGATTGCAGATGACTTTCAGCAGGCCTTCAAGTACTGTGATGTCATCGCCGGGCCGGTTGCGCCAACGGTCGCATGGAAACTGGGTGGGCACGGCAATGACCCGCTGGCTGACTACCTGGCCGATATTTTCACACTGCCGGGCTCACTGGCGGGCCTGCCGGGCATGAGCATTCCAGCCGGCTTTGGCGAAGGCCACATGCCCGTGGGCCTGCAACTCATTGGCAACTACATGCAGGAAGCCCGGCTGCTGAACGTCGCGCACCGCTTCCAGCAAGCAACGGACTTTCATCTGGCCCGGCCCACAGGATATTGAATGACCATGGCAAGCGAATCCACCACAACGCAACCCCTGCTGGTCAAGGGCTACGAAGTCGTCATCGGCTTCGAAACCCACGCCCAGCTTTCGACACAGTCCAAAATCTTTTCTCGCGCATCCACGGCGTTTGGCGCCGAGCCCAACACGCAGGCTTGCCCGGTGGACCTGGCGCTGCCGGGGACCTTGCCGGTCATGAACAAGGGCGCAGTGGAGCGGGCCATCCAGTTCGGGTTGGCCATCGGTTCGCACATTGCGCCGCGCAGCATCTTTGCCCGCAAAAACTACTTTTACCCGGACCTGCCCAAGGGCTACCAGATCAGCCAGTTCGAGATTCCCGTGGTGCAAGGTGGCCAG
The DNA here is from genome assembly GCA_046050465.1 of Pseudomonadota bacterium. Classification (GTDB taxonomy): domain Bacteria; phylum Pseudomonadota; class Gammaproteobacteria; order Burkholderiales; family Burkholderiaceae_C; genus Egaibacter. The sequence goes on along the minus strand of JBJOPS010000019.1, from coordinate 46,924 downwards.
GTAGAGTTTTTTCTCGGTGACGAAAAGAAAACCGTGCGGCTGGTACGCGCCCACCTTGAAGAAGATGCGGGCAAATCGCTGCACGAAGATTTCGTGGGCCAGACAGGCATTGACCTGAACCGCGCCGGCACGCCGCTGCTGGAGATCGTGACGGAGCCCGACATGCGCTCCAGTGCCGAGGCCGTGGCCTACGCGAAAGAGCTGCACAAGATCGTCACCTGGATCGGCATCTGCGACGGCAATATGCAGGAAGGCAGCTTCCGCTGCGACGCCAACGTGTCGGTGCGAAAACCCGGTGGTGAGCTAGGCACGCGCCGCGAGATCAAGAACCTGAACAGCTTCAAATTCATGCAGCAGGCGATTGACTTTGAAGTGCGCTGGCAGATTGAGCAGATTGAAGACGGCCACGCGATTCAACAAGCCACCGTGCTGTTCAATCCAGATACGGGTGAAACACGGGCAATGCGCACAAAGGAAGATGCTGCGGATTACCGCTATTTTCCTGACCCGGATTTGCCGCCACTGGTGATCGCGGATGAGTGGGTGGAGCAGATTCGTGCCGGGATGCCGGAGTTGCCACGCGCAATGGCGGCCCGCTTTGTGACCGACTATGGGCTTTCTGAATACGATGCGATGGCCCTGACTCAAAGCCGCGAGATGGCAGCGTATTTTGAGGCGACGGTCAAGGCCTGCAACCAACCCAAAATCGCCGCTAACTGGATCATGGGGGAAATATCCCGTCGTCTGAATTCAGAAGAATTTAACATCAACCACTGTCCGGTCCCGCCCAAAGCATTGGCACAAATGATCGAATTGCTGAGCGCGGGAAAGATTCACAACAAGTCGGCAAAAGATCAACTTTTCCCGGCACTCTGGTCCATTGGCAGGCAAGTACTTGCCGCTCCCGGCACGCTCACGTTTCCCGTCAATGATGGCGAGGTTGAAACGATTGTTATCCAGATGGATCTGTTGCAGCAGAACGACACCAGCGAACTGGAGAAAATTGTTGCTGACGTTCTCGCCGCCAACCCGAAAAATGTCGAGGAATACAAGGCCGGCAACACCAAGGCACTCAACGCACTGGTCGGTCAGATCATGAAGGGCAGCAAGGGCCGGGTCAATCCGCAACAAGTCAATGACCTGCTGCGCCAGAAGCTGGACTAGACTCCTGCGAAATCAGGGCTTTTTGAGCTGACCGACAGCGTCCGGGACCTGGGTCGTTGTTGGCCACAGCCCCTTGAGCCGCGCCAGCTCTTCGTCAAAACGAGCATTCACACGCTTCATTTCCGATTCCTGATCGCCAATAAAGCGTTTTTGCACAGCCATGCTGTGGTCGTTGTCTTCAAGCTGGCGGAGAACCGATGGGGACGCCTTGCTGGGGTCTTTCTTGTAAAACTCCATCTCGGCATCAATGCTGACGCGCTCTCGACGCAACTCCACGATCCGGTTATTGATGGCCTGCGTGACCACGCCAATCTGGCTCAACGCCTCTGCACGCTCCTTATCGTGCACAGCCCGATTCGGATAGCGCAACACAAGCGCACGGTCGCGCCGTTTTTCCTCCAGCTGGCGAACTTTTGCCTCCAGCGCCAGCTTGTCTTTTTGCTCCTGGGCAGCCCGTTCCTGGGCTGTCAGTGTGGGGCCAATTTTGACCCTGACAGTACCACTGGGGTTCAGAATGTTCTGCTCACGGTCGACACACTCGGCTATAGGTCGGTCCGACGTGAGCTTGCGGCCTTTGCTGTCAACGCAGGTGTAGATACCAGCAACCGGTATTTGCGCATAGACCGTTGACATGCTGACAGCCAGCGTCACCAACACCAACCTGATATTTCGAGTCATGTTTGTTCAACCTTCTTCAACGCCATATCTTTGCCGGTACAACTGCACCCGCAGATGATCCGCGACCAGCCTCGCATTGCTGTGGGCCTGTAGATACTGCATTAAATCAGATAGTTTCGCAATACTGCAAACCTGAAGTCCCAGCTGGCGGTTGACGTACTGCACGGCGCTGTAAGGCACATCAGCACCGTTCTCGGTGGCTTTTTCCTGCCGGTCCAGCGCAATGAGCACGGCATGGGGCGTGGCACCTGCCGCCTGGATGATGGCAATGGATTCGCGCGCCGCCGTACCGGCCGACATCACATCGTCCACGATCAGCACGCGGCCCTTGAGTGGCGCACCCACCAGCGTGCCGCCCTCTCCGTGGTCTTTGGCTTCCTTGCGGTTGTAGGCAAACGGCACATTGCGCCCCAGGCGGGCCAGCTCCACCGCCAGTGCGGCGCCCAGCGGAATGCCCTTGTAGGCGGGGCCAAAAATCATGTCGAATTCGATGCCGCTGTGCAACAGGCTGCGGGCATAGAATTGCGCGAGCCGACCCAGTTTGGCACCGTCGTCAAACAGTCCGGCATTGAAGAAATACGGAGAAAGCCGCCCGGCCTTGGTCTTAAACTCGCCAAACCTGAGCACGCCGCAATCGAGTGCAAATTGCACGAAATCCTGGGCCAGCTGATCCTGCGGCTTCGCCGTGTTCCCACCCTTGTTGTCAACCTCTGACATGGAGACATCCTTGTTCAAATTAACCAGCCTCAACCTCAACGGCATCCGCTCCGCCACCAGCAAGGGGCTCGAAGCCTGGCTTGCGCAGGCCAAGCCGGATTGTATTTGCGTGCAGGAAATCAAGGCACAGGCCGAACACATGGAGGGCGATTTCCAGCATCTGGCCGGGCTCAAGGGCTATTTCCACCTGGCAGAAAAGAAAGGCTACTCGGGCGTGGGGGTATACACCCGCCACGAGCCCAGCGACGTGATCATCGGCTACGGCTCGCCCGAGTTCGACGCCGAAGGCCGCTATGTGGAGCTGCGCTTTGACACGCCCCAAAAGAAACTGTCCATCATCAGCAGCTACTTTCCCAGCGGCTCATCGGGCGAAGACCGCCAGCAGGCCAAGTTCCGGTTTCTGGCGGAGTTTTACCCGCATCTGGTGAACCTCAAGCAGCAGCGCGAATACATCCTGTGCGGCGACGTGAACATCGCCCACAAGGAGCAGGACCTGAAAAACTGGCGCAGCAACCAGAAAAACTCCGGCTTCACGCCCGAAGAACGCGCCTGGATGACCAAGCTGCTCAATGAGGCCGGCCTGATCGACGTCTACCGCCAGCTACAGCCCACCGCCACCGACACCGCCTACACCTGGTGGAGCAACCGCGGCCAGGCTTACGCCAACAACGTGGGGTGGCGGCTGGACTACCACCTGGCCACACCCGCGCTGGCGGCTTTTGCCAAGCGTGAATCGATCTACAAAGACCAGAAGTTCTCGGATCACGCGCCCATTACCATTGAATATGCTATGTAATTAGTAGCTACTCACCTATATTTTATAAGGGCTAGAGGCCGATTTGGCCACTAAAAAGGCGATTTATCCGGCCTTGCGCGCCTGATCGTACAAAGATTGCACTTTCGGCGCATTGGCCTCCAGTTCGCGGATACGTTCCGGGCCCGAGGGGTGTGTGGACAAGAACTTCGGCCCGCCCGTGCCGCCTGACGCCTGCGCCATCTTCTTCCACAAACTGGCCCCGGCTTGCGGCGCAAAAGCGGAGCGCGCAGCGAGCTCCAGCCCCACCAGATCGGCCTCGGTTTCGTCTTCGCGACTGAATTTAAGCGTCAGCAACTGCGTGCCCAGATTGGCGGCCACGTCACCGAGCTGGCCCAAGCCCAGCAGTTGTGCGCCCAGCGACAGGCCGATGCCGGTGGCCTGCGACTTGGCCAGCCGCTCGCGGGCGTGCTCGCGCAGCGCGTGGGCCATCTCGTGCCCCATGATCATGGCCACTTCATCATCATTCAACTTGAGCTGGTCCAGAATGCCCGTGTAGAAGGCAATCTTGCCGCCGGGCATGCAAAAGGCGTTGATCTGCTTGCTGCCAATCAGGTTCACCTCCCATTTCCACTGCCGGGAGCGGTCGTTCCACTGCGCGGTGTGCGCAATCAGCCGCCGGGCGATGGCGCGCAAGCGCACCACTTGCGGATGGTTATCGGGTGCCAGCGCTTTTTGGCCACTGGCTTCGCTCATCATCTGCGCATACTGCTGGTTGGCAGCTGTTTCCAGCTTTTCGGCGGGCACCAGCTTGCGCAGGCTCGACGACTTGCCGACATCGACCTGCGCCAAAGCGGGCGCGGCAGCAGATGCCCCGGCCAATGCGAGGAATGCCCGGCGCGAAGACCAGGCGGCGTGTTTGTTGTTACAGAGCCAGCACATACGTCAATAATAAGCAAATTTGGGCGATGCCCCATCAAGCCATGTTTAGACCCCACACCATCCGGACCCCGTCTCATGACTGAATCCACCGTTACAACGCCCCAGCCCAAGCTTTCGTGGACTGAATCCCTGCATGTCTACCTGGAGCCGGCCAGCATCCGCATGCTGCTGCTGGGCTTTTCTGCCGGGTTGCCCCTGCTGCTGGTATTTGGCACGCTGAGTTTCTGGCTGCGCGAAGCCGGCATCAACCGCACCACCATTGGTCACCTGAGCTGGGTGGGGCTGGCGTATGGCTTCAAGTGGGTCTGGTCGCCGCTGGTGGACCGCATGCCCATTCCAGTGCTGACCCATCTGATGGGACGCCGGCGCAGCTGGCTGTTGCTGTCGCAGCTGGCGATCATCGCAGCCCTGGTTGCCATGGCCATGACGGACCCCAAATTAACCCTGACCCCCATGGTCTGGGGCGCACTGACAGTGGCATTTGCCTCCGCCACTCAGGACATCGCGCTGGACGCTTACCGGATCGAGTCGGCAGACGTGGAGCGTCAGGCAGCGCTGGCCGCCACTTACCAGACCGGTTACCGGCTGGCGATGATCTGGGCGGGTGCCGGCGTGCTATGGATTGCGGCCCGCGCCGAGGTCGCCGATGTGAGCAGTTACCAGCATGGCGCCTGGCAGACTGCTTACCTGGTCATGGCCGCGTCGATGCTGCTGGGTGTGCTGACCGTGCTGTTTTCCAGGGAGCCCGTACACCGCGAGTTGCCTCCTGCCAAAAACGCGGCCGACTGGCTCAGGGGCGCGCTGGTGGAACCCTTTGCCGATTTCATCCGCCGCTACCGCTGGCAGGCCGTGCTGATCCTGGCGCTGATCGCCATCTACCGTATCAGCGATGTGGTGATGGGCATCATGGCCAACCCGTTTTACGTGGATCTGGGCTACACCAAGGACGAAGTGGCGCTGGTAACCAAGGTGTACGGCGTGATCATGACGCTGGTGGGCGCCTTCGTGGGCGGCGTGCTGTCGATGCGGTTTGGCGTGATGCGCATCCTGATGCTGGGCGCGATTCTGAGCGCTGCCACCAACCTGCTGTTTGCCTGGCTGGCGGCCCATGGCCATGACCTGAGTGCGCTGATTTTTGTGATTTCTGCAGACAACCTGTCCAGCGGCATAGCCTCGGCAGCGTTCATTGCCTACCTGTCCAGCCTGACGAATGTGCAGTATTCGGCCACGCAGTACGCGCTGTTCAGCTCCATGATGCTGCTGCTGCCCAAGTTTCTGGCGGGGTTTTCGGGCCAGTTTGTCGATGCATTTGGTTATGCCGAATTTTTCAACGCCACCGCGATGCTGGGCGTGCCGGTATTGCTGTTGATCTGGCTGGCTTCAAGGTCGAATTCAAGGTCGAAAAGCGACTCCCGCCCTCACTGAATATGCGTGAGTAGCTATTATTTTTATAGTGATTTGGTTGACTGATCCACAGGCTTTTTGTTTACCTTTCTTTACCCACGCTTCAACCGGGTTTGACCACCGGTGCGCATGATCTATCGGTAAACGGCCTTTCCTGAACCCGCTTTTGCCGGACAGCCCGGCGTAGACTGCAGCCATGAGCCAACAACTGCTGATGATTGAAGACGACAACCGCCTCGCGGGGATGGTGAGCGAGTATCTGGGACAGTCCGGCTTCGCAGTCAGCCACGCGGGCGATGGCCTGAGCGGTCTGGCCCGTTTGCAGGAAGCTTCAGGCAACGCACCACCCGGCCTGGTCATCCTGGATCTGATGCTGCCTGATATCGATGGACTGGAAGTGTGCCGCCGCATTCGAGCCCTGCCGGGCGCCGTTGCCCAGATTCCGGTGCTGATGCTCACCGCCAAAGGCGACCCGATGGACCGCATCATCGGTCTGGAGCTGGGTGCCGATGACTATTTGCCCAAACCGTTTGAGCCCCGCGAGCTGCTGGCCCGCATCCGCGCGGTGCTGCGCCGACGGGTGGATGGCGCTGCGACCAACGGCAAAGTGCTGCGCTTTGGCTCGCTGGAAGTTGACCGCGATGCCCGAACGGTATCAGTCGGTTCGCAGCCGTGTGACCTGACGTCTTATCAATTTGACCTGCTGGTGGCGCTGGCCGAGCGCGCGGGCCGCGTGCTGACACGTGACCAGATCATGGAGGCCGTGCGCGGGCGCGAGCTGGACGCGTTTGACCGGTCTATCGATGTACACATGGGCCGCATCCGGGCGGCCATCGAAATTGACGCCAAAAACCCGAAACGCATTTTGACCGTGCGCGGTGTGGGTTACGTGTTTGCGCGCCAGCAAGACTAAACCGGCTTCATGAGCACACCGTTTCATCAGCGTCTGTATTTGCGCATCTGGCTGGCCGTGGTGGCCACTATCGCCGTGCTGGCGCTGGTGGCAGGGTGGCTGGCACGGCTGGAGTTCGAGCAGGAACGTGCGGAACGGGAGCGCGAACGGGCCGAGCGCCCGGGACGCGAGATTGTGCTGCGCAATGAGACCGGTGAGGTGATCGGCCAGGCTCCGCTGAGGCCTACCCGGGTGCCGGGCCAGGGGCCTGAATTTCAGGTCACCATGGTGGATGGAACCACGCTTTTCATCCAGTTGCCACGGCCCAACCGGCCATATGCAAATCGCGTGGAGCCCGGCCACCAGCCCATGCGCATGCCTTTCGGCTTTGCCTGGATGCTGGGCCTGGTGGCACTCGCCGTGGCGATAGCCACCTATCCCATTGTCCGGCGACTGACCAAACGGCTCGAAACCGTGCAGCAGGGGGTGGAGCGCTGGGGCGCTGGCGACTTGTCCACCCGCCTGTCTGAGGATGGGCAGGACGAAGTGGCGTTTCTGGCAACCCGCTTCAACAACGCGGCTGAACGCATCCAGGCCCTCATCCAGTCCCGTGAAAGCTTGTTGGCGTCTCAAAAGTCGCTGCTGGCCAATGCCTCCCATGAGTTGCGCTCCCCGTTGACACGCATCCGCATGGGGCTGGAACTGATGGGCACCACCTCATCACCTGCGTCCAGAAATGAAATTGCCCGCAATATTGGCGAGCTGGACCAACTGATCGATGAAATCCTGCTGGCCAGCCGCCTGGACGCCCGAGAAGCTGACTTGGGCAGCATTGAGTCAGTGGACCTGATCGGCCTGGCTGCCGAAGAATGTGCCCGTGTTCAGGCCGAGCTGGATGTTCAGTCTGGCGGCGGCGCATCCGTGCTGGCCGTGCAGGGGGTCTCCAAACTGCTGCGCCGCGCGGTACGCAACCTGCTGGAAAATGCGCGTCGCCATGGCGCCGGCGAGGTTACGGTCACTTTGCAGCAAGCAAGTGATACAGCGGTGGTGCGGGTGTGTGATCACGGCCCGGGTGTGCCCGTTGAGCTGCGCGAACGCATTTTTGAGCCGTTTTATCGCCTCCCTGGCGCAACCGAGCGAGATGGCGGTGTGGGCTTGGGCCTGTCGCTGGTCAAATCCATCGCTACACGGCACGGTGGCTCGGTTCACTGCGAAAACGCACCAGGTGAGGGCGCCTGCTTCGTTTTAAGCTTGCCGCTGGCACAGGAAAATGCCGAAAAGCCCTGATTTTTGTGTGAAAAGCACATAAAACCCCCGATTTGAAGGATGGGAATGCAGGCTGCGTAGGGATACATTTTCTTCAGGTGCTGTCACGGTCAATGCATACAAAGTCGACAACAACAACGCCGTACACGGCCCGTCAGTTTTCCAACGACGTCCTCTCGGGGACTTTTATAAAGCCACCGCAAGGTGGCTTTTTTTTGTCCAGATAGAGCACGCACCGGGTGCTCATAAAATCAATTGATGACGTTTAACCACCTGACTCGCTACGCAGCGCTTTTTTGGGGGCTCGTGGTGTTTTTGCCAGTGGGTGTGAATTACCTGGCTTTCTTCATGTTGGCTTTATGCATGCTGGTTCAGTCCGGGCGGTTGGAGCGCTTTCAGCGAGTCAGGGAACACTTGATTTTCTGGCCATTGGTCGCCTTTGTCTTGTGGAGCGTCATCGTACTGGTGCTTCAACCCACTCTGTACGAGCAGACTCCGTCCAATCTCTGGCACATTGCGCGGATTGCCTTAACGCTCGCCCTGGCTTTGGCCTTGAAGCCCGAGGAAGCTGCTTGGGCCGTAAGGGGGTTTGCCATCGCTGTTATCGCCGCTTTGGTCGTGATTGGTGTGAACCATCTGATCGCCTTGCCGGACTGGACGATCTGGTCCAGCCTGATCAAGATTACGGGCAATAAAACGATAGGCAACAACCTGCTGCTAACCGTGGCTGGCGGCTCAGGCATCGTGATCGCTCTTAACACACCGTCGCCAGCAGTACGCGCACTCGCACTGGTTTTGGTTTGTGCCGTGCTGACCGTTATCGTTTGGGCGCTTCCAAACCGTACGTCTTTGCTTATCCTGGTACTGGCACCAGCAGCGGCTCTGTGCCATCAATGGCGTCAATACCGCGCACGGCTGGTTTTTGCTTTGGCTGCAGCCGTAGTTTTGGCAGGCTCGCTATTGGTGAGCGTACCGCCGATACACGACCGACTGGCTCAAGGCTTCAATGATATTGAGCGTGCCCGGGGAGGCACCTGGAGCCACGACAGCTGGGGCATTCGCTTGCAGATGTACCGGGAAACTGCGGCCATGGTGGCCGATCATCCGCTGATGGGATGGGGTATTGGCGGCTGGACCAGTCAATGGCAACTGCGAGCTCCTGCAGAGTTTGCCGGGTACAACATGCCTCACAACGATTACCTCTGGATGGGCTCGCAAGCGGGTGTTCCTGGCGGTCTTTTGTTGCTCTCGTTGCTCATTGCTGCGTGCGCTGCGGGATGGAGGCGGCAAGGCAGTACCGGACAGACTGCTTTTGTTGCCGCACTAGCCGTTTTGCTAGCAAGCGCAGTAAATTCTGCTACCAGAGATGCATCCATCGGACTTGGTTTGCTATGGATAATGGGGATCTACCTTCGCCTGGCTAGTGAGCCGATGTCCTCAGTTTGGCGAATACGTAGTCCCGGCAGGAGGTAACGAGTGATGAACCATCTCCAGACAACTGGGGAAATAGTCACGCGTTATGCTGCGGCTCGATCCCAGAAGTCGTGCGTATTCTATTTTCTTGGCGCGTTTTTCTTATGATTAATCGGTTCTTGGCAATTTCACCTTCGTCAACGTAACCTCTCGCATGGTCAATGTGCAGCACCAAAGTGCTGTATCGCAGATGCCGGCCGCGTATTCCGGCATTATTCAGTCGGTAACCCAACTCAATATCCTCGCCGCCGTATTTCATGGTTTCGTCGAATCCGTTGACCACCAAAAGGTTCTGACGCCATGCTGACGAATGTGCTCCATTCCACGTTCGTTTCACTGGCGAAATATGCTCCAAAACAGAAGAAAAAAAGAGTGGGAGATGTCCTAGCTTGAGCTGATCCAACAGCCGTAAACCCCCGTGTGTAGTCAGCCATTGCGCACAAAACACGGATCCGTCGGCAATCGATGCATGACTGATCGCAGGTCCTGCCGAGCTTGGCAACCTTACTAGGCCACTGGATAGAAAGTAACCCGGACGCGCCTTCTTTAAGTGCCGATGAATAACACCCGGGCTTAATAAACAGTCACCGTCAATCATGATGAGATAGTCGGCCCGTGACGATGCAATAGCGCGGTTCAGAATTTGGTTTTTTTGGAAACCTCTGTCAGGATGCCATACATGTCGAAGACGCTCAGGTCCGAGAACCCTCAACCAGCGGTCAATTACTTCACCCGTCTCCGGCCCGGAACCGTCATCTGCAATACAGATGCTGAAATTTTGAACCGTTTGATGGGCAAGAGCACACAGGCATGCGTCAAGGGCCAGGGGGTTGTTGAAAGTGGATACGACTACTTCAGCGCGGGAGGGATCAATCATTGGAAACATTTCTTGCATCGAATATGGCAAATCCAGCTTGGAGACGACCCCACCACTTAAATATTTCTTTTTTTCTCAGCAATATAAAAAAAAGAACAATCATCCACGGGGACACCAATAAGTAGTTCAGTTGAACGCGCAAATCAGCCAGTCTTCCTTGGTGTATATATGTCAGCAATCGCTTGGACCTTGCGTAATGATAAGCCTTGATATCCAGCGTTTTGAAAGTGGGCGTGGACGTTTGCCCAAGCTCGTGATACACCGTGGCTGACGGCTGAAGCAGGCATTCATAGCCTCGGCGGATCGCCCTCAAGCAAATGTCATCATCTTCAAAATACAGGAAAAACCGCGGGTCAAAATAGTCATCTTCAAAGGCCTCCAAGCGCAGCAACATACAACATCCAGAAAGAAACTGGGCAGATGTAACGCCGTCTGGAACAATGTATTTACTTGGCCGAAGCTTGGCGAAATAGGCGGCTCGATAAGAGACCTGTGGGCCGCCGGGGCCAATTGCCTGCGGCGCGATCAAGGCAGCTCCTGGATACTGATCAAATGTCTCCAGCATGCGACTTAAAGACTCTTCGGTATAAGTGCAATCAGGATTCACTAACAGTGCGAATTTGGTTTTTACATTCGCAAGAGCCAGATTGTTGGCACAACCAAATCCAAGATTAATCTGGCTTTCTATGAATTGCGCTCGTTGGCACTTCTCACGCAATTTCTCTAAAGTGCCATCAGAGCTAGCGTTATCAACCACGATCACATTTCTCGCGCGATTGATAGCATGAGCAAGTTGATCAACTATAGCTAGTGACTGATAGGTTACATAAACTACAGTGACATCAGCATGGGTTGTTGCTAGCATGGCTGCAGCAACCCGATCAAAGGAAGAGTGCCATTGTCATTTAGACGCCCTAAACTCCCATACAAGATGGGATTGCTTTCCTAGCAACCTGTCAACAAAATATTGAGCCGAGCCACTGATCGACATTTTCAACGGCTCATAGGCTCTTCGGCGAAAGTGAATTCTCTTATTACGCACTAGCGAAAAGTTTCCTGTAAATCCGTACATTCGCCCGCTGAGATCAGGGGCTGTGAAGTACTCATGCGATTTTTTCGAAATGAAGTTTACATGGGTGGGATCACAAAACGCCTTGGCATGGGGATACGCTGGCGTTACGGCGTAAAAAGTCCCGCCTGGCTTGAGCACCCGAAACACCTCGTTCATCAGTTCGACAAATGGGAAATGCGTCTCAGCCTTCGCATAGTCGATTGCCACACGGGGTAAATGCTCCAGAAAATCATATGCCGAAACACTGTCAAAGTAACCGTCAGCAAACGGTATGGGTTGCAGACTCAAATTGGCAGCCACAATCCGCACAACTCCGGGAGCGCTCAGGCCGTCACGAATGTCCACACCATACAGTTCGGCACAGTTGTAGGGATTGCGGGGTTTGCTGCCGCAGCCCAAATCCAGATGCCGACGAACCACCTCACTCAATGGTGATGCCCCACAACCTCACCGGCTTTCAGGTGGTAAATGGTCCCGCAATACGGGCATTTGGCCTCACCGGTACGGGCGACATCCAGGTAAATCTTGGGGTGGCTGTTCCAGACTTTCATGTCTGCCTTAGGGCTGGGACAGAACACGCCACCCTGGGCGTTAAGGTCTGCGGCCAGCAATTCAATAGCGTTCTTGCTCATGCTGAAACCTTCGTTAGCCAGTGGGCATATTTCGGATTACGACCATTAACAATATCAAAAAACGCACTCTGTATTTTCTCGGTGATGGGCCCGCGCGAACCACTGCCCAGCTCAATACGATCCAGTTCGCGAATTGGCGTGACTTCAGCCGCAGTACCCGTGAAGAATGCCTCATCGCAGATGTAAACCTCGTCACGCGTGATTCGTTTTTGCACCACTTCCAGGCCCAGATCCTTGCAGATGTGGAACACGGTGTTGCGGGTAATGCCGTTGAGCGCACCGGCCGACAGGTCAGGCGTGTAAACCACACCGCCCTTAATGACGAACAGGTTCTCTCCCGCGCCTTCACTCACGAAACCATTGGCATCGAGCAGCATCGCTTCGTCATACCCGTCATCAGTGGCTTCCATATTGGCCAGGATGGAGTTGGTGTAGTTGCTGACTGCCTTGGCCTGCGTCATGGTGATGTTGACGTGGTGGCGGGTGTAGCTGGAAATCTTGACGCGGATACCGCGGCGCATACCCTCTTCGCCCAGATACGCGCCCCACGGCCAGGCGGCGACCATCAGGTGAATGGTGTTGCCCTTGGGTGAAACGCCGAGTTTTTTGTCGCCAATCCAGGTGAGTGGGCGCAGGTAGCAGCTCTCCAGGTGGTTCTCGCGCACCACCGCTTTTTGCGCTTCGTTCACCTGTTCTTTGGTGAAGGGGATGGTCATGCGCAAAATCTTGGCGCTGTTGAAAAGGCGCTCCGTGTGCTCTTCCAGGCGGAAGATGGCGGTGCCATTCACCGTGTTGTAGGCGCGAACGCCCTCAAACGCGCCGCAACCGTAGTGCAGAGTGTGGGTAAGCACGTGTATTTTTGCGTCGCGCCAGTCAACCATCTGGCCGTCCATCCAGATTTTGCCGTCACGGTCTGACATTGAGGGGGGCAAGGCTGTCATCTCTATTCCTTGGGTTCACTTTTTTTGATTTTACGGTGTACTGCCGCCCACCGCCGGGCGCACCAGTTCCCACCTCACCAGTTTGCCGCCCACAAACTCACAAGTAACAAATGACTGTGTTCCATCGGTCCAGCGAAACATCTCTGGCTGCTCGTCTTGGGGGGATATCAACTCGCCAAGCGCCTTGGTCATTGCAACGACATGAAGCAGGGTTACGCCGGATCGCAGTTTGGCGTTAAACATGACCGCACTGCCCACATACCCGACAGGTCGATTTGCTGCGCGTTTGAGCACCTGCATCATGCGTGTGAAATGCAGCAGTAGCCACATGACCAGTCCACCCATGGCAACTGCAACACCGCCCCAACCGTAAGCCCTGTAAGCGGCAGCCACCAGAATGATGCCGCCAACCGGAACCAGAATTTTTTGAAATTGCATGCCGGGATTTTGGCAGGGTTGTGGCAGCCCCTACCGTGCAGGCCACCGCACCTCAACCGCCAGGCCACCCAAAGCGCTTGATCGTGCAACCTGAGTCGTGGCGCCAAAGGCATCCGACAACCTTTTGACAATGGACCAACCCAGTCCGCTCCCGGTTTGTTTAATGCCTGTTACACGGTAAAACCGTTCGCCCAGACGGGCCATTTCCTGCTCTGTCATGCCCGGCCCACCGTCTTCGACACGCACCAGGGGTTGCCCAGCTTCGGACTTCACGATCACCAGCACCCGCGCACCATCAGGGCTATATCGCATTGCGTTGTCAATCAGATTACGCACCATCACACCGATCAGAACATCATCGCCGGCAACCAGGACAGGCGTGTCGGCTTCCAGTTCAAGACTTTGATGACGTGCCATTGCGGTGGGTGCAAGCTCGGCCGCGACCCCGCGCGTCACCATGCCCAGGTTAACGGGGGCGACTGAGGCACTCAAGGCTGCAGACGCTGTCTCAAGGCGCGCCAGGGTCAGCAACTGCTCAACCAGCCGGGTGGCCCGCTCACAACCTGCCAGCGTGTACTGCAGGGCATGGTCCCGCTGAGCCACATCGGCCCCCGCGCCTAGCGCAACCTGCGCTTGTGCCCGGATCGCAGCAATAGGTGTGCGCAACTCGTGTGCGGCATCAGCCGTGAAGCGACGCTCGGTCATGACCATACTCTCGATGCGCGCAAGCAAACCGTTCAACGCATTGACCATCGGGCGCATTTCCGGGGGCATGTCATGCAGAGCGACCGGCTCCAACGCTTGCGGCTGGCGTTGCCCCAGCAGCGTACCAAGTTGACGCAAGGGGTCCAGCCCCTGTCGCACCGCCCACCAGAGCATGAGCGCAAGCAAGGGCAATGCGACCATCATGGGAAGGAGCATGCTCAATATCACAGCCCATAGAATTTCGCGGCGAGACGCCGTTTGCTCCCCCACATAGACCCGCACATCCTGCCCCGCACCGTGGGTTGAAAAGATGCGCCATTCCTGACCATCATTGACCAATTCGGTTGCGAAGCCAGGGCCTTTGCCTGTCATCGGCATTGTGCCGACATTGGTTGTGCGCATCACCAAGCTCCCTCGGTGAAAAACCTGAAAGGCCACCCGTGGGGCATACTTATGCAAGGAAGGAGCATCGACCACATCACCTGCTTGTGCTTCGAGCTGCTGCACCACAAGCAAGGCGGCAGTCTGTGCCAGATGACCATCCAGCAGTTCGTCAAGCTCGTGACGCGCAGACACCCAGGTTACAGATGCCACTCCTGCCCAAATGGTCACCACCAGACCCAGCGTCATCACCAACAAGCGCGTCTGCAAAGACCGGGCTTGCATTAATTTCACGATAAATCCTGCTTACGCTGCACCATATACCCAATGCCCCGCACCGTCCGGATAACGTCAGGGTACAGCTTGCGCCGCAAGTGATGGATGTGCACTTCAATTGCATTGCTGTCAACTTCGTAGCCCCAGCTATATAGCTGTTGCTCCAGTTGTTCACGCGACATGACACGTCCCGCGTTCAGCATCAGGACATGCAGCAGATCGAACTCACGGGTTGAAAGCGCCACTGACTCACCATCAAGACGGACTTGTCTGGCTGAAGGGTCCAACACGACAGCGTCACAACACAGTTCCTCTTGAACTTGCCCGTGTGCACGGCGAACCAGCGAGCGCAAACGTGCCCCCAATTCATGAAGATCGACCGGCTTGACAACATAGTCATCGGCACCCAGATCCAGGCCAAGAATCCGATCAGACACCGCGTCACGGGCCGTCAACACCAGCACCGGCGTCACCATCCTGCGGCGACGCAAGGCCTGAAGCACTATCAGTCCGTCTCTCTGCGGAAGCCCGATATCCAGCACGGCTGCCGCGTAATCACCCGTGCCCAGCTCACGCTCAGCCGCAACACCATCGCGGACCCAATCCACCTGAAAACCAAGTTGACGCAAACCCGCACGCAAACCATCACCCAGCATCAGGTCATCTTCAGCCAGCAAAATTCGCATCAAGGAACCCCGGATTGACCATTTATCCACCTCGCCCAACCGAATTGCTTCGACAACATCAATCGCCGTCATCGTATTTGCAATGCCGTCCATTGTGCATTTTTTGCGGCCCTGCTCCAGAACCAGGGGCTAACCGCCCTCACTCGTGCATCAGCCCAGCTCCCTGACCACGTCCATGGCCTGGCCCACCCGATCAACAGCATGAATGGTCAGCCCCTCAATAGACTTTTTAGGGGCATTGGCCTTGGGCACCACCGCCACGCTGAAACCCAGCTTGGCGGCTTCTTTCAGTCGCTCCTGGCCACGCGGCGCGGGACGCACTTCACCAGCCAGACCTACTTCACCAAAAGCGATGAAACCTTTGGGCAAAGGCTTGCCCCGCAATGACGACGTGATGGATAGCATGACTGCCAGATCAGCCGCCGGTTCACTGATGCGCACACCCCCCACCGCGTTGACAAACACATCCTGATCCATGCAAGCCACGCCTGCATGCCGATGCAATACCGCCAGCAACATGGCCAGGCGGTCTTTGTCCAGCCCCACGCTCAGGCGCCGGGGGGACGGCCCGCCGCTGTCCACCAGCGCCTGAATCTCCACCAACATGGGGCGCGTGCCTTCCAGCGTCACCATCACGCAGCTGCCGGGTACAGGTTCCGGGTGCTGGCTCAGGAAGATGGCGCTGGGGTTGCTTACTCCTTTGAGGCCTTTTTCAGTCATGGCAAACACGCCGATCTCGTTCACCGCGCCAAAACGGTTTTTGATGGCGCGCACCAGCCTGAACTGGCTGTGTGTGTCGCCTTCGAAGTACAGCACGGTGTCCACCATGTGCTCCAGCACCCGCGGCCCGGCCAGTGCCCCCTCTTTGGTGACGTGGCCCACCAGCACAATGCACACGCCGCTGGCCTTGGCCGCGCGCGTGAGGTGGGCTGCGCATTCACGCACCTGCGCCACCGAGCCGGGGGCTGAGGTGAGTTGGTCGGAATACACGGTCTGGATGGAGTCGATCACCGCAATATCGGGTTGCGTGGCATCCAGCGTCGCCAGAATTTTCTCCAGCTGGATTTCGGCCAACACCTTCACCTGGGAGCGATCCAGTCCCAGACGGCGCGAGCGCAACGCCACCTGCGCGCCACTCTCTTCGCCCGTTACATACAACGTGTTTTTCCCGGCGCGCTGCAGTGAATCCAGCGCCTGCAACAACAACGTGGATTTGCCAATGCCTGGGTCACCGCCGATCAGCACCACACCTCCTTCGACAATGCCACCGCCCAGAACGCGGTCCAACTCTTCGTGGCCCGTGGGAGTGCGCTCGATGTCGGTGGCCTCAATGTCCGCCAGAACGGCGATCTCAGCAGTTTTTGCCAGCGACGCAAACCGGTTTTTAACAGCCGAGGTACTCTCGGCAATCGACTCGATCAAGGTGTTCCAGGCACCACAGCTGGGGCATTTGCCCAGCCACTTGGGGCTGGTACCGCCGCAATCGGTACAGGTGAAAACGGTTTTTTCTTTGGCCATGACTGGATATTACTGTATGTATTTACAGTTTTACCACTCGTCGAACAAAAGCTTGCCAAAACAGTAAATACATTTAACATGTTAAATAAATGAATTCACCAGCTACTCCGTTTGTCCACCGCAACCTGCCCCGTCTGTTGTTGCAAGCGCGTGAAGCGGTCATGGCCCACACGCGTCCGTCCCTTCGCCAGCATGCGCTGAGCGACCAGCAATGGCGTGTGTTGCGGGTGCTGGGTGAAAGCGGCACGGTGGAAACGGGCCGGGTTGCGCGTGAAGCGTTCATCCTGGGGCCCAGCCTGACGGGCGTGTTGACGCGTATGGAACGCGATGGTCTGATCCAGCGCGCCCGTGACCCGGCAGACCAGCGGCGTACTGTGGTGGAAACAACGGAGCGGGGCCGTGCCCTGGTAGACACACTGTCGCAAACCATTGAGGCGCACTACAGCTGGATGGAAAAAACGCTGGGCAAAGAAAAACTGGCCCAGCTCTATGGGTTGCTGGACGCCGTGATTGAACTGGAGCAGGCATGAGCATCGCCCAGTCATTCATGCCCACGGGCACCGTTTACGGAACCCTGCTGAACTTTCAGGGTGAGATGGATGCCTTGGCCCCGCAAATGAGCCAGGCGCCCTACAAGGCCGCGCCGCGTGCGCCTGTCCTGTACGTCAAAACGGCCAATACCTGGAGTGCCAACGGCTCGGGCATCGTGCTTCCTTCCAACGCCTCCGAAGTGGAAATAGGGGCCACTATTGGGGTACTAATTGGGCCTCCAGCCCTCGTGAAATATGCGCGGCCAGCTACTTTTTCTATAGCAAACTATGTTTTGATGAACGACTTGTCCATCCCGCATGCCAGCTTCTTCCGCCCGCCGGTCAAGTACAAATGTGTGGACGGATTTCTGGGCGTTGGCTCGCAGCTGATGTCCGCAGAACGGGCTGGCGACCCGGCACGGTTCAAGCTGGAAGTGCACATCAACGGTGAATTGCGCCAGCGCATTGACTTCGCCAATCTGGTTCGCTCCGCCAGCCAGTTGCTGGCCGACGTCAGCGAGTTCATGACGCTGCAACCCGGCGACATGCTCATGCTGGGTTGTGACACAGGTCGCCCACTGGCGCAGGCGGGTGATCGCATCGACATCCACGCGCCCGGCCTGCCCGCTTTCGGCACGTTGTCCAACACATTGCTACCACCCGGATCAACCGATGCACCTGCCGGGGCCAGAGCATAAAACACGCACGGGTTGCCTACGCAGGGGCCATTCACCAGGCCATCGCTCACGCAGACCAGTTGCAGCTAGCCGATGGGCGAGTTGTGGCGCAGGACGCGGTGGTGTGGCTGCCACCACTGTTACCGACCCCGCGCCCCCGAACCATCCTTGCGCTGGGCCTGAACTACGCCGATCACGCTAAAGAACTGGCATTCAAGGCGCCTGAAGAGCCGCTGGTATTCATCAAGGGCGAGAGCACGCTGACCGGCCACCGCGCGTTCACCCGCCGTCCGCCTGACGTGCAATTCATGCACTACGAGTGTGAGCTGACGGTGGTGATCGGCAAAACGGCCAAGGGCGTGAAGCGCGACGACGCCCACGATTTTGTGGCCGGCTACACCGTGGCCAACGATTACGCCATCCGCGATTACCTGGAAAACTGGTACCGGCCCAACCTGCGCGTGAAAAACCGCACCACCTGCACCCCCATTGGCCCCTGGCTAGTGGACGCTGCGGACGTGCCCAACCCGCACACGCTGGCGCTGCAAACCACAGTCAATGGCCAGGTCACGCAATCCGGTAACACGCGGGACATGATTTTTGACGTGCCGTTCCTGATCGAATACTTCAGCAGTTTCATGACGCTGCAGCCCGGTGACATCATCCTGACTGGCACGCCCGACGGCGTGGTGGACTGTCAGCCGGGCGATGTAGTCATCACCAGCATTGAGGGCATCGGCGCCCTCATCAATACCATCGAGACGTGGCCAGCTGCCGCGCCCGTCGCAACTTAACAAGGACAGGCATGAGAATCGATCACCTGATCAACGGCAAACCGGTTGCAGGCAGTCACCATTTCGAAACCGTCAACCCCGCCACGCAGGATGTACTGGCCGAAGTGGCCTCAGGTAGCGAGGCAGAAGTCAACGCTGCCGTTGCCGCCGCCAAAGAAGCCTTCCCCAAATGGGCCGGCATGCCAGCACCACAGCGCGCCAAACTGATCCGTAAACTCGGCGACCTGATCGCGGCCCACGTGCCAGAGATCGCACAGACCGAAACCAACGACTGCGGCCAGGTCATCACCCAGACTGGCAAGCAGCTCATTCCCCGCGCGGCCGACAACTTCTATTACTTCGCCGAGATGTGCACCCGCGTGGACGGCCACACTTATCCGACCGAGACGCACCTGAACTACACGCTGTTTCATCCTACCGGCGTGTGCGCCCTCATCAGCCCGTGGAACGTGCCCTTCATGACGGCCACCTGGAAGACCGCGCCTTGCCTGGCCTTTGGCAACACCGCCGTGCTGAAGATGAGCGAGCTGTCACCCATGACTGCCGCACGGCTGGGTGAGCTGGCGCTGGAAGCCGGCATTCCCCCGGGCGTGCTGAATCTGGTGCATGGCTACGGCAAGGAAGCAGGGGAGCCGCTGGTCAAGCACCCCGATGTGCGGGCGATTTCCTTCACGGGCTCGACCGCCACCGGCAACCGCATCGTGCAGCAGGCAGGTCTCAAAAAATTCAGCATGGAGCTGGGTGGCAAGAGCCCGTTTGTGATTTTTGACGACGCGAATCTGGAGCGCGCGCTCGACGCCGCCGTGTTCATGATTTTCAGCAACAACGGCGAGCGCTGCACGGCCGGTAGCCGCATCCTGGTGCAGCAATCCATCTACGCCGACTTCGTCGCCAGGTTTGTGGAACGCGCCAAACGCATCGTGGTGGGCGACCCGCTGGACGACAAAACCATCGTCGGGCCGATGATTTCGCAGGCGCATCTGGCCAAGGTGCGCAGTTACATCGAACTCGGCCCCAAAGAGGGCGCCGCGATGCTGTGCGGCGGGCTGGACCGCCCCTCATACGCATCCGAACTGCCCGCCCGCGTGGCCAAGGGCAACTACGTGTGGCCCACGGTGTTTGCCGACGTGGACAACCGCATGCGCATCGCGCAGGAAGAAATCTTTGGCCCCGTGGCCTGCCTGATCCCGTTCAAGGACGAGGCCGAGGCTTGTTGCCTGGCCAATGACATTCAGTATGGCCTCTCCAGCTACGTGTGGACCGAAAACCTGGGCCGCGCGCACCGCGTGGCCGCTGCGGTGGAGGCCGGCATGTGCTTCGTCAACAGCCAGAACGTGCGCGACCTGCGCCAGCCCTTTGGCGGCACCAAGGCCAGCGGCACAGGGCGCGAAGGCGGCACCTGGAGTTACGAGGTGTTCTGCGAACCCAAGAACGTGGCCGTGTCTTTGGGCAGCCATCACATTCCACGCTGGGGTGTATAACGCCCGCAACCAAGGAGACTGCCATGAACCAGACCCTGATTCTTTACCCAATGGCGACCATGCTGCTGCTACTGGCCGTGGTGGCCTGCATCATGTTTCGCGCACGCATTGCCGAGATGAATTCCCGACGCATCCATCCGCAAAAGGTGGCCACGCGGGCGAAGTCCGGCACGGCACTGGAGAACACCTGCGCGGCCGACAACTACCAAAACCTGTGCGAAATGCCGGTGATGTTTCACGTGCTGGGCCTGGCGCTGTTTGTCACGCACGGCCTGACCACGCCGCTGCTGGCCCTGGCCTGGGTCTATGTAGCCCTGCGCGTGGCACACAGCTACATCCATATCACTTACAACAAGGTCATGCACCGGTTCTATGTCTTTGCAGCAAGTTCGGTGTTGCTGTGGGTCATGTGGCTGGTCTTCGTCGTCCAACTGCTGGGTCGGGCCTGAGGTCGCATCGTGGGTAAGCTCGCACTGGCCGCCAAAATCACCCACGTGCCGTCGATGTACCTGAGCGAGCTGGACGGACCGCAAAAAGGCACGCGCCAGGCCGCCATTGATGGGCACGTTGAAATCGGCAAACGCTGCCGCGCGCTGGGTGTGGACACCATTGTGGTGTTCGACACCCACTGGCTGGTAAACGCGGGTTACCACATCAATTGCGCGCCACACTTCAAGGGCACTTACACCAGCAACGAGTTGCCCCACTTCATCAGCAACATGCCGTTTGAATATGACGGCAACCCGGTCCTGGGCCGCCTGCTGGCAAAAACCTGCAATGACATGGGTGTGGCCACGCTGGCCCACGATGCCACGTCACTGGCGCCGGAGTACGGCACGCTGGTGCCCATGCGCTACATGAACGCCGATCGCCACTTCAAGGTGATCTCGGTCAGTGCGCTGTGCATGGTGCACTACCTGGAACACAGCGCCCGACTGGGCTGGGCCATGCGTCAGGCGGTTGAACAGCATTACGACGGCACCGTGGCTTTTTTTGCCAGTGGCTCCCTGTCGCACCGTTTCGCCCAGAACGGTTTGGCACCCGAGTACGCCAACAAGATGTGGAGCCCGTTTCTGGAGCAGCTGGACCACCACGTCGTGGGCATGTGGCAGCGCGGCGAGTGGAAAACCTTCACGCAAATGCTGCCTGAATACGCCGCCAAAGGACACGGCGAAGGCTTCATGCACGACACGGCCATGCTGCTGGGCGCGCTGGGCTGGGACCACTACGATGCGCCAGCCGAAGTCATCACGCCTTTTTTCCCCAGTTCGGGCACCGGGCAGATCAACGCGGTGTTTCCGGTCACGCCGATGCCGGCCAACCTGTCCGGCATCGGACGATCTACCTCGTCGTCAGCCCCCTTTGCGGCTGGCGCCAGCCGCCTGTAAGGCGATAAGGAGCACGCAACATGCCACACCTGGTCATTCTCTACACCGCCAATCTCGACAAGGAAACCGACATGACGGCGCTTTGCCGCACACTGGCCGACACCATGCTGGAAGTCCACGATGAAGATGGTAAACAGGTCTACCCCACCGGCGGCACGCGCGTGTTTGCCTACCCGGCTCCCCACTACGCGGTAGCCGATGGCAAGGAAGACTACGCCTTCGTCTACCTGAACCTGCGCATGGGTTGCGGGCGCACGGACGCTACAAAAAAGAGAGCTGGCGACGCCCTGTTGATAAGCACCAAGGCCCATTTTCAGCCCATTTTCATGCACCGCCACATCGGCATGACGCTGCAGATTGACGAAGGGCATGAGGTGTTCGACGCCAAACACAGTAACCTGCACCCGCTGTTTCAAAAATGAAAACCAGTCCATTCAGTGCTGAACTCATCCATCAGCTGGCCTCAGAGCTGAACCAGTCAGAGAAATCGCGCGTGCAGGTGGAGCATTTCTCCAAACGCTTTCCTGGCATGACGGTGGAAGACGGCTATGCGGTATCCCGGGCGTGGGTGAAGATGAAACTGGCTGAAGGGCGTGTTGCCAGAGGTCACAAGATCGGCCTGACCTCGCGCGCCATGCAGCAGGCCAGCCAGATCACCGAGCCCGACTACGGCACCTTGCTTGACGACATGTTTTTCCCGGAAGGCAGTGACATTCCGTTCAGCCGCTTCATCGCGCCGCGGGTTGAGGTGGAGCTGGCCTTTGTGCTGGGCAAACGGCTGCAGGGGCCTAACGTGACCATCTTTGATGTGCTGGCCGCCACCGACTACGTGGTGCCGGCCATTGAAATCATCGACGCCCGCATCGAGCAGTTTGACCGCCACACCAAGGTCATGCGCAAGGTGTTTGACACCATCGCCGACAACGCGGCCAATGCCGGCATCATCACCGGCGGGCGGCCCGTGAAGCCTGACGCCGTGGACCTGCGCTGGGTGAGCGCGCTGCTTTACAAAAATGGTGTTATCGAAGAGTCTGGCGTCGCCGCCGCCGTGTTGAACCACCCCGCCACCGGTGTGGCCTGGCTGGCCAACAAGCTGAGCGCCTGGGGTGAATTTCTCGAAGCCGGTGAGGTTGTGCTGGGCGGCTCCTTCACCCGGCCCACCGCAGCGGTTGCAGGCGATACGTTCCATGCAGACTACGGAACGCTGGGGTCCATCGCCTTCAGATTCACCTAAAACAACGAGGAGCCCTCATGCAAACACCCGTCAACCCCTTCAAGCAAGCCATCCGCAACCAGCAGGCGCAAATCGGCCTGTGGGTCAGCATGGCCAACCCTTACAGCACCGAGATCTGCGCGGGTGCCGGTTTCGACTGGCTGCTGCTCGATGGCGAACACGCGCCCAACGACCTGCGCAGCCTGATGGCGCAACTGCACGTGGTGGCCGGCTACCCCGGCACACACGCCGTGGCGCGCGTGCCTGTGGGCGACACGGCACTGATCAAACAATACCTGGACCTGGGCGTTCAGACGCTGCTGGTGCCCATGGTGGACACGCCCGAACAGGCCCACGGTCTGGTACAGGCCTGTCGTTATCCACCGGATGGCATTCGCGGCATGGCCGGCTCGCGGGCGTCGCGCTGGGGCCGGTATGCGGGCTACGTGCATGAGGCCAACGCCCAGGTCTGCCTGCTGGTACAGGCCGAGACGCGGCTGGCACTGCAAAACCTGGAAGCCATTGTGGCCACAGACGGCGTGGACGGCGTGTTCATTGGCCCCGCCGATCTCTCTGCGTCTCTGGGGCATGTGGGCAACGCGGGCCACATCGAGGTGCAAACGGCCATTGAAGACGCCATCCAGCGCATCGTCAAGGCCGGCAAGGCAGCCGGTATCCTGACCACCGACGTCGCGCTGGCCAAGCATTACATCGCGCTGGGTGCCACGTTCGTGGCCGTGGGTCTGGATACCCAGCTGCTGATACGCGGCACCAACACGCTGGCGGGGGAATTCAAAAGCACCGTGGCGTCGGCGCCCGTGGTCCCCAGTACCGACAAAACCTATTCCTGAAGGCTGGCGTGATGAACAACCCTGACATGCACCCTGACGAGCGGGCTGCACGCGTGCAACTCGCGGCCTGCTACCGGGTCTTCGCCATGCTGGGCTGGACCGAGATGATCTACAACCACATCACGCTGCGGTTGCCAGACTCCGTAACCGGTGGCAACAAGGAATTCCTGATCAACCCCTTTGGGCTGCACTACAGCGAAGTCACCGCCAGCAACCTGGTCAAGATAGATATCCAGGGCAAGGTGCTGGACGGCTCGGCCCACCCGGTGAATCCGGCAGGGTTCACGGTTCACGCGGCCATTCACGCGGCTTTGCCCGATGCCCATTGCGTCATGCACACGCACACCACCGCCGGTGTGGCTGTGGCCTGCCTGCAGGGCGGGCTGCAGCAAACCAATTTCTACACAGCCCAGTTGCACGACATGGTGGCGTATCACACGTTTGAGGGCATCACCATCCATGCGGACGAGGCGCCG
This sequence comes from Pseudomonadota bacterium, assembly GCA_046050465.1. Taxonomy (GTDB): domain Bacteria; phylum Pseudomonadota; class Gammaproteobacteria; order Burkholderiales; family Burkholderiaceae_C; genus Egaibacter. Next base: position 22,698 of record JBJOPS010000019.1, on the reverse strand, counting down.
CGTCTGCTGGCCAGTATTGGCAACAAACCCGCGGTGATTTTGCGCAACCACGGCCTGCTGGCCTGGGGCCAGACACTGCCCCAGACCTTTGCGATTTTGTGGACGCTGCAGCGCGCCTGCGAGATCCAGCTGGCCACCTTCAGCATGGGGCCAGCCATTGCCGTGCCAGAGGCCATTGCGGCCAAGTGCACACGGGATGCGCTGCAGTTCAGCCCCAACCATGGCGCCGGCAAAGATGTCTTTGACGCGCTGGTCCGTCAGGTGGACAAGATTGATGACTGCTATAAAAATTAGAGCTACTTACGCATATTTGACGAGGGCTAGAGGCCAAAATGATCACTAAAAACACCAAAAAAACATGTGTTGTTGGTGCCGGCGCCATCGGAGGCTGGATCGGCGCCGGACTGGCCCGCGCAGGCTGTGATGTGAGTGTGGTCGCCCGTGGTGACGCGCTGGCCAATATCCGCGCCCATGGGTTGCGATTGCAGACCGTGGCCGGCGTGGAGGCCGCGTCCGTGCGCTGTAGCGACGACCCGGCCGCACTGGGTGTGCAAGACCTGGTGGTGATTGCCGTGAAGGCACCCTCGCTGTTGAGCGTGGCGCGCACCATCGCCCCCCTGATCGGCCCGGACACCCTGGTGCTGACGGCGATGAACGGTGTTGCATGGTGGTTTTTTCAGGGGTTTGGTGGCGCCTTTGAGGGCACACGGCTACAGGCAGTGGACACCACCGGCGAGATCAGTGCGGCCATTCCCGCTTCCAGCGTGATCGGTTGCGTGGTACACGCCAGTTGCTCGCTGAGCGAGCCGGGCATGGTGCACCACCACTTTGGCAGCAAGCTCATTCTGGGGGAGCCATCCGGCATCAAGACACCACGGGTACAAGCGCTGGCCGGGCTACTCACCGCCGCCGGATTTGAAGCGCCGGTGTCGGACCAGATTCAGGTAGACGCCTGGTACAAGCTGTGGGGCAACATGACAGTCAACCCCATCAGCGCCATCACCGGCGCCACCACCGACCTCATTCTGGGCGACCCGCTGGTGCGCGGCTTTGTGTCCAGCGTGATGCTGGAAGCCAGGGAAATCGGTGCACGCATGGGCATTCCCATCGCCCAGCAGCCTGAAGACCGCCATGCCGTCACGCTCAAACTGGGTGCTTTCAAAACCTCCATGCTGCAGGACGTGGAAGCGGGCAAGGCGGTTGAACTGGACGCGCTGGTGACCGTTGTCAAGGAACTGGGGGCGCTGGTGGGCGTACCCACGCCCCACACCGATGCGCTGCTCGGGCTGGCCCGATTGCACGCGCGGGTGCGCGGCCTTTATTGACCCGATAAATACCTGACGCACCCCCGCTTCTCACCGATTACGGCCACTGCAAATCAGGCCACCACCACCGGCACCCGCTGCGCCAGCGCACACATCAACTCATAGCCCACAGTGCCCGCGGTATGGGCCACTTCGTCAATCGGCAACACCGCACCGCTGGCCGCACGGCCCCACAAAGTGACCTCGCTGCCCATGCCGGACCGCGGTACAGGTGTGAGATCCACGGTGATCATGTCCATGCTGACACGGCCTACGGTTCGCGTTCGCACACCGTCCACCAAAACCGGTGTTCCGGTCGGACACAGGCGCGGGTAGCCATCGGCATACCCGCAAGCCACCACGCCGATCCGCATGGCCTGATCAGCCACAAAACTTGAGCCATATCCAACGCTGGCCCCCGTCGATATTGACTGAATAGCTATGATTTTTGTAGCAAACGTCATCGCCGGCTGCAAACCCCAATGCGAAATGCTGTTCTCGGGAAAGTCTGGGGCACTGCCGTACACCGCAATCCCGGGGCGCACCCAATCCGATGCGAGTGCAGGCGAGTCGCTGGCGCTACCTCCCATGTGGCGCAAGGTGGCAGCACTGTTGCACACAGTGCGTTCACCGGGCAGATCCTGCGTAGCCGCCTGAAAAATCTGCATTTGCGCCGCCACGCTTGCCGGACCATTGGCGTCGCTGAAATGCGTCATCAGCGAGATTTCGTCCACCTGCGGCAAGGCATTCAGACGCGTCCACGCCGAGCGATACCGCTCGGGGGCGAAGCCCAGCCGGTTCATGCCCGAGTTCATTTTCAGAAATACACGGTGCGGCACATTCGTTTTGTGCGTGGCCAGCATGTCGATCTGCTCATCACAATGCACGGCGTGCCACAGATCCAGTCGGGAGCACAGTTCCAGGTCCCGAGGCTCAAACACGCCTTCCAGCAGAAGAATCGGTCCACGCCAGCCTAAAGCCCGCACACGCTCTGCCTCCTGCAAATCCAGCAGTGCAAAACCATCGGCGCCGCGCAAGCCCTCAAATGCCCGCTCGATCCCGTGACCGTATGCATTGGCCTTGACCACGGCCCACACCCGGGCATCTGGAGCGGCAGCCCGGGCTCGCGCCAGGTTGTGGCGCAGGGCTTCGGTGTGAATGGTGGCTTGGATCGGACGGGGCATGGCGGATTTGTCAAGGCGGTAAACAGGCAGACTGTAAACAGAATTTTGCACCCCCGTCGTGATATAACCAGCCGACGTTGGAGCCCAGATCAAATACCCACGGCGTTGACCCTGTCAACGACCCCACTAATACTGAATGAAACGCGGCTTTTACACGATCATGTCGGCGCAGTTTTTCAGCTCGCTGGCAGACAACGCCCTGTTTGTGGGGGCGGTACAGCTATTGAGAACCAGCGGCGCCCCCGAATGGCAGCAAGCCGCATTGGTGCCGATGTTTGCCCTGTTTTATGTGATCCTGGCGCCTTTCGTGGGTGCATTCGCCGACTCCATGCCCAAGGGCCGGGTCATGTTGTTCAGCAATTTCATCAAGATTTTTGGTTGTCTGATGATGCTGTTTGGCACCCACCCGTTGCTGGCCTATGCCATCGTGGGCCTCGGAGCAGCCGCCTACTCCCCCGCCAAATACGGCATCCTGACCGAGCTATTGCCCGCTTCGCAACTGGTCAGGGCCAATGGCTGGATTGAAGGGCTGACCATCGCATCCATCATTCTGGGCGTGCTGCTGGGTGGCCAGCTGGTGGGTTACTACCTGTCCACCCGGCTGCTGGCGCTTGACTTTCCGCTGGTCAACACCGGCGTCGACTCCGCGCCTGAAGCCGCCATCTGTGTGCTGATTTTTGTCTACCTGCTGGCGGCCTGGTTCAACACCCACATTCCCGACACCGGCGTCGAGATGCGGCCATTGCCCAGACGGCTGGCGTCACTGCTGCCGGATTTCTGGACCTGCAACGCCCGCTTGTGGCGTGACAAGCTGGGGCAGATTTCATTGGCAGCAACCACGCTCATCTGGGGTGTGGCCGGCAATCTGCGGTTCATTGTGCTGGCCTGGGCAGCTGCTGCACTGGGCTACAGCGTCACGCAGGCGTCGGCCCTGCAAGGCGTGGTCGCCATCGGCATGGCAGTGGGCGCGGTGGTGGCTTCCGTTCGCATGCGGCTGGAAGACGGGCCGCGCGTCATTCCGCTGGGTATTGGCATGGGCATTCTGATCATCCTGCTGATCTTTATAGACAACGTGTGGCTGGCCGCACCGTTTCTCATTTTGCTAGGCGCACTGGGCGGTTTTCTGGTGGTTCCGATGAATGCCCTGCTGCAGCATCGCGGGCACAACCTGATGGGCGCCGGGCGTTCCATCGCCGTACAAAACTTCAATGAACAGGCGTGCATCCTCGCACTGGGTGCCGCCTACAGTCTGTCCACCGGGCTGGGCTTGCCCACCTTTGGCGCGATCACGGCCTTTGGCGTGGTGATTGCCGGTGTGATGTGGTTGATCAAGCGCTGGCACGTCAGCAATCTTGTGAACTCCCGCGCCGAAGTTGAACACCTGATCGACATCGCCCGCAACGACAACCTGCATGGCTGACTATAGCGACACAGGCAGTAGCGCCTTGCGACTGCCATGTGCTTTTCGGGCCTGCACTAAAGGCGTACAATGTAGCCATCGGAGTCGGCAAAAGCTTTAACAGCTCGTCTTTTGGGTCTGCCCTGAATTTCAGGCGCGGCACCTCTCACACCCCAGATGGCATAGCATGTTGTAGCGTCGATCACGCGACGGGGTTGTGCCGCGTCCGTGTCGATTCGCTCGGGCAGCGGCACGGGAAAAGATTCATCCTCACCCAACTGGAGTTTTGTCATGGCCAAAGAAGAATTGATTGAAATGAACGGAATGGTGACCGATGTGCTGCCCGATTCCCGCTTTCGTGTCACGCTGGACAACGGCCATCAACTGGTCGCCTACACCGGCGGGAAGATGAAAAAGCACCACATCCGCATCCTGGCGGGCGACAAGGTGTCGCTGGAAATGTCGCCATATGACCTGAGCAAGGGGCGCATCACGTTCCGCCACATCGCAGGCCGCGGTCCGTCTCCCCAGTAATCGTCTTGCTTACGGCGCTACCGGCGGCTTCATCCGCCAAGTGCTTCGTCCAGCACTTCCACCCAGTGTTTCACCGGCGTGGTGGTGCCGCTTTGCAGGTGGGTGATGCAGCCAATGTTGGCGCTGACGATCACCCCCGGCTGCATATCCTGCAGATTACCCAGCTTGCGGTCACGCAATGCGTAAGCAATATGAGGGTTCAACACTGAGTAAGTGCCTGCTGACCCGCAGCACAGGTGTGACTCATTGGTTGAAATCTTCACCTGAAAACCCAGCTCGTTCAGATACTTTTCAACGCCACCACGCAGTTGCTGGCCGTGCTGCAACGTGCAGGGCGGATGAAACACCACCTGGCCCGTATTGCCGGTCGTCTTCGCAGACACCTTGCCTTTGAGCTTGTCTGCCAGCGCGGGCAACCACTCGCTTAAATCTTTCGTCAGCTCGCTGATGCGCCGCGCTTTAACCGCGTAAACCGGGTCGTCTTTGAGAATGTGGCCGTAGTCCTTGACCGTCACGCCGCAGCCGGAAGCGTTCATGATGATGGCTTCTACCGGGCTGCCATCCGCCACATGCGGCCACCACGCGTCGATGTTGGCGCGCATCTGCGCCTTGCCACCATCCTGATCGTTGAGGTGGAATTTCACCGCGCCGCAGCAACCCGCCTTGGGCGCCAGCACGGTTTGAATACCGGCGGCGTCCAGCACGCGGGCCGTGGCGCTGTTGATGTTGGGCATCATCGCGGGCTGCACGCAACCGGCCAGCATCAGCACCTTGCGGGCATGCTGGCGCGTGGGCCAGACCCCGGCCTGCTGCTTCGCGGGGACCTTGTTCTTCAGATATGCCGGCAGCAGCGGGTGAACCAGCTGGCCCAGCTTCATGGCCGGAGCAAATAGCGGCGACGGCAAACCTTCTTTCAGCGCCCAGCGCAGCGCGGTCTCGGTGGCGGGGCGGGGCACTTTGGCGTCCACCAGCTTGCGGCCAATGTCCACGAGGTGGCCGTAGTCCACACCGCTCGGGCAGGTGCTTTCGCAGTTGCGGCAGGTCAGGCAACGGTCCAGATGCATCTGCGTGGCACGGGTAGGTGTTTCGCCTTCAAGCACCTGCTTCATGAGGTAGATGCGGCCACGCGGGCCGTCCAGCTCGTCACCCAGCAACTGATAAGTGGGGCAGGTAGCCGTGCAAAAACCACAATGCACACACTTGCGCAAAATGGCTTCGGCGGCGATGCCGTCGGCGGTGTTTTTGTATTCGGGGGCGAGGTTAGTCTGCATAGAGGCGCCCACGGTTGAAGATGTTGGCCGGGTCGAACTGGCGTTTCAAATCGCGATGGATGCGGTCCAGGGGTGCTTTTAGGGGGTGAAATATGGTCTCAGCCCGCATTGAATATGCGTGAGTAGCTATAAATAATGTAGCAATTCCACCTGCCCGATCAGCGGCAGCCCGCAGCCGCGTGGCGTCACTGGCCGGGGCCTTGGCCCAGCGCTGGGCGCCTCCCCATTCGATCAGCGTGTCGCCCACGTCCAGTGGCGCGGTGGTGTCCGGCACACTCAGGCGCCACAGGCATTCGTCGCTCTGGCGGGCAAAAAACGGCAGGGTTTGCTCGCGCAGGGCATTCCAGTCAGCCGCCACCGCAGCCGCGTCTTTGCGCTCGCCGCCCATGGTCTGGCAGGCGGCCTCCACAGCCGCTTTGGCGCCACGCAGGCGCACGTACAGGCTGGGGTTGTCACTGCCACCGGTTTTGTCATTCACCCAGCAGCTGGCATTGACTGGCAGCGGCTTGCCTGCCCAGGCATTGAGCCGTTTGATCGCGCTGGCCTCGTCCAGATGAAACAGCAGCGTGGCCTCGGCAACAGCCACCGGCAGCACCTTGAGCGAGACCTCGGCAATCACGCCCAGGGTGCCCATGGCCCCCGCCATGAGGCGCGACACGTCGTAACCCGCCACGTTTTTCATTACCTGCCCGCCGAAGGTGAGCAGTTCTCCCTTGCCGTTGATGATCTGCACGCCCAGCACGTAGTCGCGCACATTGCCTACAGCCGCACGGGCCGGGCCGCCCAGACCAGCGGCGACCATGCCGCCGACGGTGGCCACATCGCCCGCATCCGTGGCGAAATGCGGGGGTTCAAACGGCAGGTACTGGCCTTGTGCGACCAGTGCCGATTCCAGCTCAGTCAACGGTGTACCAGCACGTACGGTGACCACCAGTTCGCTGGGCTCGTAACTCACAATGCCTTGCAGAGCGCGGGTGTCCAGCACGTCACCTTGCAGCGTCTGGCCGTAAAAGTCCTTGCTACCACCGCCACGAATGCGCAGCGGCTGGGCTATGGCAGCAGCAGCCCGAATGCGGTCAATGAGTTGGGTGAGCGCTGAATCCATGGGCTGCATGGTAGTGGTGGGTGCAAACTCTGGTTTGAATTTTTTGAAACGGATGTGTTCGAAAAATGATCAGTCGCTGAAGAAATTGGCCGGCAACCCGGGCACATCCAGCCGCATCGAGAACACACAGCCGCTCTGGGGCATGTCCGCCAGTTCGGTGGCGCAGCGGTTGTAGCTGGCTGTGGTGACGTACAGCGTTTGCCCGTCGTCACCGCCAAAACACGGCATCGTGGGGCACTGGGCGGGTGTAGGAATTTCGGCCAGCAACTCGCCAGCGGGTGAGAGCTTGAGGATGCGTTTGCCTTCGAACATGGCCACGTAGTAGTTGCCTTGCACATCTACCGCCGCACCATCCGGACGGCCACCATATCCAGCCGTGTCGCCAGCCGTGCCGTATGTCCAGCCATCCGGTTTCATCGGGAACTGGTGGAACACGCGCCCATTCGTCATCGCGTTGCTGGCAGCGTCCCAGTCCCAGGCGCGAATGACGTGGTTGGGCGTATCGGTCCAGTACACCGTTTTGGCGTCGGGCGACCAGGCCAGCCCGTTGGCGATGATGGCATTGCCTGCCTTGCGCTCCACCACGGGCGCTTTACCACCGCGACAGTCCAGCGAGAACAGTTCGGCGCTGGGCACCGTGCGCGGCTCAAACATGGTGCCGGCCCAAAAGCGCCCCACCGGGTCGGCCTTGCCGTCGTTGAACCGCGTGGTGGTGGTGTCGTGGTCAAAGCGCTGGATCAGCGTCAAGAGGCCGCCCCATTCACGGGCACGGTAAACACCGTCGCGCAGTGCAATCACCAGGCCGCCGCTGGCCGCCGGGGCAATGCAGCCCGGCTCCATCGGCATCGGCCAGCTTTGCACCGTGCCCATGAAGACATTGGCGCGCAGGATCTTCCGGCCCGCAATATCCACCCAGTACAGCATTTGCTCTTGTGGATGCCAGAACGGGGACTCGCCCAAAGCGCTGGGCTCGGGCGACACGGCTTGCCAGTTGGCGTTGAGGGTAGTCAGAGTCATGTCGCTGTCGTCACTTCAATGGTCATCCGGGCGGTCATGGACTCGCCCGGTTGCAGGATTTGTACACCCAGATCCGTTGCCGATTCGGGGCTGGCTGCTGCCATGTTGATGGCATTGTTGATGTGACTCACGGGTTCGACCGCCACGAAGTCCCGCGTGTTGTTGGTGAACACCACCAGACGGCTCAGGCTGGAGGTGACGCGGGTGTGCAGCAGCTCGTCACGCAAATGCAGCACGCCGCTCCAGCCGTCAAAGCAGTGGTCCACATCCAGCAAGGCGCAACCGGTATCCAGCCCGCTGGACGCTGCACGATGGGTAGGCAGCTTCTCGCCACTCATCTCCCAGCGGCCCGTGGCCTCAAACCCGATGTGGCTGCGGGTGCGCTTGACGAAGTATGGGTGCCAGCCCAGACCCACAGGCGCAGGATGGGCCGACTGGTTGGTGACGCTCAGCGTGAGCTCCAGCGCATGAGGCGTCAACCGCAAGGCCTGCGAGGCATCAAACGCAAATGGCCAGCTGGCATCGGGCTGGTGCTCAAACGACAGCATCGCAAAATGGTCATTGGCCTCCAGCACGGCCCAGGGCCGTTGCCAGCCGACCCCGTGGATGGCGTGCGGTTCAGGCAGGAAGTTTTTAACCAGCGGGTGGCGGGTGCCGTCCCACTGCAGGCTGGCGTGGCCAATCCGGTTGGAAAAAGGCACCAGCGGGAAACTACCGGATTGGCGCACAGTGATCAGCGACTGCGCCGGGGTCGAACGCAATACAGGGATATCCTGCAGCCACAGGCCCGAAATGCAACCACCCAGTTCGGGCTTGATCTCGCAGCGAAATGACTCGCAGGTCAGAATGATGGGTTGGGTCATGCCGGTATTCTCTCCAGGGTTGCATTGTGCATGGTGCCTGTGCCCGTTGCCGAAAAATGACGGGCAAAAAAATCCGCAGCAGCCGAAGCTGTTGCGGACTCTGCACCAGACAGCCTGGCGGAACAAGCAGCGAGAACCGTACTGGTTGTCTTAGCGGTTGTAGGCGGTTTCGCCGTGCGCGCTGATGTCCAGACCTTCGCGCTCTTCTTCTTCCGTCACGCGCAGACCGATCACCAGATCAACCAGTTTGAATGCCACCACAGACACTACGCCCGACCAGACGATGGTCGTCAGCACAGCCTTGGCCTGAATCCAGACCTGACCTGCGATGGAGTAGTCAGCAGCCGTCACCATGCCGGCTGTCACCCAGTCGGCCACGTAGCCAGGGCCACCCAGTGAAGGTGCGTTGAACACGCCGGTCAACAGGGCGCCGACGATACCGCCAATGCCGTGCACGCCGAACACATCCAGTGAGTCATCTGCACCCAGCATTTTCTTCAGACCATTCACGCCCCACAGGCAGGCGAAGCTGGCCACAAAGCCAATGATCAGCGCGCCACCGATACCGACGTTGCCGGCTGCAGGCGTGATGGCCACCAGACCCGCCACCGCACCGGATGCCGCACCCAGCATGGAAGCCTTGCCGCGCATCAGCGCTTCACCAACACACCAGGCCAGCACGGCAGCAGCCGTTGCACCAAAGGTGTTGATAAACGCCAAAGCCGCAAAGCCGTTGGCCTCCAGAGCAGAACCGGCATTGAAACCGAACCAGCCCACCCACAGCAAGGAGGCGCCAACCATGGTCAGCGTCAGGCTGTGAGGTGCCATGGCTTCCTTGCCGTAACCGATACGCTTGCCAACCATGAAGGCACCGACCAGACCGGCAACGGCCGCGTTGATGTGCACCACGGTGCCGCCAGCAAAGTCCAGCGCGCCAGACTGCCAGATGTAGCCGGCCTTGGCGGTCATGGCGTCAACCACTTCCTTGGAGGCGTAGGCATCTGGGCCCATCCAGAACCACACCATGTGCGCAATCGGTGCATAGCTGAAGGTGAACCACAACACCATGAACATCAGCACAGCCGAGAACTTCATGCGCTCGGCAAATGCGCCAACAATCAGTGCGCAGGTGATACCGGCAAACGTGGCCTGGAACGCTGCGAACACGATCTCGGGGATGTACACACCCTTGCTGAAGGTCGCTGCGTTGGCAAATGTGCCCGCCGCGTTGTCCCAGACACCTTTCATGAACAGGCGATCAAACCCGCCCACAAACGCACTGCCTTCGGTAAATGCCAGGCTGTAACCATAGATAAACCACAGCACCACAATCAACGAGAACGTGACCATGACCTGCATCAGAACCGACAACATGTTCTTGCTGCGAACCAGGCCGCCGTAGAACAGGGCCAGACCGGGCACCGTCATCAAGATCACCAGCAGCGTGGAGACCATCATCCAGGCGGTATCGCCCTTGTTGGGCACCGGCGCTGGTGCGGCAGGGGCCGCTGCGGGCGCAGCTTCAGCAGCGGCGGGTGCAGCGGCAGCTGCTGGCGCGGGCGCAGGAGCCGCATCAGCCGGTTTGGCTTCCATGGCGGCGGAAGCCGCGGGTTCAGCAACTGGCGCGGCCTGTGCAAACGCGGTTGTGCCGCCCATGAGCAGACCCAAACCGAGGGCGAGTGATACGAGTAACTTTTTCATAGGGCCTCCTTGCCCGTTTCGCCGGTGCGGATGCGCACGACTTGTTCCAGGTTGTAGACAAAAACCTTGCCGTCGCCGATCTTGCCGGTGCGTGCAGCACCTTCGATGGCTTCGATCACGCGATCCACCAGCTCGTCAGAGACGGCGGCTTCGATCTTCACCTTGGGCAGGAAATCAACCACGTATTCCGCACCGCGGTAGAGCTCGGTATGGCCCTTTTGACGGCCAAAGCCCTTGACCTCCGTCACGGTAATACCTTGAACACCGATAGCCGAGAGGGCTTCGCGCACCTCGTCAAGCTTGAACGGTTTGATGACAGCCGATACGAGTTTCATAGTTTCTCCTGACGCAAAAACGGGGGGACGGTGATTGATTCCACAACCGTCATCCAACATGGATGAACACAAATAGCAGCAAGCAACTACCGTGCCAACGGCCTGCCAAAACTTGTTTCGGGCACCCCCCAGAGTACGCATGCAATCGCCGATTTGGGGCGGATTTGAGGGGAATTTGAGCTAATATAGCTGTATGAAACATCAGTATTCACGCGAATGGTGCATACCATCCTGAATCCATCCAGTTGCCATGCACTGTTATGAGGAGTCATCGTTATGAGCCTGTCTTTGGTGCAAAGCCGGGCCCTGCTCGGCCTGGAAGCGGCGGCGGTCACGGTTGAGGTGCACCTGGCCAACGGGCTGCCCAGCTTTACGCTGGTCGGTCTGGCCGATGTGGAAGTGAAGGAAGCCCGGGAACGGGTGCGCTCGGCCATCCAGAACTCGGGGCTGGAGTTTCCCAACAACAAGCGCATCACGGTGAATCTGGCGCCGGCTGATTTGCCAAAAGACTCCGGGCGGTTTGACCTGCCCATTGCGCTGGGCATTCTGGCAGCCAGCGGGCAGATTGATGCGTCGCGTCTGGCTGGCCACGAGTTTGCAGGCGAGCTGTCTTTGTCAGGCGAGTTGCGCCCGGTGCGTGGCGCGCTGGCCATGTCGCTGGCGCTGCACGCCTCCAAAGTTGTAACCCGGCTGGTTTTGCCCGTGGGCAGCGCTGACGAGGCTGCGCTGGTGCCTGACGCCCACGTATACCGCGCCCGCCACCTGCTGGATGTGGTGCGGCAGTTTCTGCCGCCAGGGGTCGAGAACATTACTGGCACATCCGGCGACGACCCCACCCAGACCGGCGAAGGCTGGGCGCGCGTTTCGGCAGCGCCCCAAATAACCTTGGCGCATTACGCCGATCTGTCCGATGTGAAAGGGCAAACCGGCGCCAAGCGCGCACTGGAGATCGCTGCAGCGGGTGGGCACAGCGTCTTGATGGTCGGGCCGCCGGGGTCGGGCAAATCCATGCTGGCCCAGCGTTTTGCCGGGTTGCTGCCGCCCATGAGCACGGACGATGCCCTGCAAAGCGCCGCCATCGCCAGTCTGGGCGGGCGGTTTTCGCTGGAACGCTGGGGGCAGCGGCCCACGTGCAACCCGCACCACACGGCCAGTGCGGTGGCTCTGGTAGGTGGTGGCTCGCCGCCGCGACCGGGCGAAATTTCGCTGGCGCACCACGGCGTTTTATTCCTTGACGAAATTCTGGAGTTTCCCAGGGCTGCTTTGGAAGCCCTGCGAGAACCGCTGGAAACCGGGCTCATCACCATCTCTCGCGCCGCCCGGCGCTCGGAATTCCCGGCGCGCTTTCAGCTCATCGGCGCGATGAATCCCTGTCCTTGCGGCTATCTGGGTTCCTCGCAAAAAGCCTGCCGCTGCACGCCCGATCAGGTGTCGCGTTACCAGGGCAAACTCAGCGGCCCGCTGATGGACCGTATTGACCTGCATATTGAAGTGCCCGCACTGCCTGCAGCTGATTTGATGCAGTCACCACCGGGCGAGTCCACCCACAGTATCCAGACGCGCTGCGCTCAAGCGCGGCAACGGGCGGTTGAGCGCCAGGGCAAAGCCAACCACGCCCTGCAGGGCCAGGAAATTGACACCCATGTACTGCTGGACACTGCAGCAGCCAAGTTTTTGAACGTCGCCGCAGCCCGACTGGGCTGGTCTGCCCGCAGCACACACCGTGCGCTCAAGGTGGCCCGCACCATTGCCGACCTGGCAGGTGCTGCCACAACCCAGGTGAGCCACGTGGCCGAAGCCATGCAGTACCGGCGGACAATGTCGGGCAACACCTGATTTGCCACTTAACCAATCGCCGGAATAACCGCCTTGCAAGGGTTAACGGGTGTTTATCTACCCAAAACGCGAAGAAACGCTCTCGCCACGCTCCAGCCGCAGGCGCACCGACAGGTCGGTTCTGGAGTCCGCGTTCTCCAACGCCTGCTCGAGGGTAATTTCACCGTTGCTGTAGAGGTTGAACAGCGACTGGTCAAATGTCTGCATACCCAACTCATTGCTTTTGGCCAGCACAGGCCGAATCTGGTCACTCTGACCCTTGTTAATGAGGTCGGCAATATAGGGGGTGCGCAACATCACCTCAGACACCGGCACCAGCCGGGCACCCACGCCAGGCACCAGCCGCTGGGCAACGACACCATGCAGGTTCATGGACAGATCAAGCAGAATGCGTTTGTGCGCATCGTCTGGGGCAAAACTCAACATGCGCTCAATCGCCTGGCTGGCATTGCTGGTTCGCATGGTTGAAAGGCACAGTTGGCCGGCTTCGGCGAAATGCAATGCATGCCGCAGCGTCTCGTAATCACGCAGCTCACCAATCATGATCACATCCGGAGCTTCGCGCATGGCGTGGCGTAGCGCATCGTCAAATGAACGGGTATCCACACCCACTTCACGCTGACTAACCAAGGACTGCTTGTGCGGATGCATGAATTCGATCGGGTCCTCAATCGTCAGAATGTGCCCCGACCGGTGAGCGTTGCGATAGTCGAGCATGGACGCCAGGGTGGTGGACTTGCCAGCTGCAGCAGCTCCAACAACGAGCACCAGCCCACGTTTGAGCAGCGCAAGCTGGCGCAGCACCAAAGGCATCTTGAGCTCCTCCAGCGACGGTATACGGGGTTGAACGTACCGAAGCACCATAGCCACTTCACCACGCTGCATGTATATGTTGACGCGAAAACGCCCCAGCCCCTCGATGAAAAGGGCCAGATCACACGCCATGTGCACATCCAGATCCCGGATTTGGACATCCGTCAGAATCAGCCGCGCCAGCGCTCGAACCGAGTCGGACAACAGTGGGGGCAACGCCAGAGGCCGCACGACCCCCGCGACCTTGCCCGACGGTGGTGCACCGACCGTCAGAAACAAATCCGAGCCACCGGCATCCACAACCGCTTTCAGATATCGCCCCAGGTCCCCCGCATCCCGAAGTGCCAAGATTCTCATGCCCTATCCCCTGAACAAGTCGCCCCGACGGGAGTCCAGCCCTTTGGGCAGCAAACCTCTGAACATATCTGTCAACACGACCAACTGCTCACGTGCCAGCGTTTCACCATGCGTAGCGGCAATCAGGTTCATGACGTCAGAACGAACGTACCAGAGCGACTGGACATCCCGGCCATACAAGATCCGGGAGCGCACATGCGCCAGCTCGTCACTGGGCGACACGCCACGCAAACACTTCTCCATGAAACGACGGATATCTTCGATCCGGTCATCGGGGCTGGCATCAAGGACGGAGTCACCTGAACGCAGAAGGCTCAGCATGCTCGATGCGAATTTTGATGTTTTCCAGTTCATTAGCCGTCTTGGGTCTAGAAGCGTCAACACATGGCACGCAACAACAGCAGCCACCTCAGAGAGACGCCTCCGATCTTACGTCAATCTGGTTTTCGATTGATCCCCGTATCCCTTTGAACCGGGCAGAACAATTGCCACTCAACGACCCGCCTTGTTGATGGCCCCACGCCTTTCCGGAAAAAAAACAGGTGGCATCAGCCGCGTGTGTAAACCGGCACAGCCGTTGGCCGGGCTGGCTCAGGGGTTGGCGCAACCGCCCTGTTATCTGCCGGATGCACAGTGCCCCCCTCCACCGTCACCCGCGCACCCACTGCAGCAGGGGATGCCTGTTCAATGGTCTTCAAACTGCCGTCTTCCATGCGCACATGCACCTGGTATACGGTAGTTTTCTTCATGTTTTTCTCGATGGCATTACCAGCCCAGCCTCCACCCACGGCGCCGGCCACCGTGGCAACCGCACGGCCCGAGCCCTTGCCAATCTGGTTACCAACAATGGCGCCCAGCACGCCACCGGCCACGACGCCCACGCCGCTGGGCTTGGCTTCGCGCTGCACGGTGCTCACCGATTCCACCGTGCCACAACTGGCGCAGACGGGTCTGGCTGCGTGATCCGACGTGCGTTGCATGTCTTGCACAGGATAGGTTTGCGAATAAGACGGCGCAGGAACGGTCTTGACTGGCTGTACAGACTTGGCCGGCTTGACTGGCGCCTGTGCCGTCTGCACCGGCTGTGTAGCTTGTTTGATGGCTTTCTGAACGGCTGATTGCGGCTGGCCCGGCACTTCGTCAGTCGGTGTAGCGGCGGTCGGGGCCACAGCAGCTTTTCCAGCCCGCACAACCGATTCATTGGCCTGCAACGATTGCACCGTGGACACCATGCCCAGGCCGGGGTCTGACGGCTGCGTTTTGACATGCACCAGCGCGGCGCCCATGGCCACGGCTGCCACGCCCAGGACGCCAACAGCAGCCCACAGGGCCTTGGTCACCGGGGTGGTGGTTTGAACTTGTTCCAGTGTTGCACTCATGATGTTTTTCCCTTCAAAGTCGTCTGTCGACGTTTCATTAACGTTTCATTAACGTTTGACAGACTCAAAGGTAAACACAATGTTGCGTACGTTTATGTCCGGTTTGTAACGATCGGTAAGTGTGGCCCCCACGCTTGTCGCTTCGCGTACTGCGCTGCCCCCCGAGGGGGCTGTCCCGCCTTGGGGGCGGCCCGGCGGCGGGACGGGCTGGTCCACGCGCCGGGTTGGTCGGGAAATTGTTAAGGCCTACAGATTGGGCGCCAGCAGCCGCTGCAGCGCCTGCTCTGTGGTGCCGCGGCGCCGGGCCATGTCCTGCAACTGGTCTTCACCCATCTTGCCGACATTGAAATACGTGCTCTCTGGATGGCTCAGGAAGAAGCCACTGACACTGGCGGCGGGCGTCATGGCCAGGCTCTCGGTGAGTTCCATGCCAATGTCTTCGCAGCGCAGCAGATCAAACATCTCGCGCTTGACGCTGTGGTCCGGACACGCCGGGTAGCCCGGCGCCGGACGGATGCCGGTGTATTTTTCGGCAATCAGGTCTTCCGGCCCCAGCGCTTCCTGCGGCGCGTAGCCCCACAAATCGGTGCGTACGCGGTGGTGCAACGCTTCAGCAAACGCTTCAGCCAGCCGGTCGGCCAGCGCTTTGAGCATGATGGCGGAATAGTCGTCGTGGTCGTCGGTGAAGTATTTTTCCCTCTTCTCCACGCCCAGGCCGGCTGTCACGGCAAAAATGCCAATGTAGTCCTGTTTTTCCTGGTTTTTATGGTCTTTTTGGCCATCAGCCCTCGTGGAATATGCGTGAGCAGCTATTGAATTAGTAGCAATTTTGGGTGCAACGAAATCAGCCAGACAACGACTGGGGCGCTGGATTTTCTCACCGTTGTCGCCGGTGACGATCTGCTTCTCGGTCTGCTGGCGCATGCCGTACCAGGTCATCGCCACCTCGGTGCGCGACTCGTCGGTGTAGATTTCAATGTCGTCGTCATTCACTGAATTGGCGGGGTACAAACCCATCACGCCACTGGCGGTGAGCCACCGGCCTTCAATCAGCCGCTTGAGCATGCGCTGGCCGTCGGCATACACACGCACCGCTTCAGTACCGACTACCTCGTCTTTCAGGATGGCCGGGAACGGCCCGGCCAGGTCCCAGGTCTGGAAGAACGGGCCCCAGTCGATGTATTTGGCCAGCTCTGTCAGGTCAAAGTTCTTGAACACGCGCCGACCGATGAATTTGGGCTTCGGCGGCGTGTAGTTCGCCCAGTCGATGGGCGTTTTGTTGGCGCGGGCACGCTCCAGCGTCCACATCGGCGTCTGCTTTTTGTTGGCGTGCTGCAGGCGCACCTTGTCGTAGTCGGTGTTCAGTTCGTCGATGTATTTCGCGGCGTTGTCGCTCAGCAGGCTTTGCGCCACGCTCACACTGCGCGAGGCGTCAGGCACATACACCACAGGCCCTTCGTAATGCGGTGCAATTTTCACGGCCGTGTGCACGCGCGAGGTGGTGGCGCCACCAATCATCAGCGGGATTTTCCTGATACGGAAGTGGTCGTCCTTCTGCATCTCGCCCGCCACATATTGCATTTCTTCCAGGCTGGGCGTGATCAGGCCCGACAGGCCAATGATGTCGGCGCCCTCCACCTTGGCACGGGCCAGAATCTCGTGGCAGGGCACCATCACACCCATGTTCACCACCTCGAAGTTGTTGCATTGCAAAACCACGGTGACGATGTTCTTGCCAATGTCGTGCACGTCACCCTTCACGGTGGCAATGATGATTTTTCCCTTGGTGCGCACGTCGCGGCCCGCCGCTTCGTCCAGGCGCTTTTCTTCCTCGATGTAGGGAATCAGGTGCGCCACAGCAGACTTCATCACCCGCGCACTTTTCACCACCTGCGGCAGGAACATCTTGCCCTGGCCAAACAGGTCGCCCACGATGTTCATGCCCGCCATCAGCGGGCCTTCAATCACGTGTAACGGGCGCCCGCCTTTGGCCAGAATCGCCTGATACGCCTCCTCCGTGTCCTGAACAATGAAGTCGGTGATGCCGTGCACCATCGCGTGGCTCAGGCGCTGCTCCACCGACACCACGTTGTCTGCCGTACCGCGCCAGTCCAGCCGCTTGCTCTCGTCTTTGGCGCCACTTTTCGCGGATTCGGCGATTTCGACCAGCCGCTCGCCCGGGGAGACGTAAGGCTCCCCTTCGGGGATCCGGGCGCGGCGGTTCAGCACCACATCTTCCACCCGTTCGCGCAACACAGGCTCCAGGTCGTCATACACGCCCACCATGCCCGCGTTGACGATGCCCATGTCCATGCCTGCGGCGATGGCGTGGTACAAAAACACGGTGTGGATGGCCTCGCGCACCGGGTCGTTGCCGCGAAAGCTGAACGACACGTTGCTCACCCCGCCCGACACCTTGGCGCCCGGCAGGTTCTGCTTGATCCAGCGCGTGGCTTCGATGAAGTCGACCGCGTAGTTGTTGTGTTCTTCGATGCCTGTAGCAATGGCAAAGATGTTGGGGTCAAAAATGATGTCTTCCGCCGGGAAACCTACCTCGTCCACCAGCACGCGGTAGGCCCGCTCGCAGATCTCGATTTTTCGCCGGTAGGTATCAGCCTGGCCTTTTTCATCAAACGCCATCACCACGGCCGCCGCACCGTAACGCCGCAACAGTTTGGCCTGGTGCCTGAAGGCGTCCACACCCTCTTTCATGCTGATGGAATTGACGATTGATTTGCCCTGCACACAGCGCAGACCGGCTTCGATCACGCTCCATTTGCTGGAGTCGATCATGATGGGCACGCGCGAAATATCGGGCTCACTGGCGATCAGGTTCAGAAAACGCACCATCGCGGCCTGGCTGTCCAGCATGGCCTCATCCATGTTGATGTCGATGATCTGCGCGCCGTTTTCGACCTGCTGGCGCGCCACGGCCAGCGCCTGCTCGAACTCGCCGTTCAAAATCATGCGGGCAAACGCCTTGGAGCCCGTCACGTTGGTGCGCTCACCGATATTGACAAATGTGGCTCTTGGGGTGGCTCTTGGGGACAGACCTTCAGCTCGGCCCTCAGCTGAATAGACGGCGCCAATGATGACCGGCTCCAGGCCGGACAGCATCATGGGGGGAAGGACGGTTTCGGACATGCAACTCACCTGTAAACAGCCTCAAGAGAATGGATGGCAGGTGAGCGTCGTTGAGGAAACATCCAAGCCTGACGTCAAAGCCGCTGGCCTCTCGTTGCAACGCTCCTTGGATAAGGCCGATTCTAATGGTTGACCTTTGTAACGCGTGACGCCTGCCGGCACATTCGGTAACAATAGGGCGCACATCACCCCTTCCCCCCCCCATCATCCAAGATGACTATCACCCCTGAAAGATTCAGCGACTCAACCAACAGCACCACCGGGGGCTTGCTGAACACGGAAGATCGCATCAGGATTGTTCAAAGCTCCTCCAGCGCCGAGCAGGCCGCTGAACTGCTGACTGCCCCCACCGCACTACTGCAGCTCAGTCGTGATGACGCGCGAGTCGTGGTGAGCTATTTGGCGCCCAAACGTTTCAGCGCAGGCACCCTGTTCATCAAGGAAGGGGATACCGATGACACCGGTTTTATGGTGTTGATACTGGCAGGTGAGGTTACTGTTGAAAACATCACGGTCAGCCGCACCGACCCTGCAACAGTCAGTGTGCTGGGACCGGGCAGTCTGGTCGGAGAGATGGGGCTGCTGGGCAACGAGCCGCGCGCGGCCTCCTGTACCGCCAGCACCGACGTGCGCTGCGCCGTCTTGACTCGCACAGCCCTGGAGCTCATCATCGATGAGCAGCCTCGCATCGGCGCCAAATTGCTGCTGGCAATAGCCACCCGTCTGTCCGAGCGTGTTCGCAGCACGTCCCGGCAGCTCAAGATGTATGCCAAGCTGGCCAGGGCCATGCAGCAGGAAATTGACGGCATGACCCGTTAAAACGTCTTTCACCGGCTTTCATCGCTCAAACCACGTCCTGATAGAAAAATGCCCGCTGCAGCGAACGTGTCGCAAGGGGACTAACCGCTGCGCGGATGGCCTCAATATGTTCAGGTGTGGTGCCACAGCAGCCACCTACTATGTTGACCAACCCCTCGTTCGCAAACTCCCGGATCAGCTGTGAAGTCACCTCGGGTGTTTCGTCAAACCCGGTTTCGCTCATCGGGTTGGGCAAACCCGCGTTGGGATAGCAACTGATGAAAGTATCAGGCGCTATTCGAGCCAGTTCCTGAATATAGGGGCGCATCAACGCTGCACCTAAAGCACAGTTCAGGCCAATAGCCAGCGGCTGCGCGTGGCGCACGCTGTGCCAGAAAGCCGTGACTGTCTGACCGCTCAGGATGCGCCCGGACGCGTCAGTAACGGTGCCACTGATGATCAGGGGCAACCGCTCACCGGATGCCTCAAAGTATTCATCAATCGCAAACAGTGCCGCCTTGGCGTTCAGCGTATCAAATATGGTTTCGACCAGCAGCACATCGCTGCCGCCTTCCACCAGCGCTTGCACCTGTTCGTAATACGCGGCGCGCAGCTCTTCAAACGTGATGTTGCGTGCGCCGGGGTCGTTCACGTCCGGGCTGATGCTGGCGGTTTTTGGCGTTGGGCCCAGGGCGCCGGCCACGTAGCGGGGTTTGTCGGGTGTGGAGAATTTGTCGCAGGCTGCGCGGGCTATCTTTGCTGAAGCCAGATTCATCTCGCGCGCCAGGCTGGCCATGTCGTAATCTGCCTGGGCCACCGTGGTGGCGCCAAAGGTGTTGGTTTCAATCAAATCTGCCCCGGCGGCCAGATAGCCTTCATGGATGTCGGATATGACGTCCGGGCGCGTCAGGCTGAGCAGCTCGTTGTTGCCCTTCACGTCTTTATGGAAATCCTTGAAACGCGAACCCTGCCCGCCAGGTCCGGCGTACCCGGCTCCACGGTACTGCGACTCGCCCAGTTTGAAGCGCTGGATCAGGGTGCCCATGGCGCCGTCCAGAATGGCTATGCGGCTGGCCAGAATCCCGGGCAGGGCCTGTGCTCGCGTGTAATGCAAAGGTTTCATGGCGAGCAATTGTAGAAAGTGTGCCACCACATCAAAAATGCCCTTAAATGCCGGGACAATAGCAAAATGAGAAATCTTCTGCCCAAAGAGACTTGGGCCCTGATCCAGCAGCAACCCGAAGCCCTGTTTGTGGACGTGCGCATGGAAGTCGAGTCGATGTACGTCGGGCGACCGCCCGGCGTACACATGATTGCCTGGTACGAATACCCGGACCTGACGCCACATCCCCAGCAGTTCGTGCAAGCCGTGGAGCGCGAGGCCGGGGCCAAATCGCGCACTGTCATTTTGATCTGTCGCAGCGGCAAACGCACGGTGGATGCCGCCAAGGCGCTGGAAGCCGCCGGGTTTACCGACGTGGTCAACGTGCTGCACGGGTTCGAGGGCGAACTGAATGACGTTTTTCACCGCTCCACGCTGAACGGCTGGCGTTTTGACGGCCTGCCATGGGAACAGTTGTAAAACAATCTGTTTTAAGCATCTTTTATGCCTTAAGCCCTTACGAAATAAGCTTGGCTAGCTAGTATTTTGATAGCAATTTCTCCTTCTCAGGCAGCATTGTCGGTTGCCGCGCACGACATTCTGCGTGAGGTGTTTGGCTACGACCGCTTTCGCGGCCCTCAGGAAGCCATCGTCGAACACGTCATTGGCGGTGGTGACGCACTGGTGCTCATGCCCACGGGCGGCGGCAAGTCGCTGTGTTACCAGATTCCGGCCATTGCGCGCCAGCGCATGGGCCGCGGCATCACCATCGTCATCTCCCCGCTGATCGCGCTGATGCATGACCAGGTGGGCGCGCTGCACGAAGCGGGTGTGCGTGCTGCCTTCCTCAACTCCACGCTGTCCGGGGAAGAAGCCTCGGCTGTGGAGAAACGCCTGCTGCGCGGGGACATCACGCTGTTGTACGCCGCGCCGGAGCGGGTGACCACACCGCGCTTTCTGGCGCAACTCGATTCGTTGCATGAGCGCGGCCACCTGAGCCTGTTTGCCATTGACGAGGCGCATTGCGTCAGCCAGTGGGGGCATGACTTTCGGCCTGAATACCGGGCACTCACTGTATTGCACGAGCGCTTTACCAGCGTGCCGCGCATGGCGCTCACCGCCACCGCGGATACGCTCACGCGTGAAGACATCCTGGAACGCCTGCAACTGCAGGACGCGCGCGCCTTTGTCAGCAGTTTTGATCGCCCCAACATCCGTTACACCATCATCGAGAAAAAAGACGCCACACAACAGCTGCTGCGTTTCATCTCGCGCGAGCACCTGGGTGACGCGGGCATTGTGTATTGCCAGTCGCGCAAACGCGTGGAAGAAATTGCGCAAACGCTGTGTGATGAAGGCATCGACGCGCTGCCCTATCACGCCGGACTGGACGCAAAGGTTAGGCAAGTTAATCAGGACCGATTTCTTCGGGCCGAAGGCATTGTGATGGTGGCGACCATCGCCTTTGGCATGGGCATCGACAAACCCGACGTGCGTTTTGTGGCGCACCTGGATATGCCGAAAAATATCGAAGGCTACTATCAGGAAACCGGCCGTGCCGGGCGCGATGGCGAGCCCGCCGACGCCTGGATGAGCTATGGTTTGCAGGACGTGGTGAACCAGCGTCGCATGATTGACGAGAGCCCGGCCGGCGAGGAATTCAAACAAGGCCTGCGCGGCAAACTGGATGCGCTGCTGGGGCTGGCGGAGGCAACCGATTGCCGGCGCGTGCGGCTGTTGCACTACTTCGGCGAGGCGTCTGGCCCCTGTGGCAACTGCGACAACTGTTTGAACCCGCCTGCGGTGTGGGACGGCACCGACGCCGCCCGCAAGTTGCTCAGCACCATCTACCGTGTGCAGCAGCAAAGTGGCATCAGCTTTGGCGCCGGGCACATCATGGACATTCTGCGTGGCAAGAGTACCGAAAAAGTTGCGCAGCATGGCCACGAAGCGCTAAGCACATTTGGCATCGGCACCGACCTGTCGGAGGTGCAACTGCGCGGCGTGTTGCGCCAGCTGATTGCCATTGGCGCGGTGGAGGTCGATGCCCAGGCCTTCAACACCCTGCAACTCACCGACCTGTCGCGCGCTGTGCTCAAAGGCGAAGTACCCGTGCAACTGCGCGAGTCTGTATCAACGCCAGGCGGAAAAACGAAACGCGCCACCACCGCCAAAGGTGCGGGCAAAGTACCTGCTTCGCTCGATGCTGCCGCACAGGACCGCTTTGCCGCCCTGAAAGCCTGGCGCGGCGAAGTGGCCCGCGAGCACAATTTGCCCGCCTATGTGATCTTTCACGACGCCACGCTGGCCGCCATTGCCGAACGCGCGCCGCAGTCGCTGGAAGATCTGCAGGGCATCAGCGGCATTGGGACGAAAAAGCTGGAGGCTTATGGCGAGGAAGTACTCCGGGTTGTGATGCTATAGCCAACTACTTCGCCACGACGCGCACCATCTCCAGACACTTGTTGGAGTAGCCCCACTCGTTGTCATACCAGCTCACCAGCTTCACAAAGGTGCCGTCCAGTGCAATGGAGGCATCCGCATCAAACACGCTGG
>JBJOPS010000018.1:0-20362 GCA_046050465.1 Pseudomonadota bacterium | reverse complement strand
TTTTTACGTGCTGGTAAATGGACCCGCTGGAGCTACGACATGTTTGCCGGATCAGACATTCATGGCAGCACACTGGGCATCATCGGCATGGGCCGCATCGGGCAGGGCATTGCCAAACGGGGTGCGCTCGGTTTCGGCATGAAGGTGATGTACCACAACCGTTCACGTCTGGACGCGGCTACTGAAACCGAATGCAAGGCCCGCTATGTCAGCAAGGAAGAACTACTGAAGACGGCTGACCACGTGGTGCTGGTGGTGCCGTACTCGGCGGCTTCGCACCACACCATCGGTGCGGCCGAACTGGCGTTGATGAAGCCCACGGCCACGCTGGTCAACATCGCGCGTGGCGGCATTGTGGACGACGCTGCGCTGGCGAAGGCCTTGCGCGAAAAACGCATAGCTGCCGCCGGTCTGGATGTGTTTGAAGGCGAGCCCAAGGTGCATCCCGATCTGCTGACAGTGCCCAACGTCGTACTGACCCCGCACATTGCCAGTGCCACGCTGCCCACGCGGCTGGCCATGGCCAATCTGGCGGCGGACAACCTCATCGGGTTTCTGGTGAACGGCAAGCCGCTGACGCCGCTGAACCCGCAAGTGCTGGCCTAAGCCTCGACCAACTCAAAGGCTCCCAGCGGTTGGGGCCGGCCATTGAGGATCACGTCCACTTTGTGAACCCCGGTGTAGTGCTTGCGGGTGGTCATCTCTGCGAGTGACAGCTTTTTGGCGAACTGCGCGGTTTCGCCGGGCGCCAGTTTCAGGGTTTTCAGCTTGAACACCTTGGCGCTGGTCTGGCCGTTGGCCTTGACGTAATGCACACGAAAGTCCACCAGCACGCTTTGTGGTTTGGTGTGGGTGTTGGTTACCTCAAACGCAACCTCGACCGTGCCACCCATCACGGCCCGCTTCGGTTTGATCTGCGGCTTGCCAACCGATACCTGGGCTGCTTTGCCATAACCCAGCACGTCCAGCGCACCGCTCTCACCTCGTTTGATGGCTGAGCGCAGGGCGTGCCCAATGATCCATTGCCGTTCGGAGCTCGCGCCTTTCAGCCAGACTTTGGCGGTTTTCGCCAGCAGGTCCGGATGGTCCTTGCCGATGTCGTTCAGGTTATTGGCGACCGAACGGCGAACATACAACTCGGAGTCGTCCTTGAGCAATTCCAGCAGTGCCAGCACCGGGGCCGGGTCTTTCTGGAAATTGCGCAGCCGGGGTGCCCAGGGCAGGCGGGGGCGTGTGCCTTCCGATACCAGACGCCGCACATGGGCACTGGGGTCGGTGGTCCATACCTTGAGTTGGCGCAAGGTGGCCTCGGTGTGTTTCTCTATGAATGGTCTGATGCTGAATTCCGCTGTAAACCGCTGCGTCAACGCATGTTGCGCCCGCATCGACACATCAAAATGCCCCAGCCCATACTCGGCCACAAACATTGTGTGCGGCATGAAGATAAACGAGGCCAGGCTCTGGCCGGGGTCGCGCCCGTGCGGCTGGTCCAGTGAATCCATCAGTATGGCGGTGGCCCGCGCGTAGTCGTCCGGCAAATGCACACGAAGCGTTTGAGCAATCTTCTTCCCACGCGGCATCAGCTCCAGTGCGTCGTAGCCAGCCAGCGTGTCGCGCACAAAGGCCTTGCTATTGAAGGACGGGTGCACGACCGAGATCATGCTGGCAATGGCGCGTGGAACATCGGCGCCAAACTGGTTTTTCAGGGGTTCAGCCATGGGTGTTTCAACAGGTCAACACGGCCTGTTGGTGGTTGCCGCTTGCATATCATCAGATGGTTCGATTCGTGAATGCTATCATAATAATAGCTGTTAGTGTATATTACACAAGGGCTGAGTGCTTGTTTTTATCTAAAAATCAGACAAATCCCGTTTTGCACAACAATAGAGGGGATGGAGGCAGCGGATTTGAATAATATGGCGGTGTGGTGGGTATTGGTATTGGGTGGGGTGAATGTTCTGTTGCTGCTCTGGCTGTTGCTACGTCGCCCGGACAATAGCCAGGCGCAAGTGGCTGAGCAGGAGCGTGCGGCTATGCTGACGGTCGTGCAAACCGGTACTGAGCGGCTGGAACGTGAGCTACGCCGGGAAATCAGCGAATCGTCCCGTGGCGGGCGCCAGGAGATGACGCAAACCCTGGCCACTTTCCAGCAGTCGCTGGTACAGCAGAGCGCCGAAGCCACGCGTACGCAAAACACACAGATCGATGCCTTTGGCCAGCAACTGGCTCTGCTGCAAAAAACGCTTTCAGACACGCTGACTACGCAACTCTCGGGTGTGAGCGAATCCAATGCCCGGCGCATGAGCGAGGTGCGCGCAACGCTGGAAAAACAACTGGCGCAACTGCAAACCACCAATGCCGCCAAGCTTGACGAGATGCGCGCCACAGTCGATGAAAAACTGCAAACCACGTTGCAGGCACGCCTGGGCGAGAGCTTCAAGCAAGTGGCTGACCGGCTGGAGCAGGTGCACAAGGGACTGGGTGAAATGCAGACACTGGCAGCCGGTGTCGGTGACCTCAAGCATTTGCTGACCAACGTCAAAACCCGCGGTATTTTTGGTGAAGCGCAGCTCGCGGCTTTGCTGGAGCAGGTTTTTGTGCCCGATCAATACGCAGCGCAGGTGGCCACGCGACCGGGCAGTAAAAACGTGGTGGACTTTGCCATCAAGCTGCCGGGCCGATCAGATAGCGGTGAGCCGCTATGGCTGCCGATTGACGCAAAGTTTCCCAATGAGGATTACGAGCGCTTGCTGGACGCGCAGGGTCGCGCCGATGTGGCGGGTGCTGAGGCGGCCGGCAAGGCGCTGGAAGTGCGCATCCGGCTGGAGGCCAAATCCATTGTCGACAAATATGTGGAGCCGCCGCATACGACCGACTTCGCCATCCTGTTTTTGCCGACAGAAGGGCTTTATGCCGAAGTGCTGCGCCGTCCCGGCTTGATGGAGGCGCTACAGCGCGAGCACCGAGTCACGCTGGCGGGGCCGACGACGCTGCTGGCCATGCTGAGCTCGCTGCAGATGGGCTTCAGGACGCTGGCGCTGGAAAAACGCTCCAGTGAGGTGTGGCAGGTGCTGGGTGCGGTGAAGACCGAATTTGGCAAGTTTGGCGGCATGCTCGACAAGGCGCGGTCGCAAACCGAAACCGTGCTCAAGACGCTGACCGATGCCGACGTGCGAACCCGCGCCATGGGTCGCGCGCTGAAAAAGGTGGAAGCTCTGCCGGATACGCAAGCCCAGATATTCATTCCGGCTGATAAGGATTTTGATAAAGAGACTGATGAAGGGTGACGACCTCACCCGCCTGATTGCGGGGCACATTTTCCTGCACGCCTGCATGGCGGGTACCCGTATGGCAGCGCCACTGCTGGCGCTGCACCAGGGTTACAGTCCGCTGGCGGTGGGGGTGTTGCTGGCGCTGTTTTCCCTGACGCAGGTGTTTCTGGCGCTGCCGGCCGGCCGGTTTGCGGACCGGCACGGGCTCAAACGTCCGGTGGGGCTGGCGGTCATGGCGGCGGTACTGGGTGCCGTACCGGCAGTGATTTTCCCCGTGTTCCCGGTGCTGTGCATCAGTGCCTTGCTGACCGGTGGTGCGACCGGTGCGGCGTCCATTGCGCTTCAGCGGCATGTGGGCCGTGCCGCGCAAGGGGCGACCGAGCTCAAGCGGGTGTTTAGCTGGCTGTCCATCGGGCCGGCTGCATCCAATTTCATTGGCCCGTTTGCAGCCGGTTTGCTGATTGACCACGCAGGCACGGTCGCCGGCGACATGACGGGTTACCGTACCGCCTTTCTGTTCATGGCCATTTTGCCTCTGGGCACCTGGCTGGCCGTGCAGGGCGTTCGTGAACTGGGGCCGGTGACGGTGACGCAGGGAGCGGTGTCCACCCGGGTGTGGGACCTGCTGTATGAGCCCCTGATGCGCCGCTTGATGCTGGTCAACTGGTGTCTCTCGTCCTGTTGGGACGTTCACACCTTTGTGGTGCCGGTGATCGGGCATGAACGGGGTTTCAGCGCCTCGGTGATCGGCTCCATCCTCGGGGCGTTTGCCATTGCAGCGGCGCTGGTGCGCGTGGTGATGCCGATGTTCGCCGCGCGCCTGCGCGAGCATGCCGTTGTGGCCTCGGCCATGGGGCTTACTGCCGTCATGTTTGCGGTGTATCCCCTCATGCAGACCCCGCTGGCGATGGGTATGTGCTCGGTGTTGCTGGGCGTGGCGCTGGGTTCTGTCCAGCCCATGATCATGAGTACCCTGCACCAGATCACACCGGCGGCACGGCATGGTGAAGCGCTGGGTTTGCGGCTGATGGCCATCAATGCATCCAGCGTGCTCATGCCCATGCTGTTTGGCACGGTGGGGGCGGCGGTGGGGGTGTCGGTGGTGTTCTGGTCTGTGGGTGTGGTGGTGGGCGCAGGCATCCGCCCGGCCTGGTTGCTGCGCCCGGCGCCGTGCCGCCTGTCACTGCCGGCACAACCGCCTACAGCGGCAGCCCGTAAAACGACCGAATAGCGTCCCAGGCGTCCTGCGGTTCATCGACGTAGGTGAACAGTTGCAGGTCTTCGGGCGAGATGGCACCTTCCTCGATCAGCACGTCAAAATTCAACAGACGCTTCCAGTAGTCGGTGCCAAACAGTACGATGGGCACTGGCTTGGCCTTGCGTGTTTGCACCAGCGTAATGACTTCAAACAGCTCGTCCAGCGTGCCGAACCCGCCGGGAAAAGCCACCAGCGCCTTGGCCCGCATCATGAAGTGCATTTTGCGCAGCGCGAAGTAGTGAAATTTGAAACTCAGGGATGGCGTGACGTAGGGGTTGGCGCCTTGCTCATGCGGCAGGGCGATGTTCAGCCCCACGGTCAGTGCACCCATTTCGTGCGCACCGCGGTTGGCGGCTTCCATGATGCCGGGGCCACCGCCCGTGGCGACAAACAGGCGTTCTTCGTGCGGCTTGCGGGCACTGTAGCCCGCCACAAGCCGGGCAAAGAGCCGGGCCTGGTCGTAATGTTTTGCATTGCGCATATGCTGCTGCGCCAGCTTGATGGCCTCGGCGTCGCCACCGGCTTGTGCCCGGGCCAGCGAAGCCTGCGCATCTTCAGGGGCCGGAAAACGGGCGCTGCCAAACACCACCACGGTGTTCTCGACGCCTTGGGCGGATTGCTCAATGTCGGGCTTGAGCATTTCGAGCTGGATGCGGATGCCCCGGGTTTCACGACGCAGCAGGAATTCAGGGTCAGCAAAGGCCAGGCGGTAAGCATCGGCGTCCAGCGGGCTGCCCTTGTCTGCGTGACTTTGCAACTCGGCCCAGGCATTGGCCAAGCCAGGCGTATTGACGCGTTCGGTGAGATTTCGGGTGTTCTCCATCCGGCTATTTTGCAACAGAACGCTTGACATGTGCTTGCAGCAACGGTTGACTTCAAATCGAAATAGTGTTTCTACAATCGTGCCAGTTTATTCAGTGCAGTATTGAGGGTCTCGTCTTTCTTTGCAAAGCAAAACCGCACCACCCGCTGATCGAAATCGTTGCCGTAAAACGCTGAGAGTGGAATGGCGGCCACGCCGATCTCAGACGTCAGCCATTTGCAGAAATCGGCTTCCGGCAGGTTGCGCTCGGGCACGGCCAGGCCCGAAATGTCTACACACTGGAAATAGCTGCCTTCGCTGGGCAACAGCTTGAATTTGGTTAGCTTCAGTCCTTCACGGAACAGGTCACGCTTGCGCTGGTAAAAAGCGGGCAGGTCCAGATAGGGCTGAGGGCTGGCCATGTAGCTGGCCAGGCCGTATTGCACCGGGGTGTTGACCGTGAACACGTTGAACTGGTGCACTTTGCGGAACTCGGCGGTCAACGACGCCGGGGCGGCCACAAAGCCCACCTTCCAGCCGGTCACGTGGTAAGTCTTGCCAAAGCTGGAGACGATGAAGGCGCGCGCGGCCAGGCCGGAAAAACGCACCGCACTTTCATGCGCCTGGCCGTCGAACACCATGTGTTCGTATACCTCGTCGCTGATCAGCAGCACGTCGGTGGGTGCCAGAATGTCCTGCAGCTTCAGCATGTCCTCACGCGTCCACACGGTGGCGCTGGGGTTGTGCGGGCTGTTAACCAGGATGGCGCGGGTTTTGGGGGTGATGGCGGCGGCGATCTTGTCAAAGTCGGGCCGAAACGTGCCGGGAATCAGCGGCACCCGCACCACGGTGCCGCCTGCCAGCTCGATGTTGGGCACGTAGCTGTCGTAGCAGGGCTCCAGCACGATGACCTCATTCCCCGGCCGCACCACAGCCAGAATCGCCGTGATGATGGCCTGCGTGGCGCCCGCCGTGATGGTGATGTCGGTCGCGGCGTTGTACTCACGCCCGCCAAAGGGGCCGTGCAGCGCTTTCAGTTTGGCAGCGATGGCTTCGCGCAGCACCGGCACGCCGGTCATGGGCGGGTACTGGTTCAGGCCCTTCATCATGGCGTCGGTCACGGACTGCACCAGTTGCGGGTCGCAGTCAAAATCCGGGAAGCCCTGGCCCAGGTTGACGGCGCCTTTCTCGGCTGCCAGCGTGGACATGACGGTGAAGATGGTGGTGCCGACGGCGGGCAGTTTGGTGGTCAGTTCGGGGGTACGGGCAGCAATCATGGTGATTTGGCAAGGTTTTACATTTCGTAATCGTTCACATGGCCGGTCATGGCTTTGGCGATCAGGTTGCGGTTTAGCCGGTCGCTCAACAATTCGGCAAATTTATAGACAAAGTTGCGCAGGTATGCACTGCGTTTGAAGGCGACACGGGCTACATTTTGTCCAAACAGATGCCCGGCGGGGCGCACAGCCAAACCGCTCTTGCCGCCGTCTTCGATCACATCACGCACCGCCATTTCAGCGACTATGCCCACGCCCAGGCCCAGACGCACATAGGTTTTGATCACGTCCGAGTCGATAGCTTCGAGGGCGATGCGTGGCGTGAGCTTGCGCGTGGCAAAGGCGTGGTCAATCTTGGTGCGACCGGTAAAAGACGGGTGGTAGGTGATGAGGGGTTCCTGCGCGATGCCTTCCAGTGTGACGCGCTCTTTCTGACACAACGGGTGGCCCACCGGCAACACCAGCATGTGCTGCCACTCGTAGCAGGGCAGCGTTACCAATTCAGGGTAATTGGCCAGTGATTCAGTGGCGATACCGATTTCGGCAATTTCGTCAATCACCATCTGGGCTACCTGGTCGGGGGCGCCCTGGTGCAGGCTGATGTTGACCTTGGGGTAGGCTTCCCGCAGTTTGGCAACCGGTTCAGGCAGCACGTAGCGCGCCTGCGTGTGGGTGGTGGCAATGGACAGTGTGCCGCTGTCTTCGGCGCTGTATTCATCGCCAATGCGTTTGAGGTTCCCCACTTCGCGCAGGATCAACTCAATGCTTTTGAGCACCTGTACACCCGGCTCGGTTACACGTTTGAGGCGTTTGCCGTGCCGCGCAAAAATCTCGATGCCCAGTTCCTCTTCCAGTTCGATGATGGCTTTGGAAACGCCGGGTTGTGACGTGTGCAAGGCTTTGGCCGCCTCGGTCAGGTTGAGGTTGCGTCGCACGGCCTCTTGCACAAATCGGAATTGATGAAGGTTCATAACGAATTTCGGCTAACAATTCGTTTTATTATGCCCTCCGGGCGTATGAGGAGTCTTCAAGAGGACAATGCAATATCCGCGATCAGGTCAATCAGGCGTGGGTCTTCGCCGATAGCCTGCTGCAACTCAAATGCCACCTCCGGATGACGCGCCTTGAGTTCGGCCATCAGCATGGGCAAATCTTCCCGCGCATGGCGTCCAACACCCAAAAACATGGGCACCACACGGATGGCGGTAACGCCATTGCCTGCCAGGGTCTGAACGGCCGTCTGCAAATCGGGTTCGGTGAGTTCCAGATAAGCGCAGATGATCCGCACGCCAGCCTCACGCTCAGCCACACGGGTTGCAACAGCCTCAACAGGCTTGCGCCACAATGGATCTCTTGAGCCATGCGCGAATAGCACGACCCCGTGAGTAATCGTATTGCTGGCTGTCATCGTCGCAACACCAGCCAGCCAAAGGCCGATAGGGACAACATGGAGTAAATCATCCCTGGGGCGGCAGCTGCCAGCCAGGGTTCCCAGTTTCTCAGGTTGCCGAAGTGGCCAAACAGGTTGTTGAGCAGGAAAAAGCTGATGCCCGTCATCACGCCGATGAACACATAGGTTGAGATACCGCCAGCGCGGAAGTGCAGGTAGGCAAAGGGCAGGGCGAGTACCACCATCACCAGGCAGCTCAGAGGGTAAAAAACTTTGCGCCAGAACCCGATTTCGTACCGCTGGGAAGCCTGACCATTGGAATCCAGATGCCGCATGTATTGAAACAGGTCAACAATGGGCATACGCTCTGGATTGAGCAGCGCGACCGACACCATTTCGGCAGTCAGGGAGGTGGGCCACCGGTAAGTTGGCAGATTCACTCGGGCTGATACGGCCTCTTTGCCTTCAGTACCGTTGAAATCAGTTCGGTCTACCTTTTCCAGGGCCCATGCTTCGTCAAGTCCAAAACGGCCTGTTTCAGCCCGTGTGTTGGACACCAGACGCCCCTGATTGTCGAATTCGATGATGCGAATCTGGCGCATGCTCCCATCCGGCTGCAGCGTACCGACATTCACCGCGTACGAGTTGTAGGCCTGCTTTTCCTTGAGCCAGGCGCCTGTCTGTCCGATAGTGATTTCACCCAGAAAACGCGAGCGCAACAGGCGACCGTATTGATCAGCCGCAGGCGCAATGTAGTCACCAATGGCAAAGGTCATCAATGCAAACATCAGACCCAGGCCGAGCAAGGTGCGCAACGCGCGCCAAGGCCCCAGACCACTGGTGCGCAAAATGGTGAACTCGGAGTTTTGTGCCAGGCGTGCCATCACCACAATGGTGCCAATCAGCACGGTGATGGGCAGCAATTCGTACAACCGGCTGGGAGCCAGCAGCGACACAAAGGTCAGCGCATGTCGCAGCTTGTATCCCCCGGAATTGCCCTGATTGACCCAGCGCAACTCATCTACGAGGTCGAAAAAGAAAAAAAGCGACAAAAACGCGAGGGTCACGAAGCCCACGGTGCTAATGACGTCACCATAAATCAGGCGTCGAACTGTTTTCATGGTGAGTCCGTGGCTGGAACGCCCGAAGGCGTACGTTGAAACAGCATGGCAGGTGTCCAATTGAAATGACGCTTGATTAACCAGGCTATCGTCACGACAAACACACCACCGTGGAGCAACAACATGAATCGGTAGAAACTGGAGGTACCGCCTGATATCCAGCTTTGCCCAAGATTCAACAGGTTGTAATAAAGAATGAATGCAAACAGAGAAAAAATCAGATTTCCACTGCGGCCCACGCGCGGGTTGCTGCTGGAAACGACTAATCCGATCAAGGCCAGATTGATGGCCGCCAGCGCCAGCCCGATGCGCCAGGACAGTTCGCCCAGATTCGGTGCGGTGGGCTCCATGATCAAGATTCGTGTGGGCAGTGTGCGCGGCGGCTTCTGGCTGTCCGGCAATTGGGCCTTTTGGCCAATGCGAACACCGTAACCTTCGAATTCGCTCAATTTGAGGTCGGACGAGTCCGAAGTACTTTCCAGACGCTGCCCCCGGTTGAGGATCAGAAATCTCTCGCCGTCAACCATCTCGATGCGGCCGCTCCGGGCAGACGTGATCAGCTGCTTCCCCTTTTCGTTGGACATGATGAACACGTCGCCACCTGTTTTCCCATCCGCAGAGTCTTTGTCGATAAAAAACACCCGGCTGCCGTCGGCAGACTCCTGAAACTGGCCCGGAGTAATCCTGTCCAGGTCACCCCGCTGTTCGTAACGCTCACGCAACGTTTGTGACTTCTGATGGGTCCATGGCCATGCAAACAGCGCCAGCAAGGCGATTGCCAAAATGACGGGCCATACAAAACGTGTAACAGGCCCCAGAAAACTGATCAAACCCTGCCCGCTGGAAAACCAGATCGCCATTTCGCTGTCGCTGTATAACCTTGAAAGCGTGCTGACAATGGCAATAAAAAGGCTCAGCGTCAGGATCGTGGGCAAGTGGCCCAACACGGTGTAGCCCATGACCATCAGTACTTCCGCAGGGTTAACATTACCGCGTGTTGCCTGACCCAGTGTGCGGATCAAAATCATCGTCATGACAACGGTTGCCAACACCACCAGTGTGGCACCAAAACTGCGTGCCAGCTCTTTGCGAATGGAAGAATGGAATAACATTGAACGCTGGGGAAATCCGAATTATGAAGAATTATGAACTTTGAATTGAAATCCTTGGAGATTGCCGGCGCTGCCAGAGAAAAATCCGACATGCTGCTGGTGCTTATTTCCACCGCCTTCGAGCCCGGTACTGGTGTATTGGGCGATTTCATTGCGCAGGCAGTTAAAGCGGGTCACTTGGATATCAAGGCAGGCAAGCTGCTGCATGTCTATCGCTCGGCGGGCGTCGTGAGCCCTCGTGTATTGCTGGCAGGGATCGGCGAAGGGACTGTCCGGCAGGTGTGTCAGTCCATTTCTGGGGCGATGGCTGCGGTCAAGGCAGGCAGTGTCAAACGTTTGACCGTATGTTTTGCCTCGAAGACCAGTGAAGAAGTGGTTCGCGCCACCATCCTGGGCATTGCCGATGCCAGTTACGTTTACACCACCACCAAGTCGAAGCCGGCAGGTCGAGTGTTGCAGAAAGTGGTGTTGGGTGTGCCTGATGCGTCCGTGATGAAGGCAGGCTTTAGCCAGGCAGTCGCCGGTGTAGAGGGAATTGAACTGGCAAAGGAATGGGCCAATCGCCCAGGGAATCACGCGACGCCCACTTTGCTGGCGCAGGCCGCCAGGGAGTTGGCCAGGGTGCCCGGGATTAGCTGTGAAGTTTTATTGCCCAAACAGGTGGAAAAACTGGGCATGGGCGCGTTCATGGCTGTGGCAAAAGGCTCTGAGGAGCCTCTGCGGTTTATTGTGCTGCGGTACAACGGCGCCACCAAGTCCGAAGCGCCGACTGTGCTTATTGGCAAAGGCATCACGTTTGACACCGGGGGCATTTCGATCAAGCCCGCGCCCGAGATGGATGAGATGAAGTTCGACATGTGTGGTGCCGCCAGTGTTCTGGGTGTATTTCGGGCGCTGGCTGACATCAAACCGAAGATTAACGTCGTAGGCATTATCCCTTCGTGTGAGAACATGCCTGATGGTCGTGCCATCAAACCGGGCGATGTCGTGACCAGCATGAGCGGCCAGACGATCGAGATATTGAATACCGATGCAGAAGGCCGTCTGATTCTGTGTGATGCCTTGACCTATGCCGAGCGCTTCAAGCCCAGGGCCGTCATTGATATCGCCACACTGACAGGCGCTTGCGTTATCGCACTGGGTGGGGTGCGTAGTGGTATGTTTGCCAGTGCCGACGATTTGGCCCAGGCGTTGCAGGCTGCTGGCGAGAGCTCGCAGGATCTGTGCTGGCGGCTGCCGTTGGACGAAGAATACGCCGATGGGCTAAAGACTAATTTTGCCGATGTGGCGAATGTGGCGGGACGCGCGGGCGGCGCCATTACGGCGGCCAAATTCCTTCAGCGTTTTGCGGCCAGATATCCGTGGGCGCATCTGGACATCGCCGGTACTGCATGGAAGAGTGGTGCCGCCAAGGGGGCAACCGGCCGCCCGGTGGGGTTACTGTTGGCCTATCTGATTGCCCAGAGTGTCGAGTCCACGTCTCCGCAAGTTGTGAAGAGAGTCGGCAAAGCCTGACTTGTTGCCCGTTCACTGCAGATTTGAGCCATGACAGAAGTTGCGTTCCACTTCAATGTGCCCGACAAATTGGGTTACCTATGTCGACTACTCAGAAAAGCGATACGCAGCGGAGCTCGGGTGGTGGTGGTGGGTGAAGCAACATCATTGAACCAACTCGATATGGCGTTGTGGACTTTTGTGGCGTACGATTTTGTGCCGCATTGCCGACAGCCATCTGATCCGAAAGTCACTTTAAACTCGCCTATAGTGCTAATGGAAAGTCTTTCACAGGTTCCGCATCAGGACGTTCTGGTGAATTGGTGTGCACGTGTGCCTGATGGCTTCGAGCAGTTTGCTTGCTTGATTGAAGTGGTGACTTCGGATGATCAGGACCGCCTGCAGGCACGCCAGCGCTGGAAGCATTATGCAGGCCTCGGATATACCATCAGGCATCATGACCTTACCCTGTCGGGAGCACAATAATGTCCACATCCCCACGCAATTTGCCACGATTTTTACCGACACTAACGGAAATTGTTCGGCCTCTTGATGTGGTTCAGGAAGATATCGCGCTGCCACTGGACAAGGAGCAAATGATTCATCGGGTGCTGCAACGGGTGGATCTTGCTCTAGAGCCAATGTTGCGAGAGGCCATCGCCCCTGTGGTGGGTGACCAGATCAATGCCATGGCTGCACGACTTTGTCCGGGGATCGAAGCGGCTGTTCGTCAATCGGTTGCAGATGCGGTTGCACTCGAGTTCGATATGGCAAAAAGACCATGAGATCGAGGCAGGGGTGGTGCGTCAAGCCGGATTGGTCGACAGGGTTTTCCCCCGGCATCCTCTAGAGGTTTTGCTATGGTGCTGACAGAGAAAATGCGCTATCCTCATGGGTTGTTGAGGTGAATAACCACCTTTCAACTTTTTGATAATACCCCTTGGAGTTTCTATGCAAATGACATTTCGTACTACCCTGACGTTGTGCGCAGCCGCTGCGTTGATGGTCGCATGCGGCAAAAAAGAAGAAGCAGCAGCTCCTGCTGCTGCTCCCGCAGCGGCTCCGGCAGCACCCGCTCCTGCAGCCAATGTGATCAAAATCGGTCACGTTGGCCCCACCAGCGGCGCCATTGCCCACTTGGGCAAAGACAACGAAAATGGCGCCAAGATGGCCATCGACGAACTCAACGCCAAGGGCGTGACCATTGGTGGTCAAAAGGTCACCCTGGAATTGATGCCTGAAGATGACGCAGGTGACCCGAAGCAGGGCACCGCTGCTGCACAAAAGCTGGCTGATGCCAAAGTTGCCGGTGTGATTGGCCACCTGAATTCTGGCACTTCCATCCCCGCTTCCAAGATTTACAGCGACGCCAATATCCCCCAGATTTCTCCATCTGCTACCAACCCCAAGTTCACCCGCCAAGGCTACAAGACCACGTTCCGTGTGGTGGCTGACGACGTGCATCTGGGCAGCACCCTGGGCAAATATGCAGTTGCCACACTCAAAGGCAAGTCCATTGGCGTGATTGATGACCGTACCGCTTACGGCCAGGGCGTTGCTGAAGAGTTCAAGAAAGCCGTTGAAGCTGCTGGCGGCAAGATCGCCGGTCACGAGTTCACCACCGACAAGGCAACCGACTTCAACGCCATCCTGACCACCCTCAAGGGCAAGAAAGTGGACGTCGTGTTCTTCGGTGGCATGGACGCTGTTGCAGGCCCCATGATCAAGCAGATGGCTCAATTGGGCATCAAGGCCAAGTTCATGGGCGGCGATGGTATTTGCTCCAGCGAACTACCCAAGCTGGCTGGCGACGCGATGAAGGACGACATGGTCTATTGCGCCGAAGCTGGTGGTGTTGAGGGCGAGCAAAAAGTCGGCATGGAAAAATTCAAGGCTGACTTCAAGACCAAATTTGGTGCTGACGTCCAGGTGTATGCACCCTACGTCTATGATGCTTTGAACGTGATGGTTGCGGCCATGGTCAAGGCTGACTCGGCTGACCCTGCCAAGTACCTGCCTGTGCTGGCTGCTACTGCCGACCATAAGGGTGTGACTGGCAATATCTCCTTCGACGAGAAGGGCGACATCAAGAACGGTGCCCTGACACTCATGACTTATAAAGGTGGCAAGCGCACAGAATTGGCCGTGATTCGTTAATTCGAGCTCATTAAGCAAGCAAAAGGCCCCGCACGGCGGGGCCTTTTCTTTGGCTCAACACCAAATATCATATAATCGAAAGCTTAGCCTTGCTGCACCTCATTTAGACGCTGAGGGCAGCTTATCAGCCGTTTTGGCTGCCCGTTTTGGGCAATTCACAAGGAGTATCAATGCGTCATTACGAAATCATCCTCATGATCCATCCGGATCAGAGCGAACAAGTTCCGGCCATGCTGGAGCGTTACAAGGGCATGATCACCGCTGGCGGTGGCAAAGTGCACCGTGTTGAAGACTGGGGTCGTCGCCAGTTGGTCTACATGATCAACAAGCTGGCCAAGGCTCACTATCTGTGCGTCAACATCGAGGCCGATCAGGCCGTGATGGCTGAACTCGAACATGCGTTCAAGTTCAACGATGCTGTCTTGCGTCACCTGACCGTGTCCAAGAAAAAGGCCGATACCGGCCCTTCTTCAATGATGAAGACGGTGGAGCGTGAAGACGCCCGCAAGACTCAGCAAGCCGAGTTTCACGGTTCAGACCGATAAAACCGCGCTGTGTTGTTGAGGAGTGAGTGAAGTAAGCCACGTCGCTTGCAATCTGTTGACTTTGACGGCCAGTATTGTTGAGCTTGAAGCGATGCGATACACGCCGGCCGGTTTGCCGGCACTGAGCATGAAACTCGAACACGAGTCGGAAGTTCAGGAAGCAGGTCAAACCAGACAGGTGAAGGCGGCTTTGAAAGCAGTGGCTTTCAGTGCGATAGCCGAGCGGCTTGCGAAGCAGGCCCCAGGTAGTATCTGGAAGTTCAGCGGTTTTCTGGCAACTCCCCGCAACGGCAAACACGTCGTGTTTCATATTCAAGAATTTTTGCAAGATTAATTTTTTCAGGAGTCCATCATGCCCGGACCAAAACGTTTCAGTAAAGACAAGCGCCCCAAGCGTCCCGCACAAAACCTGCTGTTCAAGCGCAAGCGCTTTTGCCGCTTCACCGTCACAGGCGTTGAAGAGATCGACTACAAGGACATTGACACCTTGCGTGATTTCATTGCCGAAAACGGCAAGATCATTCCTGCCCGCCTGACTGGCACCCGTGCCATTTTCCAGCGCCAGCTCAACACCGCCATCAAGCGCGCGCGTTTCCTCGCGATGCTGCCGTACAGCGACCAGCACCGCATCTAAGGGAGTCACACCATGCAAATCATTCTGCTCGACAAGGTTGTGAACCTTGGCACCCTCGGCGAAATCGTCAAGGTCAAAGACGGCTATGCCCGTAACTTCCTGATTCCTTCTGGCCGTGCGCGTCGCGCGACTGCTGCTGCCAAGCAGGAATTTGAAGTGAAGCGTGCCGAACTGGAAAAAGCGGCTGCCGCCAAACTGGCCGAGTCCCAGGCTTTGGGCGTCAAACTGGCTGGTTCTACCGCCAAGCTGACTCAAAAAGCTGGCGTCGATGGCCGCCTGTTTGGTTCGGTGACCAACTACGACATCGCCGAAGAACTGAACAAGCTGGGCTACAAAGTTGTGAAGTCCCAGATCCGCATGCCCAATGGCCCGATCAAGGTTGTTGGTGACAGCGCAGTCAGCGTGGCATTGCACACTGACGTGGTGGTGGACATCACCGTGTCGGTCTACGGCGAAACCACTTAATTCGCACCGACTTCGGTTTTTTGCAAGTCAAGGCCGTCGGGGGCATTCCCGGCGGCTTTTTGCTTTTCGGGGGCCTGTTTTACAGACGGGATCACAGCTAACCCACCACTTATGCACAAAGTTATCCCGTGACGCCATGCGGCTGACCGCGTAGCATCAGGGTTCACCCAAGTCAGCCACAAGAACGCCCAATCAACTACTCGATCACCCATGTCTGCCGTACTTTCCGCCATCGATGATTACGGCCAGGACCGTCAAGTTGCCCAGTTACGCATCCCGCCGCACTCCATTGAGGCGGAGTCCAGCGTACTGGGTGGTTTGCTGCTGGACAACGCCACCTGGGACCGTGTGGGGGATTTGTTGACCGATGGCGACTTTTATCGGCACGAGCACAAACTGGTGTTTACGGCGGTTGGTGGCCTGATCAACGCATCCAAACCCGCTGATGTGATCACTGTATATGAAC
This sequence comes from Pseudomonadota bacterium, assembly GCA_046050465.1. GTDB lineage: Bacteria > Pseudomonadota > Gammaproteobacteria > Burkholderiales > Burkholderiaceae_C > Egaibacter. Next base: position 4,369 of record JBJOPS010000018.1, on the reverse strand, counting down.
ACCTGCAAAGCCTGGGCAAGGCCGAGGAGGTGGGTGGTTTGGCCTACCTGAATTCTCTGGCGCAATATGTGCCTGGCGCGGGCAACATTCGCCGTTACGCCGAGATCGTGCGCGAGCGCTCCATCCTGCGAAAACTGGTCAGTGCCAGCGACGAAATCGCTACCAATGCCTTCAATACCCAGGGGCGGCCTGTGGCTACTATCGTGGACGAGGCCGAGCAGAAGATCTTCAATATCGGCGAGCAGGGATCCCGTATGAAGCAGGGTTTCCAGGGCATGGATTCACTGGTGGTGAGTCTGCTGGACCGGGTTCAGGAAATGGCTGACAACCCGAATGACATCACCGGTGTGCCTACCGGGTTTTATGACCTGGACCGCTACCTGTCCGGCATGCAGGCAGGCGACATGATTGTGCTCGCGGCACGCCCGTCCATGGGGAAAACTGCGCTGGCCATCAACATTGCCGAGCATGTGGCGTTGCATGAGGGTTTGCCAGTAGCGGTGTTCTCCATGGAAATGGGTGCTTCGCAACTGGCGGTACGTATCGTGGGCTCCATCGGACGCATTGACCAGAGCAACCTGCGCACCGGAAAACTCAAGGATGACGAGTGGCCCCGGCTTACCGAGGCCATTGAAAAGCTACGCAATGTCTCGCTGCACATTGACGAGACACCCGGCCTCACTGTGAGCGAGCTGCGCGCCAACGCCCGGCGCCTGGCGCGCCAGTGCGGCAAGCTGGGGTTGATTGTGGTGGACTACCTGCAGCTGATGAGCGTATCGAGCAGCATGAGCGACGAAAACCGCGCCACGGCTGTGGGCGAAATCTCGCGCGGCCTCAAGATGCTGGCCAAGGAACTTCAATGCCCGGTGATCGCGTTGTCGCAGCTCAGCCGGGGCGTCGAGTCACGCACCGACAAGCGCCCGATGATGAGCGACCTGCGCGAGTCTGGCGCCATCGAGCAGGACGCCGACGTCATCATGTTCATCTACCGGGACGACTACTACAACAAGGAGTCCAAGGAAGAAAACGTGGCCGAGATCATCATTGCCAAACAGCGTAACGGGCCTACCGGCACCGTCAAGCTGTTCTTCCAGAAATCACAAACCCGGTTTGAGAGTCTGGCCAGTGGTGTCGGGGGTGATTTTTAAGGAAAATCAGCCATTTCCCCATTCAGGACATAGGTTGTTAGCTATATTTTTTATAGCACTTCGCTGGCAAAATCTGCCAGTCGAGACCGCTCGCCGCGAGCCAGTGTGATGTGTCCGCTGTGCGACCAGCCCTTAAACTTGTCAACAGCAAACGTGAGGCCCGAAGAGCCTTCGGTGAGATAGGGTGTGTCGATCTGTGCCAGGTTCCCCATGCAGACAATCTTGGTGCCAGGACCGGCGCGGGTGATCAGCGTCTTCATTTGCTTGGGCGTCAAATTCTGGGCTTCATCGATGATGACGTACTTGGTCAGGAATGTGCGACCACGCATGAAGTTCATGCTTTTGATCTTGATGCGGCTGCGAATCAGCTCGCTGGTGGCCGCACGTCCCCATTCGCCAGCGCTAGTGTCGGCCTTGCTCAGGACCTCCAGGTTGTCGTCCAGCGCGCCCATCCACGGGCCCATCTTTTCTTCTTCGGTGCCGGGCAAAAAACCAATATCTTCACCCACGCTTACCGTTGCGCGGGTGACGATGATCTCGGTGTAACGACGATCATCGAGCACCTGCGTCAGGCCTGCGGCCAGCGCCATCAGGGTTTTGCCGCTGCCAGCTGTGCCGGTGAGGGTGACAAAGTCTATCTCCGGGTCCATCAGCAGGTTCATGGCAAAGTTCTGCTCGCGGTTGCGGGTGGTGACGCCCCACACGGCATTCTTCAGGTGGTTGAAGTCCTTGAGGGTTTTGAAGACGGCAGTTTTGCCACGGATCTCGGTCACGCGTGCATACAGTGCTGGCTCGCCTGGGGCCTCCAAGTAGACAAACTGATTGATCAGCAGACTGGGCACCACCGGCCCCGAAATGCGGTAGAACGTGTGGGCCCCGCTCTGCCAGCTCTCCACCGTCTGGCCGTGGGTCGCCCAGAAGTCGACAGGTAGCGCCATGGAGCCGGAGTACAGCAGGTCGCCGTCTTCCAGTGTCTTGTCGTTCTGGTAATCATCGGTAGCCAAGCCCAGGGCACGGGCCTTGACGCGCATGTTGATGTCCTTGGACACCAGCACCACTCCCCGAGCATCCGCTTTGGATTCACTGGCCATGGCCGTATGCTGCTGGCGCAGCGCTTCGACGACACCCAGAATCTGGTTGTCAGCCTTGCCTTGGGGCAGACTGGTGGGCAGGGTGTAGTTCAGCGGCCGGGTCTGAAAAAACAGTTTGCCTTTGGCTTCGCGGTGACCAGTGGTGTCGAGCTGCAGGCCCATGTCGATGTCAGCGCCATTTGCTCCTGCCAATGCATCCAGTGTACGGCTGGTCTGGCGCGCATTGCGGGCGACCTCGGTCATGCCTTTTTTGTGGCCGTCCAGCTCTTCCAGAACGATCATCGGCAGGAAGATGTCATGTTCCTCAAACCGGAACAGGCACATGGGATCGTGCAGCAGCACGTTGGTATCCAGCACAAACAGCTTGGTCGCGCCGGTTGCCTTGCTCTTCTTGCGTTTGGTTGCGTTCAACTCCTGAGTGGTGGCACTAGGTCTTGCAACCGTTGGTTTCACTTGACTTGACTCTGAGGTGACTGCCCGCGCCAGCTTGTCTGAAGGCGGGGCGGGCTGCCTGGCGCCGTTGTCACCACGCGCACTGATTTCACGGGCCTGTGTTTCGGACTCGTTCATATCGACTGAAGATGGGCGGCTGGTTTTTTTGACTGGTTTGGGCGCAATACGGGCGGTCACGTTAAAAATGTCGTGCGCCAGCAGGGCTGCGCGTTTGGCGGGAGCAGGGGGCAATGGCATGATGGTTAGTGATGTTTGCAAAAACAGAGCTCAGAATTCAGGAAAGAAAAAAGCCGCCTTGAGTCAAGGCGGCTTGAATACGGTACGCTGGTGCAAACTTGGTCGCGAATTTCAAAGGCATGGCGGTCATTATGCATGACCAAATCAAACGTTTGACTGCCGTATGCAGTTGTTTCAGGCGGCTTTTTTCAGAGATTTGACAGCCTTGAGCACGTCATCTACATGTCCGGGTACTTTCAGCCCGCGCCACTCTTCCTTCAGGAGGCCATCGGCACCAATCAAAAAGGTGCTGCGCTCAATGCCCTTGACCTTCTTGCCGTACATGATCTTGTTCTTGACCACACCAAACATGTGACACATTTTTTCTTCAGTGTCCGCAATCAGCTCGAACGGCAACTCCAGCTTGAGTTTGAACTCGTCGTGGGACTTCATGTTGTCGCGGGATACGCCGAACACGGCGGCCCCCGCTTTCACAAAATCCTTGTACTTGTCTCGAAACTGCATTGCTTCCGTGGTGCAACCAGGGGTGTTGTCCTTGGGGTAAAAATATAAAACCAGGGTTTTTCCCGTGTGACTGGAGTTGGTTACCTTCACACCGCCAGTGGCGTTTGCTTCAAATTCTGGGAGAGGTTTGTTGACAACGATCGCCATATTTAACTTTGTTCCCGTTTGCAGGATGTGTCAGACAGGGTCAGGAGAAAAACTTGATTGTTCATGTCGCTCTTGAACTCCCGTCTTGAACTCCCGACCAAATTGCAATTTTACTCCGAAAACGACCCATCAAGCACTTGCACCACCACCTCAAGACGCATGATCCAGTAAAAGAGCGGCAACCACATTGCGTCCTTCTGCAGCCAGAATGTTGTAGGTTCGACAGGCTGCCTGCGTGTCCATAGTTTCCAGGCCAATACGTTTGGCCATCAGGGGTTGTAACCATTGAGGCTGGGGAAAACGGATGCGTTCACCGCTGCCAAAAATTACCAGCTCGGGACTTAACTCAGTCAGTCTGGCGAAGTGATTGGTCGTCAGATCCTGAAACCGGGCACAACACCACGCCAACCGCTGCCCACCCGAGGCGATCACCACACTGTGTGTGATTTGCTCGTCGTCAACCCGGATCCAGCCCAGCCCGTAACCCGAGATGGATTGCACGTCAAATTTGTCAGGTTGGAGCTTCATGCTGGCGTGAGCGGGACAAGAGAAAATCGGACGTCTTATGTCAGATGCTGCACCGCACTAGCGCAGCACAGAACTGTGGTCAAATTATAGGTCTCATCCAGTCGTGCTGAACCCTTAGGAGGGACTTTGAAACCCATTCGGAAATCTGCCAAGCTGGCCAATGTGCTCTATGACATCCGCGGTCCCATCATGGACGCGGCGCGTCAGATGGAGGACGAGGGCCAAAAGATCATCAAGCTCAATCTGGGCAACTTGGCGGTG